>JAZUID010000001.1:0-160111 GCA_045642065.1 Acutalibacteraceae bacterium
CGCTATCTTGAATGCTTCGACCACTTTGCACAGTATTACGCAGATGAATGGCACGGTCAGAAGATTGCGAACATTTCAGCCAAACATATATACGGCTATGCCGAATATATGAAAGAAATCAAGCACTATTCGCCGTCTACCATTCGTTGCGAACTGTCCGGTATCCGATTCGTACACAAACTTTCAGGCAGTAAAAACATATTGCCGGACAACAAAGTTCTTGACCTCGCCAAATGCAGAACCGGTACGGTTGACAGAGCATGGCTTCCGCACGAAATCGAAAGTGCGAAATCCGTTGCAAAAGAAATGGGCAGATATGATGTGTTTGACGCCATTAACCTCGGCCAGCACTTCGGGCTTCGTATTCATGAAATCGCAAAAATCCGTGTAAACGATATCCGGGAAGCATTGTACAAAACCGAACTGCAAGTCAAAGGCAAAGGCGGTCAAACCCGTTCTGTTCCGGTTGAAACCAAAGAACAGCTTGAGCTTTTGAAAAGGATGAATGCAAAAGCACAAAAGTTCGGATTGCACCCGAGCGAATATGCCATTGCACAGAACCAAAAATTCGGTGTTCAGAGAGAAATGGAATCACTTGAAAACTGGTTAAGAAATAACCGCCCCAAATTTACCGACAAGGACCGTCAAAGCAAAGTCGAACCCGGCAACAAGGAACGCTATGAACATTTGACTTGGCACGGACTTCGGTATTATTATGCTCAAAACCGTGAGAAAAAACTTACGGAAGAAGGCAGAAAAAATGTTGCCCGCAATGTCAGTGAGAGTCTTGGCCATCACCGTATCTCTGTGACTAAAATTTATCTTGCAGAGCAACCCCAAAAAGTGAAATAAACATTCTCAGGCAGATGCCGGTGTGTCCGGCATCTGACCTTCACCACAAGGTGAGAATTTTAAATAGACGAAGGAGATTTTTGAAATGAAACAAAATTGTTGCCACGCCTCCGGCAGAAAGGAGGTAATCTAAAACGAAGGAGGCGTTGCCTCATGAAATATGAAATCCCCATTTGGGAGAAATCAAACTTAACATTGGAAGAAGCTGCCGCTTACTCAGGTATCGGAATTAACAAAATCCGAAATATAACAAATGAAGACAACTGCGATTTTGTTCTATGGATCGGAACCAAGCGTTTGATTAAGCGTAGGCTCTTTGATGAATATATCGAAAAGCAATTTTCCATTTAGATTCCATTATATTTGACAGAGTGCTTGAAGAATAAGCTGAAACATGATATACTGTTTTCACAGCTTGTTATAACTCTTTTCAAATGTAAAATAATGAAGGAGTGATAGCAATGCCTAATAAAAATACGAAAGGAAAAAGCAACAGAAGACTCGATAAGGACAGGATTGCTCTACGCAAAGGCGAACTGCAACGCTCGGACGGAATCTATGAATACCGTTGGTACACACAAGGCGGCAAACGCCATTCCGTATATGCCGGAACGCTTGAACTGTTAAGGCAAAAGGAAGAGGAAATTACGGCTGATATTCATGACGGCATCAAGACCGATACCAAAATGACTACCGTAAACGAAGCGTTTGATATGTGGTGTGACTTAAAGCGAGGACTCAAAGACAATACTTTTCAAAACTACAAGTATATGTATAACTTGTTTGTCCGTCCCCGTTTCGGAAAAATGCGGATTTCTATGGTGAAGAAAACCGATGTGAAACGGTTCTACAATACATTGGTTGACGGCAAAATAATGAAAGTATCCACACTTGATACTGTTCACAATGTTTTGCATCAGGTTTTTACAATGGCGGTGGATGACGGATATCTGCGAATGAACCCGACCGACAATGTACTTAAAGAACTGAAAAAAGCATACTGTTTTGATGTAGAGAAAAAACACGCCTTAACGCTTGAACAGCAAAATCTGTTTATCAACTATATCAAGAATACACCGCACTATAAGCATTGGTATCCGGTGTTTGCGGTAATGATTGGTACGGGAATGCGTGTCGGCGAAACGGTAGGACTCAGGTGGTGCGACATAGACCTTGAAGAAGGTATTATTGATGTAAACCACACTATTGTCTACTATAATCACGGAGACCATAACGGTTGTACTTTCGGAATCAACACACCGAAAACAAAAGCCGGAAACCGAACCATACCGATGATGGATTTTGTGAAAGAAGCGTTCAAAACCGAAAAGAAGTACCAAGAGGAAATCGGTCTTTCCTGCGTTGACACCGTTGATATGTATACGGATTTTATATTCGTAAATAAAGACGGTAAGGTTCAGCACGCCGGAAATCTTAACAAAGCAATACGGCGTATTGTGAGAGACTGCAATTACGATGTGCTTCAAAAAGGCGAAGAAAACCCTGTTCTGCTACCGCTGTTCAGTTGTCATACGCTACGGCACACCTTTACCACAAGGTTGTGCGAATCGGGTATGAACATCAAAGTTATTCAGGATGTGTTAGGACATGCCGACATCCAAACAACTTTAAATATTTATGCCGATGTAACAAAGGACAAAAAGATGGAAGAGTTTGATAATTTATCGGCTCAATTCAGCGAAATGACGGTTTGAGTTACTACACCTCTACTACACCTTTTACTACACCCAAATGCAAAGTTTGTATAAAGACATATGAACACTTGTATGATATGAAGTGTGAAAAAGGTTGATAGAATAAGGAGTTGTAACGAGTTACAAAGTCTTATAAATTCTCTTTCGGCGTCATCCCGACAATGAAGCCCGAAGGTGTTTCTGCCGGAAGCAAAAAACCGGCGAAAAGGGAAAAGGCGCTTAAATCACCCTTTTCAAGGGAAGAAGCGTTTGAGCTTTTAAAGAAATATAATAAAGAGCCGTTTCATATCCGCCACGCTTTGACGGTTGAAGGTGTTATGAGATGGTTTGCAAACGAGCTCGGATATAAAGATGAAGAAGAATTTTGGGGTCAAGTCGGTCTTTTGCACGATATTGACTTTGAAATGTGGCCGGATGAGCATTGCAAAAAAGCACCCGAGCTTCTTAAAGAAGCCGGCGCAAGCGAAGAAATGATACATGCTGTCGTTTCACACGGATTTGGCCTTTGCGCTGATGTTGAGCCGGAATCGGAAATGGAAAAAGTCCTTTTCGCAGCTGATGAGCTTACCGGTCTTATTTGGTCTTATGCTCTTATGCGCCCCGAAAAATCGACAGAGGGTATGGAGCTTAAAAGTCTTAAAAAGAAATTTAAGGACAAAAAGTTTGCCGCCGGTTGTAACCGCGATGTTATTGCCGAAGGCGCTCAAAATCTCGGATGGGAGCTTGACGACCTTCTTCAAAAAACAATTTATGCAATGCAATCTTCCGAAAAATCGGTAGAAGAAGCTTGCAAGTAAAACTGAATATTACACATAAAAAAGCACCGTGTTTAAAACACGGTGCTTAAATTTTATTCTTATACTTGTTCTTATTTGCTATTCAAAATTTTTTCGGGATAATCGGCAAAATTTAAAATATCACCCGGTTTTACTTCTAAAGCTTCTGCAATGGCATACAAAACTTCAAGAGAAAATGAGCGTGTTGTTCCCGGTGCTTCAATAGAACTTAGAAAAGTTCGGCTTATCCCTGCTTTTTCAGATAATTGTTCTTGTGTCATATCACGCATTTTTCGAAGCGATGCAATGGTAATACCGAGTTGGTTGATTTTATCACGGTAATTGAATTTGTTTTTGTTCAACGCCTACACCTCTCATTCTTCATAAATATTATAATTTGTGAAGAAATATAAATCCGCAAACTAACTGTTTGCACTTGACTTATATAGTTTGCAAAAGTAAAATATATTTATGTATTTGCAAACAAAAGGAGGTTGATATTATGGTTTGCACTTTTTTCGGTCACCGTAGCACACCGGATAGCATCCGCCCTATTCTGCACGATACTTTAATAAACTTGATTGAGAATAACGGTGTGGATACATTCTATGTCGGCAATAAGGGCGCATTTGATTATATGGTTAAAAAAGAATTAAAAGAGTTAACGGCAATTTACCCGCACATCAAATATTCGGTTGTGCTTAGCTATATGCCGGGGCAACGGGATGAGTTTGATATTACCGATTATTCGGATACTATCTATCCCGACGGTCTTGAAAATGTACCACCGCGATTTGCAATAGATAAACGAAACCGCATAATGATAGAATGGTCGGATATTGTCGTTACCTATGTATGCTATTCCTTTGGCGGTGCGTCAAAATTTAAAGAGATTGCCGAAAAGCAAGGTAAAAAAGTTATCAATCTGCAAAAAAATGTGGTATAATGGGTTTATAAAATTTAAAAGGTGATTTAATATGAACGAATTTCAAGAAGCAATAAAGGGTTTTACCGATTTGCCGATTGCCGTAGTGGCGCTTATCTTTTCGGTTATGCTTAAAAGGAAAGGAAAAGAAAGCTTTGCCGAGCTTTTTGGCCTTACCGCCCTTTCGGCAGTAGCAGGTGCATTGGTACATATTTTTAAGTTTACAAGCACCGCTAAAAACTTGATTTGGATAGGGCTTTATTTGGCTTTATTTGAAGCTATACGCCGTTTTGCATATCTTATGTCAAATTACATTAAAGCAGAGCAAAAGCCCGAAAAAATCTTTTTTTACAGTTTAGAGGGTGTGCTTTACCTTTTAGCCGTTGTACTTATGTTGTTTGCAGGCAAATTTGACATGGCTTGTCTGTTGGTGTTCGGTGCAGTAAACGTTTTAAGAATTTTAATTTCTGCCGTAAAATCGAAAAGAATGCCATTAAAGGTTGTTATGCTTTTAGTCTTTGCAGTCTTCGGCATTGCCTTTCAATTTTTAAGCAGAACACTGCCCTTTGCCGTTGTTTACGAACACGCACTTATTTTTGCAATGCTATTTACAGTTTACTTAATTGCAAAGGAATAACAGATAAAAAATTAACGGCTCCCCCTTACATAGGGGAGCCGTTTTAGTTTATTCAGCTTCTAATAAAAATGATACCGGTCTAAAACCGTCATTGCAAGAAATCATGGCGGATTTTTCGTTTTTCATCCATCCGTCATAAAAGTTTGTGGCGCCGTTTGCCAAAGCGAATGCAAAAGGACCGACACTGCTCCAAGCGCTTTCGCAAAAGTCTTTCGGCTTCTCGCCGTTTATCGAAACGAAAGTCTGCCCCACTTCCATATCACACGCGTGTGTAATAGGATTTTCATATTTTTCAATTAAATCATCATACTTGGCTTTTTTAAGCACGGTGATTTTAACGTTTTTCATCTTGTGCCACTTCCTTTTTAAAAAGCATACAATTTTCCCTTTGTTTTGTCAACTATTTATTGAATAATAAATTTATTTATGTTAGAATAATGCTATAATATTTAAGGTGGTGCGTTATGGAGAAACTGGTTAGTGTTTGTATTAACTGCTATAACAGCGAAAAAACAATTTTAAATACCGTTAATTCGGTTTTAAACCAGACCTACAAAAATTTGCAGGTTATTGTTGTTGACGACTGCTCTACCGATAATTCGGTCGGCATATTAAAGGCAATCAACGACCCCCGCATTGAAATCCACATTTTAGAAGAAAACGGCGGTATTTCCAACTGCAACAACGAAACTTTTAAATATGTTAAAGGTGACTATGTCGCCCACCTTGACTCTGACGATATTTGGTTGCCCGAAAAAATTGAAAAACAGGTTGACTTTTTAGAAAACAATAAAGATTACGGCGCTTGTTTTACCTATTCGGGCATAATTGATGAAAACGGCGAAATTGTTATTGCGGGAACGGATGAAAAAGATACTATTTTTAACTATAAGTCCCGTTCGCAGGCAGAATATATCCGTTTGTTTTTTGAAGAATCAAACCATTTTCATCACAGCTCGTTTTTCGTAAGAAAAGAAATTCTTGATAAGCTTGGAAATCACAATCTTACTTACAGATATCTTCACGACTATGATTTATGGGTAAGGCTTGTGCAAATTTGCCCTGTTTATTGCATAGAAGAGCCATTGATGTTTGCGCGGATTTGCGATACAAACCACAGTTTTATAAGCGGTGAAGATGTTCTTAACGCCCACACCGAAGAATCGGCAAGAATAAATTACGATTTAATTAACAACTGTCCTGACGGTATTTTTGCAGAAGCTTTTGCGGACAAATTTAAGCTTAGCGGACCGCATACTCACGAAGAGCTTGAACTTGAAAGAGCCTTTATTTTATTTGATTGTTTATATGTAACGGGTAATAAAAATTATTTGGCAAACAAAAAATTAAATGAGTTGTTAAGAGACAAATCCTATTTAAATCTTGCAAAAGAAAAGTTTGGTTTTTCGGTTAATGACTTATATGAACTACACAAACAGCCATTATTTTACAACAACGACAAAACGGTTGACTCTGTAAACAGAATAAATATTTTAACCGCTCGGGGCGCCGAACTGCAAGCCACCCTTGACGGGTTGGCACCGTTTATTGCGAACTATACCCCCCGCGTTGACAGATTGCTCGAAGTAAGGCTTTACAGAATTTTAAGACGGCTTAAATCAACCTTAAAAGAAGCGTCTTTGATATTCTCAAAAAAATTGCACGACGGCAAAAAAGCCAAAACGGTTTATACTGTTTTTGGATTTTTTGCGAACAATTTAGGCGACAACCTTTTCTTTGACATTTTGTTTAACCGTTATCCCGACACATTGTTTAAAGTTGTTGCCCCAAACAGTTGCTTTGAGTTTTTCAGCAAGTATAACAACGTGCAATATTTTGACGAATCGCGAAAGCTTGTACAACTGATATTAAAGGTCGGCGCAAAGCTCAAAAAAGAAAATGCTTTTGAGCGTTTGCTTGTTAAGACCTCAAAGGGTGCTATACACATCGGCGGTTCGATTTATCAACAAATTTGCGACTGGGAAAACGACCTGAAAATCAGAAAATACCGCCTGCAAAAGGGCAAAGAATATTATTCGTTAAGCAGTAACTTCGGTCCTTACACCACAAGCTATTACTACGATTTTTGGAAAGAATTTTTTAAGGACTGCACCGACATTTCTTTCAGAGACAGGTATTCCTACAACTTATATAAGGATATTAAATCGGTCAGGTACTGCCCCGACTTATTATTCAGTTTTAAATATAACGGTGAAATTAAAGACACCAAACATATTTCCGTTTCGGTTATTGACACTTACTTAAAGGACAGAAACATCAGCTCGGAAATCAGCAAAAATTACGAAAACACCATTGCCGACATAATTAAAAACTATTCAAAATGCGGTTACACCATCGACCTTTTAAGCTTTTGCGAAGCACAGGGCGACAGCAACGCGATAGACCGTTTAATTGCCAAACTGCCGAACATTAAAATCAATAAAATAGTTTATGACGGCACCGACTTTGCGCCCGTTTTAAACTCAATAGCAACAAGTGAAATTGTTGTTGCGAGCCGTTTCCACGCAATGGTATTAGGTTATGTTTTAGGCAAGAAGGTTCTTAGCATCACATACAGCAAAAAGACCGATAACGTTCTTTACGACTTGGCGCTTGACACGAGCCCGTTAACCCTTAACAGTTTAGGTGACAGCGACCGCGTGTTTAAAAAATTAAATGCATTAGCCCCGATTGATGTTTCGCTTATTAAAGAGCAAGCAGACAGTCAATTCAGCATATTAGACAGTAAAATTTCAAAGCGCCACGGCACAGTGAATAAATAGTGGAAAAGATAAATAAAGGCCTACACACAAAAGTGTGTAGGCCTTTATTTTTATTACTTAAAGAAAAGCGGTAACTTTTCCAAGAAAATAATATCGTCGCGGTCGGCTGCGTCGCCTTCGGCTAAAAATGCGGCAGATGCAGCTTCAACACCGCCGGCACGGCTAACCAACTCCCTAACAGCGGTTAAGGATTCGCCGGTTGAGATAACATCATCTAAAATCAGTACGCGTTTACCCTTAATGGCGTTAACTTCGGTTTCGCCCAAATATAAATGCTGTTCCTTTTTAGTTGTTATAGAGGTCACCGCAACATCTAACGGATTTCTCATATAAACCTTAACGCCTTTACGCGCAACGATATAAGGCTTGCCCGACTGCCTTGACGTTTCGTAAGCTAACGGAATGCTTTTAGCTTCGGGAGTAAGAATTACATCAAATTCGGGTACCTTTTTTAAAAGCTCGGCACAACCTTTAACAGTAAGTTCAACATCGCCGAAAATAATAAAAGCGGCAATATCCAATTTATCGCTTACCGGAAATTTTTCTAACTTTCTTTCAAGTCCGGCAATTTTCATAGTATAAAATTCAGACATTTTAATTCACCCTCAAAAAATTTTTAAAAATGTTTATCAACCCGGAGGCCAAGCAAGATTTCTGCGTGCTAACAAATGAAAGTGCATATGGCCTACTGTTTGACCGCCTTCCTCACCACAGTTGTTAACAACGCGGAAGCCTTTTTCCAAATTTTCGTTTTTTGCAATTTGTGCTATTGCTTCAAACACCTTAGCGACCAAAAAACTGTTTTCAACCGTTATTTCGGCGGCGGATTTAATATGCTCTTTCGGAATTACCACCGCATGAAAAGGTGCTTGCGGGTCAATGTCCGCAAAGGCATAAACATATTCATCTTCATAAATCTTGGTGCTTTTAATTTCACCGTTCTTTATTTTACAAAAAAGACAGTCCATATTAAGCCTCCTTAGATTTTATTTCAGTAAATCTTTTACTTTTTCAAGTGCTTCATCAAGTTTGGAAGCATCCTTACCGCCTGCCATTGCGCTGTCAGGTTTGCCGCCACCGTTACCACCGGTAATTGCGGCTAATTCTTTGACAATTTTGCCTGCATGTGCACCGTTCTTAACGGCGGCAGTACCGCAAGCAACACAAAGAACAACCTTATCCCCGTTTACAGCGCCGAAAGCAACAACGGCATTTTCGTCGCCGGCTTTAACGGTATCGGCAATTTTTCTGATTTCATCTGCGGTGCCGTTTAACCTTTTAGTAATAACATTGAATTCGCCGACACGAAAAGCACCCGAAGTAATATCCGAAAGGCTGGCGGCAACTAACTTATCTTCTAACGATGCAACCTTTTGCTCGGTCTCTTTAAGTTCTGCCATAACCGCGGTTGCACGCTTAGTAACATCAAGATAGTTAGCGGTTTTCAGAACACCGGCGGTATCAACCAACAATTGCTTTTGAGAAGTAATAATGTTTAATACATTTTTACCGGTAACGGCCTCTATTCTGCGAACGCCGGCAGCAACGCTTGCTTCCGAAACGATTTTGAAAAGACCGATTTTTGCGGTATTGGTAACATGTGTACCACCGCAGAATTCTATGGAAACGCCCTTTGCGTCAACCACGCGGACAACATCGCCGTACTTTTCACCGAACAACGCCATTGCGCCTAACTTTTTAGCTTCTTCAATAGGCATTTCTTTATTTTCAACGAGAATACCGCTTAAAATCGCATTGTTAACAATATCTTCAACCTTAGCGAGTTCTTGTTCGGTTAAGGCCGAAAAATGCGTAAAGTCGAAACGAACGGCGGTGTCGGTAACTAACTGACCTGCCTGTTCAACATGGGTGCCGAGCACACTTCTTAAAGCGGCTTGTAGAAGGTGGGCTGCCGTATGGTTGCGGCGAATTGCCTCGCGCTTTTCAAGGTCAATGCTGACCTTTACGGTGTCACCGACAGAGATCATACCGCTTACAGTACCAAAGTGGGTAAACACACCGGCAGAACGCTTTGTATCGGCAACGGTAAAGCTGCCCGAATTTGCGGTAATAACACCGGTGTCGCCGATTTGGCCGCCGCTTTCGCCATAGAAAGCAGTTTTATCTAAAACTACAATTGCCTTTGCCCCATCTGATGCAAAATCAACATGCTCGTTATTAAGCACAATATCCAAAACCTTGGCTTCGGTTTCGTTTTCGGTATAACCGACAAACTCGGTCGCAGGGATATTGTCAAAAGCAATGCCGTCGCTCTTCCAACTTTCAGCATCAGCTGATTTGCGCGAAGAACGGGCAAGGTCGCGTTGTTTTTGCATTAAATCGGCAAAGCCGTCTTCATCAACGGTCATGCCTTTTTCTGCCAAAATATCCTTGGTTAAATCAAGCGGGAAACCGTAAGTATCATAAAGCTTAAATGCGTCTTCGCCCGAAAGCATACCACCGTTTTTGGTAAGGTCATTAAGAATTGTTAAGCCTTGGTCGATAGTCTTTGCAAAGCTTGCTTCTTCATTGGCAATAACCTTTTTAATAAGGTCTTGTTTTTCAAAAAGTTCAGGATAACCGGCTTTGTTTTCTGCAATAACCGTATCGCAAAGTTCCGGTAAAAAGGCGCGGTTGATACCGATTAACCTGCCGTGCCTTGCGGCGCGTCTGATAAGACGGCGCAAAACATAACCACGGCCTTCGTTAGAAGGAATGATGCCGTCACTAATCATAAAGGTTGCGGCGCGTGCGTGGTCGGTAATGGCGCGAATGGAAATATCGTTATTACCACCCTTGCCGTATTCAACACCGGATATCAAGCAAACTTTGTTGAGTATATTTCTAACGCTGTCAACTTCAAACATATTGTCAACGCCCTGCATTACGCAAGCCAAGCGTTCAAGACCCATGCCGGTATCAATATTCTTGTGTTCAAGCTCGGTATAGGTGCCGTCGCCCATATTGTTAAATTGCGAGAAAACGTTGTTCCAAATTTCCATATAACGGTCGCAATCACAACCCGGTTTACAGTCAGGCGAGCCACAACCGTATTTTTCGCCACGGTCAAAGTAAATTTCGCTGCAAGGACCGCAAGGGCCTGTGCCATGCTCCCAGAAGTTATCTTCTTTGCCGAGCTTTACAATGCGCTCTTCCGGTACGCCGATTTCGTCACGCCAAATAGCATAAGCTTCGTCATCTTCTTCATAAACCGATGGCCAAAGCTTGTCTTCCGGAATTTCTAAAACCTTTGTTAAAAATTCCCATGCCCACGGAATAGCCTCGTGCTTAAAGTAATCGCCGAAAGAGAAGTTACCGAGCATTTCAAAATATGTACCGTGACGCGCGGTGTGACCAACGCGTTCAAGGTCGGGTGTGCGAATACACTTTTGGCAGGTGGTAACGCGGTTACAAGGCGGTGTAACTTCACCGGTAAAGTATTTTTTCATCGGTGCCATGCCCGAATTTATCAAAAGTAAAGACTTGTCATTATTAGGCACAAGCGAAAAACTGCCAAGGCGCAAATGCCCCTTAGATTCGAAGAAAGAAAGGTATTTTTCGCGTAAATCATTTAGTGAAGTCCATTTCATAAAATATACATCCTTATATAAATAATTAACCAATAGTAATTATAACCCCAAGCCTTTGTTTTGTCAATAAATCTTAAAGGTATAAACAGCTTTTTAAAAAGTTAAAGCGACTCTTTATTAAAAAGAGCCGCTTAATTTTAATTCAGCCTTAAATATCAGCTTCGTTGTCCTCTTCGCCATCTACAAAAA
Organism: Acutalibacteraceae bacterium; assembly: GCA_045642065.1. Lineage (GTDB taxonomy): Bacteria > Bacillota > Clostridia > Oscillospirales > Acutalibacteraceae > UBA737. The sequence goes on from JAZUID010000001.1 coordinate 11,468, forward strand.
GGTCGTCTTCAGGCGCTGAAAAATCTTCCTCGCTTAAAGATGCGTTACGGATTTCATCATCGACCGCTCTTTCAATCAAAAACTCATCCGCACCGATATGTTCATCCATAACCGGCGGTGCCGAATCTTCTTTAATCGAAGAACCGAAAAATCTTATCAGTAACAATACGATAATGGCAATAATAAGCAACGCCGTTACCACTAACGCGATAACCAAAATTTGACCGTTACGGTTAATGGTTTTAAAGCGCTGTAAAAAGTTTAAGTCGTTATCGGCTTGGGCTTTTTTGTCAATCATGACAAAATTGGGGTCGCGTTGAATAACGCCTTGTTTTGCATCGTACGAATAAAAATCGTACGCGCCGTCAACATAGCAGAAAATCCAACAAAAATCCGAGAATTTCGGGTTGCGACTTGCGAAACAATCAACCTTAAATTCACCTATTTGCCGGCTGGCTCTGTAATATCCCGATTCTGCTTTGCCCTTTGCCTTTTCATTGGCAAAAATATATGTCTTGTTGTTAAAGTTCAAATATTTTACCGCGGTGAAAAATCCGTCTTTGTAAGTATAGGGATATATGTCCCCTGTCGATTTGCTTTTCAAATAATAAAGCTTGTACTCGCCTTTATTGTCAGTAGCAATTTGCGCCGGATTGCCAAGATATGTTGCATCATCAATACTAAATCCGATAGGAATTTCAACATCGGTTAGGTTAGACAGCACAACATACTTTTTGCCGTCAATATTAACATCATAAGGTGTTATTGGATCTATGGAATCTTCACCGTTTTCGCTTTTACGCACAATCGTTATCGTATATTTTTTAACGGTGCCGTTTGGGGCTGTAACTATAACAACTCTCTTATTTGTGCCAACCTTCATGGTAGCACTGCCTTCAACGTCGATTTTAGCCGCCGAGTCATTTGCAGAAACATAAACCTTACATTCTTTGGCGGAGTATGGAATAGTAGCCGAATATTCGGTAATGTTTGGTGAAAAAGCAGGGCTTAAACTACCGGCACCAAGTCTTAACGATGCCAAATCAGCATCATTCGACTTAGTAGGATTTATAACCTGAACCGATGTTGTGGATTTTGAAATGGAATTTATACCGTTATTATTTTGATAATGAAGATCTACTGTGCTTATAACAGAGCTGCCGGCTTTTGTCGCAATAAAATTTATAGTAACAATATAACTGTCACTTACATTGCTGCCGTTTAAGGTTAAGACACCTGCTCCGCCCGAAATTCCGGTGGCGCTTGCAGATTCATATTGCAAAATTTCCGAATTGTATGTGATGTTGCCGGTAACGCTTTGCATTTTTTCGTTGGAATTAAGAGTAACTTTTACCGAAACCCTTTCACCGACATTTACAGAGTTGCTGTTAGCAATAAGTGTTGCTTTTGCGGCCGAAGCGAACATTGTGCAAAAGCTCATAATTAAAATAACCGAAATGAGAAAACCAACAATCTTTATAATAGACTTTTTCATTTTTTCACCTTTTATTAAATCAGACCTGACAGATACATTTTTATCCATGCAAGGTCAATAATATCAATAACACCGTCTGAATTAGTATCGCCCTTTGTAAAGGCTTCGCCCGATATGGTAGTCTTTTCGAGTAAATGCTTTTTAACAAGAACTACATCCGAACTATCCACCTTGCCGTTTAAATCAACATCGCCGTAAAGAATGTTCGGATACCCGAGCTTTAATGTTTTAATTACTTCGTTATTACTGTTAGCATTGGTTTTATAAAAAACAATTGTTGCGGGGGAAGAAGCATAGTAGTTTATCCTGTATGTGTTTGTGTACCATGTCTCCGCTTTAACCGTTATATAAATATAACTGCCGTCCGCAGTGACACTCGAAATCTCGGCATATCTGTTTAAAGTACAGCTCATCTTCATATTGCCGTAAACTTCTAAAGTGTAGTCAAAATTGTAAAGATTAAAGGACGGGGCAAGTCCGTTAGAAACAAAATAACTGCCGCTGCCGGCGGATGTTTCTTTTTCAATTTTCAAATCGTTAATATAATAATTGTTATACCACTGTGTTTCCTGCGGTTTTTCGCAAGGAGAGCCTTGCATGCCTGTGTAAACGGGGATTTTAAATCTTAACTTCATATTATGGTTAGAGGTAAAACCTGCTGCCGCTTTTTTGGCTGAAGATTCCGCATCGTGAACGGCTTGCGCATATTGGTGCCAAACCTTTTCGGGATTTTTGACATTAAAATCTTTGTAATAATATGTATCTTGTCCTTCCGATACATAGTTAGAGCCGTAGAACTTAGCACCGCCGATTATTGATGCCCTTCGACTGTTCCAGCCTTGACTTTGCGCATAGGCAAGTCCGTTGCTGACAACCAGTTCCTGTGTTGCACCGCTTGCACTGACATTAAAGAAGTTGTAATAACCGTTAGCACCGCTTATGAGTTCCGAGCTGCCATTGCCTTGCTCTTGAATAATGGTTGCGGCAATTACAATAGGGCTTACGCCCGACTGTGTTGCCGCTTCCATAATATCATCAATGTAAGCGTTTTGATTGCCACCGTAACCATTAGCCAAAAATGTGCCGCTTATTACATTTGCAACGTCCGCCCTTGTTTCTGACTGACTGTTGTAGCTTTGTTGCATAAACATTATTACAGTCGGTGCAGTAAGGAAGTTGCGCGGGTCTAAATAATAGGCGACAAGTTCGCGAGATGCGGCATACCAACCACCGTTAGAGGCGATATAATTCCCTGTATTCCAGTCGAAAGCACCGCTATACATACCGCGCCAAGAGCAGTTGCCTTGTGTTTGTTTGCGGTTTAGTTGGGCTTCTAAAGCCACCGCTTCGGGAAATGTAATTGAAAGATTGTCGGGATAAAATTCCCAATTAGGGTACTGTTTATGCAGTTCCCTTAAAGCCGGTTGATAGGTTGCCGGAAACTTGCTTACCATTGTCTCAAAATCGGGGGTGGAAATGTTAGCCCATTCGGTGCTATAAGCTATCCACCCCTCTTGCCCGCCGTAATTGACTTTGTACCAAGTGTAACCACCGCTGTTGGCACTGCCGAGCACTTGAAATGATTGGTAGCTTACCTTGCCGATAGAAGAACCGCCCGGCGACGAACGCACATTAACGTCAGTACCGGTAACGTTTAAATATGTAACCGTAGATGCGGCGGCATAAAGACAAAAGCTGCTTATTGCAAGAACCATTGCAACAACCAAAGCAACTGCTTTTAAGATTTTCTTTTTCAAGCCACCACCCCCGCATTATAAATTTATATATTATAATTATATATTATATTATCAAAAGTGTCAATATTTGAGCAAATAGAAAAATGCGGCAAAATTTTTACCGCATTTTCGTAAAATTATCTTAATTTGTTAATGATTTCGTCATTCTGCGAAATGATATGACCAAGCCCGTAAACAAGGAAAAGAACGATAGCGCCTATTACAATACCTGCGAGCAAAACTAAGAATGAAACAAACAAATATTTAATAGAGATTTTAGCAATAAAAACACCTAAAACAAGAAAAGCCAAAATAATTATTGCGGCAAGCAAAAAGCCGATGCCTTTAATAATTTTGTCGATGTTCTTAAAAATGCCTTCGCCATAGCTTTCAGCCATTTCGCCAATATCTATTTTAATGGCTTTTTTGCGCTTGTAGCTGGTAGAGCTTATGTCCTCAAATTCGCCGTAATCTTCAAAGTTATCAGCCATAATACTTATCCTCCAACCTTTTCTACACCGATTTTAACCATTTGGCCGTTGATATCCCATTCCTTAACAAAGCCGTTAACAGAGCCTAGAATTATGCTTTCTGCTAATGTGTCGGTTGCGATTTCATTGCCCAATTTGGTTACGGTGTCAGCAATAATGCCGTCCGCCTCAACGGTGATATTTATGTGGTCAACTACTTGGAAGCCGGCTTCCTTACGCATTGTTTGTACTTTGCTTATAAGCTCGCGTACATAACCTTCTGCAATAAGTTCGTCGGTCAAGCTTGTATCAATAGCAACTGTAACGCCACGGTCACTAACTGTGTAGAAGCCTTCGCGTTGAGCCGCTTCAATAAGCAAATCTTCGGTTGCTAATTCTACCGTGCCGGAAGCCAAATCTAAAACAATCTTGCCGTTTGCGTCGAGCTCGGCTTTCGCCTTAGCGCCGTCAAGTTCGGAAAGTGCAGTTCTGATATCATTCAACTGCTTACCGTATTTAGGCCCGACTGTTTTTAGTTGCGGCTTGAATTTGTAGCTGACAAAGTTATCAACCTCGGCGGTAAAATCAACCTTCTTGATATTAAGTTCATCCCTTATAATTTCGCTGTAAAAATCGTCAAGGGTAACATCAGACTTAACATACATTTGCGCTAACGGTTGACGGTTTTTAAGCACGGCACCGTTTCTGGCTGCTCGGCCCAATACAACTATTTGCAAAACCGCTTCCATGTTTTCTTCAAGTTTTGCATCGATTAACGATTCGTCAACTACGGGGAAGTCGCAAAGATGGATGCTTTCGGGGGCATTACTGTCAAGACTGCGAACTAAATTTTGGTAAATGTTTTCTGCCATAAACGGAATCATGGGAGCTGCCGTTTTTGCGGTAATGACGAGCGCATTATAAAGAACGGTATAGGCGGCGATTTTATCATCGGTTAAGCCTTGTACCCAATAACGCTCGCGTCCGCGCCTTACATACCAGTTGCTCATTTCGTCAACAAATTCGGAAAGCGCGCGTGCAGCTTCGGGAATTTTGTAATCGGCAAGGTTAGTGTCAACCGCCTTAACCATTGAATTCAACTTAGAAAGCAACCATTTATCCATTACTGTAAGCTTTAAATCGCTAAGCTTATACTTAGTAGGATCAAACTTATCAATATTAGCGTAAAGCACATAGAAAGCATACGTGTTCCAAAGTGTACCCATGAATTTGCGTTGACCTTCGGTAACGGCTTTGCCGTGGAAACGGTTAGGAAGCCATGGAGCCGAATTGGTATAGAAATACCAACGGATAGCATCGGCACCGTAGGAGGTTAATGCATCAAACGGGTCAACCGCGTTGCCTTTGGATTTACTCATTTTTTGGCCGTTTTCATCTTGAACGTGGCCTAAAACGATAACATTTTTATAAGGTGCTTTATTAAAAATAAGGGTTGAAATTGCAAGAAGTGAATAGAACCAACCGCGTGTTTGGTCAACTGCTTCGGAAATGAAGTCAGCAGGGAATTGCGCTTCAAACAAATCCTTATTTTCAAAGGGGTAATGATGTTGCGCAAATGGCATTGAGCCGGAGTCAAACCAGCAGTCAATAACCTCCGGTACCCTGTGCATTTGCTTACCGCAATGCGGACACTTAATGGTAACCTTGTCGATGTAAGGACGGTGGAGTTCAATGTCATCAGGGCAGTTATCCGACATGGATTTTAATTCCTCAATACTGCCGACAGAATGCATATGACCGCATTCGCAGGTCCAAATATTAAGCGGAGTGCCCCAATATCTGTTACGCGAAATGCCCCAGTCCTGAACGTTTTCAAGCCAGTCACCGAATCTGCCCTTACCGATGCTTTCGGGAATCCAGTTAATAGTATTATTGTTTTTGATAAGGTCATCCTTAACCTCGGTCATTTTAATAAACCAAGATTCGCGGGCATAGTAGATAAGCGGTGTGTCGCAACGCCAGCAATGCGGATATTCGTGTTCAAAGTTAGGTGCGTCAAATAGTAAACCGGCTTTTTCAAGATCGGTCAAAACAAATTTGTCCGCATCCTTAACAAATTTACCGGCGTAGGGTGTTTCTTCGGTCAGTTCACCCTTGCCGTTAACGAATTGGACAAACGGAAGATCGTATCTTCTGCCGACCTTAGAGTCATCCTCACCGAAAGCAGGGGCGATGTGAACAATGCCGGTACCGTCAGACATAGTAACATAAGTGTCACATGTAACAAAATGAGCTTTTTTGTGTTGTTGAGCTGCCTTTTCGCCGGCACAAGCAAACAAAGGCTCATACTCTTTATATTCAAGTTCGGTACCTTTAAAGGTTTTTAAAATTTCGTAAGCAGGCGTTTCTTCGGTAGCAAGCTTGCCTAAAACTTTTTCAAGCAAAGCAGCAGCTAAATAGTAAGTGTAACCGTCGTTAGCCTTTACAAGTACATATTCCTCATCCGGATTTACGCAAAGAGCCACATTAGAAGGAAGTGTCCACGGTGTAGTGGTCCAAGCAAGGAAATAAGCGTCTTCGCCAACAACTTTAAAGCGAACAACGGCACTTCTTTCCTTAACGGTTTTGTAGCCCTGAGCGACTTCGTGAGAAGAAAGCGGAGTTCCGCAACGGGGACAATAAGGTACAATCTTAAAGCCTTTATATAAAAGACCTTTTTCAAATATTTGTTTTAAAGCCCACCACTCCGACTCAATATAGTCGTTGTGATAAGTAACATACGGGTCGTCCATATCAGCCCAAAAGCCGACGGTTTTTGAAAAGTCTTCCCACATGCCTTTATATTTCCAAACCGATTCTTTGCAATGGTCAATAAACGGCTCTAAACCGTATTCCTCGATTTGTTCCTTGCCGTCAAGACCTAAAAGCTTTTCAACTTCAAGCTCAACGGGTAGGCCGTGAGTATCCCAACCGGCTTTACGCGGAACCATATAGCCTTTCATGGTACGGTAACGCGGAATCATATCTTTAATAACACGCGTTAAAACGTGTCCGATATGAGGCTTGCCGTTTGCGGTCGGCGGTCCGTCATAAAACACATACGGCTCACCTTTTGCGCGGGCATCAATACTCTTTTCAAAAATTTTGTTATCGTCCCAAAATTGTTTTATTCTTTTTTCTTCTTCAACAAAGTTTAAATTTGGGGATATCTCTTTGTACACCTAAAAAACTCCTTCTACGCCACTAACCTACATAAAAAAATTAAGCTTACAATAGGTCATTAAAAGATTTTTGCCCGACACGAAAAATGTCAGGCATAAAATCGGGATAATTTTGAAAATCAATTAGTCCTTATTAGCAGGAACTTGTTGCTTTAAAGCAGCACGGGTCTTACGAACATCGCCAAGATTAGCGGTTAAGCCTTCGTCTGCTCTACGCATAATGTCATCAACAAAATCTTGCGCTGCTTTGCGCATTTCACGGCTCTTGGTTTGTGCGCTGGCAATAATTTCCGCAGCCTTTTCCTGAGCCAACTTTACGATTTGCTCTTGAGCTACTAAACCGCGTGCGCGTTCTTCGGCACTGCGAATAACTGCATCTGCTTCGCGTTTAGCATTTGTAATAATGTCTGCGCGGTCAGCAACAATACCCTTAGCCTGCTTAATTTCAGCAGGAATGTTAAGGCGAATGTCATCAACAACTGCGCGTAACCTTTCTACATCTACAACTGTTTTCTTGCCGGGAATTTTAATACCGCTGTCAAGAACTTCGTCAAACTGCTCTAATAATTCTTCGAGTGTCATTTTTTTCATCCTCCGTAACCGTTGCCGGTTATTTTTATATATTAGGCTAAGCCTTTACGGCAAAAACCAATAATAACTATTTTTTAATAGCCGCTTTAATATCGGCTAAAATCTCTTTCGGTACAAAGTCGGAAATATCTCCGCCCATACCGGCTATTTGTTTTACCATGCTTGAGCTTAAATACATATTCCCGACAGCCGTAGTCAAAAAGACCGTTTCGGCATTCGGGTTAAGCTTTTTGTTAGTAAGCGCCATTTGAAACTCATATTCAAAGTCGGACATAGCGCGAAGGCCTTTTACTATTACGCCGGCATTCTTACTTGCGACATAGTCGGCAAGCAAACCGTTATAGCATTCAACCTCAACATTGCTTAAATCTTTAATGCTCTTTTTAATTAGTTCAACGCGCTTTTCGGCGGTGAAAAGGCAATTTTTAGCCGTGTTATTCATAACAACGACAATGACCTTTTTATACATTTCCGAAGCACGCTTTATTATATCAATATGCCCGAGTGTTACAGGGTCAAAACTGCCGGGGCAAATTGCTGTACTGTAATCTGTCATAATGTGCCTTCTTTTCTGAACAAGGTAATGCAAACCTTACCGTAACGGTATTGCTTTGAAACTGTAAAAGCGCCGATTGTTTCGGGCAACTTAATATCAAGCGGATGCTCGCAAATAATAACACCGTAATCACTTACTAAGCTTTGCACATTTTTTATAGCCGGCACAAAAAGCCCTGCCGCATAAGGAGGATCAATAAAAACAATATCGTAAACGCCTGAATCGGTCGCGATAAAAGACTGAAAATCTTTTTTTACAACCTTGGCCCTATCGCCAAGACCGGTGTTTTTTAAATTTTCCAAGATAAGATTTACAGACTGTGGCTTGCTGTCAACAAAAGTTGCCGATAAAGCACCACGGCTTAAAGCCTCAATACCCATTTGGCCGGAGCCGGCAAAAAGGTCCAACATACGTCTGCCTTCAAGCTCAAACTGGATTGCGCTGAAAACACCTTCTTTAACCCTGTCGGGCGTGGGGCGGACATCCTGCCCCTCCGGTGTTAAGAGGCGCAAGCCCTTGGCAGTGCCGGTAATAACACGCATTGTTAACCACCATAAATAATTATTTCTATACACATATATTATCGCACCAAACCGCCTTATTGTCAACATTTTTTTGATACAGTATATAGTATAAAATATAATTGTATTATTTATAAAAATGTGGTACAATATGATAAATATTTTAATTAAGGAGAAATGAAAGTGTCATTTCCGCTTGAAAACATAAGAAATTTTTGCATTGTCGCACATATCGACCACGGGAAATCCACCCTTGCAGACCGTTTGCTTGAGCTTACAAGCACGGTTGCAAAGCGCGATATGGAAGACCAGATACTTGACAGTATGGATCTTGAAAGGGAACGCGGTATTACAATAAAAGCCCACGCCGTTACCCTTTATTACAAAGCAAAAGACGGTAAAGAATATGAATTAAACCTTATCGACACACCGGGACATGTTGACTTTAACTATGAAGTCTCCCGTTCACTTGCCGCCTGCGAAGGTGCCGTTTTGGTGGTTGATGCTTCGCAGGGCATTGAAGCCCAAACCCTTGCCAACACCTATCTTGCTGTTGACCACGGGCTTGAAATCTTGCCGGTTGTAAATAAAATTGATCTGCCCGCGGCAGAGCCCGAACGCATAAAGCAGGAAATTGAAGATGTAATCGGCATTTCAGCTGAAAACGCACCGCTGATTTCGGCAAAAACCGGCGTAAATGTTGAAGAGGTTTTAGAGCACATTGTAACCGATTTCCCTGCACCGAAGGGCGATTCCGATGCTCCCCTTTCAGCACTTATTTTTGACTCATATTATGATGCTTACAAAGGTGTAATTGTTTATTTCAGAGTTATGAACGGCCGCCTTAAAACCGGCGATGTTGTTCGTATGATGGCAACCGGTGCCGAATTTGAAACGGTGGAAATCGGCCGTAAAGGTGCTGTTAGTTTAGAAAAATGTGACTGCTTGGAAGCCGGCGAAGTAGGTTATTTAACCGCTTCTATTAAAACGGTCAGCGAAGCACGCGTCGGCGACACCATTACACTTGCAAACAATCCTTGCAGTACACCTCTTGCCGGTTACCGCAAGGTTAATCCCGTTGTTTTCTGCGGTATTTATCCGGCAGACGGTGCTAAATATCCCGAGCTTCGCGAAGCACTTGAAAAGTTACAGCTTAACGACGCTTCTCTTCTTTTTGAGCCCGAAACCTCGACCGCGTTGGGCTTCGGCTTCCGTTGCGGATTTTTAGGCCTTTTGCATATGGAAATTATTGAGGAAAGGCTTGAACGCGAATACAATTTAGACCTTGTTACAACCGCACCGAGCGTTGAATATAAATTTGAGCTTACTTCCGGCGAAACAATAGTTGTCGATAATCCGACCAACTACCCAGACCCCGCTTTAATAGCACGCGCGTTTGAGCCTATTGCCGATGTTCATATTTACAGTCCAAGCGAATTTGTCGGCGCAATTATGCAACTTTGCGAAGAGCGTCGCGGAACATATACCGATATGAAATACATGGGCGACCGTGTTGATATTCATTATGTTATGCCTATGGGAGAAATTATTTACGATTTCTTTGACGCATTAAAATCGCGCACGCGCGGATATGCGAGCTACGATTACGAGCCCAAAGGTTACAAAGTTTCCAAGCTTTCCAAGCTTGATATTATGCTTGCAGGTGATGTTGTTGACGCCCTTTCCTTTATTGTGTTTGCAGACAACGCATACACAAGGGCGCGCAAAATTGCCGAAAAGTTAAAGGATTATATCCCCCGTCAGCTTTTTGAAGTTCCCGTTCAGGTTGCAGTCGGCGGAAAAATTATTGCAAGAGAGACCATTAAAGCACTTCGCAAAGATGTACTTGCAAAATGCTACGGCGGTGACATTACCCGTAAGAAAAAATTACTTGAAAAGCAAAAAGAAGGCAAAAAGAGAATGCGAAAGCTCGGCAGCGTAGAAGTTCCGCAAGAAGCCTTTATGGCGGTATTAAAGCTTGACGATTAGGGGTGGTTTTATGAATAAAGCAACAAAAAGATTTTACACAAAAATTTTAATTTTTGTTCTTGTTATTTTACTCGTTATAGTCGGCTTTTTACTCTTAAAAAGCAAAAAGGACGATAAAAGCGAAAAGGTTTCTTCTAACCAAAGCACCTCATCAAGCAAAGTTGTCTCCGAAAAGGAAGCAGAGCCCGAAACCGTTACATTGGGTGACTATACTTTAAATGCCGAATATAAAAATCTGTTTCTCGTTAATGATAAAAACCCGTTGCCGGCAGATTACGATTATGAAGGCAATTTAACAGAAATTGAAAGCAAATATATCGGTGGCTCCTTAACGCAGTTTGATAAAGATGCTTATCCTTACTTAGTTGCTATGATAGAAAACGCGAAGAAGGACGGCGTTAACCTTCGGGTTTGGTCGCCTTACCGTTCCTATGCCATTCAAAAAATGCTTTTTGACAAGCAGGTTAACCGCGAAATTGCAAAGGGCACACCTGCCGGAAAGCAGGCTGAAGACGCCGCCGCAACCGTTGTTGCGAGACCTGGGACAAGCGAACACAATACGGGTTTGGCGCTCGATATAAATATGGCGGATGACGCGTTCGAAAACACGAAAGAATTTGAATGGCTTTCTTCCCACGCCGCAGAATACGGTTTTATATTGCGCTATCCTAAATCCAAGCAGGATAAAACCGGCGTTATTTATGAATCTTGGCACTACCGCTTTGTAGGTATTAACGAGGCTAAAAAAATAAAGGCCAGCGGCCTTTGTTTGGAAGAATATTTGGGAAAATGATTTTAAAACACAAAAAGCACACACAAAAATTTTGTGTGTGCTTTTTCCATATCTTATTCCAAAATGCAGTCGGCAACATAAATACCCATTGCACCGCTTTGAGAAAGTCCGCGACAAATACCGCTTCCGTCACCGGCAATAAATATTCCGTCGGTTAACTCAAACTTGTTGTTCATAAATTCAGGCCTTATTGAATAATATTTGCTTTCGCAGCCGTAAAGCAAAGTATCATCGTTGGCAGTCCCCGGTGCTACCTTATCAAGTGCATAAATAGTTTCAATTATGTTTGTAAGCAGACGGTGTGGCAGAACTAACGAGATATCGCCCGAGGTCGCCTTTAAGGTTGGTACAACGGTGTTTTGTGCTAACCGGTGGTCGTTTGTGCGACGGCCTCTTATTAAATCGCCGAAGCGTTGCACGATTACATTACCGTTACCAATCATATTGGCAAGCCTTGAAATATTTTCAGCATATTCGGTGGGTTGATTAAAGGGTTCTGTAAAGCGGATGCTCGAAAGAATGGCAAAGTTACAGTTATCTGTTTTTTTGTCGGCTTCGGCAAAGGCGTGACCGTTAGCGGTAATAATGCCATTGTTGTTTTCTGCCGAAACCAAACCGCCTTTATTAAAGCAGAACATTCTGCAACGGTCTTCAAAAGTTTTTGTTTTGTAAAGAATTTTCGGTTCGTAAATCTTGTCGGAAAACTCTCTCCAAATAATATCCTTCATTTCGACACGGACACCGATGTCAATGTGGTTAGAACGCATCGGTATGTTGAAACTTTTGCAAATATCGGCAACAAAGTTAGCACCGCTTCTGCCAGTCGCAATAATAATCTTTTGAGCAGCGATTTTTTCGCCGTTAGCGTAGTTTAGAACATAACCGCTATCAGTTTTACTGATGCTTTCGCAATCATAAAAAGGCAAAAGCTCAACGCCCAATTCTTTTAACGCGTTAATTAAATTTTGCATTGTTACAAAATTGTTGTCTGTGCCTAAATGCTTAACGTTCATATCAAGAAGTCTTAAATTGTTTTGTAAACACTTTAACTTGAGTTCGTCGTTGGAAACATAAACTTTCGGGATGCCTAATGTGCAATACTTATTTAATATTTTATCGACTTCGTTAATATATTCGTTGGCTTTGTCTTCGCCCAATTCTTCGCCCAAGGTACCGCCGTAAGCAGTGCCTAAATTAAACTTGCCGTCCGAAAAAGCGCCGGCACCTGCAAAGCCGTTCGTAATACTGCAAATTTTGCAATGAACGCAGGAACTGTTTTTGCCGGCAGGACAATGCCTTTTTTCGATGGAATTGCCTTTTTCGGTAATAACGATGCTAATGTTACTGTTTTTTTCTTTAAGCCTGTAAGCCGCCATAAGACCGCCTATACCGCCGCCGACAATAGCAACATCAAAATTTTTCATTTTTATTCCTCTCCCACTTCTTGTGTGCTGCAAAGGTCATCGGCAGTAAATACAAAACTGTCAATAATGCTTTCCTCTGCAAGATAAATCTTTTCGGAATCCTTAAATTTTATATACACACCGTAACCGTCGGGTGAAATGTCGCCTATATACAATGTGTAGGACTTGCCGTCCTTTGTTGTAACCTCGGCAGAAACCGACGGATTGTTAAATCCGCATTCGCTGGCGGATTTTTCGGTAATCTTCCTGACTGCCGAAACGACGGTTGCCGCAGTTATTTTGGATTCGGTATTGGTTGTATTAACCTTTTCTTCGGCAATTTCTTCTGCATACCAATGTAAAACATCGTATGAAGTACCGGAATCGCCGTTTGTTATTATATCTTTTTTAGGGTAAAAAGTAAAGGTCCCGTTTTTATTGGTAATTTTAACGCTTTTTACAGTATCCTTGCTTATATTCATAACCGAAAAAGAGTTAAAACCCGTGTTTTGTTTTTCTTCTTGCTTTTCGGGCAGAATTTTCGGCACGAAAATAACCCCCGCAATTATAAATATCAGGATTAGAGCACTTACGGTCAGAACCGTTAACCTGCCCTTTCCGTTTTTTTGCTTTTTTGTTTTAATTTCATCGGGTGCGTCAAAAATTGAAAAGCTTTCGTTTTCTGTTTTGCCGTTTTTCATTTCATCCGCCTTCTCTTAACATAGACTACAACACCTGCGGCAACAATGCAGAGCGGAACAATTATGCTGAAGAAAACAAGAACAAATACTGCGCTTGACGCGGTAACTTCCGACACAAAGCTTTCGTCCTTAATTGTTTTAGCGGTAAATTTAATTCCGTTTGTATCGCCGCCGGCGGCATTTTCGGCCGCATAAAGTGTTGCGCTTTGGTTTAAGAGTTGAGTGTTTTGCGCCCAGTCAGACAAGATATATTCGATACTGCCGAAGGTATAAAGATAACTCTTTTTGTTTCCCTTTTCTCCGGTTTTTACGCTTTCAATAATGCCGGCATAAACCTTTTTGTCGCTCTCGTTATAACCTGCCCAGTCCTTTGTAACGGAAGTAGGCGCCTTAACGGCATTTTTACTGGTGGTATAAAGTGCGGTTGCGGTAATGTTGTCGGGTAAATCCTCGCTTACTGTTAAGGGAACATTAAATCCCGATATGCAATAGCTCGTTGCCTTTTGGTCGTTTGCTTTAAACATACCGACGGTTGTCGGGTCGTCGGGGATATAATAGTTTTCATTTGTTTCATACAAAATGCCTTCTTCGGCAAGGACACCCCAAGACTTTAAAAAAGCATTTAAATTCGGGTTTTGCGGTAAAAGTGCATCGGCAAAATAAAGCATGCCTTTTCCGAATTTGCCTTCGTTTTCCAAAAACTTGTTTAAGGCATCAATTTCGGTATCTAAAAAGTCGTTTGTCGGTGCGGCCAAAATAATTTCATCATATTCATCAGAAATCTTGGAAATTATTTTAGCGTCAAGTGTATCAACAGTGTAATTGTTTGATTTTAACAATGCAACAAAGTTGCTCGTGTAATCATCTTGCGAATGTCCCGTGATAACTAATGCTTTAATGTTTTTGCCCGTTACGACATAATCAATAGCGCTTGTAAGAGCAGTTTCGATATTGTTTGCCGTAACCTCGTATGTGTAGCTGTCGCTTGTTTCAACAGTATAGATATCGTTATAAGCTATATGGCGGTATCTTCCGCTTTCGCCCGCAACAAAAATATCGCCGTAAGCCACATCTTCATTTGGATAGGCGGTAGTAATTGAGGCAAAGGCACTGCTTTGGGTATCAATATATTTTAAGTCAATTTTACTGCTCAACTTGTCATACTTATCAATTATTGACAATGTTTGCGCGTAATAATCGTTATCATCGTTGCCCGAAGCGCCAAAGGAATTATAGGCATAATAAGCCATATAGCCGTCGGCATATTGCTTCTTGTCGGCGCAAACGGTAATCTCGACTTTCTCATCTAAATCTTTAATATATTTTTGGTTTTCTGCCGAAACAGATGTTTTTTTATCAGCGGACATATCTATTTCAAGACCCAAGCGGTCAGACAAAACGCCAAACAAAACATTAAACAAGATAACCGCCGCAATAACGATAGCGGTAAGACCTATTGAGTATCCGCCACGCTTTAAACGAAGCTTATTGAATTTTGCGCTTTTTTCGTTTTCGGCGTTTTCTAAATTGTTATTTAACTCGTTATTCATAGTACCGTTCCCCCTTTTAAGCCCAACGGCGCGACTCAACCGAGCGTACCGTAAGGAAGATAAATACTGCCGAATAGCTTAAAAAGTAAATAATATCTTTCGGTGAAAAAACAGCAGAAGTAAAGTTTTCATAAGCCTGCATTAAAGCCATGGCATTTAAGATTTTAGCTAAAAATGCTTTGCTTGTCATGTTGGCAAGACTTGCCGTATAAATAATCAATATGTTTGTAAAGAATGTTAAAATTGCCGCAATTACCGGACTTTCGGTTAAGGAAGAAATAAACATACCAATAGCGATAAGCGCACCGCCCAACAGTATCATACCTAAAAGGGCATAAACATATTCTAAGATGTTAACCTTGCAATAGGTTGAAAAGATAATTTCAAAAACAAGGGTTGGTGCAAAGCCGATTACAAAAACAGCCAATGCCGCTAAATATTTACCCATTACAATGCCGAAGGGTGTTACCGGCGAAGTCAGTAAAACTTGGTCAACCTTTTGGCGACGGTCGTCACTTATAAGCCGCATTGTAAGCACCGGCGTTACAAAAGCCGCAACGGTTGAAACACCGGCAATAATTTCGGTAATAAGCGGTTGACCGTATTGAAACAAAAGCGAAAAATTAAGGCCTAAGAAAAATGCATAAGCCGCAATTAAAACAAACCCTACGGGAGTATGAAAATAAGCTTTAAATTCTCTTTTAAAAATTGCCTTCATTTTTACGCCTCCATCTCTGCAAAATTTTCGGAAGTAAGTCTTAAAAAGGCTTGCTCTAAAGTGATTGTATTGCCGCTAAACGCAACTATCTCACCGCCGTTATTAGTAATGGCAGAAGAAATTTCACGGCGGGCTTCGGCGTTTTGTGGGTCGATAGTATAGTCAAACGCACCCTTTGTACCCGAAGCGGAGTAAGTAACACTTTTAACCGAGTCTAACTCTTTTAACGCTTTGGTAATAACATCGGCATCGCCGAATGCGGTAACATTAAGCGCATTGTTTTTTGAAAGCTTGTGGGTTAGATTTTCGATATCATCATCCTCTAAAACCTTTCCCTTATTTATAATAATTACCCTTTTACAAACAGCTTGAATTTCCGATAAAATGTGGGAAGAAAGGATAATTGTATGATTTCTGCCTAACTTTTCAATAAGCGCTCTGATTTCAAAAATTTGTTTAGGGTCAAGACCAACCGTCGGCTCATCCAAAATTAAAATTTCGGGGTTTCCGACAAGCGCACCGGCAAACCCTACACGCTGGCGGTAACCTTTGGAAAGATTTTTAATAAGCCGGTTTTGGACTTCGCTTAAATTTACTAACCGCATAATCTCCGATATATGCGCTTCTTTCGGAAAGCTCACTTTTTTAAGGTCATATACAAAATATAAATATTCCTTAACCGTCATATCGGTATAAAGAGGGGGTATTTCAGGCAAATATCCGATTCTCTTTTTTGCTTCTTCGGGGTTTTCCATAATGTCAAGCCCGTCAATTAAAACCTTGCCGTCGGTTAAAGAAAGATAACCGGTCAGTATATTCATTATGGTTGATTTGCCCGCACCGTTCGGTCCTAAAAATCCGACAACTTCGCCCTTGCCGATGTTAAAGCTGACATCTTGAACCGCAAGAAAATTGCCGTATTTTTTGTGTAGGTTAGAAACACTTATCATGCATATTCCTCCATAAAACTAAATTACAAGTAAATTATAATTGATAATTTTAAACAATTCATTAACATTATACTACTTAATAAGTAAATTTTAAAGAAAAAAAATAAAAGCGGCAGAAAAATTTTCTACCGCTTTTAAAACTGTTACTGTATTATGCGCGCTTTGCGTTGATTGCTCTTATTACGAAAAGCGTACCGATCATTAACGCAATGGCTATTGGAAGAACAATAACCCAGTTGGATACAAATCCGGCGATGATGTATGAAACAAACGAAACGCCTGCAACTGTAAATGCGTAAGGCAACTGTGTTGAAACGTGGTCGATGTGATTGCATTGAGCACCGGCAGAAGCCATGATTGTTGTATCCGAAATCGGTGAGCAGTGGTCACCGCAAACGGCGCCTGCCATACAAGCAGAAATTGAAACAATAGTAATGTTTCCGCTTTCTGCACCGAATACACTAAGCACAATCGGGATAAGGATACCGAATGTACCCCACGAAGTACCGGTTGCAAACGAAAGACCAACCGCAATTAAGAATATAATTGCCGGCAAGAAGAATTGTAATGCACCTGCAGAAGATTCAACTAATTGCGAAATAAAGATCTTAGCGCCCAAGCTATCGGTCATAGCCTTTAAGGTCCAAGCGCAAACCAAAATCATAATAGCCGGTACCATAGCCTTAAATCCGTCAGGGATAGAATCCATACATTCCTTAAAGGTAAGAACACGACGGATAAGGAAGAAGATAACCGTGAATATGATTGCTGCAAAAGAGCCGTAAACAAGACCAACCGACGCATCACTGTTTGAGAATGCGGTAATAAAGTTCTTATAACCGTCGCTGTCCTTAGTGAAGAAACCGCCTGAATAGATCATGCCGATTACGCAAGCTATAATTAAGAAAACAACCGGAACAATAAGGTCGCAAACTCTGCCCTTTTCGTTAACAACTTCGTCTTCTTCGTTAACTTCTAATTGGCTGGTTGTGAACAAATCGCCGTTCTTTGCATTTTCTTCAAATTTCTTCATAGGTCCGAAGTCAGCGTTTGTTATAGCTATGAATACCATCATAACAATTGTCAGAATAGCATAGAAGTTAAACGGAATTGCGCTTATAAATAACGACATACCGCTTGTAGCACCAGAGCCCTTTGCAAAGCCTGCAACAGCAGCAGCCCAAGAAGAAATCGGGGCGATAATGCAAACCGGTGCCGCAGTAGCATCTATCAAATAAGAAAGCTTTGCACGGGAAATATTATGCTTATCAGTTACGGGACGCATTACCGAGCCTACCGTTAAGCAGTTAAAGTAGTCGTCAATAAAGATAAGAACACCAAGCAAGATTGTTGCTAACTGTGCACCTACGCGTGTCTTGATGTGCTTTGTAGTCCATTTACCGAAAGCACGCGAGCCACCCGCCTTATTCATCATGGCAACCAAAGCACCTAAAAGAACAAGGAATATTAAAATACCTGTGTTATAAGAGTCGGCAACCGAAGCTACGAAACCGTCGCTGAATACGTGGGTTACTATCTTTTCAAAATTACCGCCCGAATAGATTATGCCGCCGCATAAAATACCAAGGAAAAGTGAAGAATAAACTTCTTTTGTGATTAAAGCCAATAAAATAGCTATAACCGGAGGTACGAGTGACCAGAATGTAGCGTAAGCACCGATAGATTCCCTTACGGTATCCAACGCACTTTCAATGTGTGACTCGAAATTTTTGTCGGCGCCTAAGTTGTCGGCGTAGCCGTCAACATACGCTTGTGCTGATTCGCCGTCAGACAAATCATACTCATTTTCTTCACCGTCAACAGTAACGGTAAAAGCGGTATTCTTGCTTTCGTTTTTGCTTGTTGCAGCGCCGATGCTGTAAGCACCGAAAAACGCTACCGCCATGCAGATTAAAGAAAGCACGATAACCTTTGCAAACTTGCTTTTTCTCATTTTTATCTCTCCTTAAAAATAATGATAAATGATAAAAGCCGCACCATGTGTGGCGCGGCAAAAAATACAAAACAAACTTTTTTGTAAATATTGCGATAGCTCTCCACACATGTGACAGTATGATACATATTTTGCAACATACCAACAATAATTTACCGGAAAATAAATTACCATTTCGGCGGTTTCCCCTTTCACACTCAGTGTTTCCGCACAGTATTGAGTGCTACTGATGAACCCCGCGCCTCTATCAAATATAGCCTTATTATAACAGTTTTTTTCGATTTGTCAACACTTTTTTGTGTTTTTTATTCCAAAACGACAGATTTTCCGTCTTTTATCGTTATTGTCCTATCGCAAGCGGCAGAACTCGTTGACCTGTGCGTAATAAAAATAACGGTTTTGTCAGTCATGGATTTTATGTTGGAAAGCAACTTTGTTTCGGTTGCTTCATCGAGAGCCGATGTCGCTTCGTCAAGAAGCAAAACAGGTGTATCGGCGACAAGTGCGCGGGCAATGGAAAGGCGTTGCAGTTGTCCTTCCGAAAGTCCGCCGCCGCGTTCGGTAACCTTTGTTTCTATCCCTTCGGGCAGTTCTTTAATAACATCAAAAATTTCGGCTGCCTTTAAGGCATTTTCAATTTGCTCTTCGGTTATTGCTTCGTTACCCAATGTAATATTTTCTCTAATTGTGCCCGAAAGTATTAAATTGCCTTGCGGAACATAAGCAAACAAACCGCGAAGCGAAGCCGTTACGGGCTTCCCGCCGATAGTTATACTGCCGTTAAATTCATCATAAAGTCCCAAAAGCAGTTTAAAGAGCGTGCTCTTACCGCTTCCCGACTGACCGACAATGCCCGTAATTCCTTTTCGCGGTATAGAACAGGTTAAGCCCTTTAAGGTTTGCTCATCCTTATAGGAAAATTCAAGGTTGCTTATTTCAATGCTTTCGTATGTTTTGGCAATTTGCTCTAATTCCTTTTCGTTAAGCGGTAACGGCTCGTCAGCAAACTCTTCAAGCTCTATCAGCCGTTCTGCCGAAGCGGTCGAAGAATAGATTTGCGGTAAAATGCCCGAAACATTTTGTAAGGGTGAGACTAATTGCGAAACTAATTGCAAAAGAGCGGTCAGGGTACCGTAGGTGATGACATTTTTTGAAATCATGCCTGCGCCCCAAAGCAAAACACCGTTATATCCGAGTGAGAAAAAGGAAACAAGGCCTAAACCTATTATTGCCGAAATAATACTGCGCTTAATTTTAACCTTATAATTTGCCTGCATTAAATTATCAAGCTTTTTAGAAAACGGTTTTTCGCTTACAAAGGATTTAATAAGCGGTGTATTTTGGAAACATTCCTGCAAAAATGAACGGGTTTCGCCCTCGGTCCTTTGGCTTTCTTTATGCAAATATTTGTACTTTTTGCTAATAACCCTGCCGATTGTCGGTATAACTATGCCGACAACCAAAATTACAACAGCAATGCCACCGCTTAAATATACCAAAGCACCGACACCTGCCGCAATTCTGACAAAAATCGAAACTATGCTCGGTATAAGCGAAATGGCGGTGCCCGACACTACGTCGGCATCCGAAGTGAAACGGTTAAGCAGGTCACCCGAATGATATGCGGAAATGCTTGAATACTTTTTCTTTACTAACGCAGAAAACAAATACTCGCGAAGTGAAACGGTAATTTTGCCCGAAACGGCGGCTTTTAAAATGGAATAGGTTGCGTTTAGAATTATTTGAAAAACAATAATTGCAAAAAGTAAAATTCCGCTTTTTAAAATACTGCCCTTTATGTCGCCCGTAGCGGTGTCTATAACCCTGCGCGAAACGAGAGCTATAACAGCGCCCGAAGAAGAAAGCACTGCGCTTATGACCGACAGCAAAATAATAGCAGGGACAAAGCGCTTTGTACGCGCAAAAATCCACTTTAACGCCTTTTTATCGGTTTTATCACCCTGCTTCAAAGCACTCGACCTCCCTTGAAATTATGAATAATCGGTTAATTTATTATATACTATTCTTATTTATATTGCAAGTGGCATGACTTTTGGTGTATAATGATGTTATAATTTTTAAAGGCGGTTTTTTTATGGATACATTTTTTGAACAAATTTTACCTGTAAGAAAAGGTGCTAAGGATGTTTTAGCGGTTCTCGGTATTTGGGCGGCAGCTTTCGTTGTCGGATACCTTGCTTTTTACTTTTTGTTTTCATTCCTTACTATGATTTCGCTCTTTATCATTGTCGGCGCTTTTTACGGTGCATATAAACTTTCGGGCAATTTTAATGTTGAATATGAGTACATTATTACCAACGGAACATTTGACATTGATAAGATTATGGCAAAAAGTTCGAGAAAACGCTTGGCTTCGTTTGAGCTTTCTGCCGTTTCCCGCATTGAAAGGTTTAACCCCGAAATATTAAAAGGTGGTTTTTCTAAAAAAATCATTGCCTGCAACCCTGATGAAAATTCCTTTGTTTTAGTTCTTTCAAGCGGTGAGGGTGCAGGTACCTGCATGGTCGTTTCCCCTAACGACCGTATGAAAGAAGCTATGGTGAGATTCTTACCAAGACATCTTGCCGACGGTGCGTTTAAGTAAAATGGAAATAAAAATAATAGAAAAGCCCGTTTTTGAAAAACGGGCTTTAAATACAAATAAAGGTGACTTCGGTCACGCGCTGATGGTAACGGGAAGCTATGGCATGGTAGGGGCTGCCATACTTTCGGGCAAAGCTTGTCTTAGAAGCGGTGTCGGTCTTTTAACCGCAGCCGTTTGCGATAAAATTTATTCGCCCTTTACGGTTGCCGTACCCGAAGCCGTTTGTATCCCGACTAAGACGGTTGAAAACGGCATTGACAGTTCCGACAAAAGAATAACCCAGAAGGCAAGAAAAGCCGACTGTGTTTTAGTGGGATGTGGTATGGGTAACACCGCCGAAACCTTAAAAACGGTTGAAAATTTGATAATAAACACCGAAAAAGCTCTGATTATTGATGCGGATGGTATAAATGCCCTTGCTGCTGACATAAACTTATTAAAGAAAGCCAAAGCAAATGTTGTGCTGACACCGCACCCCGGTGAAATGGCGCGCCTTTGTAATGTTTCGGTAAAAGAAATTCAAAACAACCGCATTAAATATGCAACCGAATTTGCAAAAGCAAATAATTGCACCGTGGTTTTAAAGGGCTACGAAACATTAGTCGCCACCGCAGAAAAACAAGTTTTTCTTAACAAGACGGGCGGACCCGCGCTCGCAACCGCAGGCAGCGGAGATGTACTTGCAGGGCTAATGTTAGGGCTTGTATCCGCCGGAACAGACATTTTAACAGAGGTTAAAAATGCCGTTTATATTCACGGAAAGCTTGGTGACATGGCCGCCGAAAAGTATAATGAACGCGCGGTTGTGGCAAGCGATTTGATTGAGATGCTTTGCTTTCTTTAAGGGGCAATGCCCCCATTAAGTTTAAGGGGAAAGTATGTCTTGAAAAGAATTGCTGTTTGTTTTTTATCCTTACTTTTGCTTTGCGGTTGCGCTAAACCCGCAAAGAATATTAAACCCGTTTTAAGCGGTATTTCATTTACCGCCAAAGCCACTTTTTATAACGAAAACTATACCTTTAAAGCTGTTATAGAAAAGGATTTTTCTTCCACCTTTTATTTTAATAAACCGAAAGAGCTTTCCGGTCTTACGGTAACAATTAAAGAAGATAATTACAAGGCGTATTTTAACGGACTTGATTACAGCGGTAAAATATCTTCTTCGCCCTTAAAGGGTGTTGTGCAAAACACCTATTTGTTTTTAAAATCGGCCGAAAACGGAACGGTCGAAAAAAGCGACAAAGAAATTTATATAAAAAACAATATAGGCGGCAGCGAATTTACTCTTTATATTACCGACAGCGGTTTACCTATTAAACTTGTTTGCCCCGACTTAGGCCTTAATGCCGAGTTTTACGATTTGGTTTTAGAATAACAAAAAAGCAATGCTAATTTTAGCATTGCTTTTATTTTTATTCCTTATTAAAATCCTCTAAAACTAAACCTTCATTTTTATCAAGCGCCCAGTTAATATTCCATTCGCTCGTAAAAATAAGAACATCGTTACCCTTAAAGTCCTGCACCCATTTTGTGTCGGAAGTAAGGTTTAGGTCGGATACCGGAACCTTACTTTCTCTTACCCAGCGGATATACTGATAGGGCAGGTCGTTACGCAAAACATCAACATTATATTCGTTTTTAAGGCGATATTCAAGCACTTCTAATTGAAGCACGCCGACAACGCCGACTATAACGCGTTCCATACCTGTATTGGGGTCGTGGAAAATCTGAATAGCACCTTCTTGCGCTATTTGTTCAACACCCTTTACAAATTGCTTACGCTTTAAAGAATCCTTTTGCTCTATCATAGAAAAATGTTCGGGTGCAAAGGTTGGAATGCCCTCAAATTTAACGGGATTTTTACGGCAACAAACCGTATCACCAATCGAAAAAATGCCGGGGTCGAAAACGCCGATTATATCGCCGGCGTAAGCCTCGTTAATAACTTGGCGTTCTTCCGCCATCATTTGTTGCGGTTGCGAAAGCCTGAGCATTTTATCGCCCTGAACGTGATAATACTCTTCCCCGCGCTCAAACTTGCCCGAGCAAATGCGGAAGAAGGTGATTCTGTCGCGGTGGGCTTTATTCATATTCGCCTGAATTTTAAAAGCGAAAGCCGAAAAAGTATCTTCAAACGGGCTGACTTCTGTTTCACCCGAAACTCGCGGAAGCGGAGAAGTTGTCATCTTTAAAAAGTTTTCTAAAAATTGCTCGACACCGAAATTTGTTAAAGCGGAGCCGAAGAAAACAGGGGTCAAGCTGCCGTTTCTGACCTTTTCCAAATCAAAGTCGAAGCTGGCACCGTCTAAAAGCTCAATTTCGTCAACAAGGTCTTTCCTTTGGTATTCGCCGATAAGCTCATCTAACTTTGCGGTGTCGGTAATATCGCATTCAACCGCGGTGAGTTTATCCCTGCCCCTATGCTGGTCGTCAAAGAAAAGTATCTGCCTTTTTTGACGGTCGAAAACGCCCTTAAAGTTAGAACCGCAACCGATAGGCCAGTTCATAGGGTAAGTGCCTATTCCAAACTCCTTTTCAAGTTGGTCTAAAAGCTCAAAAGAATCCCTTGCTTCGCGGTCCATTTTATTTATGAAAGTAAAAATCGGAATGTTACGCATGGCGCAAACTTTAAAGAGTTTTCTCGTTTGCGCTTCAATACCCTTTGCAGCATCTATAACCATTACAACACTATCTGCCGCCATAAGTGTGCGGTAGGTGTCTTCCGAGAAATCCTGATGCCCCGGAGTATCTAATATGTTAATGCAATAACCCTCATACTCAAACTGCAAAACGGAGGAGGTAATCGAAATACCCCTTTGTTTTTCAAGCTCCATCCAGTCGGAAACCGCATGCTTTGCGGTAGCCTTGCCCTTAACCGAACCTGCCGATTGAATGGCACCGCCGTAAAGCAAAAGCTTTTCTGTAAGCGTTGTTTTGCCGGCGTCAGGGTGCGAAATTATTGCGAAAGTTCTTCTTCTTTCAATTTCTTTTCTTAAATCAGCCATAATTTTCTCCCAATCAAAATACAATGACTATTCTAACACATAATATAAACTTTTTCAAGAAAAAAGGATATGCAAAATGCATATCCTTAATAAATTCCTATATACGGTGCGGGATCGTAGTTTGTACCGTTTACAACCACTTCAAAGTGAAGGTGGTTACCGGTTGACTGACCTGTTGTGCCAACCCTTGCAATTACCTGACCGGCTTCAACCGTTTCGCCCGTCGTTACAAGCAAGCTTGACGCGTGCGCGTAACGGGTAACTATACCGCTGCCGTGATCTATAAACACACAATTTCCGTATCCGCCGTAAGAGCCGGCAAAAATAACCTTGCCTTCCTTTGCGGCAAAAATTGATGTGCCTTTTTTAGCTGCCATGTCAATGCCTTTATGTCCGCGGCCATCACCAAAGTAAGCACTTATGGTATAACTTCCCTTCGGTAAAGGCAAATAGAAACCTGCCCTTGCGGCTGCCTGCTTTTGCTTTGAAGTGACTAAGCTCTTAGCAGTACCGACCAACACGACTTGGTTAACAGGATTTGTGATAACCTCACTTGAAAGACAAACCTGTTCCACAATTTCACCGTTAACGCGAACTAATGATTCGACCGTACGGGTAATGCCGTTAATGCCCGGAACCTTAACTTCGGAATAGCCGACAACCTGTTTATTGGTTTTATTGGTAACAACCTTAAACGGAACAACCACATCGGAAGTTACGGTGGATTTTGTAGTCACCTTTAAATTATCAACAATGTCAATAACTTCATCAAGGTCATCGGTTTTAGATGCAAAGCAATAACCTTTTTTCACTTTAACCTCATCGGCAAAGGAAGCCGAGTTAACAGCGCCTTCAATAAAATATTTTGTGCGGTGCCTTTCAACATAATTTTCAAGGTCAAAATTATCAATAACAGCGGTCTTT
Source organism: Acutalibacteraceae bacterium (assembly GCA_045642065.1). Lineage (GTDB taxonomy): Bacteria > Bacillota > Clostridia > Oscillospirales > Acutalibacteraceae > UBA737. The sequence continues at coordinate 36,611 of JAZUID010000001.1, forward strand.
TTGCCGTTAATATATAATGTATGCGCGTAAACCACATTATCGGTGCGGTTAATAATCATTTCGGCTAAATCTTTTTTGCCGGTAAGCTTATCCTTAAAAGTAATCGTTAAAGAATACTTAGGCTTCTTTATTTTAAGATTTTTGCTGTTGGCACCCGAAACTTCCTTAAGCGCCAAGCTTTTAGCGGAATTAAATACCGAAGCGGTTTTAATCGTAGCGATATCTTCATTGCCGTAGTCAACCTTTAAAGCAAAGGTGACACCGCAAGAAACAAAAGCAACCGCCAGCGAAACAATAATCATAGCAACCACACCGGAAAGTCTGACAGCCGTACGGTTTTCTTTTACAAAGCTTTGAAGTTTTCTATATATTTGTTGGTACCATGCGGTGTCTATGTACTTAGCGTGTTTAGCCAATTATCGTCTCACTCCTTTCACAAAAGTTACAATTTGTAATATATTATATTCTTATTATATCAAATAATTACAAAATTGCAACCTTTTTCAAAAAATTACCACAAAAAAATTATAGGCAGGGTTAAAAATTTCCTGCCTATAAATAAAATACTAAAACATTGAAATTTGGTTAGTATCGGGTAAATCACCCATTGCGCCTAACTCTGCAAGGTTGGAAATTACTGTTTTTGAAACGCCGGCTTCAATCGCAAAATCTTCCCTTGAAACATAGTTGCCCTTTTGCGCCGTTTCATAAACCGACCCAGCGGCCTTTTCGCCCAAACCGCTTAAAGCCACAAACGGCAAACGCATTTTCCCGTTTTCGGGCAAATACTTAACGGCATGCGATTTTTTAATATCTATCGGTGCTACTTCTATTCCCCTTGACATAAGCTCGTTAAATATTAACATATTCTCGTAAACATCAAGTTCCTTTTTAGTAGCTTCCTTACCCTTAGCCTTAATATTACGCAAATATCTTCTTACTGCTTCCTTGCCCTGCAATATGGTAGGAACATCAACATCTTCGGGACGGGCAGTAAAGTAAGCGCAATAAAATTCAAGTGGCTTGTGTACTTTATACCAAGCAACTCTAAGCGCCGCAATAACATAAGCGGCGGCGTGAGCCTTAGGGAACATATATTTAATCTTACGGCAAGATTCAATATACCAATCGGGTACATTAACAGCACGCATATCGTCTTCCATAGCGGCCCAGTCTTCTTTGGAAATTTTGCCGGATGCCACCATACCTTTTCTTACCGTTTCGGTAATCTCGAAAGCACGGCTTTCTTCCATTCCCTTATGAATAAGATAAACCATTATGTTGTCACGCGTTCCGATAACCTCTGAAATCGTGCAAGTGCCGTTATCAATTAAATCCTTAGCATTGCCGAGATAAACATCGGTACCGTGTGAAAGGCCGGAAATTTGCAAAAGGTCGGCAAAATTTTTCGGTTTACAGTCCATAAGCATTTCGCGTACGAATTTAGTGCCGAATTCCGGCAAACAGTAAGTGCCGTTTTTAGAATCGATTTCTTCCGGCGTTACGCCCAAAGCTTTAGTCGAAACAAAAAGGCTGTAAACATCCGGATCGCTCATTGAAACACTCGTTACGGGTATCCCCGTATATTCTTCTAAGTATTTATATGTTGTCGGAATAACATGGCCCAATTCGTCAAGCTTTAAAATTGTATCGTGAATTGAATGGAAATCAAAATGTGTTGTGATAATATCCGACTTTATGTCATCGGCAGGATGCTGAATCGGGCAAAAGTCGTAAATTTGTTTATCGCGCGGTACAATAATCATACCTGCCGGATGCTGACCCGTTGTTGTTTTAACCTTCGCCGATTCAACCATTTTTGCCAAACGGTTAAGCTCGGCATTGTTTAAGGTAATGCCCTTTTTCTCGGCATACGCTTTGGCAAAACCAAAGGCGGTTTTTTCGGCAATCGTCGAAATTGTACCGGCTTTAAACACGTTCTCGCTGCCGAAAAGGGTTTCGGTATATTTTTGAACTCTGTTTTGGAATTCATCCGAGAAGTTTAGGTCAATATCAGGCACCTTATCGCCCTTAAAGCCTAAAAAGGTTTCGAAAGGAATATCGTGTCCGTTACGGTTAAGAGATTCACCACAGTGGGGGCAGTTCTTTTCGGGCAGGTCAAAGCCCGAGCCTACGCTGCCGTCTGTAAAAAATTCGCTATGGTGACATTTAGGACAAATGTAATGCGGCGGTAAGGGATTTACCTCGGAAATACCGGCCATTGTTGCGACAAACGAAGACCCTACCGACCCACGCGAGCCGACTAAATATCCGTTTTCTTCGCTATATGCCACTAACTTTTGTGCCGAAATATACATTATGGAAAATCCGTTTGAGATAATAGAGTTTAACTCCTTATCAAGTCGTTTTTCAACAATTTCCGGCAACTTTTCGCCGTATATTTTATGAGCGTTTTCCCAACAAATATCGCGAAGCAAATCATCCGACCCTTCAATTACGGGGGGATAGCTACCCTTAGGCACCGGTATAACATCATCATCAACCATATCGGCGATTTTATTGGGATTATCAATGACAAATTCTTTAGCGCGGTCACCGAAGTATTCAAAATCAGCCAACATTTCGTCGGTAGTTTTTAAATATAATGGTGCTTGCAAATCAAAATCGTCATAACCTTGACCGGCCATGATAATTTTTCTTATAATGTCGTCTTCTTTATTAAGGAAGTGCACATCACCCGTTGCAACAACCGGTTTACCTAACTTATCGGCAATTTCGACAACCTTACGGTTAAAGTCCTTAATAACTTCCACGCTCTTTACATCTTTAAAGCGGTTTTTAATAATTTCGCCGGTCTTTTTATCGGTTTTGTCCGGCAGAGAAGATTCCCTAACCATAAACTGGTTATTGCCGACAGGTTGAATTTCAAGATAGTCGTAATAGTCGGCAATTCTTAAAAGCTCTTCATCCGGTTTGCCGTCAACTATTGCTTTATAAAGCTCACCCTGTTCGCAAGCGCTGCCTAAAATTAAACCGTCGCGCAACTTATCAAGCTTGCTTTTTAAGGTAATCGGTCTTGCCTTAAAATCGTTAAGGCAGGCTTCGCTTATAAGTTTATAAAGGTTTTTAAGACCGGTAAGATTTTTAACTAAAATAATCTGGTGGTGGCGATATTTTGCCAACTGCTTTGCGGAAAGATTTTCTGTTTTGTTGTTTATGTCATCAACAAAATATGCTTCTACGCCGTAAATAACCTTAAACTCACCGCCGTTTTTGCGGATTTTTTGAACCGCGCCGGCAGCCGCCGGATAGGACTGAACAACACCGTGGTCGGTAATCGCAATGGCTTTATGCCCCCACTTGTAAGCGCGTTCAATAATACTTTCTGCGCTGGAAACCGCGTCCTTTGCCGACATATTGGTGTGGCAATGAAGTTCAACGCGCTTTTCACCCTCGTGCTCGTCCATTTCTTCATAAGTTTGCAAAAGCGCCATTGCCGTCGGTTTAACAACAAACTCGTGGCTGTAATTGTCAAACTCTTGCTTGCCGTTTATAAGTACAGTCGCGCCGTTCTTTAAAGGTGCAATGCTTTCCATTCGGTCGGGGCTCATAAACATATTGCATTTAAGCGAATTGGTACCGTCGCTGAAAAAGAAATTTAAAACGTTTGATTCACCGCGTTTTGTGTTTATTTTTCTGACTTCTAATCCGAAAACTTCACCCCAACAACTGATGTTAATATCATCTTCGGTTACATCTATCATTTCTTTTATATCGGCGTTAATGCTGCGTCCGTAAAAAAGTTTGGGGTTGTCAAGATAAACTTTCCCGTTTTTTGGTGTGTCCTGCCGTTTTTCAAAAGTAATTTTCTTGCCCTCGGGCTTCTTTGTCGGTGCGCTGTTATTTTGCGCATAATCAACCGGCGGAGCTTCCGGCAACGGCGGAAGTTCCATTTCAACATCATCTAACTGACCGCAAAAACCGACAGTAATATCAAGACCGAAAATGCTTTTAATTTCCCCTAAAAACAAGTTTTCAAAGCCGTTATTCTTAATAACTTTAAATCCGCCGTGTTTAAGGTTGATTGTTACTTTATTTCCGTCTAAATTATATTCAGCATCCGCAAAATAGCCGTTAAAGAAAACGCTTTTATGTTTGATTGCTTCTACAATATCGGTACAAGCTTGAGCGCAAAAAGCACCGTCCGAAAAAGTAAAAGACATATTGCAAGTATTAAGTTTAAGCATATCTTTAAGCGTGTCGGAAACCTTTTTAATATCTCCCGCACTTATGTACTTTGTAGAAAAAACTTCCGCGTTAAGGGTACGGCTTTCAATATCTAAATTGCACTTTTTAAGTTCCGCTTTTTCTAACGCTTCGGTCATAATGTCGGACAAATATTGACCGAATATTTCTTTAAACAATGCCATTTGCTTTCTCTTTTCCTTACATTTTTTCTATTTCTTTTAATAGCTCTTCAACTATTTTTTCTTCGGGCACCTTTTTAACAATTTCGCCCTTTTTGAATATTACCGCGCAGGAATCACCGCCGGCGATACCGATATCGGCTCCCGATGCTTCGCCCGGACCGTTAACGACACAGCCCATAACCGCAACGGTTATATTTTTATTAACATTCTTTAATTTGCTTTCAACTTCGTTGGAAATTTTAATTAAATCTATCTTCGTTCTGCCACAGGTAGGGCAAGAAACAAACTTAATGCCTTCGTTTCTAAGCCCTATGGCTTTTAATAGCTTTTTGGCGGCATAAACCTCTTCTACCGGATTATCGGTCAAAGAAATTCTGACAGTTGCGCCGATGTTTCTAAGCAAAAGTCCGCCTATGCCTGCTGCTGACTTGATTGTACCCATTTCCTTAGTGCCTGCTTCGGTTACCCCTAAGTGCAACGGATATGGGCAGCGTTCGGCCGCAAGCTCGTAAGCTTTATACATTTTTGCGGTATCAGATGATTTAAGCGATAAAACGATGTCGTTAAAATCAAACTTCTCTAAAAGCGAAATGTGATAAAATCCGCTTTCGACCAATGCTTCGGGTGTGGCAGAGCCGTATTTTGCTAAAATTTCCTTTTCGACCGAGCCGGAATTTACGCCGATTCTAATCGGAATATTTTTATTTCGGCAAGCGTCACTTACAAGCTTAACCTTATCGTCCGAGCCGATATTGCCTGGGTTAATACGAATTTTATCGGCACCGGCGGCAATGCTTTCAAGCGCCATTTTATAGTCGAAATGAATATCGGCAACAATGGGAACGGTTACCGCGTTTTTTACCGCATACAAGGTTTTTACCGCTTCGCTGTCGGGAACGGTGACACGAATAATTTCGCAACCCGCCTTTGCCAGTGCCTTGGCTTGGGCAACATTGCCCTCTATATCATGCACCGGCACATTTAACATTGACTGAATACTAACGGGGTTTCCGCCCCCGATTTTAACATTACCTACTTTAACTTCGTGCGTTTTGTCGTTAGTAAACATAATTTACCTCACAATCAGTGACCAAATATCCTTTGCCGTTATTAAAAGCATAAAGGCGATCAGTATGAAAAATCCTACGGTATGAACAAGTGCTTCATACTTTCTTGAAACCGGTTTTCCAATTATCATTTCAATTAAAATAAACAACAATCTTCCGCCGTCAAGTGCCGGCAAAGGCAACAAATTAAAAATGCCGAGATTGATTGTTATTAACGCCATAATCGGCAAAATGTTTAAAAGATTATCCTTGGCTATATTGCCGATTGCGGCGGTAACACCGACCGGACCTGAAACAGCGCTTATGCCGTATTTTCCCGAAATTAAATCAATTAGCGAGCGCCAAACAACCGCGCAGTATGAAACCGCCGTTCTGCCGGTCATTTTTAAAAAATTGCCGACCGTTTTTTTAACGCCGTAAACATAAAAATCAACTTTAAGATAGGTAATACCCTCGGCCTCATCTGTACTGAACTTAACATCCTTTAATTTTTTGACCTTTCCGTCGCGTTTAACGGTAATGTCAATCTCGCCGCTTTTGGGAACATTCGTGAATGAATAACTTAAATCATAGGTTGTAAAAATCTTTCTGCCGTTTACCTCTAAAATTTTATCGTCCTCTTGAAGATAGGCACTGCTGGTTGAATTTTTATCAAATCCGCAAATTGTGGTAGAGGCAAATGCTTTTGACGGCAAAAGGCAAACACCGACTAAAACAAGTCCTAACAAAAGGTTAAAGGTCGCGCCCATTACAACAATTAAAAATCTTCGCCATGGTTTTTTGTTGCAAAATGCACGGCCGTCGGAGCTTTCTTCGTCCTCGCCCTCCATAGCACAATATCCGCCGAGCGGTATCAAATTAACCGAATATGTGGTTTCGCCCTTTTTCTTGGAAAAAAGTTTGGGGCCGAAGCCAACTGCAAATTCGTTAACCCTGACGCCTAAAAGTTTTGCTGCGGAAAAATGGCCGAATTCATGAATTATTATTAAAACGATAAATAGTAAAACCGCAACAAGATACGGCCAAAGGTTATTTAAAAAGTTAAGAAAGCTTGCGATAATTCTCACCCACTTGTCTTGCGGCCTTATCGGCTTCAAGTATATCTTCTAAACAAAAATCTTCTTTGTTGCCGACTGTAAAAAGCGCTTTTTCGACAATATCGGCAATCTCCAAAAACTTGATTTTTCCGTGTAAAAACAGCTTGTTTGCCGCTTCATTGGCGCCGTTTACTATTGTCGGCGCAAGCCCGCCTTTTGTTATTGCTTCAATGCAAAGCGGTAAGCAACGGAAAGTGTCGGTATCCGGCTTTTCGAAAGTAAGTGTGCCGGCCTTAAATAAATCCAAACATTCAAAAGCATATTCACTTCTGTTAGGATATGTAAGGGCATAGGCTATCGGCAAGCGCATATCGGGTGTACCCATTTGCCCTATAACCGCACCGTCGGTCAGCTCTATTGCCGAGTGCAAAATGCTTTGGCGATGAACCAACACTTCAATATCCTTAGGTGCAACATCAAATAAATGCACCGCTTCGATTACTTCCAAGCCCTTATTCATAAGTGTAGCAGAGTCGATGGTTATTTTAGCACCCATACTCCAGTTTGGATGTTTAAGCGCTTCGGCTACCGTTACATTTTCGAGTTCCTTTTTTGTTTTTCCGAAAAAAGGACCGCCCGAAGCTGTTAATAAAATCTTTTTTAAACTGCCTTTCGGCGTGCCTTGAAGCGACTGGAATATTGCCGAGTGTTCGCTGTCAACAGGTAAAATTTTAACGCCCTTTTTGCGTGCTGCTTTTTTGACAAGCTCGCCGCCGGTTACCAAGGTTTCTTTATTGGCAAGGGCAATATCGTGTCCCGCTTCAATGGCCGATAATGTCGGTTTTAAACCGGCAATGCCGACTATTGCATTTAAAACAACATCACAGTCGCACCCTGCTGCTTCGCAAACACCCTCAATACCACTTAAAACTTTAATATCCGTATCGGCTAATTTTACTTTTAAGTCTTTAGCCGCGCTTTCGTTAAACAAAGCAACGTTTTTAACACAAAACTTTCTTGCCTGTTTTTCCAAAAGTTCTGCATTGCTTGCTGCGGCAAGGGCAACAACTTTATATCCGTGCTTGTCGCAAACCTCTAAGGCTTGGGTTCCGATAGAACCGGTCGAGCCTAAAACAGTAACTGTCTTCATCACAATACTCCAAGATTTATAAAGCTATAAAGCACCGGCGCTATTAAAAGCATACTGTCAAACCTGTCTAAAATTCCGCCGTGACCTGGGATTAAGTTGCCGTAATCTTTAAGTCCGACATTGCGCTTAATAATTGATGCAAACAAATCACCGAACATACCTAAAATGCACATTGGTATTGTTAAAATCAAAACTGCGGCGGCGGTTTCAAGTCGGCCAAAGCATACAACAATAATTATTGATGCGATTAAGCTTGAAGCTATACCGCCAAGTGCACCTTCAACCGTTTTTTTAGGGCTTATTTCGGGGCAAAGCTTATGGCGACCGAAATTACAACCGATAAAGTAAGCACCGGTATCGCAAATTGATGAAAAGTTCAGCAACAGCACTAAGTAGTATATGCCGTTATTGTGGTTAATAATACTACCTAATGTGCTGAACGCATAACCTAAAAATAAAGGCATTGCGCTAAAACCTAAAATTGAGGCAATATTAAATTCTCTGTGCTTAATAAGAATAATTGCAACGGCAACAGCAAAATAGACCGCGGTCAAAAGGCGGACAGACAACAAGCCTTTTGTATCTTTTAAGCACTTCATCAATGCAATAAGCACATTGCTGTCAAGCAAAAGTACTAAAAGCGCGGTATAAATGCCGGCGGCAATGTTAGCGGCTTTAACATTTATTTTTAAAGCGTTATGCAAAAGCTCATAAATGCCGATTACCGCTGCCGCTAAAATAAAGCCGGTCATAAATAGCGGACTTACGGTTTTGCCTAAAACGATAAAACCAACTACAACCGCAATTAAAACGGTTGCCGAAATTATGCGTGTTTTCATTTTTACTTCTCCTTACACTCCGCCAAACCTGCGGTTGCGACGGTTGTATTCATCAATGGCTTGTTCTAAATGCTTGGGCGAAAAGTCCGGCCACAGAACATCCGAAAACCAATACTCAGCATAAGCCGATTGCCATATAAGATAATTGGAAAGTCTGTATTCACCGCTTGGCCTTATAATATAATCGGGGTCGGGTTGACCTTTTGTATAAAGGTGGTCGCTGATTACTTTTTCGGTAATATCTTCTGCCTTTATGCCTTCGTTTATTATGTCCTTAACGGCATTTTTAATTTCATCCCTGCCACCGTAATTTAAAGCGATATTAAGCCAAAGGCCTGTCGCGTTTTCAGACTCTTTCTCGGCATCGGCAATAAGTTCTTTAATGTCGTTGTCAAGCGGTGTTAAATCACCGATAAATTTAACCTTAATGTTTTCGTCCTTAAAATTCTTCGCGTCCTTTAAATAATCACGAAGAATGTTCATAATATTGTCAACCTCTTCCTTAGGTCTTTTCCAGTTTTCAGTAGAAAAGGCGTAAACGGTCAAATATTTAAGGCCGATTTTGTTGCAATACCTTGCAATGGTTTTAAAATTTTTACTGCCGGCGGCGTGACCTGCCGAGCGCGGAAGCGAGCGCTTTTTTGCCCAACGGCCGTTGCCGTCCATAATAATGGCAATGTGGGTCGGAAGCACCCTTTCGGCTTTGTTTTTTCTTTTTAAAAAGGACATATTTTCACCCTTTTAATCTTTTATTTGTGAATAAACTACGGTGCGCTATGCACACCGTAGTCCCTTAGTTATATTTCCAATATTTCTTTTTCTTTTAAAGCGGCAAGCTCGTCTGCCTCTTTACAAAACTTATCGGTTAAATTTTGTATTTTCTTTTCGCCGTTTGTCAAGTCGTCTTCGGTAATAACATTATCCTTCTTTAATGCTTTTAATTTTTCCAAAGCATCGCGTCTTGTATTTCGAATAGCAACCTTGTTTTCTTCGGCAACCTTGTGAACGCCTTTAACAATTTCCTTACGGCGTTCTTCGGTAAGGGGCGGGAACGACATTCTTATTACCTTGCCGTCATTTTGCGGATTGATGCCGATGTCGGAGGTAAGAATGGCTTTTTCAATATCCTTTAAAGTGCTGACATCCCACGGTTGAATTAAAAGCGTGCGCGGTTCGGGAACCGAAACAGCGGCCATTTGTTGAATAGGGGTCGGGCAACCGTAATAATCGACCTGAACTTTATCCAACACGGAAACATTTGCGCGGCCTGCACGAATAGTTTTATATTCTCTTTCAAGCACGGCGATGGTTTTGCCCATTTTTTCTTCGGTATTTTTTAATAGTTCGTTCATAAACTGCACTCCTTACTTAACAACTGTGCCGATGCTTTCACCGGTCATAGCGCGTACAATATTTTCGGGATCATTTAAATTAAATACTAAAATTTGAATTCCGTTATCCATGCAAAGTGAAGCGGCGGTGCTATCCATAACCTGAAGTCCCTTTTGAAGCACTTCGATGTGTGACAATGTGTCGTATTTCTTGGCGTCCGGATTTTTTCTCGGATCGCTGTCATAAACACCGTCAACATTTGTTGCTTTAAAGATTACATCGGCGCCGATTTCGGCGGCGCGTAAAGCGGCGGCAGTGTCGGTCGAGAAGAACGGATTACCCGTACCGCAACCGAAAACAATAACACGGCCTTTTTCTAAATGACGGATGGCTTTGTTGCGAATATAAGGCTCGGCAACTTGGCGCATTTCAATGGCGGTTTGAACGCGTGCGGTAACGCCCAACTGTTCAAGAGAGTCGGCAACAGCCAAAGCGTTAATGGTGGTAGCGAGCATTCCCATGTGGTCGGCACGGGTACGGTCCATTTCACCGCTGGATCTACCGCGCCAGAAGTTTCCGCCACCTACAACGATAGCGATTTCTACGCCCAAATCCACACATTTTTTAATGCTTTTGCAAACTTCAATTACCTTTTCAAAGTCAATACCAATGCCTTTTTCGCCGGCAAGCGCTTCACCGCTTAATTTAAGCAAAACGCGTTTATAAACTGGTTTCATAAAAATTCCCCTGCCCCATGTAATTTATTATATATATTTTACTATATATATATTATAAAGTCAAACAAAAAAGAAAAACGCAGGCCGAAAAATTCGGTCTGCGTTATAACTTTTGCTAAAATCAGATTTCAGCGAAATACTTAATTGTGCGTACCATTTGGCTTGTGTAAGAATTCTCGTTATCATACCAAGAAACAACTTGAACTTCATAAAGGTCATCAGCAACCTTAGAAACCATTGTTTGTGTAGCATCAAACAAAGAACCGAAGCGCATGCCGATTACATCAGAAGAAACGATTTGGTCTTCGTTGTAACCGAAGGAAGCAGAAGCAGCAGCCTTCATAGCAGCGTTAATGCCTTCCTTAGTAACATCAGCACCCTTAACAACAGCGGTAAGGATGGTTGTAGAACCGGTCGGAACCGGAACGCGTTGAGCAGAGCCGATTAGCTTGCCGTTTAATTCCGGAATAACCAAGCCGATTGCCTTGGCAGCACCGGTAGAGTTAGGAACGATGTTGGCAGCGCCGGCACGTGCACGACGAAGGTCGCCCTTTCTGTGAGGACCGTCAAGAATCATTTGGTCGCCTGTGTAAGCGTGGATTGTGCTCATGATACCGCTTTGGATAGGAGCATAATCGTTAAGAGCCTTAGCCATAGGAGCCAAGCAGTTTGTTGTGCAAGAAGCAGCAGAAATAATCTTGTCGTCCTTTGTAAGAGTCTTTTCGTTTACGCTGTAAACGATAGTCGGAAGATCATTACCGGCAGGAGCAGAAATAACAACCTTTTTAGCGCCGGCATCAATATGAGCTTGCGACTTTTCTTTTGAGCAGTAGAAACCTGTGCATTCAAGAACAACATCTACACCGATTTTACCCCAAGGAAGATCCTTAGCGTCTTTTTCAGCATAAATCTTTAATGTCTTGCCGTCAACAGTGAGTGTACCTGCTTCATCATCTGCGGATACGGTGTGAAGATTTTCACCGATGCAACCGCAGTAACCACCTTGTGCTGTGTCATACTTAAGAAGATTTGCGAGCATTGATGGTTTTGTAAGGTCGTTGATAGCTACTACATCGTAACCATCAGCGCCAAACATTTGGCGAAATGCGAGACGGCCGATACGGCCAAATCCGTTAATTGCAACTTTTACCATTGGAAAATACCTCCTAAAATTTTTGCTATTATATTTTACTACCTTTTCAAAATTTTTTCAAGTAATTTCGTTTATTATTTAACAATTTTTTTAAATTTTATAAAAATTGGCATAATATGAGTATTGTTAAGGGGGTTATTGTGCTGATTTTACCAAATAAAAGTGAGCTTTATGCCGCAATATTAAGAAGGACTGTTTTTGCTGAGCTTCTTAAAAAAGGCAAAAGCCCCAAAATATATAAAAATCTTTTAAAAATAGCAATTTTTGAGGCCGTAACGGCGCCCGCTTTCAAGAGGCCTACCGACGCTGCGTTTTTCGTTGATAATATTTTGGGTGCCTGCCTTTTAAGACGGATTAAAACCGGTCGGTTTTTTAAAAGTGAAATCGGTCTTTGCCCTAAACTAATTATTGACCGGAAAGCCCTGACCCTTTTGTTAAGCCTTATTTGCCTTGACTGCGACAAAATCTATATTTATTTTAAAAATAATTTGTTTATAAAAGCGGAAAATATACCGCTGACAAAAGAAATTAAAGCGACTATAAGGGCGCTTGGCGGACAATTCTTTTTCGAGACAAAAACCAAAAGTATTTTAATTAAAATAAGCGCACAAGAAACAAAAAAAGCCGGTAGCAAGCCACCGACTTTAAGTGAATATATTTTGGATGATTTTTCGTATGTGAACCTTGTCTTTTACAGCAGGTTGTAACGGTTAATTAAGGCTTCCGCCGTTTTAATTCCGTCAACCGCCGCCGACATAATTCCGCCGGCATATCCGGCACCTTCACCGCACGGGAAAAGTCCCGCAACCGAAAGACTGTTATGGTTTTCATCCCTTAAAATTCTAACGGGTGAAGAGCTTCTTGTTTCGGGGGCGGTAAGAAGAGCATCATCATTATCAAAGCCCTTTATTTTTTTGGCAAAAAGCGGTAACGCTTCTTTTAAACTGTCGGTAACAAAGCTCGGGAAAATATCGCCGATATCGGTTAAAACCGCCTTGGGCTTTACGGTTGGTTTAACTGCACCAAGCTTGTTTTCTTTTCCGTTTAAGAATGAGCCGACCGTTTGAACCGGTACGCCGTTTTGGGCTTTTTTATAGGCGTTTTCTTCAATTTTTCTTTGAAGCTCAATGCCTTCCAAAACATCGGCCCCTCCTATGTCTTCGGGGTTAATGCCAACTAACAATGCACTGTTTGCATTTTCGCCGTCACGCAAAAATTCACTCATGCCGTTTACGGCAGTTCTTGCCTCTTCGCTTGAAGAATTCATTACATAACCGCCGGGGCACATGCAAAAAGTATAAACCCCCCTGCTGTTTTCCAAGTGGACCGCCATTTTATAATCAGCCGCCTTTAACGCGGGATTATCATAAAATTTTCCGTAAAGCGCTTTATTGATTTCGCTTTGTAAATGCTCAATTCTGACCCCCACCGAAAACGGCTTTCGTTCCATTTTTATGCCTTTGTTGTAAAGCATTTTAAATGTATCCCTTGCCGAATGGCCGGTTGCCAAAATAATATTATCGCAAGAAATTTTTTCTTCGCCCACGATAGCCGAAACAATGCGGTTATTCTTAATTTCAATGTCGGTAAGTGCAGAATTAAAACGAATTTCGCCACCGAGAGAAATAATTTCTTTTCTTATATTTTTAACGACTTTTTTTAAAATGTCGGTGCCGATATGCGGTTTCGCATCGGTCAAAATATTTTTGTCGGCTCCCATTTTGTAAAAGGTTTCCAAAACAAAACGGCACCTTGTATCTTTAATGCCGGTGTTTAATTTTCCGTCCGAAAAAGTGCCGGCACCACCCTCGCCAAACTGTACATTTGAATTGGGATTTAATTTACCGCCGCCGAAAAATTCTTCAACCGATTTTGTTCGCTCGTCAACATTGCCGCCGCGCTCTAAAACTATCGGCCTTGCTCCCGCGTGAGCGAGGGTCAGCGCCGCAAACATACCGGCTGGGCCAAAGCCTACGATAACCGGTCTTTTTTGCGGCTCTTTTTTGAGTTCTGCCGCCTTATATTCTTTTGTTTTAAAAATTTCGGCGTTCTTAATTCTTTTTATGATTTTTGCTTCGTTTTCTTTTACATCCACTAAAAGCGAACAGCAAAAATGAATATTGTCTTTTCGCCTTGCGTCAACAGATTTTCTAAAAAGTGAAGCGCTTTTAATATTGATTTTTTCGGTTTTTAAAGCCTTTGCCGCTTGAGATATAAGATTTTCAAAATCGGTTTCAAGCGGTAAGGAAAGATTGTTTAATATAATCATTTTTCTTCTAAATACTCAATTATTCCGTTAGCGGCCGCGAAAGCAGAAGACCAAGCCCATTGAAGGTTAAAGCCGCCGCAATCGCCGTCAATATCCAAAATTTCGCCCGCCGCAAAAAGACCTTTTATCCTTTTGCAGGCAAAGGTTTTGCTGTCAAAATCGTTTGTTGAAAGTCCGCCGGCAGTTACCTGTGAATTGACAAATCCGGTTGAACCCGTAACATTAAATTTAAAGCCTTTCAGGGCTTTGCAAACCTTTTCAATATCTGCTTTACTAAGTGTTTTTACGCTCTCGCTTAAAGAAATTCCGCAAGACTTTAAAACCGTTTGACCGAGTCTTTTGTTTATAAGTCCTGTGAAAAATTCATCATTATTGCGGTAAGAAAGGGCTTCTTTACGCGCAAGTAACTGCTTTTGCAAATCGGGAAAGCCGGTGTTCATAGCAAGGTCGAGCGATATTACACATTTTTCCTTCGCATTTGCATTCGCGGTGCGGGAAAGTTGCAAAATCGGCGGTCCCGAAAGACCGTAGTCACAAAACAAAACTTCGCCCGTTTCTTCGCGAACTGCTTTGTTGTTTACAAAAAGGCAGGCCTTGGCGTCAGCCTTAATTCCCTTTAAACTTTTAGTGTAGGCAGTGTCGGTTTTAAGCTGAACTATACCGGCGAATGCAGGCTTTAAAGTGACGCCTTTTTTTGCAAGAATATTTGCAATTTTGCCGTCGCATCCTAATTTTTCTCCACCCGAAAGCAAACCTGCCGCCACCAAAACAGCTTTGGCGGTGTATTGCTTTTCTTTGGTAACAACCGTCAGCGTGCCGTTATTACTTTTGATGTCGGTAACTTCTCTTTCGGTTTTGGTTTTTACACCTAACCTGTCACATTCAAATCTTAAAGCATCGACAACCGATGCAGCTTGCAGACTTTGCGGATAAGCTTTATCCTCTTCAAAAACGAAAGGCACACCTAAGGAAGAAAAAAACTCTTGGCAAAATTTATTGCCGTATTTTTCCAACGCGTAAAGAGCAAACTTAGTATCGGCACCGTGGTAACGGGAAAGTTCGATATTCTTGTTCGTAATATTGCACCTGCCGTTACCCGTTACGGCAATCTTTTTGCCGACGCGCGAAAGCTTTTCTAAAATTAAAACATCAAAAGAAGGGCGGCTTTGTTTAATTGATATAGCCGCCGTCAGTCCTGCGGCACCGCCGCCGATAACTATAACATCAAACAAAAAAACACGCCCTTTTGTATTATTTATTATTCTTCAACCGTATAGAATGCCGATAAAACCGCTTCGTAAAGCGAAGTTTCATCGGGAATAAATTCTACGAATTTTTCACCTAACCGCCTTGTGCCCTCAAGATTGACATATTCTATATTGTTACCCATATTGGCGGTGAGATAGCTTGTTGCAAGATATGTTATCTCAGAAAGTGAAAGGTCACTTTTTAAGTAAGGGTTAACAGCATTATAGTAGGTTGTAAGTTTTGTAAAGTTAGATAAAATTTTATTGCCGGTGTCGCTGATAAATGCGGTTAAAAACTGCTTTTGGCGTTGAAGCCTTCTGTAACTTCCGTCAACATCCTGCCCTCTGGCGCGGACATATTCGACAGCCTTTTTGCCCTTTAACTGTACCGACTGCCCCTCTTTAAAAGAGCCGACCGTTTCGATAGAGTTAAGGGTTAACCCGCCTGTTGCATTTGTTAACTTTTCAATGCCGGTTAAATCCATTGCGGCATAGGCGTTAACATCAACACCGTAAAGCAAGCGCTTTACTGAGCGAAGCATATTTTTGCAACCCTCATCGGCGGTCGAGCCGTAGGCATAAGCCAAGCACAACTGTTGATTTCTGGTTTCGGCAAATTCCCCGCCTGTTGTATAAACATTAACATCCACCATAGCTTCGCGGTTAATGGGAATAATTTTAATAGCGCCGGTTTTAGTATTAAGACAAGCTACAAAAATACTGTCGGCTTGTCCGTTTTTACCGTTTACGGCATCGCGACTTAAATTATCTTTATCAATACCCATAAACAAAACACTGATATTATCTTTGTTGTATTTATAGGTTTTTCCCTTGTATTCTACAATCAAGCCATCGTCAATATCCTCGGCGATAGCCGGAGTTATAATATCCTTACCGGTTGATGCAAGTTTTTTCTTACCTATCTTATTAAGTACAAAAAATGTGCCGACAGCCAAAATGCAAAGTGCCAGTAAAACCGCTAAAATAATTAAAATTACTTTCTTTGCTTTTCCGCTTTTTCCTTCGTTACTTGCGAACTGCTTTTTGCTCATTTGTCAAAACCCCCACTACAAGATATCTCTCATTGTCGGCACCTGCACAGGTGCTTAATGTAACAATCCGGTCTTTTGTCGTAACCGAAACGCCCTCGCGTACATGCCTAGACATGGATTTTGGGTTTAAAGTTTCGTCAATAAAGGCTTGAAAGCTATTATCGTCAACAAATTGATTAAAGGAATACATAATATGTCTGTCATCATACATAAAAGCGCTGTAAATATTATAGGTAAACACCCTGTTAGGTGTGTAAATATACATCACGCTGTTTTGGTCGAAAAACCCCGGTGTTCTTCTGTAATATTTAAGGGTGCCGAACATAGTTCCGTTAAGCATATTGTGTCCGTAAATAATCGTGTTTTTATCGGTAAAAGTTTTATTGTTGATTTGTTGGATATAAATTGAGCCTTTTGTTGCGCTTTTATGCTCGGGCGTATGGTCTAAATAATAATCTTCCTTTTTATCAGTACCGCTTTGCAAAATAGGGTAGTCAACTTTTGTAGCGGGAATACTGATCCAACCGCAAATATCCGGATTTTGTGCTTGCAAAGAAGCAAAATCAATAGGGTTTTCTACCGTTTCAAGCGTCGGAGCGGAGCTTGTGGTTTTTGGCGTTTCTTCGCTTTGTGTGACCGTTTTACCCTGCGGCCAAAGTTTAACTGCCAAAAGAACAACACAAACAATAAAGCCCAAAGCGCAACAGGCAAAAATGACCGAACGCTTTATATTGTTTATAACATATTCTTTAATGTTTTTATATGATTTAATACCGTTTTTTTGGCTGTTTTCGGAATTAAAATTCTCTTCGTTAAGCATAAAAAATATCGCCTTTTTTTATTTTTAAGATATAAATATTATAAAACATTTTTGTTCTTATGTCAATTAAAGCAAAAAAGAAATCGCCGACTGTTGTCGGCGATTTTTGGCTTTATTTAATTATGCTTTATTAACAGAACCGAAAAGTTCCATCTTTTCTTTTACGGTTGCCTTAATGGCTTCTACACCGTCGGCTAAAAGCTTGCGCGGGTCAAAGCCTTTGCCTTGCAAATCTTTGCCGTCTTCAATGTACTTTCTTGTAGCAGCGGCAAAGCTTAGCTGACATTCGGTATTAACATTGATTTTAGAAACACCCAATGAAATTGCTTTCTTAATCATATCTGCCGGAATGCCTGTACCGCCGTGAAGAACAAGTGGCATTTCGCCTGTAAGCTCTTGAATAGCGGCTAAGGTGTCAAAGCTTAAGCCTGCCCAATTTTCAGGGTATTTGCCGTGAATATTGCCGATGCCGGCAGCTAACATTGTAACGCCTAAATCAGCAATCATTTTACATTCCTTAGGATCGGCAACCTCGCCGCCACCGATAACACCGTCTTCTTCGCCACCGATAGCACCGACTTCGGCTTCTAAGGAAAGGCCCAACTTGTTGCAGGTTTCAACAAGCTCTTTAGTCTTGGCAATGTTTTCTTCAATAGGATAATGTGAGCCGTCGAACATAACCGAAGAAAAACCGGCTTCGATGCACTTCTTTGCGCCTTCATAACTGCCGTGGTCAAGGTGAAGAGCAACCGGAACGGTAATACCCAATTCGTTAATCATACCCTTTACCATGCCGACAATTGTCGTGTAACCGCACATATACTTGCCTGCACCTTCGGATACACCCAAGATAACCGGAGAATTTAACTCTTGCGCGGTTTGAAGAATAGCTTTGGTCCATTCAAGGTTGTTGATGTTGAATTGACCTACGGCATACTTGCCTTGTTTTGCTTTTGTAAGCATTTCTTTTGCAGAAACTAACATAATAATTTACATCCTTTATTAAAAATTTTTATTATTACCAAAATTAAAGTTCGACATCTTCGCCGTGTGTTGTAGGCGGAACGGTTAAAAGCTCCGGATTTTTAAGATAACTTCTGAATTTCTTAAAAGCGGCGGCAACATAAGCACCCGAACAAATGCGTTCGTCCATGGTAACGCCGATTGGCATGCAATGTTCAAAAACAATTTCACCGTTTTTGCGTTTCGGAACTTCACGCGCATTACCCATTACTAAGAACATACTTGTCGTACCGAAATCATAGCAATGGTGATAAATATGGTTAGTGCGGATGGATGCCAAGTTTGAAATGGCAACCGAGTTATGGAAAGGTGAAACCTTTAAAAGCGACTTCGGTAAAAGTCCGTATTTATCCATAAACTTAAATATTTTAATACCAACCGTTAAAACACCGGGGACTGCAAGAATGGCATTTAAAAATTTAGTCATACCGCTGTTTTCGGAATTGTTGCGGGCTTCATCAATAAAGGCATTCATTTTGTCGTTGACTTGGAAAACGGTATCATCACGGTCAAAATAAGCCTTTGCCATGTCGCCGTGGTCCCAATGGCCCGCCTTTAAAACAACCATTGAAACGCTGAGTTCATTTCGGGCATAAATCTTTTTATTAACAACAAAGTGGTTTAACAGAGGATAGTCATTTACTGTCCTTATGTATGCGGCGGTTACCATTGCCAAGTGACTTATGGCAATGCCTTTTTCTTTTTGCTCTTTAATAAATTTTTGAATCGGCTCAAGCGGTATATTTACCGTGGTCATGTTCATGGCGTCACTGCGCCTATCCATTATATGCGCGGCAACGGTGTACATTGGGTCAATATGTCTTAACTTTTTTCCGTCAGCTCTCATAACTTTACCCCTTCAAAATATTCACTATAATAATTATAATACCATATTTTATATAAATATACAACTGTTTTTTGACAAAAAGACAACAAAAAGCACCGCCTTTAAAGCGGTGCCGAAGCTTAATCTTTATTGGTGGTTTCACTGATAATAAAACGCGGTCTTGCCTTTGTTTCAAGGTAAATTTTACCGACATATTCGCCGATTACACCGATACTTAAAAGTTGAATGCCACAGAAAAAACAAATTATGCTTACAATAGACGCCCAACCCGCAACGGTGTGATTGGTAAAGTAACTTACAAACGACCAAACTACACCGAGTAAACTTATGACTGCAAGAATCAGGCCCAAACCGGTAATTATACGGATAGGTTTAATGGAAAGACTTGTAATGCCGTCAACCGCAAGACCGAGCATCTTTTTAACCGGATACTTGCTTTTGCCGGCAACGCGGGTGTTTCTGACATAGGGAACGCAGGTGCTTTTAAACCCGATAAGCGGTATCATTCCCCTTAAATAAACATTAACCTCTTTATAGTTTTTAAGCTCATTTAAAACGCGGTTGGAAAGCAAGCGATAATCAGCATGGTTATAAACCGTTTCGGCACCGCAGGCTTTCATGATTTTATAGAAAAACTGTGCTGTACCGCGTTTAAACGCCGTGTCACTTTTTCTGGAAGAACGGACACCGTAAACAATATCGGCGCCGTTTAAATACTCATCAACCATTTTGTCTATCGCGTTAATATCGTCTTGCCCGTCAGCGTCAACACTTATGCTTATATCACATTTATCGGTGACATAGGTAAGTCCGGCAAGCAAAGCATTTTGGTGGCCCTTATTACGGCTTAACCTGATGCCCTCAAACATTTCGTCGCGGTCAGACATGGCACTGATAATTTGCCAAGTGTCGTCCTTACTGCCGTCATCAACAAAAAGCACGCGACTGTTTTTCGATATTTTCCCCGTAAAAACAAGGTTTTGTATTTTTTCTTTGAAAAGCGGAGCTGTTAAAGGTAAAACCTCGCCCTCGTTATAGCAGGGAATTACCAAATACAAACAGGGTTGCATAAAATATTACTCCTTAAAAAAGGCCTTTGCCATTGTAGCAATAGCCGGAACTTCCGACTTAATATCAATATTAGCGGTATTAACCATGAGGTCGTAATTAAGCTTATCGCCCCATCTTTGACCGGTATAGAATTCGTAATAATTTTTTCTTTCGCGGTCGATTTTCTTAATCTTTTTAATAAGCTGTTTTTCGTCGGTTGCTTCGCCGTTTTCACCCTTTTTGATACAGCGCTTTACGCGTGAATCCATATCGGAGTAAACGAAAATTCTATAAGGATTCAGCTCTTCAAGTAAATAGTCTGCACATCTTCCGACAATAACGCAATCGGATTTTTTGGCAAGCTCGTTAATAGCCTCGCGTTGAGCCTCATAAACCTTTCCTTCAATTTCAAAATTCGGGTAATCCATAAGCGAAAAACTATGCGAAATTGTAATTGGGAAGTAACTTACTATATTCTTTTCTAAAACTTGATTAACATATTCTTCAGCCAAATTACTGTGCTTAACGATAGCATCTACAATTTCCTTGTCGTAGTATGCAATTTGTAATTCTTCTGCAAGTCGTTTTCCGAGCTCGCGACCGCCGGAACTGAATTCACGTCCAATAGTAATAATTCTTCTCACAAAAATCACTCCTTATATGTAAAACTTAAACTTTGTTTTACTAACTATATTATATTCTATTTTTTTACCAATAGCAAGTATCAAAAAAAGGGACGCAAATTGCGTCCCTTTATAAATATTTTTACATTGCTTTTGCTTCTTCAAATTCCTTAATAATTTCTTCGTCCGGTTTCTTAGTAAGAAGTGAAACGACAACAATGAAAATTGCCGAAACAACAAAGGCCGGTAAAAGCTCGTAAATAGCAAAAATGCCACCTAACTTTGCAATGACAAATTTCCAGATAAATACCATGGCACCGCCCGAAACAATACCTGCAAGTGCGCCCCACTTTGTAGCGCGCTTCCAGAAAAGCGCAAAGATAACAAGCGGACCGAACGCAGCGCCGAAGCCTGCCCAAGCAAACGAAACAATTCTGAATACCGAGCCGTTGGGATTTTTAGCTAAGAACACGGCAACTGCCGAAATTACAACAACGCTTAAACGGGCAATTACCATAAGCTGTTTTTCGGTTAATTTAATCTTAAAGGTGTTAACAAGCATATCCTTAGTAACACTTGATGAAGCGGCAATTAACTGACTGTCGGAAGTTGACATGGTCGAAGCCAAGATGCCCGAAATAAAGATACCTGCGACAAAGGCGGGTATAAAGCCCATTTTAGACATATACTTGGAAATATCAACGATAACAGCTTCGGCAGCAGAACTGCTTTCATACTTAGGCAAAACACCCTTTTGCATAAGTGCCAGCCCTACAACACCGATTAGTACGGCAAGGCCCATGGAAATTACAACCCAAACCGAAGCGATGCGACGGGAAGTCTTTAATTGCTTGGGATCGTCAATAGCCATAAATCTTAAAAGAATGTGTGGCATACCGAAATATCCAAGTCCCCATGCTAATGTAGTGGCGATGGAAAAACCGCCAAACGATCCGGTTGTTTTTGTCGCAACATCAAAGCCCTTAAATAAATTAAAGTAACCGCTCATATTTCCCATGGATGCAAACACCTTATCAAAACCGCCCATTACACCCTCGGTAAAGCCCAAGACCGTAAACAAAGCAATAGTCATAATAATGCTTTGAATTAAGTCGGTTGTAGAAGCGGCTAAGAAACCGCCCAAGGTGCAATAAACAACAATAACAACGGCGCTTATAATAACCGCGGTCATATAGTCCATACCAAACATACTGCCGAAAAGCTTACCGCAAGCCGAAAAGCCCGAAGCGGTATAGGGTACGAAGAAGACAATAATCATAATTGCGGCGATAATTGAAAGAATATTTTTTTCGTCTTTAAATCTCTTTGAGAAAAATTCCGGCAGGGTAACGGCGTTTATTCTTTCGGTATAATTACGCAACCTTTTTGCGACAAATAACCAGTTTAAATAAGTGCCGATTGCAAGACCGATAGCCGTCCATGTAGCTTCAGCCAAGCCGGTCATAAGTGCAAGACCGGGGATACCCATAAGCAAATAAGCACTCATATCCGAAGCTTCCGCACTCATGGCGGTAACCCACGGGCCTAACTTTCTGCCGCCCAAATAAAAGTCATCCGTAGATTTGTTCTTTTTAGAACATTTAATACCGACAATTATTACCATTGCCATATATGCGACAATAGCAACAAGCATCATAATTAAATTTATTTTCACCTATAATCTCTCCTTAAAAAATATACAACGCTATTTTATCATAAAACCCGCAAAAAAGCAAGAAAAACCGCGTTAAACAACGCGGTTTTCAGCTTATCTTTATTATTTTATGCTATTTACGGTAGTTTCTTTACGAATTACGTCGTGTGCGCCGCCTTCAACAATACTTGTTGCCGAAACGCGTGTTAATTTTGCCTTTTCCTGAAGCTCGGAAATTGTCAAAGCACCACAGTTGCACATGGTTGATTTAACCTTGCTTAAAGAAAGACCGACATTATCTTTTAACCTGCCGGCATAAGGAACATAGGAGTCAACGCCTTCTTCAAACGAAAGCTTTTTTTCACCGCCTAAGTCATAACGCTGCCAGTTTCTTGCTCTGTTAGAGCCTTCGCCCCAATACTCTTTATAATAGTTACCGCCGACGTTAATTTTGTTTGTCGGGCTTTCATCAAACCTTGCAAAGTATCTGCCGAGCATAAGGAAATCGGCACCCATAGCAAGAGCCAAGGTCATGTGGTGGTCGTAAACAATACCGCCGTCCGAGCAAACCGGAACATAAATTCCCGTTTCTTTAAAATACTCATTTCTTGCCTTGCAAACTTCTATTAAAGCGGTTGCCTGTCCTCTGCCAATACCTTTTGTTTCGCGGGTTATACAAATAGAACCGCCGCCGATGCCAACCTTAACAAAGTCTGCTCCGGCTTTTGCCAAGAACATAAAGCCGTCCCTGTCAACTACATTGCCGGCACCGATTTTTACGGTATCACCGTAATTTTTTCTTACCCAATCAATAGTTCTTGACTGCCATTCGGAATAGCCTTCGGAAGAGTCAATGCAAAGCACATCTGCGCCGGCTTCTAACAAAGCCGGAATACGCTCTTCATAGTCGCGGGTGTTGATACCTGCACCTACGACATAACGCTTTTGACTGTCTAAGAGTTCATTCGGATTGGATTTATGCGCGTCGTAATCCTTGCGGAAAACGAAATACTTTAAGCCACCGTCGGCATCAACAATAGGCAAAGAATTCAACTTGTTATCCCAAATAATATCATTTGCTTCTTTTAAGGTTGTGCTTTCTTTACCTACTACCAACTTTTCAAGCGGAGTCATAAAGTCTTTGACCTTTAAATCAAGTGGCATACGGCTGACGCGATAGTCACGGCTTGTAACAATGCCGACAAGTTTGCCGTTTGCGGTGCCGTCGGCAGTTACTGCAACGGTAGAATGACCGTTTTTCTCTTTTAAATCCAAGACATCTTTTAAAGTATCTTCTGGGGAAATATTAGAATCGCTTACAACAAAGCCGGCTTTAAAGTTTTTAGCGCGGGCAACCATTGCCGCTTCTTGTTCGACGGTTTGAGAGCCGTAGATAAAGGAAACGCCGCCCTCTTTAGCGAGAGCAACTGCCAAGCGGTCGCCCGAAACCGATTGCATTATAGCAGAAGTCAGCGGAATATTCATGGTAATGGCGGATTCTTCGCCTTTTTTGAACTTTACAAGCGGAGTTTTTAAACTGACATTAGCAGGGATACACTCGCTTGACGAGTACCCAGGAACCAACAAATAGTCGTTAAAAGTACGCGAAGTTTCTTCAAAAAAATATGCCATAATTAAAAACCCCTTTTAAAAGTTATTTTTACAATTCTAACACCAAACTTAAAATAAGTCAATGATTTTATTTTTTACCGGTAGAGCCGAATCCGCCGGTACCGCGCTCGGTATCAGAAAGACTTTCGGCTTCTTTAAACTCAACCTTTAAGAACGGGGCTATAACAAGTTGCGCTATTCTTTCACCGTTTGATATTGTCTGTGTTTCTGACGAGTGGTTGTGAAGCGAAACCATAATTTCGCCCCTATAATCGCTGTCAACAACGCCGACTTTGTTTGCCGGTGCTAAACCGCGCTTTGTCGCAATTCCGCTTCTTGCATAAATAAGGCCTGCATATCCTTCGGGGATTTCGGCGCAAATGCCCGTATGCACCATTTTTGTTTCATTTGGCAAAAAAGTGATTTCTTTTTCTTCGGTTAAAGCATAAAGGTCGGCGCCGGCGGCACATTCACTTCCATAGGTCGGCACAATAGCCTTTTCGTTTAATTTTATAATTTTAACTTCTACCATTTTAATTTTTCCCCCATTATTTTAAGGTATTATACCATTTTGGCGCCAAAAAGTAAACAAAAAAGCATCCAAAAGGATGCTTTAATTATTTTTGGTTTTCAATTATTAAATTAAAAAGTTCGCCCGCCCGTTTTTCTTCGCCCTTTAAATGCAGGTATCCGAAAAGGCATTCAAGCCCCGTCGCAATATGATATTCCCCACCGGTTGAGCTTTTAGGCACATTGCCGGTATGAAAATTTCGGCCGCGCTTGAAAACTGCCAACTCTTCTTCGGTTAAAACGGGTTCAATAATTTTAAAGGCGTTTGCTTGCGCCGATGCCTTTACCAAATCAACCGACATCTTATGAAGAGCACCGGAAGGGCGATTGATTTTTGCAAGATAGGTTCTTACATAAAGGCCGTAAACGGCATCCCCCACAAATGCTAAAACCGAAGGGCTTAAAAGATTTACATTATCCATAAATCCACCTAATTTACATAATCAAATTCAATGTCATAAACGCTTACCGTATCGCCTTCGTGAACGCCGGCTTTAATAAGCGCATCAATAATACCGCTTGTGCGCAAAACCCTTTCAAAATACTGTAATGATTCGTAGTCGTCGGGGTCAACGGTATTCATAACTTGAAGCAACCACTCGGCATTTTCCACAAAGAAGACACCGTCTTCAACGCGAATGGTGAAATCGCGCTTTTTCTCATTAGCAAGGTCGATTTCCGGCTTAGGCTCAGCCTCATACTTAACGATGGGCGGTAGTTTGGAAATTTGCTCTGCAACATACTTAATAAGGTCGGTTGTGCCCTCGGCAATGGCCGCCATAACAGGGAAAAAGGCATAACCCTTTTCTTTAAAGTAGTCGCCGATTTCTTTTACCTTTTCTTGGTCGGTCAGGTCGCACTTATTACCGACAATAATTTGCGGTCGTGCGGACAATTCTTCGCTAAACACGCTTAATTCGTGATTTATCTTTTCAAAATCTTCAATAGGGTCACGGCCTTCGCTGCCCGAAATGTCAATAACATGCAAAAGCAAACGGCAACGCTCAACATGGCGCAAAAATTCGTGGCCTAAACCTACGCCTTCGCCTGCACCTTCGATAAGTCCCGGAATATCCGCCATTACAAAGGAATTGCCTTCGCCCATTCTCACGACACCCAAAACAGGGGTCAGCGTTGTAAAATGATAGTTGGCAATTTTCGGCTTTGCTTCACTTACAACCGAAATGAGTGTGGATTTGCCGACATTAGGAAAACCGATAAGGCCGACATCGGCTAAAAGCTTAAGCTCCAACACAACATCAAGCTCTTCACCGGGGTTGCCGTTTTTAGCAAAGCGCGGCACCTGTCTTGTGGCGGTGGCAAAATGTGTATTGCCCCAACCGCCGTTGCCGCCTTTTGCGATAACAACCGGCTCGTCATCCGAAATATCGGCGATAATTCTTCCGGTTTCGGCATCCTTAACAACCGTACCGTATGGCACCAAAACAGTAAGGTCGGGTGCGGATTTACCGCTGCAACGGGAAGCTTTGCCGTTTTCGCCGTTTTCGGCGGCATATTTGCGCTTATAGCGGAAGTCGGCCAAGGTGGAAAGATTGCTGTCTGCCTTAAAGATAATATTTCCGCCACGACCGCCGTCGCCACCGTCCGGTCCGCCTGCCGCAACATATTTTTCACGGTGAAAAGACACCGCACCGTTACCGCCGGCACCGGCTTTTAAATGTATTTTCGCAACATCTACAAACATTTACATTTCCTCAAAATCTTGGTCGTAAAAATCTTCTTCAGATTGAAGAACGCCAATATATAATTCTTTTGCATCATCAAGGTCATTAGCCGAAACATAAATATTTTCGGCCGAAAAACCGCCACCGAAAGTAACGCGCATACCGCCTGCGCCCGACTCGGACATAAAGTTTATACCGCTTTCTTTTAAAACGTCCTTAAATATTTCAGCCGTTACAACATCATCGACAGAAGCTACCAAAACGGCGTCCTCTAATTCTTCGACTTCTTCGCCGACAGCGATATCTTCTTCGCCTGCCGAAGGGTCGGTAAAACCCAGTTCGGCACCACATTTTTCGCACAAAAGTGCGTCGTCTTCGCATTCGTATCCGCACACGTGACAGATTTTCATTTATTTCACCTTCTGTTAAAAAAATCCGGACAGAACTTGCTGTCCGGATAGTAAATTTTATTGCTCAACAGCGTAGATACTAACCTGTTTACGGTCCTTTCCTACACGCTCAAACTTAACCTTGCCGTCTACAAGAGCAAACAATGTATCGTCCGAACCCTTGCCAACATTTTTACCTGGATGGATGTGGGTACCACGTTGTCTTACAAGAATATTACCTGCTAAAACAAACTGGCCATCAGCCCTTTTAACACCAAGACGCTTAGATTCACTATCGCGGCCGTTCTTGGTAGAACCCATACCTTTTTTATGAGCAAATAACTGAATGTTAATCTTTAACACGGTTTACACCTCCGAATATTTTTATATTGTTGCCATATTGGTCGGAAAGTTGTTCTAAATGCAGTTTAAAGCCCTGTAAAACCGTTCTGGTGGCGCCCGAAGCATCTTTTACCAAAAGATACATCTTAGCATCCGTAACCTTAACATCAGCATTATCGCCGACAATTTCGGTTATGGTGTTTACCGCCATATAGGCTGCCGAGGAAACTGCGGCACAAACAATTTTGCCTTCCAAATCTTCACACGAATCAGTCGCGTGACCACTGATTTCAAAACCGCAAAGGCCTTTACTGTCAGTTAAAAAACGTACACCCGTCATAACAATTAACCGATTTCGTTAATTTGTACTTTGGTGTATGGTTGCCTGTGGCCCATTTTGCGTGAGCTGCTCTTCTTGGGTTTATAGGTAAATACTGTGATTTTTTTACCCTTACCGTTCTTTAAAACGGTACCCTTAACGAAGGCGTCCTTTACATAGGGCTTACCAACCTTTAAAGTTCTGTTGCTTACGGCAACAACCTTGTCGAAGGTAACTTCTTCGTCAACTTGTGCGTCAAGCTTTTCAACATAAATTACGTCACCGTTTTGAACACGGTATTGCTTGCCGCCTGTTTCAATAATTGCGTACATCTTTTTAACACCTGCCTGATATTTTCCAGTCTCGCTAAAGATAGGCGTGCATAAAAAATATGCAACTTTAATAAGCCCACAATATGCGGCTTGACTATTCTACCACAATAAAAACCTTTTGTCAAGCAAAAAATCAGATGCTGTATTTCTTAGAATAATCTGCAAATTCGCTCATGAATTTTATGTTGGAATCACCGCGAACCGTATTTAAGAATTTATGCGGATTAAGCTTCTTGCTATGCAGCTGTATTGTATAAACCGCTATGTTAGAGCAGTGATCCGAAACGCGTTCGTAGTTTGAAAGCAGGTCGGTAAACACAAATCCCATTTCGATGGTGCATTCGCCTTTTTGCAGGCGGTCAACATGCCTTGCTTTAAGTTCATCTTGAAGTTTGTCGATAACCTGTTCAAGCGGTTCAACATGAGAAGCCACTTCGGCGTTATTTTCGCCAAACGAATCAACCGAAAGATTAAGAATTTCAAGAATGGCATTTGTAATAGTGCGAAGCTCGTTCGTTCCGTCCTTAGAAAAGGTGATTTTCTTGTTGTGCATTTCTTCTGCAACCTTGCAAATATTAAGTGCATGGTCGCCGATTCGCTCAAAGTCGCCGATGCTGTGAAGCATACGGCCGATACTGTGTGAATCTTCACTTGATAAGGGGTTATTACTTAAACGCACTAAATAAGTGCCTAATTTGTCTTCGTAGGTATCAATTAAGGATTCATTAGTCGCGATAAGCTCTGCGGTTTTTTCATCGTAATTATAAATTAAGTCGATAGCGCGGGTAATTGTGGTCCTTGAAAGCTCTGCCATTTCAACACATAATCTGAAGCACTCCGAAATAGCAAGAGGGGTGTTGTTGAAAAGACGCTCGTCCAAGAAAACAGTATGAGTTTTGTCTTCGGTCTTTTTAACGGTCTTTTCGCAAAGCTTAAGCATTGGCTTTTTAAAGGGAACAAAAGCTATTGTATTTAATATATTGAATAGCGAGTGAACCATGGCAACACCGAAAATGGAAATACTGCTGTTAAGCACTGTACCGCCGCCGAATGCCATTACAATATACATAACTGCCATACAAACAACGCCACCGATGGCATTGGTATAAATATGCATTGCAACAACTCGCTTTGCATTTCTGCTTGTACCGATGCTTGAAATGAGCGCTGTCATACAAGTACCGATGTTTGCGCCGATAACCAGCGGAATAGCGGCGCGGTAATCCATACCGACCGAAAGGGCTAACGCCTGAACGATAGCAACGGTTGCGGCCGAAGACTGAATTATGCCGGTAAATACAGTAGAAACGATAAAAGCAAGCAACGGTGAAGATGAAAAGACAGTTAAAATGTTAGAATATTGCTTAACATCCGCCATAGACTCGCTCATCATATTCATACCGACCATTAAAACGGCAAAGCCGATAAATATATCGCCGAGCTTTTGCTTTTTGGTATCCTTTGCGAGCATACGCATTGCAATACCAAAGAAAGCAAGAATAGGCGCAAAGGTCATTGGCTTTAAAAGCACCATAAAGAAGTTACTGCCCGTGTTTGCGTTTAAAGTAAGAATCCAAGCGGTAAGGGTTGTGCCGACGTGGGAGCCCATAATCATACCGAAGGTATCGCTAAACGCCAAAATCCCCGAGTTTACAAGGCCGACAAGCATAACCGTCATAGCGGAAGAGGACTGAATGGCAACCGTAATACCGGCGCCGACAGAGAAACCCAAAAAGTCATTTTTGCCGACTTTTTTAAGGGTGCGTTCAAGTCCGCCACCTGCCATTTGCTCTAATCCGCCCGACATTACCGACATACCGAAAAGGAAGAAGGTAAGTCCGCCTAAGAGCAGTGCCAACATTGATAAGATGTCAGTTGAAGTCATATATTTTCCTTTCGCTTCTAATTAAAAAGCAATTATTTTTTCGATGTATTCTTTAAGATCGCTAATAGCGATTCTTTCCTGTTTCATTGTATCGCGGTCGCGAACGGTAACACACTTATCTTCGACAGAATCAAAGTCGTAGGTAATGCAGATGGGTGTGCCGATTTCGTCTTCACGGCGGTAACGCTTGCCGATAGAGCCGGCGTCGTCATAATCAACCATAAAGTACTTGGAAAGCTCGTTATAAATTTCCATGGCTTCATCGCCCAGCTTCTTGGAAAGCGGTAAAACAGCCGCCTTGACAGGGGCAATGGCAGGGTGAAAATGCAAAACTGTGCGTGCATCGCCCTTTTCGTCAACTTCTTCGTCATAAGCGTCGCAAAGAACAGCCAAAAAGCTTCTTTCAACACCGAGACTCGGTTCAATTACATAAGGAACATAGTGTTCGTTTGTTTCTTGGTCAAAATATGTAAGGTCCTTGCCCGAAGTGTTTTGATGCTGTGTTAAATCGTAGTCTGTGCGGTCGGCAACGCCCCAAAGCTCACCCCAACCGAACGGGAACATAAACTCAAAGTCGGTTGTTGCTTTGGAATAGAAACAAAGTTCATCTTTATCGTGATCGCGCAAGCGGATATTTTCTTCTTTAAGACCGATAGAAAGCAACCAGTTCTTGCAGAAAGTTCTCCAATAATCAAACCATTCAAGGTCGGTACCCGGCTTGCAGAAAAATTCAAGCTCCATTTGTTCAAACTCGCGAACGCGGAAAATAAAGTTACCGGGGGTAATTTCGTTGCGGAAAGATTTTCCGATTTGACCTATACCGAAAGGCAACTTCTTTCTCGAAGTTCTTTGAACATTGGCAAAGTTTACAAAAATACCCTGTGCTGTTTCGGGACGCAAATAAACGGTGTTTTTAGCGTCTTCGGTAACACCTTGGAAAGTTTTAAACATTAGGTTAAACTGGCGAATGTCGGTAAAGTTGTGCTTACCGCAGGTAGGACATTTAATTCCGTGTTCTTCGACAAAGTTTTTCATTTCTTCTTGTGAAAACGCGTCAATGGGCTTCGGCAATTGGAACCCGTTTTCGGCGCACCAATCTTCAATCAGTTTATCAGCGCGGAAGCGTTCGTGACATTCACGGCAG
This sequence comes from Acutalibacteraceae bacterium, assembly GCA_045642065.1. GTDB lineage: Bacteria > Bacillota > Clostridia > Oscillospirales > Acutalibacteraceae > UBA737. The sequence goes on from JAZUID010000001.1 coordinate 67,179, forward strand.
TCCATAAGCGGATCCGAAAATCCTGCCAAGTGGCCGGATGCCACCCATGTTTGCGGATTCATAAGAATTGCGGCGTCAAGACCGACATTATACGGGTTTTGTTGAACGAACTTTTTCCACCAAGCTTTTTTAATGTTGTTTTTTAGCTCTGCACCTAACGGGCCGTAATCCCAAGTGTTTGCAAGACCGCCGTAGATTTCACTACCCGGAAAAACAAACCCTCTGCCCTTTGCGAGATTTACAATGGCTTCCATTGTCTTTTCAGTATTTTTCATTATGGTATCCTCCTAAAAGCCAATTCTCTACATTTAATATAGTATCTAAAAAAAAGCAAAAAGTCAACATTTTTCGGCTGTTATGCCATTTTTAAAGGAATATTATTTTGCCCTTGACTAAATATTAAAAAATTGATATTATAATTAGTGCTATGCGTTTGAAGCTCAGCCTAACAGAACGGCTATATTCTAAGGTCACGCACTGTTGCCCGACTTTCAGTAAAAGACAAAAGGCTCAGCCTTCAAAATTTAATATGTTTCCGTAGCTCAGCTGGATAGAGCGACCGCCTCCTAAGCGGTAGGTCGGGTGTTCGAATCACCTCGGGAACGCCAAAGCAAAAACCTATCACGCAAGTGGTAGGTTTTTGCTTTGTACTATTCATTTTTCATTCTTAAGTATTAAGTATTCATTAAATCGGTCGTGATAGGTTTTCTAAATGAATAACGAAAACTGAAAAATTAATAATTTCGGTGTCCTGCGGACGGCATTTATATGATTAGGCGCAACGGTTGCGCTTCTGCTTCGTTAAATATGTTACATCCATATTTTTTCTGAAATATATTGAAATAATCCCCGAAATTTGATATAATACAAGCACCACACAAAAATCAATATTGTTTCAGCGGAAGCGCACTGTTTTACTTCGGTAAAAATGTGAGCTTCATTTCACGTGCGCTTAGCCGTCTGAAATTTGATTTTTGTGTGGTAGCAAAATCGGAGTTCACGTTTTTCGGTGCGTGGCTTCGGCTACGCACTTTTTTATTTTTTAGGGGGATTTGAAATGGAAGCAGGAAAGAAACTGACGGGCTACCCGTCCATAGATAAACCTCAATACAAGTTTTATCGAGAAAAACCCGTTCGTGATATTAAAACCGAACAGACAATTTATGAACTTGTTTTTAATAGCAACAAAAATAATATGTCTTATGATGCCATAGAATATCTCGGTAAAGTGTGGACTTATGAAAAACTTAAAAAGCAGGTAGATAAAACGGCAACCGCTTTTTCTTGCTCTGGTTTGAAAATGGGCGATACGGTTTTACTCGGTGTTTCGAACTGCCCCGAAGCCGTTATTTGTCTTTTAGCACTAAACAAAATCGGCGTTGTATCAAAATGGTTTGATATCCGTGCCGGCGAAAAGGATATTGAAGAATATATAAACGAAAGCAACTGCCGTTATATTATTGCTTTTGATATGCTTTTGCCGAAAATCAAGATGATTATTGACAAAACTTGTCTTGAAAGGGTTTTGATAATAAATCCTGCTGATTCTCTCGGTAAAACGGCACAGATTGCTTATGCCGTGAAATCAAAAATCGGCGGCAATTATTATCCAATGCCAAATGATAAAAGATATATGGGTTTTCAAAAGTTTATAAAGCAATATAACAACGGCAATAATGTTTCCTGTGTTTCTTTTGATAGAAAGAGACCGTCCGTAATGATTCAGTCAAGCGGAACAACAGGAAAACCGAAAGTAATCGTTCATTCAGATTTTTCTGCTACTTCGTGCGTAAAAAAACTTGCATTTTCCGACTTGCCATTAGGAGAAAATAAAGTTTTGCTTAATTTATTGCCGCCGTGGATAGCATATGCTCTCGGAGAAGCAACTTTATATCCGTTGGCACTTGGAACGAAAGTTATTCTTTGCCCGACATTTGATTCTGATGCACTTATGAAATATTTGGGGAAATTTACGATTTCTTTTGCTGCACCGTTTCATTATCGCTATTTATTAGATAATTTTGACGATGTTTCAAAAAAGAAAAAACAATTGTTTTATAAAATCAGCGACGGTTTTGTATCTGGTGGCGACAAAATAACAGTTGAAGAAAATATGACTTTTGACAATTCTTTTAAGGCACCTTTGGCTAATGGTTACGGCAATAACGAGGGGTGGGGTTGCCTTACTGTAAACTCTATGAAACATAACAAGTACGGCTCTGTCGGTATCCCGAAATACGGCGAAACAATTATAAGTTATGATAATGAAACCGGAAAAGAATTGCCATACGGTCAAGTTGGTGAAATATGCGTTTTAGCCGATACAATGTTTTTATATTATGAGGGTAATGCAGAAGAAACCGCCAATGTAAAGAAAACTCACGCTGACGGTAAAGTTTGGTTGCATACTGGAGATTTGGGGTACATAGATGAAGAAGGTTATATCTTTTTGCAAGGTCGGCTCAGGCGTGTAATTGTAAGAAAGGGATTTAAGATTTCGGCATATACGATTGAAGATAAAATATGCGAACATCCGGCGGTAAAAGAATGTGTTGCCGTAGAAGTAAATGACAATGAAGAAGAGCATGTACCAATGGCATTTATCGTATTAAAGGATGAAATTACCGATGATTTAGAAATTATAAAGCAAAGCATATTGGAAAAGTGCAAAAGCGAATTTAAAGAGTATGAAATACCAAAGCATTTTCAATTTGTCGATTCGTTGCCCTATACCCAAAACGGAAAATACGATTTCCGCTTACTCGAAAAACAAGGCAATGAATATGTGGATAAGTTGTAAGGAGTAAATAAAATGGAAGCAGAAAAGAAACTGACGGGTTACCCGTTCATTGACAAACAGTTCAAATCCTCTTAGTGACGCCAAAAACCGGCAGTCTTTTTGACTGCCGGTTTTTATATTCTTATGCAAAGCACCCGAGTGCTTTTTATTACAGATTATCAATATAATCGCTTGCGGCTAAGGCTGCTATTGCGCCGTCTGCTGCAGCGGTTGCTACCTGTCTTATTTTCTTTGAGCGGCAATCGCCGGCTACAAAAAATCCGTTAGTTTTAGTAAGGCAACTTTCGTCCGCTTCGGCATAGCCCATCTTATTAAGCTCAACAAAATCTTTAAAGGCTTCGTTTTGCGGAATTAAACCGATAGCCACAAAAAGACCGTCAAGCTTAAATTCGGTAACGGCACCCTTTTGGTCCTTAACCTTAACGCCGGTTAATTCGCCGTCACCCAAAAGCTCATTGACAACAACGCCTAAATGAATTTTAACATTTTCCTTTGCCCTTAACTGCTCCGACAGCTTTTCTTCGCCGGTCAAAAAGTCAAGATTTTGGAAGATGTGAACCTCTTTTGCCAAATCAGAAAGCAAAATTGCTTCTTGAAGTGCCGAGTTGCCGCCACCGACAACGCCGACGGTTTTTCCGCTATAAAAGGCGCCGTCACAAACAGCACAAAATGAAATTCCGTTGCCGACAAAATTTTCTTCGCCGTCAAGTCCCAACATTCTGTGTTTGGCGCCAGTTGCAATAATAACCGCTTTTGCTTCAAAATCACCGCTGTCGGTATGAACGGTTTTAATGTCGCCGTCGCAAACAGACAGAACTTCGCACATTTCAAAGTCAGCGCCTTGACCTATAACTTGGTCAACTAACTTCTCGGCAAATTCGTTGCCGGTAAGTGACGCAAACCCCGGTATATTTTCAACCTTTGGGGAAAATGTTATTTGACCGCCGAAGGTAGCCTTTTCAATAACCAAAACATTTTTATTTGCCCTACGCAAATATAGGGCGGCGGTAAGCCCTGCAGGGCCACCGCCAACAACTATAACATCATACATATCTTTTTACACATTCAGGTATTTCTTAATAGCAGAAACACCGGCAAATTTTTCGGCTTCGCCGTTCTTTACAACAACCAATGTAGGTGCTTGCTTAACACCGATTTTTTCGGCAAGTTCGGCATTTTCGTTGGCAAGAAGCTTTGTATAAGCAACGCCTTGCTTGTCTAAAATGCTGCAAGCTATTTTACAGTTGGGGCAGGTTGCGGTTGTGAAAAGCAAAATTCCGTCTTCCAAAGTTTCGGACTTTGCTTCACATTTGCAAGCTTCATCTGCCTTTTCTGCCTTGCCGTCTTTTTTAACAAAACGGGAATTGGCAATGTTGTAAACCTTACGGTCCTTATATTCTTGTGTTTTACCGTCATTCCAGTTTTGAACAGGACGGTAGTAGCCTGTTATACGGCTGTAAACTTCGGTGCGCTCACCGCAGTCGGGACAAACATTTACTTCGCCTGCAATGTAGCCGTGATTCTTACATACGGAGTAAGTCGGTGACATTGTGTAGTACGGCAAACGGTAGTTTTCGGCAATCTTCTTAACAAGATTTGCAGCAGCCTTCCAGTCAGGCAACTTTTCACCTAAGAAAGCATGGAAAACGGTACCCGAAGTGTAAAGAGTTTGTAATTCATCCTGAATGTCAAGTGCCGAGAAGATATCCTCGGTATAGCCAACAGGCAGGTGTGAACTGTTGGTGTAGTAAGGTGTATCATCACAAGATTTAGCAGCTGTGATAATGTCAGGATAGTGCTTTATGTCATGCTTAGCAAGACGGAAAGAGGTGGATTCGGCAGGTGTTGCTTCCAAATTGTAAAGGTCGCCGTACTGCTCTTGATAGTCCGAAAGGCGCTCTCTCATATGATTTAAAACTTCTTTTGTGAAGCTTTGAGCTTCGGAATCGGTAAGATCTTTCTTAATCCAAGAAGCGTTTAAGCAAGCTTCGTTCATACCGACAAGACCGATGGTCGAGAAGTGGTTACCGAATGTGCCGAGATAACGCTTTGTATAAGGATAAAGGCCGTTTTCAAGAAGCTTTGTGATAACGGTGCGCTTTACACTCAGTGAGCGGGCTGCAATATCCATAAATCTGTCAAGTCTTGCATAAAACTCTTCTTTATTCTTAGAAAGATAAGCAATTCTCGGCATATTGATTGTAACAACGCCGACACTACCGGTTGATTCACCGCTGCCGAAGAAACCGCCACTCTTTTTACGGAGTTCGCGCAGGTCAAGACGAAGTCTGCAACACATTGAACGAACATCGCTCGGTTCCATATCGGAATTGATGTAGTTTGAGAAGTAAGGTGTGCCGTACTTTGCGGTCATTTCGAATAACAAGCGGTTGTTTTCGGTGTCGGACCAGTCAAAGTCGCGTGTAATTGAATAGGTAGGTATCGGATATTGGAAACCGCGTCCGTTGGCATCGCCTTCAATCATAATTTCGATAAACGCCTTGTTTACCATATCCATTTCGGCTTTACAGTCTTTATACTTAAAGTCAACTTCCTTACCGCCGACAATACAGTTAAGTTCGGCTAAGTCGGCAGGAACGGTCCAGTCAAGAGTAATGTTGGTGAAGGGTGCTTGTGTACCCCAACGGGAAGGTGTGTTTACACCGTAAATGAAGGATTGAATGCACTGTTTAACTTCTTTATAAGAAAGGTTATCTATCTTAACGAACGGTGCTAAATATGTATCAAATGAGGAAAATGCCTGTGCGCCTGCCCACTCGTTTTGCATGATACCTAAGAAATTAACCATTTGGTTGCAAAGTGTGGAAAGGTGAGATGCAGGAGCAGATGTGATTTTACCCGGTACACCACCGAGACCCTCTTGAATCAACTGCTTTAAAGACCAGCCGGCGCAGTAGCCGGTAAGCATTGAAAGGTCGTGAATGTGAATGTCGGCGTTACGGTGAGCGTCGGCAATTTCGCTGTCATAAATTTCGCTTAACCAATAGTTAGCGGTAATGGCGCCCGAGTTTGAAAGGATAAGACCGCCAACCGAATATGTTACGGTTGAATTTTCCTTAACACGCCAGTCGTTGATTTTAAGATAGTTGTCAACGATGTCCTTATAACTAACCATGGCGGCGTCGATGTTACGGATCTTTTCGCGTGTTTTACGGTACAAGATGTAGGCCTTTGCCACATCATCGTAATCTGCACGGATAAGAACGGTTTCAACACTGTCTTGAATGTCTTCTACGCTGATTTTGTCATCCTTGATTTTTGATTCGTAATCGGAAGTAACCTTTAATGCCAAAAAATCAATAGTGTCTTGGTTGAACTGTCTTTCGCAAGCTTCGAAAGCAAGAGCAATGGCACTGCTGATCTTTTTGATATCAAAATCTACTACCTTTCCGTCTCTTTTTACTACGGTATACATGCTTTTTCCTCCCTATAATAAACGGTTCGGCTTAATTTTTTGCCGAAATCCTACTTTTCGTGTAGATGTATTATACAATATATAGTTATCGTTGTCAACACAATATAGCATATTTTGTATTTTTTCGTCAAATTCCACGAATTTCTACGCAAGATATGTACTTATTTGCAACTTCTTTTAGTTTTATCATGGATTCTTTGTCCACACCGTGAACCTTATCGCTTATTAAATTGCCCGAATCTACAAAATTCTGCAAGAAGTATCTTTTTGCGCCCTTAATCCATTTTCCGATTTCTTCCATAGACTCGAGAGTATGAAATTCTGCAACTATTGTTGTGCGGAATTCATAGTCAACCTTACCGGAAAGCAAAAAATCAACACTTTCCGAAACGGGGGTAATATCGAAGTCTTTAACACCGACGGTTTTGGAATAAAGCTCTTTGGAATTTTTAATATCCATCGCAACATAATCGGCAAGTCCTTCGTTTACCGCCCTTTTGAGCCTATCGGGGAAAGTGCCGTTAGTATCTAATTTTACGGCAAAGCCCATTTCCTTTACCTTTCGCATAAAATCTAAGGTGCCTTCATATAAAAGAGGCTCACCGCCGGTAATGGCAACGCCGTCAATTAAGCCTTTACGCTTTTTTATGGTTTCTAAAACTTCCTCATGTGTAAACTGTTCGGAGCCCTCAAGCTCGGTTACTAAAAACGCGTTGTGGCAAAACGGACAACGCAAATTGCAACCGCCCGTAAACACGGTGCAGGCAACCTTGCCAGGAAAATCCAATAGTGTCATTTTTTGAAAGCCGTGAATTTGCATTTTAATTTCCTTTCTAAACCGCAAACAAAATGTTTTCGGTGCGCAAGCTGTTATCGCTTATTAAGTCATTTAATTTATAAGCGTATTCTTCTAAATAGTCTCCGCCTTTTTTTATTTCCGTATTAGCTATGATAAATTTGATAATTGCGTTGGCGGTTTCTTCTATTCTTTTTTGCTTTTCATCTAAATCAGATAAAAGCAAAACCTCCTCTAACATATCAGCCAAATCTTTTTTGTTTTGCCTTAAAAGTTTTAAGGACCATTTATAATAAGGCTCGTGCAACCCCAAAAGGAGTAGGATAGAAGAGGTTGCGTGGCGGACAAATTCATCCGCACTTAAAACCGCCGCACCGTTTTCACCGTGACTTCTGCACCTTACAAAATTATATTGCCCCGCCTGTGCCGCAAGTAACAAGTGCCCTGCTGCTTTTTTAAGGGCAACATCATAAGGCATATTTAAAAGATTGTTTCTGATATTTGTAAATCTGCCAAGACCGTCAAAAAAGATTTCGCCGTTTGTGGCTTCGGCCAAATAACTGCTTGGTGTTTTAAGCCACTCTAACACAGTTGTAAGGCCTTCTTTTTTACCTACCTTATTTAGATAAAATTCGCCAATACTTATTACTCCGTGGCGGGAGCCCCCAACCGGACTTATCTTTTGCCTTTTATAGCCCATAAACTCGTTCGGCAATTTCGCATATGCGCGTTCTAAATTAAAAACAGTTTTACTGTCAATTAAATCTTCGGGATAAAATATACAAAAGGCCGGCTCAAAATCATGATCGGTAGATGTTATGTCGTCAAAACCGAAACACTCCGACCCTTCGCCGACAAGGCCGATACACAAAAGTTCAAAAACTTCGGCAAACCTTTCTTTCAGCATTGGCTCGCCGTATTCCTTATAATAACGGCGTGAAAGTTCAATTCCCTTCATATATACGCTTAGCCCTTTCGCTTAAAGTTTTTTCGTAAACGAAATATCCGAAACCGCCGAAAACGGGCGCACATTTCAAGCAAACATACGCATAGTTGCCGTCTTCTGCTCTGTCTTCTGTATTTAAAAGTGCATACGCTTTTTCTACATATTCATTTATCTCTTGTTCGGCCTTTTCAAATCCATGCCTTTCTACCGCCAAATCGGCAAGGTTTAAATAGGTAATGGCCGTTTCGGGTTCGCTGCCTTTAAAGTCAGAGGTAATTTCTATCGCCTTTTTATAAAATTCTTTTGCGCGGTCATATTCTTTAACATCGACTAATGCTAACGCAAAGTTATTATAAAGTCCGCTAAACTTTAAGTCGCCCTTTTTTAAGTTCATGTTGTAAGCAGAAAGTGCTTTTTCATATATATTGACAGCTTCTTCTGCTTTTCCGAATGCCTTAAAGCAGGTTGCAACATTTAAAAAAACCGTGCCGGCCGTAACCGAATTTTGAATTCCTAAAATATCGACTAATTCCGCGGCGCGTTTTGCATTTAAAAACGCTTGGTCGCCCTTGCCTTCCTTTCGGTTTAGGCCCATAAGCTCGTTCCTTACGGTCAGTTCGCCACGCTTGTCGTGCCCCGCAACCGCTTCTTCTAACCAATAGTTTAAGTGGCGAAAAGCGCCTTCAACATCGTTCTTGCTTAAATATTCGTCAAGTTTATAAATAACACGGTCGGTTTGAATTCTGGTTATGTTGGCTTCTTCTTTGTTTTTAAAAGCATCAGTGCAAAACGGACAGTTGGGCTCGAAATAATCTTCCTTTTCTATGGGTGCCGTATAATGCTGTTGTTTTGCCATTAAACCCAACTCCTTGTGTTGATAGTGAACTGATTATACCATATATAGTAATTAAAATCAATACAAAAAATAAAAAATCTCGGCTCACACCGAGATTTTTATTATTAAGTTTTCTTTTGGCAACGGCGATGCTACTTTAATGTGAATTCAATTACCCTTTTATAAGCGCTTGTTGCAGACAGCAAGTACGCGCCGACCGCTGTTAAAACAAGCTCGGGCAACATATAAGCGCCGTTATAACAAAGGGAATATATGTAAGGGTTGTTAAATACATCAAATGTTCCGAACAAAATCACACCCGACAAAAAATGAAAAACGAAACGGACAAAAACCGCAACCGACACCCCTGCGGCAACACCCAACGCGCCTTTTTTGCGGAACAAACCGCTTAAACACATTGCGGTATAAGCAAAAACATAGTCCAATAAAATACAACCGATTAAAACCTTAAGCGATAAACCCCAACCGAAGACTCCGCCTAAAAAAATCTGAATTAAGCCGTACAAAAAGCAAGGCAAAATTGCCGCTTTTACACCGTACAAAACCGCGATACTGCAAATCGGCAACATTGAAAGGAGCGTTATTTTACCGCCCAAAGGCATTTGCCAAATCGGAACAACGCTTAACGCGGTACTAAGGGCTATTAAGACCGCGCAAGTGCAAAGCTTGTAAATTGAGTTTCTTTTGTCAGCATTCATATAAAAAATCCTTTCTTTTTGATGCAAAACAAAAACCGCAAGTCCGAAACGACCTGCGGTAACCGATAGAAGTATTTTCCTACGGCGGCATTATCCGCATCAGGTCATAGGTCAAAGACATAGCGCAAAGCGCGGCCTTAATCTCAGCCCGAGTTTCATCGAGCACCCTTTTGTTATGATAATATTTTAACACTGTATTTGCTTTTTTACAAGTATAATTTTGTTTTTTTGTTGAATATGGCAAAAATTGGTTGTATAATAAAAACAACCTTATTTTTTGGAGGTACATATGGATATTAAAACCGAATCTTTAAAAAAGCATTACGAATGGCAGGGTAAAATTGAGGTCGTTTCACGCACACCGGTAGCGACGAGTGAAGACTTATCATTGGCTTATACCCCCGGTGTTGCCGAGCCTTGCTTGGAAATACAAAAGGACTATAAAAAATCCTTTGAACTAACAAGAAGACACAACCTAATAGGTGTTATTACCGACGGTTCGGCTATTTTGGGACTTGGCAACATAGGTCCCGAAGCCGGCATGCCGGTTATGGAAGGCAAGTGTGTACTGTTTAAAGAATTTGCAGGGATTGATGCTTTTCCGATTTGCATAAGAAGCAATGATGTTGACGAAATTGTAAGAACTGTTTATTTAATGTCGGGCTCGTTCGGCGGAATTAACCTTGAAGACATTGCCGCTCCGCGTTGCTTTGAAATTGAAAAAAAGCTTAAAGAAATTTGCGACATTCCCGTTTTTCACGATGACCAGCACGGCACAGCCGTTGTTGTTGCCGCCGCTCTTTTAAACGCGCTTAAACTTACGGGCAAACAAATTTCAGAAATCAAATGCGTAATTAACGGCGCCGGTGCTGCCGGTACTGCCATTGGCGAGCATCTTTTAAAATTAGGTCTTAAAAACTTAATTATGTGTGACAGAGCAGGTGCCATTTACGAAGGTATGCAGGGTTTAAGCGAAGCGCATAAAGCGCTTTCAAAAATAACTAACCCAAATAAAGAAAAGGGGACTCTTAAAGAGGTTATTAAGGGGGCTGATGTTTTTGTCGGCGTTTCCGCCCCTAATCTTTTGGATGAAAACGACATTAAGGCTATGGCAAAGGATGCCGCCGTTTTTGCCCTTGCTAATCCCGTGCCGGAAATCACGCCCGAAAAAGCAAAATTGGGCGGTGCAAGGATTATCGGTACAGGCAGAAGCGATTTCCCGAATCAAATTAACAATGTTTTGGCTTTCCCCGGTATTTTTAAGGGTGCGCTGAGCGTTCGCGCAAAGGATATTAACGACGACATGAAGGTTGCCGCTTCTTACGCTATTGCAAGCTTAGTAAACGATGCAGAGCTTACCGAAGAATACATTCTTCCGAAAGCATTTGACAAGCGAATTGCCGACACGGTAGCCAAAGCCGTTGCCGAAGCCGCCGAAAAAAGCGGTGTAGCACAAATCTAAACTAAACAAAAAAAAGAGCAAGGTACTAAACACCTTGCTCTTTTTTATTATTCAAACTCAATATCTCCGCTTGTCGTTGTAACTTTACAAACAGCATTTGCCTTTGTGTGCGGAATTTCGACTTCACCGCTGGTTGTCTTTATTTCGAATTTCTTTTCGCTTAAAAGTTCACCTGAAACATCGCCGCTTGTCGTGGTGATTTCGATATAGGAAGCGTCACAGTTTTCAAGTTCAACATCGCCGCTTGTACTTGTAATAATCATATTGTTTTGAAGCTGTGTATTTTGAACGCTTATTTCACCGCTTGTAGAGTCAGCGGTAAGATTAACTGCATTTCCGCAAAAGGATATTTCACCGGAGGTTGTTTTAATATTAACATCTGCCGCCGAAACATTTGTCAGTATGTCAACATCTCCGCTTGTTGAATTGACTTCAATGCTGTTAAATGCTTTTTTCGGTAATAATACTATTATGTTGTATTCTGTATCGCTGAAATTTATGCCGAAATTCCACTCGGCCTCGGTCACATCAATTCTGAGCTCATTATCGACAACGGCAACACTGACATCGTTATTTTCTTCTGTGTTGACAGCAACGCTTGCCTTTTCATCGGTTGTCGGTTTAAAAACAATATCTTCGGCTGCTGCATTCACTTTAATACTTGAAAAATCTTCTTCAATTAAAACCGTTTCGGTTTTATTTTTTACCGTATTCAAGTTTTGCGGTCTGAAGCCGATAATGCCAAAACCGACAAATGCAAAAACAAGGCCCGAAACCACAAGCATTGCCGCAATAATTAAAAATAATTTTTTACCTTTAAGCATTTTTATTGCCCCCTATAATTAAAGATTTAATGCCGAGAACAATCTTCTTGCTGAGTATTATAACACCCTTTGTAAGTAAAATTGTAACATAAATTAAAAGTATGCATAATCCCATACAAATAAAGCCTGCACCGAAAGCGACTAAAAAAGTCGCGATTTTGCCAATAAATATAAAGATGAAGCTTCCGAGTACAAGCGCTATACCGCCAAGTCCCAAGGCTAAAACCACGGCAAAGAAAGATACTACTACCGACCAAATTGAAATGTAAACCGAAAATATTACCGAAAGGATTGCCAATGCGACGCTTATCCAAATCGGAGCGCCTAAAACAAGTAATACTATTTCGAGTACGGTTAATTTCTTGTTTCTTGTTTTTTCTTTTACAAGCGATTTTATCGGTGTGTTTTTTAAAACTTCGGCGGCGATTTCCTTTTGAGAGCCCAAGCTTTTAATAAACTCTTTTTCGTTTTCGCCGTTTTCTACCGCTTCATCTATCATCTCATTATAATAGTTAATTGTATTTTCCGCTTCTGCCTTCGGCAAGCCTTTTAAAGAGTTTTTTAATTCCTTTAAAAATTCGTTTTTATTCATACTTTATATCCTCCCCCGTAATAAATTTATAGATTGAAAAAATTTCTTTCCATTCATCCTTAAATCCGTCCAGCTTAGCAAGACCTTTTTTGGTTATTTTATAATATTTTCTGACGCGTCCGTTATGAATTGCCGTTTCCACCGTCAGCATTTCGTTTTCTTCAAGGCGACGCAAAATGGGGTACAGCGTCGATTCCGACAAAGAAACATACGGTTTAATGTCTTTTATTATTTTGTAGCCGTATGACGATTCATCCTTAATGGCGGCGAGAACGCACACTTCTAAAAGACCGCGCTTTAATTGTACATCCATACAATACCTCCCTTTGCATAATACTATACACCACATAGTATTATTTGTCAAGTGCTTTATTCGGGGTTTGACAAAAATGCCTTTGTAGGTTAATATATAGGTATCTTCATAATAATTATTAGGAGTTGGTAAAAGTGGACGACAGTCCTGCGGGAAGTATAATTTTATTTTTTATTTTTATGCTACTTGGCGGTTATTTTTCGGGCGCCGAAATTTCGTTAGCGTCGGTAAACAAAATACACATGATAAGCCGTTCGGGGCAAGGCATTAAAAAGGCCGATAAGGTGCTTTATATTTTAGACAGGTTTGACGAAGCACTTTCGGTTTTACTTATCGGTAATAATATAGTAATAGTCGGGTGCGCTTCCCTTTCGGTTGTAGTTGCAACAAAAATTTGGGGCGAAAAAAGCGTTTCGCTTGCAACTGTTGTTACGGCACTTATCACCTTTATATTTGCCGAGATGATTCCGAAATGCTTTGCCAGATCTTGCAACGAAAGTTTTGCCGAGGCCATTTCCGGCTCGCTTATAATTCTTATGAAAATCTTTAAGCCTTTTTCGGCTTTGTTAACCGCCATTTCTACCGGCGTTACAAAGCTTTTTAAAGTGCGCGAAGAAGAAACTCCCACCGTTACCGAGGATGAGCTTCAAACCCTTGTTGAAAATATTTCGGAGGAAGACGGCTTTGATGAAAATACGGGTGAGCTTGTAAAATCGGCTTTGGAATTTACTAAGTCAACCGCAAAGGATGTTATGATTCCTTGGGACAACGTACAAACAATAAAGAGCAGTATGAAAACGCCCGAGATTTTAGAAACAATAAAATCTTCGGTGCATTCGAGAATACCCGTTACCGACCGAAAAGGGAAGGTTAAAGGTATTTTGCAAATACGCGCTTTTTTAAAGGCTTATATAAAAAAGGGCCAAAACGTAATTTTGGCTTCGGTTACCGATTACCCTTATTTTGTATCGGCCGATATAAGTCTTGATGATTTAATCGTTAATATGAGTAATCACCGCCGCAACTTAGCCATTGTTAAGGACGAAAACGGTAATCCCTTAGGCATTGTTACGGTTGAAGATATTATGGAAGAGCTTGTCGGCGAAATATACGACGAGGACGATATAGGCGGTGACGGCAATGAATAGAATTTATCTTTACATCGCTATTGTCGTTTTAATTGCTTTTTCCGCCTTTTTCTCTGCCAGCGAAATTGCCTTTGCCAGCGTTAACACGGTTAGGCTTAAAAACAACGGTACGCGAAAGGCACTTCGTGCAATTAAAATTGCAGAAGATTATAACAACACTTTAAGTGCCATTTTAATCGGCAACAACTTGGTTAATATGGCGGCTTCTTCTATTGCGACGGTTATTGTTTTAAGCTTGCTTGGCGAAAATTTCGCTTGGGTTGCAACACTTATTATGACGGTTGTAGTTTTAATATTCGGTGAAACCGTGCCTAAGGTTTTGGCAAAAGAATTTGCCGAAAGTTACAGTTGCAAAGCTTCGTTTGCCTTAAAAGCCTTTACTGTTATTTTTAAGCCCGTAACCGTGCCGGTTATGTTTATTGTAAATCTTATTTCAAAAATTTGGAGTAATAATGTTTCTGACAGCACTTCGGTTTCGGAAGAAGACCTTGAAAACATTATTGACATTGTCGAAGACGAGGGCGTGCTTGATGAAGAACAATGCGATCTTTTGCAAAACGCACTCGACTGGGGCGATGTTTTAGCCTATGAAATTATTACCCCGCGCGTTGATATGTACGCTATCGACATTCACGACCCTTATGAAAAAAATGTAGAAAAGATTTTGGATTCGACTTTTTCCCGCATTCCGGTTTATGAAGACACCCCCGATAATATAATCGGTATTCTTCATATGAACCACTTTTACAAGTTGCTTGTTGAGCGGCAAAAGGTCAACATCAGAGAAATGCTTTTAGACGTTGTCTGCGTTCACAAAACCATGCCGCTGCCCGACGTTTTGGAGAAGATGAAAGAAGCCAAAACCCACATGGTTGTGGTGCTTGACGAGTACGGCGGAACGATGGGTATTGTAACTATGGAAGATGTGTTAGAGCAACTTGTCGGGGAAATTTTTGACGAGAATGATGAATTTGAACGCGAGTTTACGGAAATAGCCGAAAACCTATACGAAGCCGACGGCGATATGCGAATTTACGACTTCTTTGATGAATTTGACATTGACTTTGAAAGTGATGAAGAAGCCGACGACGGCAACATTACTATCGGCGGTTTTGCTGTTTCCATGCTTGAAGGTGAGGTAAAAGAAGGTTCAACCTTTGTTTACGAAAATCTTGAAATTACGGTTAAAGAAACCGACGGATTCAGAGTAAGCAAATTACTTGTAAAAGAAATTGAGCTTAAACGCGAAGAACAAGAATAACAAAAAATTATTCTTTCGGTTGACAAATCGGAATTAAAATTATATAATGATAAAAACTTAATATTAAACCGTTGACGCGGAGATAACGGCAACCATGCCTTTACAGAGAGCCTGCGATGTTGAGAATCAGGTAAGAAACAAATTGTCAAATGGACCGCTGAGGGTGCAGTCAAACGGCTTTTCGCCGGAGTATATTGCAACGCAAGACATGCGTTATTTGTCGGGGATATGTTAGTATTCTTAAAAAGCGCACGGGTTTTTTCCTGTGAATCAAGGTGGCACCACGGATATTGTGTTTATTCGTCCTTGGCAGAAGATTTTTCTGCCAAGGACTTTTTTTGTTTTTTGGAGGTAATTTGTTATGCAAAAGCTTTGGTGGCGCTTGGCGCCGGTTATAATTAAAAAATATTTTAAAAGAGAAAAAGAAATAATAATTTACGGAGGAATTAAAAATGAAATTTAATAACATTGATTTTGAGACTTATTTTAAAAACTATCCCGACAAGGACGGCTATTTCGGTAAATACGGCGGAGCTTATATTTCGCCCGAACTTAAAAGGGCGATGGAAGAAATAAACGCCGCTTACCATACAATTTGTAAATCTTCTAAATTTATCGGCGAGTTAAGGAGAATCCGTAGGGAGTTTCAAGGCCGTCCTACCCCCATTTCCCACCTTGAAAGACTTTCCGGCGAAATAGGCAACGGTGTTCAGCTTTATGTTAAGCGCGAAGACTTAAACCATACGGGCGCACACAAATTAAATCACTGCATGGGCGAAGTGCTTTTGGCAAAATATATGGGCAAGAAAAAGGTAATTGCCGAAACGGGCGCCGGACAACACGGTGTCGCATTGGCGACCGCCACCGCATATTTCGGTTTGGAATGTGACATCTATATGGGCTCGGTTGATATTAAAAAGCAGGCGCCGAATGTTGCAAGAATGAAAATTTTAGGCGCAAATGTTATTGAAGTCACTGACGGATTAGCAACTTTAAAAGAGGCTGTTGATGCGGCCTTTAAAGCCTATACAGAAGAATATAAAGATGCCATTTATTGCATAGGCAGTGTTGTGGGTCCGCATCCGTTCCCGTTGATGGTGCGTGATTTCCAAAGCGTTGTAGGTGTAGAAGCCCGCGAGCAGTTTTTAAATATGACCGGCGAGCTTCCCGACGCCGTTGTTGCCTGCGTAGGTGGCGGTTCCAACTCTATGGGTATTTTTTCGGGATTTTTAAACGACCCCGTCGATATTTACGGTGTTGAGCCACTTGGCAGAGGCACCGCTCTCGGCGACCATGCCGCAAGCTTGACCTACGGCGAAGAAGGGGTTATGCACGGATTTAACAGTATTATGCTTAAAGACAAAAACGGCAACCCAGCCCCCGTTTATTCGGTAGCTTCGGGGCTTGACTATCCTTCATCGGGGCCGGAGCACGCATTTTTGCACGATATAGGCAGGGTAAAATACGATACCGTAACCGATGATGAAACGGTAGATGCTTTCTTTAAGCTTTCAAGACTTGAAGGTATTATACCTGCCATTGAAAGCTCCCACGCAGTCGCTTTTGCCGTTAAGTTTGCCAAAACAATGGGTAAAGGCTCTATCCTTATTAACCTTTCGGGCAGAGGCGATAAGGATATGGACTATATTATAGAAAAATACGGTATTAGATAATTAAAAAAGCCATCCTTTCGGATGGCTTTTGTTTTTATGCTTTAATTTTTGAAATTGCCGAAGTTATTATAAACATTAAAAGGTTAATAATTACAACGGCGGCGCCTGCCGGCATATCAAATGCAAAAGAAAGCGTTATGCCGATTAAGAATGACAGTACCGATATAACGGCGGCTAATACCGTGACCGTTTTGTATCGCTTGTTAATTCGCATTGCCGAAACGGCAGGGAAGGTTATGACGCTTGAAATCAGCAACGCACCCATAATCCGCATTCCGATTACAACCGTAACGGCCGTCAAAATCGCAAGCAGGCTATTATAAAGCTTTGCTTTTACGCCGGTGGCGGCAGCAAAATTTTCATCAAAGGTGACAGCAAAAATTTTATTGTAAAACAAGGCGAACAGCAAAAGAATTATAACCGATAATATGACCGACAAAACAAGGTCTGTTTGGCTTAACGCCAAAATACTGCCGAACATATAGTTGTTTATATCGGTATTCATGCCGGTTGTCATGGTCGCAACGGCAACACCGACGGCAAGTGCGCTGCTTGAAACGAGCGCAATGGCGGCGTCGCCCTTAATCTTTCCGTTTTCGCTGACCCGCAAAAGAAGAAAGGCGGCAACAATTACTATCGGTATTGAAATTTTTAAGGGTGCAAAACCGCCGGCCAACGCAACAGCCGCCGAGCCGAAAGCCACGTGCGAAAGACCGTCGCCTAACATTGAATATCTTTTTAAGACAAGACTGACGCCAAGTACTGCGGCGCAAAGGCAGACAAGCACGCCGGCAATAATCGCCCTTATTGCAAAATCATATTGTAAAACATTTAATAACTGACCCATTCTATTTTCCACCCGTAATATTCTTATAAAAATCGGTTTTTTTGTATTCTTCGCAAGAGCCGAAGAAGTATTCATTATTGGCTATATGCAAAATTTTATTTGCAACCGACGCCGCTTTTTTAACGTCGTGTGTTATCATAATAACCGTTATGCCTTCGTCGTTTAATTTTTTTAATATTTCATACATTTCGTTTTCAGCCGAAGTATCAAGTCCCGTAACGGGCTCGTCAAGAAGCAAAACTTTTTCGGCCGCAGTTAGGGCTCTGCAAAGCAAAACGCGTTGTTGTTGACCGCCTGACAAAGCGGAAAAGCTTTTTTGCGCAATATCGGCAATTTCCATTTTCAACATATTCTCGCGCGCGATTTTCTTTTGCGCCGCAGTATAGAAAAGGCCGAACTTTTGCTTTCCCGCAAAACCCGAAAGCACAATTTCCAAAGCGCTTGCGGGGAAGTCGCGTTTAGTTTCGCTTCTTTGCGGCAACCAACCGATGCTTCTTCCCGTAATACCGTTAAACTCAATACTGCCGGTATATTTAATCGGCAACCCCAAAATGCTTTTCATAAGGGTTGTTTTGCCCGAGCCGTTTTCACCGACTATGCAAAAATAATCGCCTTTATCAATGTTAAATTTTAAGTTTTTAAATATCGGTTTATTATCAAAAGAAACCGAAAGATTTTTAACCTTTATTATACTCATTTAATACCTCTTTTAAGTGCTTCGGCGTTTTTATTCATAATGTCAATATAGGTAATGCCCTTTTCAAAATCTTGCTTTGTTACATTTTGCGCAGAGCCGAGCTCTAAAAGTTCCACACCCGTTTCTTCGCTTAAAGCATTGGCAATACACTTGTTGCTAAGCTCAATATAAAACGCGGTTTTAACGCCGTTTTCACTAACGGCGCTTACCATTTTATTCATGGTTTTAAGGCTTATATCGGCGCTGATGGCGCAACCCGAAAACGCCGCTTCGTATTTAATGCCGAACTGATTTGCCATATATTTAAAAGGAAAGCGGTCGGCTACAACTATAAACTTTTCGTCAGAATTATTGACAACCTTTTCGATTTTTTCGGTAACGGTTTTTATTTTGTTATTGTAATTTTCGGCATTCCTTTTATAGTACTCTTTATTGGCTTTATCGGTTTTGCAAAGCGCTGTACAAACAGCATTAACCATTTTTTGTGCGTTTAAGGTCGAAGTCCAAATATGCTCATCATACTCATCTTCGCCGTCTTCTTTTAAAAGGTCGGCGCAGTCAAAAAGACAAAGGGTGTTGACCTTTTTATCGGACGACTTTAAAATTCTTTTAGCCCAAGCTTCCGACTCACCGCCGATAAAGACAAATAGGTCGCAATTATTTATTGCGACAATGTCAGAGGGTTTTGGGTCGAACGAGTGAACTTCGGTACCCGCTTTTATTAAAAGCTCAATTTCGGCTTTTTCGCCGGCAACGGCACGCGCAAAGTCAAAGGCCACAAAAGACGAAGTTACTATTGTTAGCTTTTCTTTTTGCGCCTTTTGCGCGCCACACCCACACAAAAGGAAAACACACAAAAGGCAAAGAAATAAGGATATTACTTTTTTTGGCATTCTTCACATACCCCGTAAAGTACAGTTTTAAGGCGGTTAACCGCAAATTTATGGTCTTGCTTCATATGGTGACAAAGGTCGTTAATGCTTTCACATTCGACATGAATAAGTTTTCCGCAGGATTCGCATTTAAGGTGAAAATGCTCGTGACAGCACTCACCGTCTTTTAAATACTGGTAGCAGGCTTTTTGACCGCTTTCGGCGGAATATTTACGAATTTTGCCCTCGCCCTCTAATCTTTCTAAGGTACGATAGACAGTTGTTCGCCCTACGCCCATACCGCTTTTTTCAAGAACCTCAAAAAGCTCGTCCGCAGTAAAATGTTTCCCTTCTAAGGTTTTTAAACAGTCTTCAATTTGTTCGCGCTGTTTTGTTTTATAGCCACCTAATGTTCGCATTGCCTTCACCTTTCAATTTGAAAATGAATTTCATTTTCAAATTATACTACATCACCCTGCTTTTGTCAATAAAAAAGCCACAGGCAAAGGGGTGTACCTGTGGCTTTGGGGCTTGTACCCCTTTTAAAAATGTCAGCAAATATAAAGGAGATGCATTTGCTAACATATTTTAAGCTGTTCTTGATTTTCTTTTTTGTTCTTCAAAACTTTTATTTTGTACTCGACATAGTCGTCGGTTTCGGTTTTTTTGGTGTTGGCTGTAAAGCCTGCGCCGTTTAGCCGGCTTATCAATTTTTGCATGCTGTTTTGAAAAAGCCTTATATCACAAAAAGCAAGCTTCGGCATTGTTACTTGGTCTTCTGTTTCTTCACTTTTATTAAGTAATTTTTTTACTTCATCACTTTTGAATTCCTTTGAAGCAATTTTTTGTTTTAACGAGTTTTCTAAATTTAAAATTTTTAGGTTATCTTCAATTTGCGACTTGGTAAGACAAAGCTTTTCGGCAACATCTTGGGCAGATAAGCCATATAAAAGCATTAGCCTTTCTATCGCCATTGCGTTTTCCAAAACCGTCGGCACTTTTCTGATTGTGTTTTCGCAAATGCAAGCAACACTTGCCGAAAGCGCCGTTTTCTTTATTAAAACACATGGAACTTTTTTAATCCCGAGCCCCAGCGCCGCACGCAAGCGGTATTCGCCCGAAATAAGTTCAAAACCCGTATCGGTTTTTCTTATGACAAGCGGTTCTATAATGCCTATTTCCGCAATGCTTTTAGTCAGATTTTTTAAGTGCTTTTCATCTATGTTAAGTCGCATTCTGTTAGGTGACGGGTGAATAAGTTTAGGGCTTAACATTAAAAGTTTTTTCCTTTTTTTAAAAAGCATTCGTTTCACCCTTTCTCTAAATCAATTATCGCATAAGGGTGGCGTTTAGTAAAGAAAAAGACATCTTCTTTTTTCGCCACAAAAAAACAAAAACAGCCGTTTTAAAGCGGCTGTTTTGATATTTTACCGAAGTTTCTCGGGTATTTTGGCGGAGTTTGCGATATTTTTTTAGAGATTACAAAACTTCTTTGCTCATCTTCTCTTAATTTTTCGCATATAATATTGCCTTTGTCTAAACCGAGCTTATCAAAGGCTTGTTTGGCGCTTTCAAGCTCATCGTTCGCGGCTGGGCCTTTCATGGCAACAAAGATACCGCCCGTTTTTACATAAGGCGCGCAAAATTCCGCCAAAACGGGAAGTGGCGCAACGGCACGCGCGCAGGCAATATCAAATTTTTCACGGTAGGCTTCGTTTTTTCCGCCCTCTTCGGCACGAAGATGAACGGTTTTAATGCCTTTAAGCCCGAGTGCATTTATTACATTGTCTAAAAAGAGTAAGCGCTTATTTAATCCGTCAAGCAAAGTAACCTCTATATCCGGCCTTACGATTTTCAACACCATTCCGGGGAAGCCGGCACCTGTGCCGACATCAATAATGCCGGCGCCTTTTTGAACCTTTACATTTTTAAAAAACAAAATGCAGTCGTAAAAATGCTTATAAAGCACTTCGTTAGGCTCTGTAATAGCCGTCAGGTTAACCTGCTTATTTGTTTCTAACAACATATTGCCGTAGGTATTAAGGCTTTTACAAATTTCGTCGGTCAACTCGACACCGAATTCGGCAGTCCTTTCTCTTAACGACTCAACGCAAAAATCTATCATTCCGCATCCCCCTTATACGCTTCTAACCTGTATATAGGTTGACCGAGAGAAACAAAACGGTGTTCGTATTCGGTTTCAATGTTACCTTCAAAGTCGCTGTTATGAAGGTCAAGCGAAATGTTTTTTAGCTTATATCCGCCCAAGGTAAACTGTTCAAGCGAAAATTCAAAGAAGTGCATATTGTCGGTCTTTTGGTGGATTTCGGCGCCTTCCTTTAAAAGCTTTTCATAAATTTTTAAAAAGTTTAAGTGAGTCAGGCGGTGACTCGCATAGCTGTTTTTAGGGAAAGGGCAAGAAAAGTTTAAGAAAATGCGACTGACCGATTTTTCCTTTAAATAGCACTCTAAATATTCGGCACCGCACTTAATAAAGCGCAGATTAAAGACGCCTTTTTCCTTTGCCATTTTGCAAGCATCAACAATAACATTAGCGCTTTTTTCAACCGCAAGCAGGTTAATTTCGGGGTGAGCCAAAGCATACTCGACCGCAAATTTGCCTTTGCCGCAGCCAACCTCTAAATAAAGCGGTGCTTTTCTTTTAAACCAAGCATCTAAATCCAAATAATCTTTATTTTCTATTGCGGTTTTAAAGTTTCTGTCTTCAAAGTCGCTTACAAACAAAATGTCGGGATAATTTAAAAGTCTTTCTTCTAAATTCTTCTTTTTGCGCATTCTCATAATATAAAATCTCCGAAAAAAGAGGTCCGTAGTTTTAACTGCGGGCCTCTTAATAATTATTAAGCAATAACCGGTGCGGATGTTCTGCTGTCAGCAATACCGACATAAGAATTACCGGCATTAACTTCAAGCGGATTGCCGTTCATATCGGTAAAGGTAAGCGGAGACGAAGCCGAGCCCTTGCTCCACTTAATTTCTGTATATGTACCGTTTACAAGATAATAACCCGTACCCGAAGTAAGGTTTATGTTACGGTGCTTGTGGTCTTGATAATCGCTTATTGTTGTCATTAAAACGAATACGTTTTTAAAGCTCTGGTCTTGCTTTGTGTAATAGTCCTTACGAACGGTTGTGCCCGAGCTTCTTATATACTTGCCTGTTGTGGCGTCATAGTTAAGAACGGTTTTATAAGAGGTTGAAAAAGCGATTGAAACAGAATTGCCGGCGCCTTCAAACTTAACTGCTTTATTTTCGTCGGCAAACTTCTGCCAAGGAGCAGCACCGGTGTTTTCGGTTTTATGGCCTGTTGCAACCAAATCATCCCACATCTTTGCGCCGTAAGCGTAAAGGGTATGTTCTGTTGCAAGGCCGTTGCTTACCCTAACACCGCTATTGTTGGTGCCGACAGTATAATCATCAGTATCCTTTAAGTGCGGTGCGCAGTATATCGGGTCTTGACCGTGGTGAACGTAGATAGCGTTATGGCCCATGGCAAGGTCAACATAAACATATCTTGCCGAACGAACGGTACCGATTTTTTCGGCTTTGGTAACATCTTGGAAAACAGCCATCAAACGGGTAATTCCGCCTTCAACTTCGGTTTCGTAAACAATATCAGCATCGTTTATGCCGGCTTGAACAGGCTGGGCGATGTTAATGTTATTGATCATAACGGCAACCGGACGGGTAGAAACTTTGTCAGCCGCAATTCCGGAAAGGCCGGTTAACGGATTTAAAACTTTTTCTTCGGATACTACCTTTTCTTTTGGCTTTTCAACCGTAATATCGGTTGTCTCCTTTTTGCAACCCGTTACTGCAAAGGCACAAACAAAGCACAAAAGTAAAGCAGATATTTTTTTAAACATAATAAACCCCCAAAACAAATTACGCACGACAACATGCCGTACCCTTTTGCTTTAAATTTACTATATATAGTATAGTACAAATCATAATAATTTGCAATATTTTTTTATACTATTCGCAAAACACATGCTTTCCGATTGTCGTGAGAATTTTACGCGAGCGTATCCAAGTGTTTGTCGCAGTTTGAGGATTATAATAATAAATTGCGCCACCGGTTGGGTCAACACCATTGAGGGCGTCGCGTGCGGCGGAATAAGAACTGTCGGCAACCGCTTCATAAAACTGTCCGTCATAAAGGCAGGAAAAGGCGCCGTTTTGGTAAACTACGCCTGCCAACGTATTCGGAAAAGACGGGTGGTCTATTCTGTTTAGTATTACCGCGCCTACCGCAACCTGTCCCGAATAGGTTTCACCCCTTGCCTCTGCCGAGATTATTCGCGCTAACAACTGATAATCCGAAGAAGAATATCCGCCGTAGGTGTTGCCCGAAGTAATGCCTAACGCCTTTAATGTGTTTTGACCTGCAATCCCGTCGGCTTTAAGTCCATTTGCTTTTTGAAATTTTGTAACTGCCGATTTTGTAACCGTTCCGTAAATTCCGTCAACATTACCGCCATAATATCCTTTTTGTTTTAAAACGGTTTGAATTTGTTTTACTTCTTCACCGCGAGAGCCGATTGAAGAAAGTCCCGCAGCGCTCAAACTGCAACTGATAATTAAAATTAAAGACAAGCCGAGAATTAAAATTCTTCTTTTCATAAAACTTCACCCAATATTATTTTTAAGCTTATTTTTAAAATTATTCCAAAGGACATTAAGCCTTAAAAAATTCTTCTTTACGACATACCGCCTTTGACAAAATTTTTAAAGGGAAACATTTATAATAAAAGAAAAAACGGCGGTGAAATTATGAAAGAAGTTTTAAACCTTAAAAGTGCGGAAAGGCATAAAAAAGAAAGTGACATAAAGGTCGGTGTTGCCTTTAACTCATTTATTGCGGTTATCGGCTTTATTTTGTCGCGTGCTAATGTTTTAGGTAAGTTTTTGCCTTTTGGCATAAGCTTTGTCGCGGCAGTTCCGAATCTCTTTACGCCGGCGGCGGCTCTTGGCGCATTCTTGGGCTATTTCTTCCCTGCGATTGAGAACGGTGCCTTTAAATATTTAGCGCTTTTGTTCGCAGTTATCGCAATTAAACTTTTGCTTAACGGCTTTAAAAAGTTGTTGGAAAGCCCTCTTTTTTTAGGTGCTGTTTGCTTTGCCTTTTGCTTCTTTACCGGTGTTTCGTTAGGGTCGGGCGGTCAAGGCGTTTTTTTAAACGCAGCAAGCGAAGGCTTGCTTTGCGGAATCGGTGCGGTTGTTGCGGCAAAAACCGTCAAAGGCCTTAAAAGAAAGGTCGGACTTTTGAGTGATGAAACAACCTGCTTTGTTGTTTTTTTAAACCTTTGCTTTATTTCTTTTCACAACAAAACGGTATTTGGCATTTCGTTGGGTTTTATTTTGGGATTTTTGGTTATTTTGCTTTCGGCAAAATACGGCGGTATTCAGTTAAGCTCGGTTGCCGGAATTGCGCTTGCCATGGGGACAAGCCTTTCGGGAGTTTCCGCAAAGGTTGCGGTTAGTGTTGCTTTTATCGGTCTTGCTTGCGGAGTTATAAGCACTTACGGAAGATTTGCGCTTTCGGCAGCTATGCTTATTTCGGGCTTTTGCTTTTGTGTTGCTTTGAGTGCCGAAAATGTTGTCTTTATTTGCGGTGACATTTTAATTTCCATAACCGTATTTCTGCTCATACCAAAGCCTGTCAGTTACTATTTAAGTTGTCTTTTCTCGGTCAGCCCTCGGTTCAGCGTGCCGGTAGGTCTTAAAAAATCGGTCAGTAACAGACTCCTTTTGGCGAGTGAAGCCTTAAAAGATGTTTCAAAAACAGTTGAACGGGTTTCGGGTGAGCTTTCAAAAATAAATACACCCGATATAAGCCATGTTATATCAGGTGTAGAAGATGACGCCTGCAAAAATTGCAAGTTAAGAATTCATTGCTTTGAAACAAAGCGCGCCGAAACGCTCAATGCTATTTTGGAAATGACAAAAGCGGTTAAACAAAACAAAATTTTTACGACCGAAAGCGCACCGCAAGAATTTAAAGACAGGTGTGTAAAGATAGAAACGGTCGGCAACGCGGTTTATAAAAGATATTCCGAATTTGCCGCTAAAACCGCCGCCGAAAACCGAATTGATGAAGTGCGAAAGGTTGTGACCGATCAGTTTGGCGGTATGAGCAGTATGCTCAAAGACCTATCCCGTGATTTTTCTGCCGACGAAAAATATGACAATTTTTATGCCGAAAAAGCGGTCTCGGCACTTAAAAACATTGATATTATTATAAGCGAATGTTGCAGTAAAACCGATTCTTTCGGGCGCATTACGATAGAACTTAAACTAAACAAAAGCGTCAACACGGTTATAAATAAAATGCAGGTAATGCGCTTGGTTTCAAATGCTTGCGACCGCGAATTTGACATTCCGAACATCAGCAATGTTTCGGGCGAAACATTTATTACTTTAACCGAAAAACCGCTTCTTTCCATTGAAACCGGCATTGCCCAAAGCACAGCTAACGGCGGTAACCTTTGCGGTGACGCTTATAACTTTTTTAAAGATAACCGCGGTCATTTTTTAATGGTTTTAAGTGACGGAATGGGTACCGGCGGACGCGCGGCAGTTGACGGTGCTATGGCGTCCGGACTTATTTCGCGTCTTATAAAATCGGGTTTCGGTTTTGAGTGCTCTTTAAATATTCTCAATTCCTCTATGATTTTCAAATCCACCGACGAATCCTTAGCGACTATCGACATTGCAAGCGTTGACCTTTTTACCGGCGAAACAAAACTTTTAAAAGCGGGGGCTGCGCCAACACTTGTCCGCCGTGGCGGAAAAACCGGCAAAGCCGAAAGCAGTTCTTTGCCTGTCGGCATTTTGCGCGGAGTTCATTTTGACAGCGCCGACATTAAAATGAAGGTCGGTGATATTGTTCTTTTAATGTCGGACGGTGCTTTGTCGGACGGTACCGATTGGATAAGGCGGGAGCTTGAAAACTTTGAAGACGGAACGGCAGCCGACCTTGCCGAGCATATTTGCGAAAAGGCAAAACGAAGACAAGACGAAAACCATCAAGATGACATTACTGTCCTTGTCGGCATTTTAAAAAAAGCGGTTTAATCAGGTGACACGAACAACGGAATGTTGGGCGGATAAAAGGTAAACACGGCCAATAAAACGGCAATTATTATAAAGCCCAAAACCGCAAGCCATTTTGCTTTTTTGCTGTTTAAAAAATTATTTTTTATAAATAGGTTTCTTACAATTATTAAAACCGCTATCGCGATAAAGTAGATAATAACGTTAATAAAATCAATGTTTTTGCCCGTAGCCCCGTTATAGGTATAAAACAAGACAACGGTGGTTAACATTCCCGCAATTATTCCCATTAAAAGCGAGACGATGCCGTTTTCGGGCGCCGACTTCTTTATTAAGTAAAGAACAAAAAAGTAAAGTATCGCCGGCCAAAAGACAAGCTTTAAATGCTCGAAAACGCTTTCATTTACGGGCGCAAAAACGCCGACCACGGCACTCATTCCGCAAATTTTGTATAAAAAGTGCCAAAAACTCCCCAAAGCGCCTATCACCGCAAGCGCTATTACATTCTTTTTCAAAAAATCACCCCAAGACAGTTTATGCCGTCTTGGGGCTTTCTATACTAAAGAAAATATTTATAATCTTTTCCAAATATATCATTAACAAACCAAACTTTATCCACCTTAAATGTTTTTTTGTTAAGATACTCTAAAATTCCGCCGTCGGTTGTGAAATTAAAGGTTAAGCTGTAAGAATAAAGTGCTTGCCTATTATAACCGAGCTTTTTGTCGGCGGATAATTTGCCGTACTTCCCGTCACCCAAAAGGGGATGACCGATTGATGCCATGTGCGCTCTTATTTGATGCGTGCGCCCCGTCAACAAATCAATTTCTAAAAGCGAAAGACCGTTTTTCTGCGCCAAAAAGCGATACTTTGTTTTTATTGTTAAGCTGTTTTCCTTTTGATTTTTTGACAAGAAAACCTTGTTTTTGCTTTCGTTCTTTTCTAAATAGCTTATAAGGGTGTCGGTATCCTTTTTTGGTCGCCCGTGAACCACGGTTAAGTATTTCTTGTCAATTTCGCGGTCCTTTATTTTGTCGCACAAAATTCTAAGGGCTTCGGCGTTTTTTGCGGCTATTACAATGCCACCCGTATTTCTGTCAATTCGGTTGGCAAGGGCAGGCTTAAAGCTGTTTTCTTCTTCCGGATTATATTCGCCTTTATTATAAAGATAATGCTGAATGCGACCGATTAAAGTATCGTTATACTCGTTTTTGTCGGGGTGAACCAAAATGCCTTGTCGCTTATCGACAAGCAAAATGTTTTCGTCCTCATAAACTATATCCAACTTATCATTGGAAGACAAAAAGTCATATTTAGGTGCAGAATTTACAAAAAATTCATCCTTTAAATATGCCGTCACGGTGTCGCCGACATTGAGTCTTGTTGAAATTTCGGCGCGTTTGCCGTTAACCTTAATATCCTTTGTCCGAATAGCCTTATACATTAACGATTTCGGCAACGAAGGGCAATTTTTAGTTATAAACTTGTCAAGACGTTGGTCGGCGTCGTTCTTGCCGATTACGAAACTTTTCATACTTTTTCTCCGTTTGCTATTGAATTTATTTTGACTTTTAGTTATACTATAAATATAAATTTAGGGGTGAGATAAATGCAGGAAAATCCACACGCCGGCCACCGCGAGCGCGTAAAAAGGGAATTTTTACAAAAAAGCTTTGATGAAAACACGCCGCCGCACAAGGTGCTTGAAATGCTCCTCTTTTATGCTGTGCCCCGAAAAGATACTAATGTAATGGCGCACGAGCTTATATCCCGTTTCGGCTCTCTTTCCGGAGTTTTCGACGCGCCGGTAGAAGAGCTTACAACAGTTAAAGGTGTTACCGAAAATGTAGCAGCTCTTTTAAAACTTATCGTGCCCATGTCAAGGATTTATATGTGCGACCGCTATGATGCGCCGGCGCAATTTAAAAGTGTTGAAGACTTAGGTGACTTTTTAATTGCCCGTTACTTTGGCCAAAAGGATGAGGTTTTTTCAATTACCTGTTTTGACAGTTGCGGTCGTCTTTTAGGTCACGAAATTATCGAAAGCGGTGACATCAGTTCGGTCGGTGTTTCAACAAGGAAGATTGTGGAATTTGTCTTTAAATGCGATGCCGCAAACGCGGTTATTTCACATTGCCATCCGGACGGTTTTGCCCTGCCGAGTCAGGCGGACATTAATGTCACCAAAATGGTGCATAGCGCCTTAAAGGCAATCGGTGTTAAGCTTTGCGACCACATTATTGTAGCGGGGAATGATTTTGTTTCCTTATTCCAAAGCGCAAAGTACCGCGACCTTTTTAATTAGTATAGTATTTATAAATAAAACTGTCAATACGGTTTTGTTTTGTAAATTAAAATTTTTATTAGGGGTTTTGTTTATGATTATTCGTTCAGAGCTTAAAGACAAAGCTAAGCAGAGTCTTAGCGGTAATTGGGGCCTTGCTATCGGCACGACGGTTATTGAAGCGCTTATTATTGCCGCCGCATCTAACTTTGCCGGCATCGGCGGTATTATTCTTTCCGGCCCTATGAGTATTGGCCTTGCCATTATTTTCTTGCAAATTATTCGCGGTTGGAAATGCGAGTTTGCAGACCTATTCAAAGGTTTTAACAACTTCGGCCCTAATTGTCTTGCCGGCATTTTGCTGTGGTTGTATGTTTTGCTTTGGTCTTTACTTTTTATAATTCCCGGTATTGTAAAATCATATTCTTACAGCATGACTTACTACATTTTGGCCGACAGACCCGAGCTTTCGGCTAACGAAGCCATTACCGAAAGCCGCAGAATGATGGACGGCCACAAGGGTGACCTTTTCGTTCTTGATTTAAGCTTTATCGGTTGGGGACTTCTTTGTGTTCTGACATTCGGCATCGGTTTCCTTTGGCTTTATCCCTATATCGAAGCTACCCGCGTTGCTTTTTACGAAAAGCTTAAAGAATCAAACAGTTTAAATGAAGAACCTGTTTGATAAGAATAGTTTTGAGTTTTCCCCCAACAAAAGTTGGGGGAATTTTTATTAAAACATTGAATTTGAAAGCTCTTTGTGTTAAGATAAGGTTGTTAAAAATATACTCTTCTCGGAGGCAATATTATGGAAAGAAATTTTAAGTATGTTGAGCGCGACAACGCCGGTAACGCATACCGTACCGAATACTATAACGGCATTAACAAGCTTGTTTTAAAAATGCAAAAAGAAGCAGATGAAAAGCGCCTTAATTTCGGCAAACATATTATTGAAAACATTGAAGAGAGCCGAAAAGATTTTAAAAAAATGCTCGGTTGGCCTTTGACCGAAGAGCCGAAGCCTTATAAAAATGTTAAAACCACCTTTGTAACAGAAGAGGATGACTGCGAAATTTATCGCGTTCAAATTGAAGTTTTTGAAGATGTTTGGTTTTACGGAATGTTGTTTAAAAAGAAAAGCAAAAAGGCTTTGCCGGTTGTTTTGGCGCAACACGGTGGCGGTGGCGCACCCGAGATGGTTGCGGGATTTTTCAACAACGGCAACTATGGCCGTATGGTGAGGCGCTTATTAGACAAAAACGTTCACGTTTTTGCGCCCCAACTTCTTCTTTGGTATGAAGAACGCTTAGGCCCTAAGCCCGAACGCGAATGGGTTGACAACAATTTAAAGCAATTAGGTGGCTCTATTACCGCTTTTGAAATTTACTGTCTTTCAAGAACTCTTGACTGGTTGGAAACATTGGATTTTGTTGTTCCGAGCTTTGGCATGGTCGGTCTTTCCTACGGCGGTTTTTATTCGTATATGTTGGCGGCGGCAGACACACGCTTAAAGGCGGTTTACACCTGCTCGCAATTCAACAACCGCTACCGTTACAACTGGCCCGACTGGGTTTGGTTTAACGCGGCAAACACCTTTTTCGATGCCGAAATCGGCGCGCTTATTTATCCGCGCGGACTATGGATAGAGGTTGGCGACAGCGACCAGCTGTTCGATGTCCTTTTTGCCCAAAAGGAATTTGAGCGCTTAAAAGAATACTATAAAGGCAAAGACCAAAACCTTTCCTTTAAAACCTTTAAGGGCGACCACGAGTTCCCGACGCACAACGACGACGGAATTGATTTTGTTGTGTCTAAGCTTTAAGGTGATTTTATGCTGAAACTAATAGACTTTATTGCTCTTACAAAAGAGCCGTTAGCGCCGTTTATTCTGATGCTCGTCATTATGGCGGTTATAACAATTATAAAAGTAATTGGCGAAAAAACCGACAAAAAGAAATAACAAAAAAGGCTTTAAGCATTTGCTTAAAGCCTTTTATTTTTGCAATGATTATTTAATTAGTGATTTGCCGGTCATTTCTTCGGGTTGTTTTAAGCCTAAAACCTTAAGAATTGTCGGAGACAAGTCACAAAGTTTACCGCCTTCTACAAGCTCGCACTCCTTGCCGATAACTGCAAACGGAACGGGGTTGGTTGTGTGCGCGGTGAAGGGAGTGCCGTCGGTATCTACCATGCAGTCGGCGTTGCCGTGGTCGGCAGTTAACAACATAACGCCACCCATTTTTAAGGTGCTGTCTTGTACCCTGCCAACACAGGTGTCAACCGTTTCGACTGCTTTTACGGCAGCTTCAAACACACCGGTGTGGCCGACCATGTCGCAGTTGGCAAAGTTCAAAATAACAACATCGTACTTTCCGGTTTCGATAGCTTCGCAAACCTTGTCGCAAACTTCGGTTGCACTCATTTCTGGTTGCAAGTCATAGGTTGCAACCTGCGGCGATTTAACAAGAATTCTGTCTTCACCTTTAAACATAACTTCGCGGCCGCCGTTAAAGAAGAAGGTTACATGAGCGTACTTCTCGGTCTCGGCAATACGAAGCTGAGTCATGCCGTTATTTGCTAAATATTCACCCAGCGTGTTTACTAAGGTTTGTGGCTTAAAAGCGACGTTAACATTTGGCATGGACGCGTCGTACTGTGTCATGCAAACATAGTAAACCTTTTGTCTGCCACCCTTGCGCTCAAATCCGTCAAAAGCGTCGTCAACAAATGTTCTTGTGATTTCTCTCGCTCTGTCAGGGCGGAAGTTAAAGAAGATAACGCTGTCGCCCGACTTAATTCTTTCGGTGCCTTCAACAACGGTTGGCATAACAAATTCGTCGGTTAAGAACTTGCCTTCTTCATCCTTTATTGTATAGGACTTGCGAACAGCGGCAGCGGGATTGTCGGTCTTTTCGCCTTCACCGTAAACCAAAGCGGCGTAAGCCTTGCCGACGCGTTCCCAACGGTTGTCTCTATCCATACCGTAAAATCTACCCATAACGGTAGCAATTTTACCTGTGCCGATTTCTTCTAATTTAGCGTTAACGCTATCAATAAAATCAGCCGCGCTTGAAGGCGGAACATCGCGTCCGTCAAGCAAAGCGTGAATATAAACCTTTTTAAGACCGTTTCGCTTTGCAAGCTCAACAAGGCCGTAAAGGTGGTTTAGGTGCGAATGCACACCGCCGTCAGACAAAAGGCCCATTAAATGCAATGCGCTATCGTTCTTTTTACAGTTTTGAACGGCACCTAAAAATGCTTCATTAGTAAAAAAGTCGCCGTCTTCAATGGCTTTTGTAATTCTTGTAAGCTCTTGGTAAACAACACGGCCGGCACCGATATTTGTGTGACCGACTTCGCTGTTACCCATTTGACCGTCCGGCAAGCCGACATCTAAGCCGGACGCGCCGATTTCGGTAGTAGGGCAATTTTTGAAAATTGCATCTAAACGCGGGGTGGAAGCGGTATAGATAGCATTTCCGCTTTTGTTTTTGTTAAAGCCGAAGCCATCCATAATTGTTAAAACAACGGGTTTTTTCATTTTATAACTCCTTACTTAGAAGCGGCTTTTACAATAACAGAAAAGTCTTCTGCTTTAAGGGAAGCACCGCCGATAAGACCGCCGTCAACATTTTCCTTGGCAACCAATTCGTCGGCGTTCTTTGCATTCATGGAACCGCCGTATTGAATAGTAACGGTTTCGGCAACATCTTTGCCGTAAACTTCGGCAATAGCAGAACGAACATAGCCGTTTCCTTCATCCGCTTGGTCTGCGGTAGCAGTAACGCCGGTACCGATAGCCCAAACCGGCTCGTAAGCGATAATAACATTTTTAAGCTGTTCGGCAGTTACATTTGTAAGCGCCATTTTTGTTTGGAATTTAAGTAAAGTTTCGGTGTAACCCAATTCGCGTTGTTCCAATGTTTCGCCAACGCAAACAATGGCCTTAAAGCTTGCGTTAACAGCGGCCAAAGTGCGAAGGTTAACGGTTTGGTCGGTTTCGCCGAAATATGTTCTTCTTTCGCTGTGACCGATAACAACATATTCGACACCTGCTTCTTTAAGCATATCAGCCGAAACTTCGCCGGTATAAGCGCCACTTTCTTTAAAGTGAATGTTTTCGGCGCCGATTTTAATGTTTGAACCCTTTGCGGCTTGAACTGCGGCAGGGATATCAATAAAAGGCACGCAAAGAACAACATCGCACTCAGCGTCCTTAACCAACGGCTTCATTTCGTTTATAAGTGCGGTTGTTTCGCTTGGGGTTTTGTTCATTTTCCAGTTGCCGGCAATAACGGCGGCTCTTTTAGCTTTATTCATTTTTATTTCTCCTTAAAACATATGTAATGGCGGCCGAAAAGACCGCCAAAGACATTTTTAAATAATTATTTATCGTTTAATGCTGCAATGCCCGGAAGTTCCTTACCTTCAAGGAATTCAAGCGAAGCACCGCCGCCGGTTGAGATGTGAGTCATCTTGTCGCCAAAGCCCAAAATGTTAACTGCGGCTGCAGAGTCGCCACCGCCGATAACGGTAACCGCGTCGGTTTCGGCAAGACTTTTAGCAACTGCAATGGTACCCTTTGCAAGAGTCGGGTTTTCGAAAACGCCCATAGGACCGTTCCAAACAACCGTCTTGGCAGATTTGACTGCTTCTGCATACAAAGCGGCAGTTTTAGTGCCGATATCAAGACTTTCCATATCTTCCGGAATTTTATCCGCATCAACATTTTCGATTTCAACGGGAGCATCAATCGGATTCGGGAAGTCCTTAACAACCGTGCAGTCGATAGGAAGTAAAATCTTTACGCCCTTCTTTTCTGCCTTTTCAAGCATTAAACGGCAATAGTCAATCTTTTCTTCATCAAGAAGTGATTTGCCGACACCGTAGCCCTTTGCGGCTAAGAAGGTATAAGCCATACCACCGCCGATAATAAGCGTATCGGCTTTATTTAAAAGATTTTCAATAACAGTTAATTTATCTGCAACCTTTGCGCCGCCCAAAATGGTAACGAAAGGACGGGCAGGATTGTTAACTGCTTCGCCCAAATATTTTAATTCCTTACCGATAAGATAACCTGCAACGGCTTCCTTAACATAGGAAACAACGCCAACGGTTGAGCAGTGTGCTCTGTGTGCGGTGCCGAAAGCATCATTTACAAAGATGTCAGCCAAAGAGCCGAGCTCGGCAGAAAAAGCTTCGCCGTTCTTTGTTTCTTCTGCGCGGTAACGGGTGTTTTCAAGCAAAACAACATCGCCGTTTTGCATCTTGGCAACAGCGGCTTTTGCGTTTTCACCGACAACATTATCGTCAGCGGCAAAAACAACCTCTTTGCCTAAAAGCTCGGAAAGGCGTTTTGCAACAGGTGCCAACGAAAGCTCCGGCTTAGGTTCGCCCTTTGGTTTGCCCATGTGGGAGCAAAGAATAACCTTGCCACCGTCGGCAACTAATTTTTTAATAGTCGGTAAAGCCGCAATAATACGGTTTTCGTCGGTGATGACACCATCCTTTAACGGAACGTTGAAGTCACAACGAACAAGTACATTTTGACCGCAAACGTTAATGTCATCAACAGTTTTTTTGTTGAGTGCGCTCATTTTAAAAACTTCCTTTCAACAGAGTTAATTTTTTCACAATTATTATTTTACCACAATTTCTTATTTTTGCAAGCATATTATAATATAATTTAATATAAATATTTACAGTTCTTCCCACTTATAATTATGCAACTGTCCCATATTTTCAAGCGCCGGATAATCCCATTGTCTTAACACCTCGTAAACCGCGATAGCAACCGAGTTTGAAAGGTTTAAGCTTCGTATTTCGCCCGCCATCGGAATTCGAACGCAACGCTCGGGATTTTTTATTAAAAGCTCTTCGGGCAAGCCTTTGGTTTCCTTGCCGAACATAAGATAACAGTTGTCGGGGTATTTTTCTTCCGAATGTGTTTTTCTGCCCTTTGTCGTAAAGTAATAAAAAGCCCCGTCATTTTTGGCAAAAAAATCTTCTAAGTTATCGTAATAGGTTATATCTAAAAAGTGCCAATAATCAAGTCCGGCGCGTTTTAATTTTTTGTCGTCTATTGTAAATCCCATCGGCTTTACAATATGAAATCTTGCCCCCGTTGCGGCACAAGTTCTTGCAATGTTTCCGGCGTTTTGGGGTATTTCGGGTTCGACTAATACAATGTTTATCGTTGACATTTTTAACTTCCTTTCGAGTAATAATTATATTACTCTGAAAACGCCTTTGTCAAGAGCAGTTTGGCTGTTATAACGCACAAGGTTGCCCTTGTTAAACTGCTTGCAAAATAAAGGAAATAGGAAAAGCCGTCCATGCGCGAAAACATATAGCCTACACTTATAATGCTTATTGCCTGTGCATAAGGGTAGCTGAATTTTGCGGCAAGCCTTGTTCCGAAAACAAGCATACTGTTTAAAAGGCAAAGTGCCAACACGCCGTAGCCGAATGCCGTTCCGACAACCACCGCTTTTTTACTGGGATTTTCCAATGAAAAGCTAAAAAACAACGGCAAAACAAAAAGCGGTAACGCAACCCTTTTTACATAGGTAAAAACTCCTTCTGCTATTGTGCTCGGTCGCGGCAGTGAAAATGTTAATGCGGCATTTTCGTTAAAGCCTGAAATAGAAAGCGCAAAAAACAAAACAGTTAAGGCAACGGCCAAAGCGCTTGCCAAAAGGCAAAGCTTTAACACAGCGCCTGCACCGTATTTTACCCCTGCTATTACGGAAATAACAAAAATCGCGGCGATAGCGAAAATTGTCGTGTCTAAAAATATTATTGAATAAGCAAATTTAGTAAAATGCACAAGCACAAAAACGCTGTACATTAAAAGGACATAACTTATCGGCACCGCAAGAGCTTTTGCAAACCCGTTTTTTTGAAGAAAGACAAAGTTTAAAAACTTTGAAAACAAAAAACCTATTAAAAGCACCAAGAACGCAACCGGTATGGATAAAGCAAAGCAGAAAAAGTTGCCTTCGGTTGCGCTTTTTGTAGGCATATCCAAAACCGCATCGCCAAGCACAAAAAGCATTGTCGCGGCGGCGGTGTGGTAAGAATAATTTTGTTTAATCATTTTTTTACCGCCTTAAAATTTATTTTAAGGTTAGACCTTTCGTACTTTTTATCATAATTCTTTCTTACCTTTCGCCAAAGCTTTCGGTCTTTGTTTTTTATCTCATCCGAAAACCCGAAAATGTCGGTTTTATATTCGTTTTTGCTTTTTTCGTAAAGAGTTTTGCAGGCGGAAAGCCACTCGTTTTTCGGGTCCTTGCTGGATTTATAATAAAGCGAAAGGTCTATTTTAACCTCTAAATTATCATTGTAAGATGTCGTCATTTTTCTTGTCGCTTTTTTGGTTTTTACCGCCGTTCCGTCGGATAAAAAGTTGGTGCCTTTTCTTACATTGCCTGTTAAAAGGTGGTATGCAAATGCTTCCTCCCTATCCAATTCTGCGGTTCTTTCGGCGTCACAATAAACCGTTACGCCGGCAATATTACAGGTGCTTTCATCAGCGACAAAATTCGGCAAAGCAAAAATATCCATAGCACCGAGGCGCTTATAATCCACTTGGTAAAGACGGTTGTTATATATAATTCCGTTTTCGTTTTTTTCGCAGCTTATAATACCCATAATTTCATATCCGACCGCTATTTCGGCGTTGGCAGGAACATTTAAAAGCTCTTCGGCGCTGTTGCTTGTAACGATATAAATTGCCGAATTTATATTTCCGTTGTTATTGCAATAAAGAAGAATTTTTTTATTATCCTTTTTAGTTAAAGTTTTGCCGAGCACAATTACTCCGCAATGTCCTAAATACATTTTTTTGGAAAGCTTCGCATTTATATTTTCTATTGCCTCATAAGGCGAATTGCCGTTACCCGTAACTATAACCGTTCCGCTTTGTTCGTCCTTGCTTCGGTGGTCAATCGCAAGCATTTCAACCGTCGCGACAATTTCTTTTCCTTTTTTGTCAAAGCCTATGCAAGTGACAGAATACTGCATATCCGCCTCTTCATAAACATCGCAAGAGCAAAAGGAAAGCATTATTATAAGACTTAAAAAAACAGTTATAATTTTTTTCAAATTTTTGCCCCCTTTACTCCTCTGTTCGATTTCTGATTTTATTTTCCGTTATGGGCGGTCGCGTGCGCATTTTAAGCCACGGAGCGCGTATAACCGTATCCTTTAAATGCTTGTAGTCGGGCTTTTGCAGTTCTATTGTATAATCAACCCCGAACGAAGTCAGGGTAAATATTCTGAGCAGCACAACCGTTATTCCCGCCATTACACCGTAAAGCCCGAAAAGGCTTGCCAAAATGACAAGTGCCACCCTGCCGTAAAATTCAACATCTCTAAGGCGCGGTACCATAAGCCCCGAAATACCGCTTAACGCCACCGCAATCAGCATCGGCACGCTTATAATTTGCGCGTCAACCGCCGCTTGTCCTACGACCAAGCCACCGACTATGCTTAGCGCGTGGCCGAGGCCCTGCGGCATACGAAGTCCCGCTTGTTTTAAAATTTCAAAAGTTACAATAAGGGAAATACATTCGGTAAATGAGGTTATCGGGACACCGCTTCTGAGCTGCGCCACCGAAAAAGCAAACGAGGTTGGCAAAAGATGCTTGTGGTGGGTTACGAGCGCCACAAAAACGGCAGGTACGCAAAGGGACAAGAGAAAACTTATATACCGCAAGACACGCCCAACCGTTGCACCGTGATAATTTATATAATAATCTTCATCCGACTGAAAATTTTCGCTGAATAAATAGGGCAAGGTTAAAACCATCGGTGTGCCGTCAACAACGACGGCAATTCGCCCTTCTAACAGTCTTGCCGCGACAATATCGGGGCGCTCGGTTGTGCCGACCGTTCTGAAAAGAGATTTTTTGTTGTCTCTTATTTGTTCCGAAATATAGTTGCTGTCAAGCACGCCGTCCATATCTATTTTAGCTATTCTTTTTTTTAAGGTTTCCAAAACTCTTTCATCTATCAGCGACTCTAAATAACAAATATATACCACCGTTTCGCTTCTTCGACCTATTCTTTGAAGCTCGGTGCAAAAGTCGGGGGTTAAAAGTTTTCTTCTTATCATTGCGACATTAAAGAGTGCCGCTTCGTCAAAGCCTTCACGCGGGCCCTGTAAAACCCGTTCGTCCTCTGGCTCTGTAATACCCCTTGTGCGCCAGCCCTTTGTGTTTATTAAAAGCGAAGTTTCGCTTCCGTCTATTAAAACAACCGTGTCACCGTAGAGTAACGCGCGTATGGCTTTGCCGACATTTTCGGTTTTTGTGACTTCACCCGCGAATAAAATCTGCTCGCATAAAAAGTCGGCTTTGCTGCCACTTTTATACTTTTTATCTATGCTTACAAGCGGTCTGACTATTGAATCTTCTATTGTTCCGCCGTTCGCCATTCCGTCAATATAAAGCGCGGCTACATTTTCGCCCGTGCTTTTAACAGAAATTTTGCGTGTTTTAAAAATTGCGTCCTTTGAAAAAACAGAAGTAAAAAGCGCAATATTTTGTTCTAAGGTAGGCAAAAAATTCATTTTCTCGTAATCGGCCGTTTGAATACCCAAAATAAACACCCCTTTGGGCTATTATGCCCGCACTTTCCTTAAAATTCCTTGTAAAAATTTAACTGCCGTGTTATAATTAAGGCAGTTGAGGTGGTTTTTAGATGGTAGAGCTTTATAAGGATAACGCCAAAGACAAGGACTTTAGCTTTTATGAAGAGTTTTTGGTTGAAACCGAATTCCCGACACCCGCTATCGTGATTTTCCCCGGTGGCGCTTACGAAATGTTGGCGCACGAAGCCGAGGGAAGTGACATTGCAAGATTTTACAATGAAAAGGGAATTAACGCTTTTGTCGTTCACTATCGTTTGTTGCCTGAAAATCAATTTCCCTGTGCTTTGCAGGACGCGCAAAAGGCAATTAAACTAATAAGGAAAAATGCCAAGCAGTATAATATAGACCCCGACAAGATTATTGTCGAAGGTTTTTCTGCCGGCGGTCATTTGGCAGGTTGCACCGGACTTATCGGCGACTATACGACCGAAAAGGAGTTGGCTGATATTTCACCAAAGCCTAACGGTATGATACTTTGCTATCCGCTCATAACCGAAAAGTACGCGCTTAAAAACAGGTCCATAAACGCTTTTAAGCGTTTAACCGAAGGGCTCAGCTTTGCTTCCCACGAAGACCTTTGCTTGGAAACACGCGTTGATGAAACGACACCGCCTTGCTTTATTTGGCAAACCTTTACCGACGAAATTTTGCCGACCGACCAGATTTTAAGCTTTGCTTCGGCCTTAAAGAAACACAATGTTCCTTTTGAAATGCATATTTATCCCGACGGTTGGCACGGGTTAGGCCTTGGTTATAACTTTGACCTTGACTGGTCTGAAAAGACTGTTGACTGGATTAAACGAATTTAAAAAAGCATAATAAAACACGGTCTTAAACTTAGTGTTTAAGACCGTGTTGTTTTTTATAATATTTACTTTTCTTCTTTTACAATTCGCATTTTTTGAACGTCAATTTCAGTCTGTTGGTAGTTTTCAATATATTCGAGCAAATCGTTTTCATTATCAAAAATGCTTATAAGCTTCATACTTTCGCTACCCATAAACTTTTTATCGACAAAGTTTTTAAGCATATCTGCCAAATTGTCATAAAAACCGTTGACATTAAAAATCGCTATCGGCTTTTTGTGGCGACCGAGTTGCTTTAAGGTGAAAATTTCGAAAAATTCGTCCATAGTGCCGACACCGCCCGGCGCAATAATAAAGGCGTCGGCCTTGTCTTCCATAATTTTTTTGCGCTCGCGCATGGTTTCGGTCGGGATTATAGTATCGCAACCGTCATATAAAACGCCGTCAACATTGAAAAATGTCGGCGCAACACCTAAAACATGACCGCCGTTTTCTTTAACACCACGGGCAACAGAGCCCATTACTCCATTCGCGCCGGCACCGTAAACAAGACCGTTCCCGCGCAAAGCCATGGCTTTGCCTAAATTATATGTGCTTTCTAAAAAAGCTTTATCAATAAGCGAGCTTGATGCGCCGTAAACACAAATAGTCATAAAATACTCCTTACAACAACCTTTCGCCGTTTAGTACGGCAGAGGTTAAAATTTCACCCTCATAAACGAGTTTTAGCGAAAAAAACGGGACTTTCTTTTCAATCAATTCCAAAAAGATTTTATCGCCTTGCCAAATAGGCAAATCTAAAAGCTCCTTTTTGTCTATCCATTCAAGTATGCCCTCGTCACAGTCAATTATTTCACCCGAAAAATTTTCGGTGTGAAATATATGCATATACTCGGTTTCCCATTTGTCCGAAACAAAGGTAACAACACCGCAATAGCGAACGTCTTTTAAGGTTAATCCCGTTTCTTCCAAAACTTCGCGGGCGTTACATTCTTCGGGGCTTTCTTTATCTATAAACTTTCCGCCAATGCCGACATATTTATCTTTATTAAGGTCGTTTTCTTTTTTAGTGCGGTGAAGCATTAAATACTTGCCGTCTTTTTCGATATGGCAAAGTGTAGTATTTATCACTTTTTGGTACCCTCCGCTAAATACGCCGGTGTGTAACCGTCCAAATAAAAGACTTTGGTGTTTTTGTTTGTTTGGTCAAATATATTATTATATTGAATTTTCTCGTATTCGTCTAACAATGAGGTGTACTGCGAAGCATCACTCCACTTGTAATAAACCCCGTTGTTGTCAATATAACCCACCGTATCAATAACCGGTAAAGTTTTGGAAAGTTTAAGCAGATATCTATTGTATTCCGGCATTTTGATGTTTGCCGTTTGCAAAACAAGCGAAGACAAATAGTTAGAGCTGATCTTGTCGATTTGCTGTTCGGGGATATCATAGTTAGCCCAAATATAGAACGGGGTTACATGGCGCTTTTGTTCGTCTTCAACCGACAAGTTTGAAAGGTCCTTAACCCCCATGATTTCAGATATAAACGAAGTTTCAACCGACGGCTGATGGTCGCCGAACATACAAATTACGGTCGGCTCCTTAACCGTGCTGAAATAGCTTATAAGCTCCCTAAAAGCATTATCGCTTGCCTTTACTAATGATAGATACTTATTTGCCTTTGTATATTCCTTAGTAACATTTGTCGCAAAAATACACTCGTCAAAATTATCGGCGCTGGTAGTATAACCGCCGTGGTTTTGCATGGTAACATTGAAGGCAAAATACGGAACGGATTTATCCCTTGCTTCAAAGTCTTTAATAAGATACTTATAATCGTAAGAATCACTTATATACTGACGGATAATCATATTTTCGCCCTGATACCTTTGGTCCAGCAGTTGCTGCAAATAGTTGGGGTCGCTGCCGTTGTCTTGGAAATCATCCATAAGGGTAATATCAATAATGTTTTCAAGGCTTACAAATTTGGTAAAGCCCAAATTTCCGTAAACGGCAGGTCTGTTCCAGCCCGAAGCATAGTAAGGGTGGAAAGCAAAG
This sequence comes from Acutalibacteraceae bacterium, assembly GCA_045642065.1. Classification (GTDB taxonomy): domain Bacteria; phylum Bacillota; class Clostridia; order Oscillospirales; family Acutalibacteraceae; genus UBA737. The sequence continues at coordinate 108,286 of JAZUID010000001.1, forward strand.
CTTGAGTAGCCTTGACCCTGCATTGTAGATACAAGCGAAGCAATCGGATTTTTAACATAAAGCATATAAGCGTTACTGCCCGACGGCAAGAATGCTGTCGAGTGACCTGTTAAAAATTCAAACTCAGTGTTGGATGTGCCGGCACCTACAACCGGAACATAAAGGTTGCCCTTAACGGTGTTCTCGGTAAGAGATCTCATAAACGGCATATAATCTTCGTTGGTTTCTAACTGTCCCAAGGTTGATAAATCCGAAAGGGATTCGTTCATAATACAAATAAGATTAGGTGAAGCTTCGTTCGGCTCAACGGTGTTAACCTCATCCCCGACAACATCCGAAACAAAGCTTTCAACCTTATTGGGGTCATAGCCTTCGGGCTCGGAAATATAAAGATATTTCGTGTTGCAGAAGAAGTTGAAAACAAAGCCGTAATTGTGGTAACCCCTCGTTTGGTTCCAGAAGTCAGGCTTGACGCCGGCGTCTGCAAAAACCGAAGTGCCGTAGAACAAAATCAGCAAAACGGCGGCAAAGGCACCTGCAAAGCTTCTTGCAATAACCTTAGTGGTTAATTTATATTTAGGTGTTTTAAGCTTAATGCCTAAAATAATCAAGAAAATAAAAATTAAGGTACCGGTAAGCACCTTATGCGTTAAAGTGAATTTATAGGTATTTGAAACATTCATTGCGGTTTTAATGCCTAAAAAATCCATCGGTATAAAAGGTGTACCGCGAAAATCCATAATATAACTGTGCGCAACGGCGAAACCGAAAATTATCGGGTTAACAATAAGCACCGAAAGACCGATATTCCCCGAAGCGGCAATTACAATAAACATCAAAATAACAATAACGATATAATTGCCTAAAACACCAAGCCCTGTCATATCGAAAACGCAAACATTGTTTAAGCACTCGGTCATTGTCATAGAGACAAAGGGCAACAAAAGAATCAGCGCGCCGTGAACAATTTTATCGGTTAAATCGTGCTTGATTTTAATTGTATAAGCCGTAATAGCGGCCAAAATAAAGGGCATTAAAAGAGTAAACGCCAACAAAAGCCACTTTGCTTTAAAGTCAAGAGAGGTATATGCCGTAACATCAACCAAGGTAACAACAAGCAAAGCCCCACCTAAAATGGCGGCAACTATTTTTGACTTCTTTGTGGAAGTTATTTCTATATTCTCTTTTAAAAAGCAAAAAACAATTTTAGATATTTTAACAATAAAATCAATTGCACTTTTAAAATATCCCTTTACTTTTTCCTTGTTAAAGGTCATTTAACAATCCCTTCTTTGATGCTGTTTCTTTTTTAAAGCATAGTAATTATAGCACAATATATATATCTTTTCAACTACCGCATATTGCGTTTTATTATATTAAAATATACTAAATAAAGAATAGAAAAATACGGCAACTTTCAAAATTTTCCTTTAATATTTTTGGGGATTTAAAACAAAATAATACTGCAGGCGCTTAAAGGAGTGAATCAAACGATGGCAAAGGGTACAACAAGTAACGCTAAGGCTTCTCTTGAAAGAATGAAGATGGATGCCGCCAACACAGTAGGTGTTAACTTAAAGCAAGGCTACAACGGTGACCTGACTTCTAAGCAGGCCGGTTCTATCGGCGGTCAAATGGTTAAGAAGATGGTTGAATCTTACAAAAAAGGTTAATTCTTCTTTTCGGGTGTTCTTTTTTGAACGCCCGAATTTTTTATGAATAACTTATAATTTTTTACCAATAATAACTCAAAGAAAGGAGAATTTTTGTGTTTGATAAAATTTGCTTGGCTCTTATCATTATCGGCGCTTTAAACTGGGGCCTTGTCGGTCTTTTTGAATTTGACTTGGTTGCCTTTGTTTTCGGCGGACCAACCGCAGTTTTAAGCCGAATCGTCTATACACTAATCGCCTTGGCGGGAATTTGGTGTATCTCACTTCTATTCCGCAAGCACGAAACAGTTGTAACAGAATAAACCTTAAAAAAACATCTCTTTTGAGATGTTTTTTTGTTGCCTACCAAAATCTTTTGTGCTATAATCAATTATTATAACAAACGGGGTGGTAAAATGCTTAAAACATTACCTTGCGTTTTTGCGGTCGGCAACGAATATCATATTATGGCGCCGACTTTGAGCGAATCTTGCTTTTGGGTTGAAGTTGACGGCAAACGCTTTTGCGACGAACAAAACGGCGCATTCAGATATGTTACAAAAGTACATAAAGCGGTTGTTCCGATGGAGTTTTTAGACAAAGCCAAAAAGTACACCGTTTGCGAAAAAGAAATTTTAGAACACCGCGAATATGCTTCGGAAGTTTCGGCTATCGGCGAAACGGTAAAAAGGGAATTTAAATTTTATCCTTTGCCCGAAAACAATATAAAGGTTTATCATATCGCCGACGCTCACGCTAAGTTTGATTCGCCGATAAAGGCCTGCAAAGCTTTTGGCGAAATTGACCTTCTTGTCTTAAACGGCGACCTTCAAAACCATAGCGGTACTATTGAAGATTATTTTAATAATTACGAAATCGCCGCCGCTCTTACAAAAGGCGAAAAGCCCATTGTTTTTTCGCGCGGAAACCACGATATGCGTGGCCTTTACGGCGGCAACAGCGCAGATTTTACTCCGACACAAAACGGCAACTGCTATTATACTTTCCGACTTGGCAATGTTTGGGGTATGGTGCTTGACTGCGGTGAAGATAAGGCCGACGACCACCCTTCATATTGCGGTACGATTTGTTGCCACGATTTTAGACTAAGGCAAACCGAATTTATTAAAAATGTTATCGAAAACGCCGGCAGTGAATACGGTGCCGACGGCGTTAAAACCAAACTGATTATAAGCCATGTGCCCTTTACAAAGCTTGAAAAAGAGCCCTTCGACATCGACGCTGACATTTACGCCGGTTGGGGCGCTTTAATTAAAGAAAACATAAAGCCCGACTTAATGCTTTGCGGTCACGTGCATGTGTTAAAGGTTTGCCCTGTCGGTGGCGAGCTTGATAATTTAAACCAACCCTGCGATATGATTTTAGGTTCGGCAATGCGTTATGATAACGACTATTTTGCCGGTTGCGGTCTTCTGATTACCGACGATTATATTGAAAGTTGCTTTACCGATTACGAGGGTAACGTCTTTGAAAAATGCCGTTTTTCGAAAAATGAAAGACACTAATAACAAATAAGGAGAAAGGTTTATGAAAATCGGAATTTACGGTTACGGAAATTTGGGTCGCGGTGTAGAAAACGCCATTGCGCAAAATCCCGACACCGAACTTTTCGGCGTCTTTACAAGGCGCGCACCCGAAACCGTTAAAACGGTCAGCGGTGCTAAGGTTTATCCTGCCGAAGATGTTTTTAAATATAAAAATGAAATTGATGTTTTGGTTATCTGTGGCGGCAGCGCTGCCGACCTGCCAAAAATGACCCCGATGTTAGCCGAACACTTTAATGTTGTTGACAGCTTTGATACCCACGCAAATATCCCCCTTCATTTTGATAATGTTGAAAAAGCGGCTTTAAAGGGCAACAAAACCGCGCTTATTTCAGCCGGTTGGGACCCCGGTCTATTCTCCCTTAACCGCATTTATGCAAACGCAGTTTTGCCCGAAGGCGCCGACTATACATTTTGGGGCAGGGGTGTAAGCCAAGGTCATTCGGATGCGATAAGGCGAATTGACGGCGTAATTGACGCAAGACAATATACCGTGCCGGTAGAAGATGCCGTAAATCTGGCAAGAAGCGGTAACGCACCGGAACTTTCTGCAAGGCAAAAGCATTTAAGGGAATGTTATGTTGTAGCAGACGCAGGCGCCGACAAAGCAAAAATCGAACGGCAAATTAAAGAAATGCCAAACTATTTTGCCGATTACGACACAACCGTAACCTTTATCACCGCCGAAGAAATGCAAAAAAATCATAAGGAATTACCGCACGGCGGATTTGTTATAAGAACGGGTGTTACGGGGAAAGACAAAGAGCATAAACAAGTTATTGAATATAGCTTAAAGCTCGATTCCAACCCCGAATTTACCGCCGGCGCAATTATCGCTTTTGCCCGTGCAGTTTTCAAAATGCACTCGCGCGGTGAGAACGGATGCAAAACCGTTTTCGACATTGCACCAATAGACTTAATTTTCGGCGACAAAAAAGAAATTATTAAGAATATGCTTTAATAAAAAAACAAGCCCCACAAGGAAAACCCTTGTGGGGCTTGTATTATTCTATGCTATCAACAGTCATACTGTATCCTAAAAATTCGCCGACATCGGTAATTTTGCCCTTTACTGTTATTTCGTCGTCAGTATTCATATTAATAACTTTGTCTAAGATTTCGTCTTTATTGGAATTTTTAATAGTACAATGTATTGTTTTTAAAAAGTAATCATAATTATTGCTATTTGCACCAACCGAAATATAACTGCCTTCGCTGTCTATTCCGCTTAAACAAGCGTGAATTTCAACATATTCGCCCTTATGTGCCTTTTGTGCTTTAAGGGCATTGGCATCAATTTCGTCAAACAAAGTTGTGACATCGTAAGAAGTATAGGCGATTTCTTCTTTTGAACTCGTTACCGATGATGTTGAGGCTTTTTTCGAGCTCTCGGTCTTTACAGCCATGCTGTCACTGTCGCCGTTGCCTGCCGAGCCGCCGATTATTGCGATTACAACAACAATAGCTACATAGAACCACCATTTTTTATAAATCGGTTTTTTGTTTTTTGCGCCACAGCCAGGACAAACTTTTGCCGAAGCAGAAATTTCTTGTCCGCAGGTTTTGCAATTTATCATTTTGTTGCTCATAATTATTATCCCCCTTGTTTTTTTATTGTCTATAAATAGAGCATAGATACATTGTACTCTATTTATAGATAATTGTCAAGAAAAAGGGCATACTTTATTATTTAAGTATAAAAATAAAGTATGGGGCGATGTTGTGATTACTTATGAGCCGTTTTATAAAACGCTAAAAGAAAGAAATATGTCAACTTATAAACTTATAAACGAGTTTGGCGTTAGCCGTAGTCTTTTAGACCGCTTAAAGCACAACAAACCCATCAGCACACAAACGCTTGATGATTTGTGTAATTATTTGGATTGTAACGTCGAAGATATTGTTCTGCATAAGAAATAAAAGGTGAGGATTTTTCCTCACCTTTTATTTTTATTTCTTTATCCAAACCGATGGGGTAAATGCTATAAGCAACGGGAAAATTTCAAGTCTGCCCAAAAGCATACCAAAGGACAAAACTATTTTTGAAATCATATTATAGTCGGCGTAGCTTGAAGCCGGACCGACACCGCCAAAGCCGGGGCCTACATTATTGAAGCAGGCGGTTACGGCGGTAATGTTTGTTTCGAGCGAGAACGGCTCAAAGGCTAAAACAAACAATATTATTGCGAACAAAACAAAATAAAGGGACACATAGGTCGCAACATTATGCAAGGTTGCGTCATCAACCGTCTTGCCCTCTAACTTAACGGCGTTAACCGAATTGGGATGAACAAGTTTTGCAAGTTCGCGTTTAATTACCTTTAAAATAAGTTGAATTCTCGAAACCTTCAAGCCACCTGCGGTAGAGCCGGCGCAGCCGCCCATAAACATAAGCAGGAACATAATAGATTTCGACAAGGTCGGCCACTTGTTAAAGTCGGCAGAAGAATAACCCGTTGTTGAAACAATTGTGCCGATTTGGAATGCCGATTGACGAATTGCTTCGGAAAAGCCTGAATACAAGTGATAGATGTTGATGGTTACAATAGTCAAAGAAACCGCAACAACACCGAAGAAGAACCATAGCTCGCGACTTTTTATGGCTGAGCTGAATTTTTTAATCAATATTAAATAATAAAGATTAAAGTTTATGCTGAATAAGAACATAAAGGCCGTAATTACCCATTGTATATAGGGGCTGTAACTGCCTAAACTATCCGGCTTAATACCAAAGCCACCCGTACCGGCGGTACCGAACGAATAAATAAAGCTTTCAAAAAGTGTTATACCGCCCAATTTTAAAAGGATGACTTCCAAAAGGGTCATACACACATAAATTATGTAGAGAATTTTTGCCGTATCTTTAATCTTCGGTAAAATTTTACCGATAATAGGCCCCGGCATTTCGGCACGCATAATATGAATTGACCTGTCCGAAATATTGGGGGACAGCGCCATAACAAAAACCAAAACGCCCATACCGCCTATCCAGTGGGTAAAGCTTCGCCACATAGCGCTGCCGTGACTTAAAACGGTAACATCGCGCATAATGGAAGCGCCGGTTGTGGTAAAACCGCTGACGGTTTCAAAAACCGCATCGACATAATTCGGAATTTCACCCGTAATTACAAAAGGAACGGCGCCGACCAACGACATCAAAATCCACACAACGGCAACTATCGCAAAACCCTCTTTTGCAAAAATAGTGCGGTTTCGGGCTTTGGCAACAAAGTTTAAAAACGCGCCGACTATAAGCGCACCCAAAGCGACTGCCAAATAAACAATTAAAACATTCCATTCGCGGTAGCAAACCGAAACGAACGCCGGCAACATAAGCAAAAGTGCTTCAAGCATTAGCATTTTGCCGGATATATGAAGAATAATCCTACGATTCATAATTCACTTTACCTACTACTTTACAATTTCAGAAATGTTGTTAATTCTTCTGCCTGCGGCAATAACCACAACCCTGTCTTTTGCAAGAATTTGATCGTCGCCCGTCGGGATAATAACCTTTCTGCCCCTTATAATGCCGGTGACGATTATGTTAGATTTAAGTTTAATATCTTTAAGCGGTTTTCCGATTTCGGAAAAATCGTTTTGAACTAAAAACTCAAGCGCTTCAATCTTGCCGTCCATAAGTTTATAAAGGGTTTCAACATTGCTGTCCATCGAATTGTGCAAGGCGCGTGCATAGCGCACCATTACGTCCGAAATAACGCTTCGCGGAGATATTACACAGTCAAGTCCGATTTTATTCGCAGTCTGCAAAAACTCTTCTCTGTTAACCTTGGTAACAACCGACGGAACATTTTTGGTAGAAGCAAAATAAGAAATAAGAATATTTTCTTCATCCATACCTGTTAGGCTTATAAATGCGTCGCAGGTGTTAAGCCCCGACTCAAGCAAAAGCTCTTTTTGAGCGCCGTCACCGTTAATTACGGTAGCGTCGGGCAAAAGCGCGCATATTTTTTTACAACGGTTCTTGTCCTTTTCAATAATGGTAACGCTGATGCCTACCGACAAGAGCATTTTTGAAAGATAATAAGCCGTTTTGGAGGCACCGACAATTATAACATCGCGGGCTTGCTTTTTGGCAAGGCCGGTCGCCTTTAATAATTTTGAAATTTCCGAAGAAGTGGCGGTAATTCCCAAACGGTCACCGCTTTTAATAACAAAATTACCGTCCGGAATGATAACATCTTGACCGCGCCCCACAGCACAAACCAAAAAATTGTGCTTGTACTTTTTGCGGATATCCATAAGGGAATTTTCGCAAAGCGGAGAATCCTCCTTAACCTTAAGTTCAACCATTTCAAACGCGCGGGAAAAGGTTTCAACCTTTGCGGCGGCAGGTAATCTTAAAATGTTAAAAATTTCATTTGCCGCTTGCTTTTCCGGATTTATTGCAAGAGAAAGGTCCAACTGCTGACGCATAAAGCCCAAACTTTTGTCGTTATACTCGGGATTTCTTATGCGTGCGGCGGTTTTCTTCGCCCCCATACGCTTTGCAATAAAGCAGGAGAGCATATTAAGCTCATCGCTGCCGGAAGCGGCAACTAAAAGCTCGCAATTTTTAACGCCGGCTTCTTCTAAAATATCGCAGTCGGCACCGTTACCGCAAACACCCATAACATCATAAACATTATTGATTTCTTTAATTACATCGGGGTTGTTATCAACCGCGGTAACATCATGACCTTCGGCTGTTAAGCTTGCAATGATTGTACTGCCTATTTTACCGCAGCCCACAACAATAATTTTCATTCAGTTCATCTCACAAATAAAAATATTTTATTTATTATACTACATAAATAAATATTTTTCCACAACAAAATATATTAACCCGCAGTATTTATAATACTACGGGTTGTATTTGCTTGCCTTTTAAGGCATTTTCGAGCGTTTCGGGTATCAGCGAAAAGTCGCAAACAAGCGAATTGTTTTTGCCTTGCGGGTCATCTTGCCTATACGGCGTAAAAAAGATATTGTTTGTGTTGTGAAGAAGACCGATGTTTTTTGCCGAAGCACCGAGCGCGTCGTTAGTGGCGATGCTTAAAACAACCGGCTTTTGATTTCTTAAATGAGCTTTTACAGCCATTGTAACCGGTGTGTCGGTTATACCCAAAGCAATTTTTGCCGCAGTGTTACCGGTACAGGGCGAAACAATGACCGCGTCAAGCAGGTTTTTAGGTCCTATCGGCTCGGCCGCCGGAATGGTATGAATAATCTTGTTTTTGCAGATTTCTTCGACCGTTTTTATAAAATACTCGGCATCGCCGAAACGGGTGTCGGTCGAATATACTATGTTAGACATTATCGGGGTTATATTATAGCCCAAATCGGCAAGTTCTTTTAACGCTTCAACCGATTTTTTAAGTGTACAAAATGAGCCGCAAAGGGCGTAACCTATATTAGCGTTTTCCATAAAACTTTTCTCCTTTAAAGGGCAACAAATTATAGATAGTATCAAAAAGAATTTCGGCGGCGGTGCAGGGTGCGGTTTTTGCGGGCAGAGCCGGTAATTTGACGGCTTTTATTCCCAAGCTTTCTGCAAAATCAAGGTCTATTCCGCCCTTTGTGGAAAGGTCGATAACAAGCTCGGGACTAATGGTCTTTAAAGACTCGTTTTCTAACACCGAAAGGTCTATCGTATTAAAAATAACGTCATAACCTTTTGTGTCATTATTTAAAGATACAGTTTCGGAAAAATCATACCCGAACGCTTTGATTAAGCCCTTGTCAAAGGAATTTCTTGCCGACACCGTCACCTTTGCGCCAAGCGCAAAAAGGCGGTTTGCAAGCACCTTGCCGACCCTGCCGAAGCCGATTACCAAAACGCGACTGCCGAACAATGTTTTTTTAGTGTTTTCTATTGCGTAAGCAATGGCGCCCTCTGCCGTCGGCACGGCATTAAGTATTGCGTAATCGTCAAGCTTTAAATAGTCGGTTACCTTTCTGTTGTCAAAGGGATTTCCGCCACTTAAAATAAGGGCATTTTCGGGTATTTGCCGTTTTACATCTTCAACCAAAATTTCCCTTTTCGTTAAAGGTGCCGTTATATGCACCTTATCGCGCGAAGCGGGTATAGGCAAAATAACAACATCGGCGTTTTTTAAATCGGCATTGTCGTCGGGAAAAAGCCCCAAAGTTTCAATATTTAAGCCTTTTTCTTTAAGCTTTTTATAAAGGTGCAAAAATCTTTCGTCGCCACCTATGATAACTGTTTTTTTCATAAACTACCGCTTTCTAAAAAAATAATAAGTGCCATAATTGATACACTACATCTTATGGCACTTATCTTAATTTAGTTACGAATTAAATCTATTAAATTTTGCTTTGTATTAAGCGCTGGGTCATCTATTACTTTTTCTAAAAGTCGGTTTAAAGCTTCGCCCACTTGCAGCCCCTTAATGTTAAGGGACAAAAGGTCGTTTCCGTTTACCTTTAAATCGGATATTTTATAAGGCTCTTTCCTTTCTGAAATTTCGGCTAAAAGGTCGGTTGAAGCGGTAATGTCGCAACCGCAAAAGACATTTTTATAGTTTAAAAAATCGGTTAGGGTTTCGTTGCCGAAATCCCTTAAAAGCCGTTTTATTTCGGGCTTTGATTTGGGAAGACCGCTTTCTTTCAACTTAAAAAGTTTTTCGGTGTTAAATTTGATTTCGTTTGAAAGTCTTAAATTTTTAAGTCCCTCTAAACCGATTCCGCAGTTATTGTAAAAAGCAAAAAGTCTAAGCGGTAGGCTTTTCTTTAAAAGGCTTATCTTTTCGGCGTTTTCTGTTTTATAAAGTCCAAACGCTTTAAGTCCGCCGCTTTTTATTAAGGGCGAAATTTCTTCTGCCCTTGCGCCCATCAAGGTTTTTAAAAGTTCGTTCGTTACCCGTTCTGTACTGATGTTTTTAAGTGCTTTGGCGGTGCTTATTGCCGCCGACAAGGTTTTTTCTTCGATATTAAATTCAAGGGTTGCGGCAAAACGGAAAAGGCGCAAAATTCTAAGCGCGTCTTCATTAAATCTTTTTATCGGGTCGCCGACCGTTTTAAGCGTTTTGCTTTTAATGTCCTTTATACCGTCAAAGGGATCCGCAAATCCCAATGCTTCGTTATAAGCGATAGCATTTACGGTAAAATCCCGACGGCTTAAATCTTCTTCAATGCTTTTTACAAAATTAACATTTTCGGGGTGGCGAAAGTCTTTATATTCGCCCTCGGTCCTAAAAGTAGTTACTTCTATCGGCTCTCCGTCAATAACAACCGTAACTGTGCCGTGAGTTATCCCTGTCGGCACGGTTTTTTCAAAAAGGTTTTCAACTTCTTTCGGAGTTGCACTTGAAGTGATATCATAATCGTGCGGGGTTTTCCCCATAAGGTAATCTCTGACACAGCCGCCGACAAGGTAGGCTTCGTACCCGTTTTCTGCCAATTTTTTAAGAACAAATGCCTGTTTTTCGGGTAAAATCCACACGAATTTCACTTCCTTTCAAAAAAGGGTTTATTTTTTGGTAAAAAAGCAATATAATATATAATATATAATTATTATTAGAGGTGTGTTTATGAAACAGCTTCGAGAAGAAGATAAAATAATTAAACAAGTAAAACATGTGCATATGATAGGTATCGGCGGCAGCGGTATGTGCCCCCTTGCCGAAATTTTGCATAGTAAAGGATATATCCTTTCGGGCTCCGACAATAACGAGAGTGACCCGTTAAAGCGCGTTCGTGCTTTGGGTGCCACCGTTTACATGGGCCACAAAGCCGAAAACCTGACCGGCGCTGAGCTTGTGGTTTATTCAGCCGCTATTAGTGCCGACAATGAAGAGTTGGTTGCCGCAAAGAAAATGGGGATTCCCACAATGGAGCGCTCCCACCTGCTCGGCGCGTTAACCCGTTACTTTGATGATGTAATCGGTGTTTGCGGTACACACGGCAAAACAACCGTTACCTCTATGATAACACAAATTTTAATTTTAAACAATAGGCAACCGAACGCCGTTATCGGCGGCCGTCTTCCGCTTGTAAATTCCAACGGTGTCACGGGGGATTCCGAAACTCTTGTTTGCGAATCGTGTGAGTTTGTTGACACTTTTTTACAAATGTCACCCGACACCGCCGTTTTGCTTAATATTGACAACGACCATCTTGATTATTTTAAAACTATGGAAAACCTGACACTTTCTTTCCATAAGTTTATTAAAATGGCTAAAAAGGTTTATATTAACGGTGATGATGCTTTGGCTAGAAAAGCCGCCGAGGGCATTGATGCCACCGTCAAAACTTTCGGTTTTAATAAGGATAACGATTTTTATGCCGATAACATTACGGCCGGAAAATACGGCCACAGCTTTGATGTTTATTATAAGGGCGAAAAGCTTATAAATATTGAAATGCATATCCCCGGCCGTCACAATGTTTTAAACGGTCTTGCCGCTTTCTGCACTTGTTTCGACATGGGTGTTTCGCCGGAAGGCATTAAATCGGCAACCGAAAAATTTACCGGCGCCGGCAGAAGATTTGAATTTTTAGCCGAATATCCCGAGTTCGTTTTGGCAGACGACTACGCCCACCATCCGACCGAGATTAAGGCAACCCTGACCGCCGCAAAGGAGCTTAATTACAACAATGTTATTGCGGTTTTTCAGCCCTTTACTTTTTCGAGAACTGCCCTTTTAAAGGATGAGTTTATAGACGCCTTAAAGGTTGCGGACAAGGTTATTTTAACCCCGATTATGGGCTCGCGCGAAAAGAATACATTTAACATTTATTCCGAAGACATTGCAAAAGAGCTTAAAAACTGTGTTGTTGTTGACGGCTTTGAAAACATCGCAAAAAAAGCAATTCAGATTGCCGAAAAAGGCGACTTGATTATTACTATGGGCGGTGGCGACATCTATAAAGCCGCACATATTATTATGGATTTAAAAAAATGAGTAAAAAACTATACGACGAAAATTCTTTCCTTGCCGAATTTAAGGCAAATGTGATTTCTTGTGAAAAGTGTGACAAGGGCTACAAGGTTGTTTTGGACCAAACCGCCTTTTTCCCCGAATCGGGCGGTCAATGCTCGGACACGGGCACTATTGCAGGCACAGAAGTCTTTTATGTTTTGGAGAGAGAAAACGAAATTATCCACTTTACAAAAGAGCCCGTTTCTTTGGTCGAAGCAAACTGCAAAATCGATTGGGACAAGCGGTTCAGAAATATGCAGCACCACTCGGGCGAACATATTGTTTCCGGTTTAATGCATAAAATTTTCGGCGCAGATAATGTAGGCTTTCATTTGGGTGAAACCGAAACGACAATGGACTTTAATGTTTTGCTTTCACGCGAAGACCTTGTAAAAATTGAGCGCTTGGCAAATGAAGCGGTAATTAAAAATGTGCCTTTTACTTGCCGGTACCCGAGCGCCGAAGAGTTAAAAAACATCGACTACCGTTCTAAATTAGAGTTAACCGAAAATGTGCGTTTAGTGGAAATTGAAGGCTATGACATTTGCGCTTGCTGTGCACCGCACGTTAATTCTTCCGCACAGATAGGTGTTATAAAGCTTCTCGACTTTTGTAAGCTTCGCGGTGGGACACGGATTTGGCTTAAATGCGGTTTTGACGCGTTAGAAGATTATAACAAGAACTACTTGTCGGTACAAAAAATATCCTCGCTTACCTCTTCTAAACCCGAAGAAATTGTTTCGGCGGTAGAGGGGCTAAACACAAAGATAAGCGAGCTTTCACACGAAATATCGGTGCTGAAAACCCGTTTAATTTCTAAACTTGCTGAAAACGAGAAGTTTGAAACGGATTTGAGTGCAACCTTTGCCGACAACTTAGATAACAAAGAACTGCAACTTTTCGCCGACGCACTTTCAAAAAAATCAGGCGGTATCCGTGCCGTTTTTTCGGCTAATGCAGGTGGCTTTAATTTTGCTGTTTGCGGAGAAGAAGAAAAGCTTAACACTTTATTTAAAAAGCTTAAAGAAATGCTTTCTTTAAACGGTGGTGGCCGTGGCGGCATCATTCAGGGTAAAACCGCAAGCAAAAAGTCGGAAATTTTAAGGGCGTTTGCCCTTTTAAGTGAGGAAACGCAATGAACTGGACCGAAATTACAATTAAAGTTAAGCTTTCAGACCTTGAAACAGCAGAAGCCATTGCCAACATGACCGTGCCTTACGGCATTTATGTTGAAGATTATTCTGATCTTGAAGAAAGTGCGTGGGAAATAGCACATATTGATTTAATTGATGAAAGCTTAATTGAAAAAGACCGCACAACGGCTTTAATACATATTTACATTGAAGAGTGTGACAATGCGGCTGAAGCCATGCTCTTTTTAGAAGAGCGCTTACGGGCACAAAAGATAAATTTCAGCTTGGAAAACGCTTCGGTCAATGACGCTAATTGGAACGAAAATTGGAAAAAGTATTTTAAGGTTACCGAAATTGGCGACCGCTTGACGATTGTTCCGAGTTGGGAAAGGTACGACAACAAAGAAAACCGTACAATTCTTAACATTGACCCCGGCGCCGCATTCGGTACGGGTACACACGCGACAACATCTCTTTGCTTAGAGCTTTTGGAAGAATATGCAAAACCGAGTACAAAGACACTTGACATCGGTTGCGGCAGCGGTATTTTAGCTGTTGCATCGGTTTTGCTCGGAAGCGACTTTGCATTCGGCGTTGACATCGATGCGCAGTCGGTTAAAACCGCAAAGGAAAACGCAGAAAAGAACAATGTTTCGGATAAAACCGAATTTGTTGTCGGTGACCTTGCCGAAAAAGTCAGCGGAAAATATAATATTGTTTGCGCCAACATTGTGGCTGATGTTATCATCCGCCTTTTGCCCGATGTTAAAAAATATATGACCGATGACGGCGTTATTATAATTTCGGGTATTATTGACAGTCGCGCCCAAGATGTATTAAAAAGTGTTTCGCAGAACGGTTTTTGCATTGTCGGTGAACGGCGTCGCGAAAACTGGTGTGCATTTACATTAAAATCAATTTAAACTCGGAGGATTTATGCTTGAATTTGAACAGCTTAAGTTACGGCTAACCGCAAATGAAGCCGAACTTAAAGATTTAAAAGAAGCTCTCGGTTACGGCCGACTTGTTTCGGAAATTGAGGAGTTGGAGGCTAAGGCTTCTGCCCCCGATTTTTGGGATGATATGGACGCTTCCGGCAAGATTTTACAAAAAACGGGCAGGCTTAAAAGCAAGGTAGAAGAGTATGACAATCTTTGCTCTACCTATGATGACCTTTTGGTGCTTATTGATATGGGGGATGAGGAAGAAGATTTATCCCTTATTGATGAAATTACCGAAACGATTGATGAATTTGAAAAAGGCTTGGCGTCGGCAAGACTTAAAACCCTTTTGACCGGTGACTATGACAACAACAACGCCATTCTCACCTTCCACGCAGGTACCGGCGGTACCGAAGCTATGGACTGGGTACAAATGATTGTCAGAATGTACACCCGTTGGAGTGAAAGGCACGGATTTACCGTTAAGGTACTTGACTTTTTAGACGGCGACGAAGCCGGTCTTAAAAGCGCAACAATGCTTATTGAAGGTGAAAATGCCTACGGTTATCTGAAAAGCGAATCGGGCGTTCACAGACTTGTCCGCGTTTCTCCTTTCGACGCGGCAGGCAGGCGACACACTTCCTTTGCCTCCTTAGAGGTTATGCCCGAAATCAGCGATGATATGGAAATTGAAATTCGCGAAGAAGATATTAAAATGGATGTTTTCCGTTCTTCTGGCGCCGGCGGTCAGCACATCAACAAAACCTCCTCCGCCGTTCGTTTAACCCACATACCGACCGGTATTGTGGTTGCTTGCCAAAACGAGCGAAGCCAGTTCCAAAACCGCGACCAAGCAATGAAAATGTTAAAATCAAAATTGCTCGAAATTAAAGAGCGCGAACACCTTGAAAAAATTGAAGACATTAAGGGCGTTCAAAAAGAAATTGCTTGGGGCTCGCAAATCCGGTCCTATGTGTTTATGCCATACACCCTTGCAAAAGACCACCGCACCGGCTTTGAATCGGGCAATATAAACGCCGTTATGGACGGTGACCTTGACGGATTTATTAACGCTTATTTAAAATCTAACAATAAATAGGAGAAAAAATATGAAAAGAATTTTAAGTTTACTTATGGCGACCTTGTGCGTGGTTTTATGTCTTTGCGGTTGTGGCAAAAGCTCAAAAAGCGGTGACCGAATTATGTATAACTGCGATTTAAGCAAGTATGTAAAACTCGGTAAATACAAAGGTATTAAAATTGACACTTCGGGTGAAGAATTTAAAAACGCTTTTAATGAAGTTTTGTTGGCTGACATTAACAACCACGACCTTAAAATCAAAAAAACCGAAGGCACCGTTAAAGCCGGTGACACCGCAAACATCGACTATGTCGGCAAAAAGGACGGCGTTGCTTTTGAGGGTGGAACGGCAAGCGGTTACGACCTTGAAATCGGTTCGGGCAATTTTATTGAAGGCTTTGAAGACGGGCTTATAGGTGTAGAAATCGGCTCTACCGTTGACCTTAACCTTACTTTCCCCGAAAATTATAACAGCGCCGAGCTTGCAGGCCAAGCGGTTGTATTCACCGTTACCGTTAACTATGTTTCTTCGACCGACGGTGTAACGACAGATATGATTTTCGACGACATGGGCTTTGATTCTGTCGAAGCCTACGAAGAGGATATTAAAGACCGTGCTTGCGAAGACTGCATTTCAGATAAAATCAAAACTATTTGCGAAGTAAAAGACTATCCGCAAGACGACCTTGACGCAATTTACGGTTACAGAAAAGAGTATTACGAAAACTATGTAAAACAAAATGTCGGCACTTCGCTTTCGGAATATCTTAAAAGCAATAACCTAACGCAAGAAAGCTTTAAGGACAGCATCATTACAAACGAGGTTAAGCCCTTTATGAAAACCGAAATTGTATTTTATGCAATTTTGGATAAAGAGGGCTTAAAGGTTACCGAAAAGGACATTGACGCACAACTTGATAAAGCCGTTAAGCAATATTCGGAAAACGGCAGTATGGTTTCAAAAGAAGACCTTATTAAATATAACGGCAAATATTATTTTGAATGCTTTGCAGTGCAAGATAAGGTTTTGTCCTTCTTAAGAAAGAACGCAAAAATCAGTTAGTTTAAATTTAACAAAAAAGAACGGGCGGGTTTTAATCCGTCCGTTCTTTTTCTATATAACTTTTATTTTATTAAGTTAATATCAAACTTTGCAAGATTTTCTGCTTCGTATGTTGCGTTTTCGCCCTTAACGGCATCGCCCAAACCCAGCACATCCATATTGCCTGCCTTTGCGGCTTGAACGCCGGCGGCGGCATCTTCAACAACCAAGCAGTTTTCGGGCTTTTCGCCGACTAACTTAGCTGCCAAAAGGAAAACTTCGGGGTGTGGCTTGCTGTTTGTAATTTGGTTGCCGTCGGCCACGCCGTCAAAGTAAGTATCAAGTCCGATACCCTTTAAAATGCCCGGTGTGTTCTTGCTTGAAGAACCGATAGCAAGCTTGACCCCGTTTTTGCGAAGCTCTTCACAAAAATCCATAACCCCCGGTAAAACGTCGTTTGGGGATAAATCTTTGATAAATTCTTTATAATAGTTGTTTTTGCGTTCTGCAAGCGCTTTCTTTTCTTCGTCGGTATAAGTCTTTGTTGCCTTTTCAAGCAAAACTTCCAAGCTTTCCATTCGGCTTACACCGCGTTGACGCTTGTTTATTTCGCGGTCAAAATAAATGCCCTCTTCATCGGCTAACTTTTTCCAGCCTTTATAATGACATTCATCGGTGCAGACAATAACACCGTCAAGATCAAATAAAACTGCACTATATTTCAACTTGAACACCTTCTCTTCCAACATTATAAACCTTACCTAATATGCGAATCGGCTCTTCGCCGCCGTCTAAGGTAAAGGTTGCTTTACCGCTTCTTATATCAACGGTTAAAATCTTTTCTCTGTAAAGAATTTTAAATTGGTAACCTTGCCACTGTTTAGGCAGTGTCGGATTAAAGGTTAAAATTTCATCATCCGAACGCATACCGCCAAAGCCGTAAACAACATTCATCCAAGCGGCAGCTGCCGAAGTGATATGCAAGCCTTGATGGGTGTTTCTGTTGTAGTCGTCAAGGTCAATACGGCTGGCGTACTTAGCATATTCGTAAGCTTGGTCGTCCTTGCCGATTTCGGTGGCTAAAATAGAGTGGATAGACGGCGAAAGCGAGCTTTCGTGGAAACAACGCGCTTCGTAGAAGTCGTAATTTGCCTTCTTTTGTTCTAAGGTAAAGTCTTTACTGAAGAAGAACAACATTAGTAAAACATCGGGTTGCTTTAACATATTTACACGGAAAATGCTGTCGTATGCCCAATATTTATAAATCGGCACGCGGTCGGGTGAAATACTGTTAACATCAATATGCGGTAAATCAAAGTAACCGTCGTGTTGCTCGAACAACTTGCTTTCTTCATCGTATGTAATACGCATTTTTTCGGCCTTAACCTTAAAGTCGGCAAGCTCGGCCTCGGTAACGGCAGGAATTTTTTCGGGGCAGGCCTTTTTCATTTCTTCAACAACTTCTAATGTATAAAGGAACATCTTTTTAACGATGTAGTTAGTATAGGTGTTGTTGTTAACCATCATGTGGAATTCATCCGGACCCATTACGCCGTAAAGACCGAATTCGCCGGTTTTCGGACTGAATCCGCCACGGGAAGCAAAATAGCGTGAGGTTTCGATAAGAAGTCTTACGCCGTAATCATAAAGGAAATCTTTATCCTTTAAGTTGGTAACATAGTGCCAAACGGCATAGGCAATAGCGGCGGTAACGTGAATTTCTAAGTTGCCGTGTTGCCAAACACCGCAGGATTCGGTACCGTCGATAGTAACCATCGGGAAGCAGGCACCCTTTGTATCCTGCTCAACAGCGCGGTCAAGTGCTTGTTGCAAGGTGTTGTAGCGGTACATAATAAGATTCTTTGCGGCTTGCGGATTATTAAACATATAGAAAGGCAGGCAATATGTTTCGCTGTCCCAGAAAGTCCAACCGGAATACTTTTCACCGGTAAGGCCCTTAGCGCCAACATTTAAAGAACCGTCTTCACCGTGGTATGTTTGGTGAAGATTGAAGATGCAGAAACGAACACCCTGTTGGTTTTCTTCGTCGCCGTCGATAGTAATGTCAAGCTTGTTCCAAACATCAGCCCAGAACTTTTCGTGAGCTTCTAAATACTTGTCATAAGAAACGGCAAATTGCTTTTCTGCCATGTCGCGGGCAGAAGCTAAAAATGCTTCGTCGCTAACCGAAGAATCCTTTTCTGTTATATTAAAGCCAAGTCTTTCAAAAATGGTTGTTTCGCCTTTTTTAAGGTCAATGCTGCATTCACACAAAGACTTCTTTTCTTCGGTAAAGAATCTGTCAGGGCAAACATTGGTTTTAAATGCCGAGTAAACTCTTTGTCCGCTTGATTCGGTACGGCAGGCAATCATACCGTCGGCCTTTTTAACCTCGCGCCAGAAGTTCTTGTTTTCTTCTTCGTGTATAGGGGTAAAGTCGCTGCCGGCAACAATGCGAACAGTACCTTCAAAATCGGTTGCGCGCATTATAATCTTTTGAGCGGCAATAGTTCTTGTTGTCATTGAAATAAATCTTTCAAACTTAAATTCAATTCCGTTCCACTTAAAAGAACGGGTAACGACACCGCGCTTCATATCAAGCTCACGGTAAAAATCTTCAACCTTGCATTTTGCAAGGTCAAGTTCTTCGTCGTTAGCAAAAATCCTTGTATAAATCCAGTTGTTTGCATTTATCATAAAGCAACAACGCTCGGAAAGGCCCTTAAAATGTTCGAAATACGTAATCGGTTTTTCTTCCCAAACACCGTTAAAATAACTGCCTTTTAAGCTGTCGCCCGAATAGACCTCGTCAAAATAGCCTCTCGTACCCATATACTCGTTGCCGAGTGAAAAGATACTTTCGGAAACACGCGATCTTTCCGGATTAAAACCGGTTTCGGTAATCTTCCAAGGGTCAACGCCATAGTATTTTATTGCTTCTTTTGCCATAAAATATCCCTACCTTTAAATTTCTATGTTTGCTTTTATATTATATCAATATATCTTTTGTTTTACTTGACTTTTTTCGCTTTTTTCTTGTAAAATAGTTACATTTTTGCAAAAAAGTAAAAAATATCGGCCGGAATTGACTTCCCGACCGATATAAAGCTATCTCTCCTCGCGGAAATAGGATACGCCTAAATGTGCAGGCGGTTGATTTTCTTTGCTGTTAAGCACGCTCGCAACAACCAAAACAACAACGGTCAAAAGATATGGGAAAATTGCGAATACCTTTTGCTGTGAAAGTGAAAGTGTTTTAAGCATAGCATCCAAAATTGAAAGTCCGCCGAAGACGATTGAACCGACAGCCGCAAGCAACGGCTTCCACATAGAAGCGATTACGAGCGCCACTGCCATCCAACCGAAAGAGTCGATTGGTGCTTCGGCAACCTGCGTGCCGCTTGAACGGTCCATAATATAGTAAAGACCGCCAAGCCCCGCAATGGCGGAGCCCAAAGTAATGTAAACATACTTATAAAGTGTTACGTTAATACCAACGGCGTCGGCAGTAGCCGGACTTTCGCCGATGCTTCTTAAATATAAACCCGAACGGGATTTCTTTAAAAACCAAGCCGACCAAATGGCAATAATAATACCGATGTAAACCAAAACGCCGTGCGACAAAAGTATTTGAACGAAAGCGTTTTTGTTATTGCCGAGACCGAAAAGATTTTTAAACGCCGGTGCTACCGACACAAACAACTTTTGGTCGTAAATTCTTTTTGCAAAGAATTTCATAAAGCCGACACCGAAGGTTGTAAGGGTCAGACCGGTAACATTTTGATTTGCTTGCAGCGATACTGTCAAGAAAGAGTAAAGCATGCCGGCAAGACCGCTAAACAACAAGGTGAATAGAATTGCCAAAATAACTAACGCGGTGGCGGATACTTTACCGCCGAAGGTGGCAACGGCAAACGCACCGCCTGTAGCGCCGATACACATAATACCGGGGATGCCGAGATTAAGGTGACCGACTTTTTCGGTAAAGATTTCGCCGATACAACCGAAAAGGAAGATAGTACCCATTCTAATGGCGTTTACTAAAATACTTGTAAACATTTATTCCACCTTCCCTTCTGCTGTTTTAGCATTTTTCTTGTTAAACTGAACTTTATAACGGATAAAGAATTCGCAACCGATTATAAAGAAGAATATAATACCGACAACGATATTTGCATAGTCGTTACTGTTAAGTTGGAAACGGGTAGAAACGAACTTGGCGCCGGTGTCTAAGAAGACAACGAAGAACGAAGTGCCGACCATAACAGCCGGATCGAAGTTTGCAAGCCAAGCCACAAGAATTGCGGTAAAGCCCAAACCGCCGACTTCTTTGTTGATTGAGTGAGTAATGGTTGAAGCGTATAAAACACCCAATATACCGCAAATTACACCGCCCAATAAAAGTGTCCTTATAACAACCTTTTTAACATTGATGCCGACATATTTTGCAGTATTAACGCTTTCACCCACCAGTTGAACTTCAAAGCCGTGCTTTGTATAGCGCATATAAACAAACATAAACAATGTAAGTGTTACGGCAATAATGACCGCCAGTACATATTTGTTGCCGGCGATAAAGGGCATCCAACCCTTACGGCTCATTTGGTTAACAATACCGATTGTACCGGAGCCACTCTTATCCCATGTAAAAATAAAATAGTCAATAACCGCCAAAGCGATGTAATTCATCATAAGGGTAAACAATGTTTCGTTTGTGTTAAAGAAGGCCTTAAAGACAGCCGGAATAACCGACCAAATGCAAGAAACGACAATACTTGCAACAAACATAATTGCAATTAGCGCGCCATTTGAAAGGTTGGGAAGCTTTTCGGGTAAAAACTTCATGCAGGCAATGGCTGCCAAGCAACCCATAAGCACCTGACCGTTGGCGCCCAAGTTCCAAAACTTCATTTGAAAAGCGGGGATAACCGCCAAGCCGAACATTAAAAGAAGTGCTATGCTTTGAAGCAGAGTCCAAATGTCGATAAATGCGCCTTCGACCATTGCGCCGTAAATCATAAACGGATTTTCTTTAATAAGAACCATACCCAAGACACCGACAACAACCAAAGCGGCAATAACAGCTAAAACTCTTATTAAAATCGCCCTGCTCATTGGTACGGCATCATTTTTGCTGATATGGAAAAGGGGTTCGTGTTTTTTAATATTACTGTTCATTATTCCTTCTCCATTTCGTTTTCTTTATTAGCGGCGGATTCTTTTTCTTCCCACTGGGTTTCAGTAAGATTACTGTCCTTCGCTTTACCGTATTCTTTATCTTTAACCTGTTTCATATCAAGCGAGCCGGTCATCATTAAGCCGATTTCTTCTTTTGTCGTCTTATCGGCATGAACAACACCCATAACTTCGCCATGGCACAAAACCATAATCTTGTCGCAAAGAGCCAGCATAACGTCCAAATCTTCGCCGACAAATAAAACGCCGACGCCGTTTTGCTTTTGCTCGTTTAAAATGTTATAGATTTGGTAAGATGAGTTAATATCAAGACCGCGAACAGGATAGGCGGTGATAATAACATTTGGTCCTGATTCAATTTCACGGCCGACCAAAATCTTTTGTACATTACCGCCCGAAAGCCTGCGTACCGGCGTTTCGGTAGAAGGGGTAACAATGCCGAGCTTTTCAATTAACTGCTTTGCCCGTTCCCTTGCTTCCTTGCGGTTAACAAAAGGTGTTTTACCGTCGTTATAGGTTTTAAGCATCATATTATCGGTCATAGAAAAAGAGGGTGCCAAGCCCATACCCAAACGGTCTTCGGGGATAAAGCTCATGGAAATTCCGCGCTTAATAATTTCGCGGGCAGGCATGCCGACAATAGATTCGCCCTCGTGCATAATAAAGCCCGATTCAACCGGTCTTAAACCGACAATGGCTTCGCAAAGCTCTTTTTGACCGCAACCGGTAATGCCGGCAACACCCAAAATTTCGCCGCCGCGAATATAAAAGTTAACATTTTTGATGGCCTTGCTGCCAACATCCGACTTAACGGTCAAGTCACGAATTTCAAGAAGAGGCTTCTTCTTTTCAATGTGAACGCGGTCGATTTTTAAATCAACCTTTTGACCGACCATCATTTCGGTCAATTCTTTTTCGGAGGTTTCGGCGGTCTTAACCGTACCGACATATTCGCCCTTGCGCAAAATAGAAACCCTGTCCGAAATTGCCATAACCTCGTTAAGCTTATGGGTGATTATTATAATTGCCTTGCCGTCTTCACGCATACGGCGTAAAATGCTGAATAGTTTTTCAATTTCCTGCGGAGTCAAAACGGCAGTTGGCTCGTCCAAAATAAGAATATCGGCGCCACGGTACAAAACCTTGATAATTTCAACCGTTTGTTTTTCGGAAACCGACATTTCGTGTATTTTCTTTTTGGGGTCTATATCAAAACCGTATTTAGAAGCAATTTCTTTAACACGGGAATTTACGATTTTAAGATTATACGGCTCATTATTACCGAGAATGATATTTTCGGCGGCCGTAAAAGTATCAACCAACTTAAAGTGTTGGTGAATCATACCGATTTTATAGTCATAAGCGTCTTTTGGAGACGCAATAACAGCCGGCTTGCCATCAATTAAAATTTCGCCTTCGTCAGGGAAATAAATGCCGGAAATCATATTCATAAGGGTTGTTTTGCCCGAGCCGTTTTCACCGAGCAAAGACAAAATTTCGTTTTTGTAAACTTTCAGTGAAACATTTTTATTGGCAACAACCTTAGTGCCGAACCTTTTTGTAATGTTACGGAGTTCGAGAGCAATATTGTTTTCCATATAAAACTCCTTTTTTAATCAAAATTCTTAAATTTGAAACAAAATAATCGCGAGCAAAAAAACAGCAAAAGCGGGCAAAATGCCCGCTCGCTATTTATAAAAGTTTTAAAATTAGTCGCCGTAGTTACGGTCTAACAATTCAATGCCGTCAACTTCAACATCGAAGTACGGTGCAGAACGGAACTTGGATTCTTCGAATACGCCGTCCTTAACAACTTCTGTGTCTTTTTCAAACTTCTCGTCAGTATCAACGTCAGCCTTATAGCTCTTAAGTTCTTCGCCGCCAACGGTGAATGTAGCGGTATCAAATACCTTTAATTCGCCGGACTTGAACTTAGCAAGAGTTTCGTCGATAGCAGCTTGTGTGCCTTCGGCAGCAACGGCTTCGTTAACTTCAAGAACCTTTACAGAACCGGTTTCAACGGTACCTGTCCAGTCAGTATCAATCTTCTTACCTTCAACAGTGCAGTTAATCATGTATTCAAAGTAAGGAGTCCAGTCGATTTTTGAAGAAACAATGTATGTGTTCTTACCAACGTCTTGTGTAGAACCGTTGTAAGAAACGTTCGGAACACCTGCAGCTTCGCAAGCTTCAGGAGCGCCGTAAGAGTCAGCGTGTTGAGAAATCAATACGCAACCTTCGCTGATAAGAGATTCAGCAGCAGCTTTTTCCTTATCATAGTCATACCAAGAGCCTGTGAATTTAACCTTCATGGTAACAGAAGGGCAAACGGACTTAGCGCCCAAATAGAAAGAAGAGTAACCGGACATAACTTCTGCATAGGTGTAAGCACCAACATAACCCATAACAGCTTGATCGGCAGTGATTTTGCCGTTAGCGATCATTTCGTTTAGCTTCATACCGGCAGCAACACCAACGGCATAACGGCCTTCATAAATAGAAGCAAAAGCGTTTGCGAAGTTGTCAAGCTTCATTGTGTGAGCCTTTGTACCTGTAGCGTGGCAGAACTTAACATCGGTAAATTCTTCAGCAGCTTGGATTAGGTAGTCTTCGTGACCGAAAGAGTCACCGAAAACAACGTCACAACCTTGGTTTACGCATTCTTTGGCTTTGTTGTAGCAATCTTCGGTTTCAGCAACACCGGTGTAAAGAACTAATTGTTCTTTCTTCATACCGAGGTTGTCAAGTGCACGGTACATAGCGTCGATAAAGTTCTTATCGTATGTAGAAGAGTCGTCGTGCAATGTGATTAAACCAACCTTAACATTCTTTAATGTTAAGTCCTTCTTTGCAGAACTGCTACCGCAGCCGGCAAATACGGCAACCATCATCAATGTTGCCATAACTAATGCGAGAATTTTTTTCATTTTTTGTTCCTCCAAAAAATAATTTTTATTATGTAAATTCGGTCGCACACCGAATTTCATACAACATTACTTGCGAAAAGTAAGGGAGTTTTCACTCATACTTTCCACAACAGCAAGGGATTCAACCCTTATGCCTTTTTCGCGAAGCTTGTCCCCGCCCTTTTGAAAGCCTTTTTCAATGGCGCAGGTACAGCCGACCAATGTCGCGCCCGACTGATTAACAATATCTATAAGTCCTTCAAGCGCCTTCCCGTTTGCCAAAAAATCATCAACAATGACGACGCGGTCCGAACTGTTTAAATATTGCTTAGGCAAAGTAACTTCGTAGGTTTTGCCGTGAGTGTAAGAATAAACATTTGCTTTATAAACCTCGCCCGAAACATTGGCCGAGGTGCCCTTTTTGGCAAAAACCATCGGGCAACCAAGGGAAAAACCGGCAACAAACGCTATCGGCAAGCCCGAAGTTTCAATAGTAACAATTTTTGTAACATTATCATTCTTATATATGTTGGCGATTTCTTTGCCCATTTCCATCATAAAAGCGGTGTCGATTTGATGATTTAAAAAAGAGCCAACCTTTAAAATATCCCCCGGAAGAACGGTGCCTTCCTTTAAGATTTTTTCTTCAAGTGCCTTCATTCGTCTTCCTTCCCTTTTCAAAAACAAAAAAACAGACTTTAAAATAAAGTCTGCTTACCAATACACATAAACACCCCAAAGAAAACCTTTGTGTGTTAAGAAAACCAATAGTCGCAAATAAGGCATTGCGGTAGAGACATTTGGGCCAATCATCCAAACATATATCGGTAACGCTTATTAAATTTTCCAATCATATGTTAACACAAAATAAGACCTGTGTCAACAATATTTTTCGTTTTTTATTCTTTTTGACTTTTTTAACAGTAAACCGAAATTTTTCGACTTTTTATTGTTAAAATAGCCAAAAATCCTTATTGAAAAAGACCGGCACCGGTTTTTACGACCGGTGCCGATATTTAATGCTTATTCTTCTGTTTTTTCTGGAGTCTTAGCTTTTGAAAGTATGGTATTTACAATGATACCGAGTATAAGCGCACAAGCTACGGAAGTAAGTGTAACTTTGCCGAAGGTTAATGATAATCCGCCGATACCTGCAATAAGGATAACCGATGCGGTAAACAGGTTTTTGTTGTCGTCAAGATTAACCTTTTGAAGCATTTTAAGACCGCTTACTGCTATAAATCCGTAAAGGGTTACGCAAACACCGCCCATTACGCAAGCAGGGATAGAATCGAGGAATGCTACGAAAGGTGATACAAATGCAACTAATATTGCAAGAATTGCGGTTGTTGTGATTGTTGCAACAGATGCGTTTCTTGTAATAGCTACGCAACCTACAGATTCGCCGTATGTTGTGTTGGGACAACCGCCGAAGAATGCGCCGAACATTGAACCTACACCGTCGCCGAGAAGTGTTCTGTGTAAGCCGGGTTCTTCAAGAAGATCTTTTTCAATGATTGAAGAAAGGTTCTTGTGGTCGGCAATGTGTTCTGCGAATACTACGAAAGCAACCGGAACATATGCTACTGCAACAGAAGCGATGTATGAGCCGTTAATGTCGCTTAATCCCTTAAAGGCATTTGCAAATGTGAATTGCGGTAAAGCAATAAAGGTGTTTAAGCCAACACCGCCGGCAACGAGTGCTTTAAAAGGTGTAAAATCTATAATTTGAATTGCGGTGTTGCCGGTTTTTAAACCGATTAGGGTAAAGCCGAGTGCTACTACATAACCGGCAGCAATACCGATGATGAACGGGATAAGCTTTGCCATCTTTTTGCCGTATGTTGAGCAAATAACTACAACCAAAAGGGTTACAAGACCGCAAACAAAAGCGATTAGCGGATTAGCGGTTGTTGCGCCGTCTTTGTTAAGAATGTCGCCTTTAAGCATATCGCCGATAGCATTGCCTGCAAGTGACAAACCGATGATGGCAACTGTCGGGCCGATAACTACGGCAGGCATAATCTTGTTGATCCACTTAACGCCAACCAACTTAACGATTAAAGCGATTACTACATAAACAAGTCCTGCGAAAACAGCACCGATAATGATACCGGCAAAACCTGCAGCCGCACTTGCCGCACCGCCGAACGCTGCGAACATAGAGCCTATAAATGCGAATGAAGAACCTAAGAATACAGGGCTCTTAAACTTGGTAAACAATTGATATACAATTGTACCGACACCTGCACCGAAAAGTGCAGCAGAAGCGGTCATACCGTTACCTATGATTGCAGGTACAGCGATTGTAGCCGCCATAATTGCTAATAGTTGTTGAAAAGCAAAAACTATTAGTTGGCCGAATTTCGGCCTGTCTTTTACGTCGTAAACTAATTTCATATTTACTTCCTCCGTCTTGTGCAACGCACAAAATTTAATTTATTAAAAGGTCTTAAAACCTATTAACCAACATTTTCGAAAAGCTTTACAGACATTTCCGAGTCAAAAGGCGGTATTTCGACCGCTATCATTTCATTTTTAGAAGTCGGGACATTCTTTCCGACATAATCACCGCGAATAGGCAGTTCACGGTGGCCCCTGTCGATAAGCACCGCAAGTTGAACTGCGCCGGCCCTTCCTTTATGGGTTAACGCGTCAAGTCCCGCACGCACCGTTCTGCCCGTATAAAGCACATCATCCACCAAAATCACCGTTTTTCCGGTTATGTCAAACGGTATGTCCGCAGACTTAATAACGGGGTCGGGCGAAACATTTGTCAAGTCATCCCTGTAAAAAGTAATGTCGAGCTCGCCGCAAGGCACCCTTACGCCTTCAATATTATATATATTATCGGCAATTATTTGCGCAAGCGGAACGCCCCTGCGCTTTATACCTATAATACACATATCCTTACAGCCGTTATTTTTTTCGAGAATTTCGTGGGATATTCGTTTTAACGCGCGCGTGGTAGCGGCGGCATCCATAAGTACAGATTTGCAAGCTTCCATTTCTACTCTCCTTAGTAATAAAAAAGCGTCTTGACGAAAGCCAAGACGCGCAAAAATATCCTATAAAAAGTTTCTGCCATAAGCCTTGTCGATCTCTCTGTACCGAATTAAAGGTTTATCTTTATTAAGTTTTAATTATAATACCATATTTTTTTCTATTTGTAAAGTGTTTTTTTGTATTTTTTTCTTTTTATTGCCAATACTGTTTTTAAGGGAGTGACGGCTCTTTATATATATAGGTAGGGCGCCTTTAATTCACGATGTTTTTTAACTGCATTTTTTATTCTTTTCGGCAATATTTTTACTCTGCCAACCAATTTGTGTCAAGTTTGGTAGGGTTGCACAAGGTTTTTGACAAAAACTGTCATCTTTTTTAGAAATAATTGGTTACAGCTTTGTAACATTTTGATAATCTTGCATCGATTTATGCAAATTGCACAAAAAAGGGGTGCTTTTTTGCCTTGACAGTCGGTTATTTTTTATATATAATAACGGTCGTTGTGCGTTTGCACACGGTTTTTAAACAAAAAAGGAGTTTTTATGTTAGAAAAAATAAGGTGTCGCTTGAATAGATTTTCAAGCACGGTGTTCGCGCGTACTGCACTCGCTGTTCTTTTAGTGGCTGCAACGGCAACCGCAATCGCCTTGCTTTCCTGCCGTGTTAATACCCTTGTTGTTGACGACGGGAACAAGACATATAAAATGCATACCATAAACGGCAACATTAAAGCTGCCATATCAACCCTTGATTTAAAGAGTGAAAATTACAAAATATTAACGGTTAATAAGGTTGGCTCTGAAACTCAGGTTAAAATCGTTTACACTTTCCCTGTTCACATCACAATGGGCAGCGAAACAAAAACGGTTTACACCACTAAGGATACCGTCGCCGGTATTTTAGAGCTTGCAGGGTACACTCCCGACGAGTATGATTATACCGAGCCGTCCCTTGACACAGTCATTACTAAAACCTGCTACATTGACTATGTTAACATTGACTATTCGACCGAAACTTATGTTGAAGAAATACCTTTTGAAATGAAAACGGTTTTTTCTCCTTCATACGAAAGCGGTACTATGACCTTTTTGGGCGGTACCCCCGGTTCGAAAAATGTTACCAGCGCTTGCACATATGTTAACGGTGTTTTAACCGAAGCTACCGTTTTAAGCGAAACCATTCTTTATAAACCCATCAGCGGTACAAAGGTTATCGGTACCGGCAACTCGGTTAGCGGTACTGCCGTTACTTCAAGCAGTAATGTTTCCTGTATTTCCACTTTGAATTCCGGTACAGCAATTTCGCTTGACCAAAACGGCAATCCGATAAATTACACTAAAAAGATTACCGCAAGAGCAACCGCTTACACCTATACAGGTCACAGGTGCGCTACCGGCATGGCACCGCAACCCGGTTGTGTTGCCGTTAACCCCGATTATATCCCGTATGGCACAAAAATGTATATTAGAACCCTAGACGGCAAATACATTTACGGTTACGCAGTAGCGGCCGATACCGGCGGATTTATTAAGAAGTATCCTACCGGCGTTGACCTTTTCTTCCCGAACAATGCCGCTTGCAACGCATTTGGCGTAAGAACGGTTGAAATTTATATTTTAAACTGATTTAAAAGTGAAAATTAAAAGGACAGAAGAATTTTTCTTCTGTCCTTTTTTGTTTTATCAGTCTAAATCCTTGCCACAGCAACGTTTATACTTTTTACCGCTGCCGCATGGGCAAAGCGCATTTTTGCTGACAACGCCTTTGCCTTTGACGGTTAAAGGCTTGTCGCCTGTCGAGGTTTCTTCGGCAACCTTTTCGCGTTTTATTTCTTCGTCGGTCTTAATGCGAACGGTTAAAACGAGTTTTGCGGTTTGCTCCCTTATTGTGTCGGTCATGGCCGAGAACATATCGTAGCTTTCGTTTCTGTATGCAACAACCGGATCGTGCTGACCGTAGGCGCGAAGCCCGATACCCTGCCTTAATTGGTCCATATTATCAATATGGTCCATCCAGTTAGTATCAACGCTTCTGAGTAACATTACGCGCTCAATTTCGCGCATTGTGCTTTCGCCGAATTCTGTTTCTCTTTGCTCGTATTTTTCGTGGGCTTTGGCGATTAAGCTTTCGGCCACCTCTTCGCAGGTGGTGTTGCCTAATTCTTCGGTAGTAAATTGCAAGTCATCAGGACCCACAACCCAGCCCATCAAATATTCTTTAAGGCCCTTAACATCCCAGTTATCGTGAACCGCTTCATCACTTAAATAAATTTTGCAGTAGCTTTCGACCGTTTCATCTATCATCTTAAGGATTGTGCCCTTAATATCTTCACCGTCAAGAACCTTGTTTCTTTGCTCGTAAATAAGCTCGCGTTGCTTATTCATAACATCATCGTATTGAAGCACGTTTTTACGAATAGCAAAGTTGATGCCTTCCTTCTTGGTTTGTGCGCTTTCTATTGTGCGCGAAAGAAGACCGTTTTCAAGCGGTGTGTTTTCATCAACACCCAAATTACCCATAACCGTAGCAATTCTTTCCCCGCCGTACAGACGCATAAGGTCATCTTCAAGCGAAATGAAGAATTTTGTAACACCGGGGTCACCCTGACGGCCGGAACGACCGCGCAACTGGTTATCAATTCGGCGTGAATCATGTCTTTCGGTACCTATAATACAAAGACCGCCGGCATTTTTAACCCGTTCGGCTTCGGGTGCGATTTCGGTTTTAAACTTTTCGTAATAATCCTTATACTTAGCGCGCGCGTCAATAATATCTTTGTCCTCGGTTTCGGCAAAGCCTGTGGCTTCAACTATCATTTCTTCGCTTAATCCGTCATGTCTTAAAGCGCCCTTGGCTAAATATTCGGCGTTACCGCCAAGCATAATATCGGTACCGCGTCCTGCCATATTTGTCGCGATGGTAACCGCACCGAATTTGCCTGCCTGAGCTATAATTTCAGCTTCCTTTTCGTGGTGTTTTGCGTTTAAAACATTGTGCTTAATACCACGCTTTTTAAGCATAGCCGACAAAAGCTCCGACTTTTCGATAGTAACAGTACCGACAAGCACCGGTTGACCTTTTTTATTGGCTTCGATAATTCTTTCAATAACGGCATTATACTTGCCACTCTCGGTTTTATAAACCGCGTCGTTTTCGTCAATACGCGCAATCGGTTTGTTGGTTGGAATTTCAATAACATCTAATTTGTAAATTTCTTGGAATTCGCTTTCTTCGGTCATGGCGGTACCGGTCATGCCCGAAAGCTTGTTATAAAGTCTAAAAAAGTTTTGGAAGGTAATTGTGGCTAATGTTTTAGATTCGTGCGCTACCGTTACGCCTTCCTTTGCTTCGATTGCTTGGTGCAAACCCTCGTTATAACGGCGACCGTACATAAGACGGCCGGTAAATTCATCAACAATAATAACTTCGCCGTCTTTAACAACATAATCAACATCTTTTTTCATGATGCCTTGCGCGCGAATTGCTTGGTTAATGTGGTGCGCAATTTCAATGTTTTCGCTGTCGTTTAAATTCTCGACACCGAAATATGTTTCGGCCTTTTTAACGCCCGAAGGGGTTAAGGTTGCGGTGTGTGCCTTTTCATCAACAACATAGTCACCCTCATAATTAGCATCTTCATCGGTGGCTTTATCATCCATTTCCTTAACCTTTACCATTTTTAAGGAAAGGGCAAAGCGGTTGGCTCTTGTGTAAAGCTCGGTCGATTTACTGCCTTGGCCTGAAATAATAAGCGGTGTTCTCGCCTCATCAATTAAAATTGAGTCAACTTCATCGACAATGGCAAAGTTATGACCGCGCTGAACCTTTTGTTCTTTGTAGATAACCATGTTGTCACGAAGATAGTCAAAACCCAGTTCGTTGTTGGTGCAGTATGTAATATCCGCTTCGTAAGCGGCCTTTTTTTCTTCGTGGTCCATGCCGTGAATAATAAGTCCGACACTTAAACCTAAAAATTTGTAAAGCTTACCCATCCATTCGCTGTCGCGCTTAGCCAAGTAATCGTTTACGGTTACAATATGAACGCCTTTACCCGAAAGCGCATTCAGATATGCCGGTAAAGTAGCAACCAAGGTTTTGCCTTCACCTGTTTTCATTTCACTGATACGGCCTTGGTGCAAAACGATACCGCCGATAATTTGTACCGGAAAATGGCGCATACCGAGTACGCGGTCGGCCGCTTCGCGACAGGTCGCAAAGGCTTCGGGCAAAATGTCGTCCAACGTTTCGCCTTTTGCCAAACGGTCTTTAAATTCATCCGTCTTTGCGCGAAGCTCTGCGTCGGTTAGCTTTTTGTATTCTTCTTCTAATGCCAAAACCTTTGTTTCATAAGGCATTATTCTTTTAATTTCCCTTTCGCTGTAATTCCCGAAAAGGGCTTTAAGTAAACTCATAGAAAAATCCTCAATTCAAAAAGATATAGTTATATTTTACCTTATTTTTATGAATAAATAAAGTATTATTTTAATTATTTTTTCTTTATTATGCTGCCTTTTTTGATAAGCCCGTCGGACAAAGTGATTTTTCCGCTTTTTTCGACAAAAACCGCTTCTAAACCGCTTGTGTTGTTGATTAGCTTTAACCCCTCTTGCTTGCCTAACAGCATAAGCGAGGTTGACATGGCGTCACAGGAAAGTCCGTCTTTTCCTATGACCGTTACGCTTGCCAGCGTGTTTTCAACACCGTAACCCGTTTTAGTGTCTAAAATATGGTGATAAATCTTGCCGTCCTTTTCGATATACCTTTCGTATATACCCGAAGTCACTGCCGACATATCTTTGATTTTCAGCCTTGCCACGGTTTCGTTTTCGGTAAACGGTTTTTTAATTCCTATTACATACTCTTTGCCGAAAACCGCAACATTTCCGCCCAAATTTACAATGCCTTTTGTGGCACCGTTTTGCTTTAAAACCTTTACAATTTGGTCGGCAATATATCCCTTTGCAACGGCGCCTAAATCTATCTGCTTACCGTTAAGGTCAACTTGATTTCCGGTTATTTCTATACTTTCGTAATCGACATTTTTAAGCGCTTCGGCAATTTCTTTGCGGTCGGGCAAAGAAGTGCCTTCAAAATCCCACAAACAGCTGACAGGGCAAATCGTAATATCAAATTTGCCACCTGTTTTATCGCCGTAACAAACGGCGGTTTTTATTAACTTTAAGGTTTCGTCCGACACCTTTGCGCTGCCGTTTTTGTTAAGTCGGCCAATTTCGCTTGTATCTATTGTACGGCTTAAAAGATTTTCGTATTCTCTGCACTTTTCGTTGGCGCGCGAAAGAGCTTCCCTACCGCAATTTGCGGTAAAGGTTGCCACCGTATCAAGACAAAAATAAGTCTCGCTGTTTTCCTGACTTCCGTTGCATCCGCAAAGGAGAAGCAGGACCAAAATCATAGTAGAAGAAATAATCTTTTTCATAAGTTATATTATACAATCTCTTTTATTTTTTGTAAAGATGTGATAAAATAAATAAAGACTTTAAAAAAGGGGGCCTTGCCGTGTTTAAAAAAGGTGACGCGGTTATACTTGCTTTGTTGGCGGCGGCTGCCCTTTGCTTTTTGCTTTTTGCTTTTACTTTCAAAGGTGCCGGCGAAACGGTGGTTATTAAAAAAGGCAACAAGGTCGTTTACGAGGAAAGTATAAATAAAGATGCCGCATTTAAGTTAGACGGCAACACCGTTTTAATTAAAAACGGAAAAGTTTTTATGAAAGATGCCACCTGCAAAAATCAAATTTGCGTTAAACATAAAGAAATTTCCAAAAAGGGCGAAACGATAGTTTGTCTGCCCCACAAAGTTCTTGTGGAGGTGCATTGATGGCTAAAAAGCTTTGTTTTTACTCGCTTCTTGTGGGCGTTTGCTTGCTTTTGTCTTTTATAGAAAGTCTTTTTTCTTTAAGCTTTATTGCCCCCGGCATAAAGCTCGGGCTTGCAAACAGCGTTGCGCTGATTCTTATTTATAAAGGGCATACTAAAGGTGCCTTTTCGGTTAACATTGCCCGCATTTTGCTTAGCACCGTTCTTTTTTCGGCGCCCGTCTCTCTCGTTTACTCGTTAGCGGGCAGTGTCGGCTCGCTTTTAATTATTCTTCTGGTTAAAAGAATAAAGGGCGTTTCGGTTATAGGCGCCAGTATGGCAGGCGGTGCAGTTCACAATATTTTGCAAATGGTAATTGCCGTCTTGCTTTTAGGGCGCGGTGTCCTTTATTACGGCGTAATTTTAGTCGTTGCAGGCACTGTTTGCGGTGGCCTTGTCGGCTCGCTTTCTTCGATAATTTTAAAAAAAGTAAAGACAAATTCCTTTTTTTAGTGTATAATAGTATTATTCTTTCGTTAGGAGAAACTTAAAAATTATGTGTGGTTTTACAGGATTTACTAATAATATAGGTGACGACGGTACCGTTCTTGAAAAGATGATGGACCGGATTATCCACCGCGGGCCCGACAGCGCAGGGAAATATGTTGATGAGGATGTTTGCTTGGGTTTTAGGCGTTTAAGCATTATCGACCTTGCCGAAGGCGACCAGCCGATGTTTAACGAGGATAAATCGTTAGTTCTCGTTTTCAACGGCGAAATCTACAATTTTAAGGATTTAAGGGAAGAGCTTATTGCCGCAGGTCACACCTTTAACAACCATTCGGACAGCGAAGTTATTATTCACGGGTTTGAAGAATGGGGCGAAGAGTTAGTTAAAAAGCTTCGCGGTATGTTCGCTTTTGTTATCTTTAACCGCAAAACTAAGGATATCTTCGGCGCGAGGGATATGTTCGGCATTAAGCCGTTTTATTACACAAACCAAAACGGAAGTTTTATTTTCGGCTCGGAAATCAAGTCGTTTTTAGACCACCCGTCTTTTGAAAAGAAGCTTAACGAAGACGCATTGGCACATTATCTTTCTTTCCAATACTCCCCGACCGAAGAAACCTTCTTTAAAAATGTATTTAAGCTTCCGCCTGCGCATTATTTTACGCTTAAAAACGGTATTTTTGAAAAGACCCGTTATTTTAAGCCCGAATTTAATGCTGTTGACGGCGTGCTTGACTATTATGCCGATCTTACCGATGCCGCCGTTCGCGAGTCGGTAGAAGCGCACAAAATTGCCGATGTTGAAGTTGGCTCTTTTCTGTCGTCGGGTATTGATTCAAGCTATATTGCCGAAGCCGCCAAAGTTGACAAAACCTTTACGGTCGGGTTTGAAAGCCCCGACGGTGACCGTTATAACGAAATTCACTTTGCAAAGCGCTTTGCCGACACAATAGGTGTTGAAAACATTTCCAAAATCATTACACCCGAAGAATATTGGGGCACTTTCCCCGAAATTCAGTACCACATGGACGAGCCGTTGGCTGACCCTGCCGCTATTGCCCTTTACTTTGTAAGCAAGCTTGCGCGCGAACATGTTAAGGTTGTAATGTCGGGCGAGGGCGCCGACGAATTATTCGGCGGTTACAGAATTTATCAAGAGCCGATTACCCTGACCGCTTACGACAAAATTCCCTTCTTTATCCGTCGCTTAATCAGTAAAATTTGCGAACATCTGCCGCAAAAACACGGCATTAACTACCTTGTAAGGCGCGGTAAAACCATTGAAGAACGCTTTATCGGTAACGCTAACATTTTTTCCTATAAAGAAAGAAACAAGATTTTAAAATCTTCCGTTGCAAAAGGCGCCGTCACACCCGAACGCCTTTGCAAAAAGTTTTATGATGAAGTTGCCGACAAGGACGGCATTACAAAAATGCAGTATCTTGACATAAATATGTGGCTTATGGGCGACATTTTGCTTAAAGCAGACAAAACAAGCATGGCAAATTCGCTTGAGCTTCGCGTACCTTTCCTTGATAAAAATATTATGGCTTTGTCAGAACAGCTTCCGCTTAAATGTCGCGTTAACACCGTTACTACAAAGTTGGCGCTCAGAAAAGCGGCCGAACGCACCTTGCCGAAGGTTACAGCTGACAAAGACAAGCTCGGCTTCCCCGTACCCATCAGAGTATGGCTTAAAGAAGATGAATACTATAATAAGGTTAAATCTGCTTTCACAAGCGAAAGTGCCGAAAAATATTTTGATACCG
Source organism: Acutalibacteraceae bacterium (assembly GCA_045642065.1). Classification (GTDB taxonomy): domain Bacteria; phylum Bacillota; class Clostridia; order Oscillospirales; family Acutalibacteraceae; genus UBA737. The sequence continues at coordinate 143,845 of JAZUID010000001.1, forward strand.
ATGCCTTAGTTGCTCTTTTGGATTTGCATAGAAGCGGTAAAAAGGATGTAAGCCGAAAGATCTGGACGGTTTACACTTTCCTTGTTTGGTATGAAAGATTTTTTATATTGGAAAAGTAAAAAATAAAGCCGTACATTTTGTACGGCACAATTTGCGGACATAGTTCATCGGTAGAATGTCAGCTTCCCAAGCTGAAAAGGCGGGTTCGATTCCCGTTGTCCGCTCCAAAAAACACCCCTGCTGTTTTTGCACGGCAGGGGTGTTTTTCTTTGTGAAAACTAAAAAAGTAAATATTTTATATCCTTTTTTAGTCTTTTTTCTTAAATGTTTCGGTTTTTACTAAGCCATCTTCTTTGACTTTGCGCTTCAACATATCGGATTTATATTCATAGGTCACCTTTTCGCTGCCTTCGGTTAAGGTTACCTTTTTATCGGTCTCACTCCAAGTAAAGCCTTGCTTTACCCCGTCTATTGTGTGAATTCCGGTGTGGTCCGAATCAAAGCGGTAGGTTTCATCGGTGTTTTCTTTTTCGGCTTTGCGAAGTTTAACATATTCGGCAAAATATTCGATATCGGTTAAATCATCACCTATTTCTTCGCGAAGCTTTGTGCGTGCGGTTTCTTTTTCGTCATCGGTAATTTCATCCGCCCAGTCAACCTCAATATCCTCGAAACGGTAAGTACCGACAATAGCGCTCTTTTTAACTGTGTCTTTCTTTTTGCCACAACCTACAAAGCTTAAACAAAGGCAAGAAGCAAGTGTAAAGACGGCAATTCGGCTTATAATTTTTTTCATAACGACAACTCCTTTAAATTAGCTTTTAACGCCTACTTTCATTTTGCCCTAATTTTTGCTTTTTATACAAATATTTAAAGACCTTCCGTTCGCCGAGTGTGTTTTAATACCGCTCGGCGTTTGGAAAGTCTTTTTTAATTAAAATTATTAAGCCCGAAGCTAACGCCCAAGGCTCTATCCACCATATTCATATTATTTAAACTTAAACTGCCCATTTTTTCTTTAAGTCTTGTTTTGTCTATCGTACGGACCTGTTCGAGCAACACTACCGAGTCTTTTGAAAGACCGCAACCGTCGGCCGAAACCTTTATATGAGTCGGCAGATTCGATTTGTACTGTTGGCTTGTTATTGCCGCCGCTATTACGGTTGGACTGTATTTATTGCCGACATCGTTTTGAATTATAAGTACCGGTCTTACTCCGCCTTGTTCGGAGCCGACGACGGGACTTAAATCGGCGTAATAAATTTCTCCCCGTTTTATATTCATTTTCTTTCACACTCCATAACAGTTTGCAATAATAGTATTGTCGCATTTTTAAATTTTAAACAGCGAACAAAAATTATCACAATACATATTATGAAATTTGGGGACTACCTGTTAAAACAAAAGGCAGAACATTTTTGTTCTGCCTATAATAATATTATTCAAATCTTAAATAAACCGTTAAAATGCGTTTTAAGCAAACCTCCATATCGGCGCGGGTCAGTCTTCCGTCCTTTAAGGCTTCGATTAGTTCTTCGGGATAACCGAACGGCATCTTCATATCGTTGCCGGCTCTGACCTCGTTAACGGGGTTATTCTTAATGCCCCAGTCGGTAGTAACCATACCCTTAAAGCCCCATTCATCCCTTAAAATGCCGGTTAAAAGTTCATAGCTTTCGGAAGCGTGGATGCCGTTAATCAGGTTGTATGATGACATAATCGTCCACGGGTTTGCGTTTTTAACGCAAATTTCAAACGCCCTTAAATAAATTTCACGCATTGCTCGTTCGGAAATGCGGGAATCGCAGGTAAAACGGGTATATTCCATATTATTGCAAGCAAAATGTTTAAGCGAAACACCGATGTTTCTTGACTGAACTCCCTTAATAATAGCGCTTGCTATCATACCGGTCACAACCGGATCTTCGGAAAAATACTCGAAATTGCGGCCGCAAAGCGGGTCGCGGTGAATGTTAATGGCAGGGGCAAGCCAAACACCGAAGTTGTTTTCTTTTACTTCAAGAGCTTCCATCTTACCGACTTCTTCCATTAAGTCGGTATCAAAGGAACAGGCAAGGCATATACCGCACGGAATAGCGGTTGCGCAAATGTCAACCATCTTGTGTACATGGAAGCCTTCAAAATCTGCGGCGCCGTGAATTCCTGCGGGTCCGTCAACCGTAGGTAATTTCGGAATGCCGTAGTCCCAGTTGCCGCCGAAGCAACGCGAAAGAGAAATATTTTCGGAAAATTTACCGCTTAGCAAGTGCGCCATATCTTGGTCGGAAATCTGCGCCATAAAGCTTTCAATTTGCTCTTCGTCGGTAACATCCCAGAACATCAGCTTTTCTGCCGGCTTTTTGGCAGTGGACGGCTTGTTTACGGGGTAAGGATATTCACCCGTTTTTTTAGGTAGGCTTTCGTAAGTGCCGTCGGCCAGCAAGCGCTTTTCAAGCTCGCGCGGACTTAAATAACTGTGTAACTGCTCTACAATTCGGTTTTCCTTTTCTTCGTAAACAAAATCTAATTTTTTTGTGTTGTTAATGCAGTTTCCGAGATAAAAAGTATATTCGCCTTTTTCTAAAACCTTTGCGGATTTTTGAATTTTGCCTAAATCATCAAACGAAGCCATATCGTCAAGATTAAAGCTTAAAACCAAAACGGCTTTTTCGTTAGGATTTAAAAGCGGAGTTTTCTTAAATGTTATAAGTTGCTTTTTGGGTTTTCCCAAAAGTCCTTGGGGCGCCGAATAGTAAAGCTGTAAAGTTTCTTTGCCGGCTTTATCCCCGATATTCTTAACAGAAACATCAATAAAAACTTCGTTTCCGATTTTATAGGTGTTAATAATATCTGTTTCAAAATTTGTATAAGAAAGTCCGAAACCGAACGGATAACGAACCTTATCACTCATATCGGGAATGGTTTCAAAATAGCGGTAGCCGACATATATATCTTCAAAATATTCGTCGTAATCGTAAGACTTTTTGCGGGAAGCACTGCAAGGATAATATTCGTACTTTTTGGCAAAGGTGTCAACAAGCTTACCGCTCGGGTTAACATCACCGCAAAGAATGTCGGCAATGGCAAGACCGCCCTCGGTACCTGCAAACCAACTGCAAAGAACGGCATCTACATCGTCATTTTCGGCAAAGAATTCGCAGTCAATAACGCCACCGATATTAAGCACCAAAACCGTCTTTTTAAAGGCTTTGCCGACGCGGGTAATTAAGCTTTTTTCGATTTCACTTAAATAATAGTCGCCTTCCGATAATTTGCGATCGTGACCTTCAAAGGTGTAACGGTCAAGTGTAATAACAGCGGTGTCGGCGTTTAATGCGGCATCGGCTATTATTTCGTCGGGAATGTCGGGCTCGTAAACATGAGAATCAACAATGTGCTTGCCCTCTTCCGCTTCGCGGTAGGCGTCTTTCGGAAGATCGGCCAAAACCCAGCCCTTTGCTTCTTCGGCAAGAGCGCGCTTATAATCTTTGCCGATATAATTTTGATAATATTCTTTTAAGGGTGAATAAACCTTAACTTTGCCCGCCTTTTCCTTTTCTTCCAAACCGTCATAAACATTTTTGGAAGGTCCGGTTGTAGCTTCGCCCGAGCCGCCGCCGAAAGCCAAGGTTAAAATACTGCCCTTTCCGAAAACGGCAACTTTTTCACCTTTATTAAGAGGTAAAGCACCGCCGTTATTCTTTAAAAGGACCATGCCTTCGCCCGCAACCTTACGGCTGAATTCCAAATGACTTTTGCATCCTGTTAAAAGGCTGTTGTTGTCGCCAAGCGGTAAAACGGGATTAAACCTGAATCTTGCGTATTTCATAAATCAATACCTCCAAAAAAACAAAAACATACAATAATAATATCCTTTTTTTGCTTTTTATTCAATTCTATAAATTGCTTTTCTTTTTATCTTTGTTGCTGTTTGTAAAAAGTGCGACGGTTTCCACATGCGAAGTGCGGGGGAATAAATCTACCGCCGTGTATTCTTGTAATTTATAACCGAATTCTTCCAAAACGGCGGTGTCGCGCGCAAGTGTCGCAGGGTCGCAGGAGACATAAACCACGCGTTCGGGGTTAAAGTCGTTAGTTACCGTCTTTAAAAGCTCAGCGTCACAGCCCTTTCGGGGTGGGTCAACAATTACAACATCGGGGGTTATTTTTTCTTTTGCCAACTGTCCGGCCGCCGCGGCGGCATCACCGCAAATAAACCGTGCGTTTTCTATTTTGTTGGCCTTTGCATTAAACTCGGCATCCTTAATAGCTTCCGGCACAATTTCAACACCTATAACGCTTTTGGCCTTTTTTGCCATGGAAAGACCGATTGTGCCGGCGCCACAGTATAAATCTAAAATATTTTTGTCTTGTGGCTCTGCATACTCGGCGGTTTTTTTATAAAGCACCTCCGCCATATCGCGGTTGACTTGATAAAAAGAAAGCGGAGAAAGTCTGACCTTAATACCGCTCAAAATATCGGTAATGGTTTCGTCACCGTAAAGGACCTTGCAGCTGTCCCCCAAAATAACATTGGTTTTCTTTTTGTTTATGTTGATTTGAACGCTTTTAAGGTTTTCGCCGCAAACCGACTTCACTTTTTCTATCAGCTTTTCGGCATTAGGCAGGTTGTCGCCATTTATGATTAAGGTTAACATAATGCTGCCGACGGCGGTCGCCCGCCTTATGTAAATATGTCTTAAAAGGCCCTTATTTGTTTCTTCATTATATATGGAAATGTCGTTTTCCTTAACAAATTCTTCGCAGGCGCCGATAATGCTTTTAAAAATTTCGGGTTGCAAAGCGCAGTCGCCACAAGGTATTATCCGATGGCTGTGGGTTGCGAAAAAGCCGGCACTGCCGTCTGTTGATACGGGGTATTGGGCTTTGTTTCTGTATCTTTCGGTTTTTTGCGCCGACAAAATTTCTTTGGCAGGAAATTTTGCTTTGCCGATTCGTTGCATGGCGGAAGACACTTTATTAAGCTTAATTTTCGTTTCGGCTTTATAGTCAATATGTCTGTAAACGCAACCGCCACAACGCGAAAAGGCTTCGCAGTCAGGCTCTGTTCTATCAGAAGACGGCTCTAAAATTTCCATAACCTTGCCGTAACAAAAGGCCTTTTTAACCTTTAAAATTTTAACTTTAACTTTATCGCCGACGGCGGTAAGCGGAACAAAAACGGCAAGCCCTTCCGCTTTGCCGACACCGTATCCGTCAAAGGTCATATCAACTATATCTAAAACGACTTCTCGGTTCTTTTCCACTTGTTTCACCACCTTTAATAAATATACCATTTTGCGACGGTTTTTGCAACAAATTTAATTGTTTCGACACAATATCTTTTGAATGTTTACTGACTCTTTTTTTAATTTTTTGCAAAAGCTATTTATTTGTTGCCGAAAGGGCATAATTGTGTTATAATTTAAAGCACGGTAGGTGAAAGGAGATGTCGGCTTTGGAAAACACAAAAACAATAACCGTTAACAAAAAGGCATATCACGAATATTTTGTTGAAGAAAGCTTTGAAGCAGGCATCGAGCTTTCGGGAACAGAGGTTAAATCCATCCGCGCAGGCGGTGTTAACATAAAGGACGCTTGGTGCAGTATTGATGACGGCGAGCTTCTGATTAAACAACTCCACATAAGCCCTTACGAATTCGGCAATATTTTTAACAAAAATCCCATTCGTAACCGACGGCTTTTAATGCATAAGCGCGAGATTATGCGTCTTATGGGGCTTGTTAAGCAACAGGGCTTGGCACTTGTTCCGCTGTCAATGTATTTTAAAGGCTCGCTTGTAAAGGTTCAGGTTGGCCTTTGCAAAGGTAAAAAGCTTTATGACAAGCGCGCGGTTGCCGCTAAACGCGACGCGCAAAGGAACATTGACCGCGCTTTGAAGGAGAATAATAGGTAATGCAGGTTTTTAATATTGATTTAAAAAATGAATACCCGTTTTTAGACAAGGACGGTGCTAACCCCACCATTACAGCCTATATTCAAGCGGAGGATATTAAAAGCGAATGCGGTTGGAAGGAATTTACCCGTCCTGCCATGGTCGTTTGCCCCGGCGGTGCTTATGCCTTTTGCTCGACGCGTGAGTCAGAGCCGGTCGCACTTAACTTTTTAAATATGGGCTTTAATGTTTTTGTTCTTAACTATTCGGTTAAGCCTTATAAATTCCCGCAGGCTATCAGGGAAGTTGCCTGCACATTCGACCTAATTAACAAAAACTGTGAAAAGTGGAACATTGATACTTCACGCACCGCAATTTGTGGCTTTTCTGCCGGCGGTCACCTTGCCGCAAGCTATTGCACTTTGGCAAATGCGAAGGAAGTTGCAAGCGTTATTAAAGCACCCAAAGTTTCTGCGGCTGTTCTTTGCTATCCCGTAATTTCGGGGGACCCCTCTTTTACACATCTTGACAGCATAAAAAACATTTCGGGGTGCGAAACAATAACCGATGAAGTAAAGCAAAAGTTTTCACTTGAAGACCATGTTTCAAAGGAAATTACACCGCAAACCTTTATTTGGCACACCGCCGCGGATGAAGCCGTTCCGGTTAGAAATTCAACCGAGTACGCGAACGCGCTTGCCAAAAACGGCATTAGTTTTGAAATGCATATTTTACCGTTTGGCGGTCACGGTCTTTCAACCTGTGACAAGCAAACCTGCACGGGATACAAAGACGAAACACTTTTATATGACGGCGTTTGGCTTGACCTTGTTAAACGTTGGTTTAAAAAGATTTTTGATTTGTAATATTGTTTTCACGGCGGTTTTGCCGCCTGAATATACGGGGGCGTAAAGGTTTCGACAGGGATCAGGACTCTCGGGAAGCGAGCAGTGGCGCGGAACCACTTAAAAAGTCGCAAAAAAATTAACTAACAACAATAAAGTTGCTTTAGCAGCCTGATTTAGGCTGTTCATCCAACCCCGAAGTACCACGGTCGGGCAAGGGTGTCATTTTAGTGGTGAACGTGAACCGGCGGGTGCTCCACCGCTTGTCACGCAGTAGGAGCTACCAAGTTTTGAAGTCTGACATTTGACGTCTTAACACGGGAAATTAAATAAATGTCTGCGCTCGGAGATGCCCGTGGGAAAAGATTTTTGGACGCGAGTTCGACTCTCGCCGCCTCCACCAGTCGAGGGGCTCGACACCCAATTCGAGAATGCAGTCGGTGCAAACATAAAGTTTTTGTGCCCGACCGTGAGTTTGTCTTTGGTTGCAGATGCTCCACCAAAATAAAAGCAGCAGTGCCGAAAGGTGCTGCTGCTTTTTTTCTTTGAAAAGTAAGAAAGCCCTAAAGAACGGTTTTACCGTCAGGTAAAATTTTATAAAAAGAAGACGGCAAGTGTTTTCCTTGCCGTCTTCTTTTTCTTAATTAGTAATTTTCTGCGTGAATTTCAAAATATGATTGCGGATGCGCGCAGGTCGGACAAACGTCGGGTGCGGAAGTACCCACAACTATGTGACCGCAGTTACGGCATTCCCAAACCTTAACTTCGCTCTTTTTAAATACTTCGGCGGTGTTAACATTTTTGAGAAGTGCGCGATAGCGTTCTTCGTGGTGCCTTTCGATAGCGGCTACCAAGCGGAACTTTTTGGCAAGTTCTGAAAAGCCTTCGGCTTCGGCATCCTTTGCAAAAGCTTCGTACATATCGGTCCACTCATAATTTTCGCCGTCAGCAGCTGCGCCTAAATTTTCGGCGGTGTTGCCAATGCCTTTCAATTCTTTGAACCACATTTTTGCGTGTTCTTTTTCGTTTTCGGCGGTCTTTAAGAAAAGAGCCGAAATTTGCTCGTATCCTTCTTTCTTTGCAACAGATGCAAAGTAGGTATATTTATTCCTTGCCTGACTTTCGCCCGCAAACGCCGCTTCTAAATTCTTTTCGGTCTTTGTGCCGGCATAAGGATTAGCTACTTTTTCTTTAATTTCGCCCACCTTGTCGCCCTTAGCTTTGCAACGCGGACAAACAGCAGATTCCGGCGACTCGGCTTCAAATTTTTCGCCACAAACCAAACATTTAAATTTTTTCATAATAACTCTCCTGTCCTTTAATATATTAAATATGCTCTATGCTTTTTGCATATTTTTTACCACTTTTTATGTGCGCGCCAAATTTTCAACTCTAAATTTATTGTACCACTCAATCGGCAATTTTGCAAATTCTTTTTTCGCTTGAAAAAACGCTCTTATTGTTATATACTTTTATTAGAACTTTAAAAAGGAAAAGATGTATGAAAAAAAGGATTTTAGCACTTTTGCTTTGTCTTTGCTTTGCTTTGGGCGGATGTGGCAAGAGTCAAAAGAATAAACTTAATATTGCTTTTAACGAAAAAGATATTTCTTTAACCGCGCTTGTTTTTTTAAATGAAAGCAAAGTTCCGCTTTGCCTTAACAACCTTTATGAAAACGAGGCAAAGTCGCTTTTAAAAGGTTTAAATCTTGAAGATGCAAAAGCGACAAATAAAAAAGTTGATTTTAAAAACGGAATTAAAATCTTTTTTGAAAACACCGCCGAAAAGCAAACTTTTTTATTAAATGAAAAGGATTTTTTAAAAACCGACAAGCAAACCTATAAATTAGAAAAAGGCACCTTTAAGGCCACCCGAAAATATATTAAAAAGCTTAAAAAAGAACACGAAAAGTTTTATTCTGTTAAAAAGTCAAAAGGCGGATACACCTACTGTTTTAAAAATATGGGTGACGGCGTGGATGCCGACAACTTTTCACCTGTTGCGCCTAAAATATTTATGCTTTCAAAGTCGCTTTTAAAGGTGGCTTTGAGCGACGGCGACAGTTATTGCAACAAAAAAGGTTATTTTAACATTTTTTACGGCAAAACAACGGCTTGTGACGATTATGTTGCCTTTACGGAAGGCGGTTTTACGGTTACCCGTTTTGACGATCAAGAATTTTTGTTTTCCCCCGAAAATGTAACGGTCGGCGATAACGACTTTTTGTATTTTAAGAACGGTAAATTCATAATAAAGGGCGAGCATAATTACGAATTTTTACTTTCGGACATTGAAACTGCTTACCAAGCATTTGTCGCCGAGCGCAGTGCCGAGGCCGAGCGCCAACTTTCAGAACAAAAGAAAAAAAGCAGTTCTTCCGCCGTTCCTGCTTCGGTCGGCTCGCTTTCGGCTTTACAGGTTGCCACTTTGAACGCGCTAAACAATACATCCGCCGGTTACGGCTGGAAATTTAATGAGGCAAGACAAAACGAATGGAGTAAATCCGGCGCTTATACAATCGGCGACCGTTCAAGGCCTGTTGTTTACCTAACCTTTGACTGCGGTTACGAATATAACAACCTGACCGACAGCATTTTAGATACGCTGGCAAGTCGCGGTGTTAAGGCGGTTTTCTTCGTAACAATGAGTTATGTTAAGGCTAACCCCGACAAGGTCAGGCGCATGATTAACGAAGGTCACGCCGTCGGCAACCACACCGTAACACACCCCGTTATGCCGAATGTTTCGCTTGAAAAAGCTTATAACGAGATTATGCAATTAGATGCTTATATGCAGGCAAATTTCGGTTATAAAATGACTCTTTTCCGTTTCCCGACAGGTGCTTCCAGCGAGCGCACCCGCGCACTTGTAAATATGTGCGGTTATAAAAGTGTTTTTTGGAGTTTTGCTTACAACGACTGGGACCCCGCAAGTCAACCCGATATTAACACCGCCCGCGCAAAAATTTTGGGCGGATTACAAAACGGCAACATTTATCTTCTTCACGCCGTTTCGCAAACAAACACAACTCTTTTAGGCGAAATTATCGACAGCATCCGCCAAAGCGGATATAGTATAGAACTGTTTAGTTAGGGGTATAAAAATGGATTTTAGCAAGCTTTTGGAAATTGTTTTGGAGTATCTTAAAAGTCCCGCACACATAATCGGGATTTTGGGTATTCTTGCAACGGTCATCGGCTTTCAGTTTAAAAAACACAGCTGGGTTATCGGCTTCAGAACCGCGAACGAGTTGCTTTTTGCCTTAAATTATTTGCTTTTGGGCGGTTACACGGGCTTTGCGCTTAATATTGTAAGCAGCTGCCGAAACATAATTTTTGCCGAGTATGTAAAGAGAAACAAAAGCACGGTCGTTTGGCGAATTGTCTTTTGTGTCTTCTTTACGGTTGCCACATTTTTTACTTGGGGCGGTTTTGGCAGTATCTTCTTCCTTGCAGGCAAAATTACAACAACCTACGCTTACGGAAGCAAAAATATGACTCTTCTTCGAATTCTTTCAATCATAACTGGTATTTTGTGGATTTTTTATAACCTTACTATCGGCGCTTATGAAGCGATTGTTTTGGACGCTTTCACAATAGCAACCGTTATAGTTGCAATAGCAAGATTTGATATTGCGCCGTTATTCAAAAACAAAAAAGAACTTGCGTAACTTAAAAAATCAACAAAAGGCATACGGAATAATCCGTATGCCTTTTGTTATTTTTCTTGGCTTTCTATCGGGTAGCCGTTTTTTTCAAAAATAAAGTCGCTTATATCGGCTGCCGCTTCATCCAAATCGTAAATATAATACCAACCGCCCTTTATTATTCCTCCGCGGTTTTCGTAGCGGTCATTTGGAACGCTCAACTGCTCCATTTTAGGGGATTTTAAAATCGCCCAGATGCCGAGTGACATTATGTCTTTGGTTGCAAGCGATGTTTCACATTCGGAAAGCACCATGTTAACGAGCTTTGGCAATTTTAACGGGTTCATTTTCTTAACCCTTGCAAACATATCGGTCAACACTTCTTTTTGACGGTTACCGCGCTCAATATCGCTGTCGGTGTGTCTTATTCTCGAATAACAAACGGCTTGTCCGCCGGTTAAAAGCTGTGTCCCCGCAGTTTCAACCAAATCACACTCTATTCCCATTTCGTTAAGCCACGGAATGATATTTGTATTCATTTCTACCCGTTCGGCTTCGTCAACATCCACCGTAACACCGCCGACATAATCAATAATTCGAGCAAACTCGAAGAAATTGACGGTTACATAATCGGTAATTTCAAGCCCGTAATTTTGGTTGATTGTTTTTACTGCAAGACCTGAACGGCCGTAGGCATAAGCGTGGGTTAGCTTGTCGTGGTCGTGACCCTCAATCGCAACATAACTGTCCCTTGCAAGAGAAATAAGCTTAATCTTGTTGTGGGCTTTATCTATCGACATCACAACAACGGCATCCGAACGGCCGACATTGTTATCTTCATGTGTATCAATGCCCAAAAGCGCTATGTTTTTAACCGTAGAATAGTTGCTTGTGGCAATTCCCAAATCGCAGTCTATCGGAACGCGCTTTACGCTATCGACAATTTTATAGGTATAGGCATAAAAAAGACCGCAGAAGACTATTAAAGCGCAAAGCAAAAGTGCAATAAATTTAAAAAACCCGTGTTTTTTCTTTTTCTTTTCGGGTCTTTTCGGGGGCAACGGCTCTTCTTCATAGCCACCATTTTCGCTGTAAGAATAAATATCGTCTTGTCCCTTTGAGTGTGAGTTTATGTCAAGATAATCATAGTCGTCTTGGTTATAATTCAAGTTCGTTCGCTCCTTAAATTTTGTAGATAAATTATACATCTGTTTTTTGTGTTTGTAAAGCCGTGGTTTACATTTGACTTTATACCCTATTCTTGTTATAATTATTGTGTGTATTTTAGGTATAATATTATATGCATCATTTAAAGCTTGTGGGGGATTTTATGAACTACAAAAATTTATTTTTGCAACAGTCATATAACGATAATTATGAAAGCTATGTTCTTTCACTTTCACATTCTGTAAGGAAGCCTGCCACTTGGGACTATGTTATTCTTACCGCTTCTAACGAAAGTCAAGCACAGAGCTATCGCGAGCAAATTAACTATCGGGTAGAAAAAGGCTTTTTGCCTAAATCCACCCACTATGCCGTTTTGCCGGATTTTGAGGGCAAGCGTATCGGCTCAGGCGGTGCAACGCTTGGTGTTATGAAATATATTTTGGGCTTTGAAAAGAATTTTGATAACCTTAAAATTCTTGTAATTCACTCGGGCGGTGACTCTAAGCGCGTACCGCAGTATTCGGCTTGCGGAAAGCTGTTTTCCCCAGTTCCGCGCGCTTTGCCGGACGGAAGACGCTCTTCCCTTTTTGATGAATTTATAATCGCCATGAGCAGTGTTCCTGCAAGAATAGGGTCGGGCATGCTGGTCCTTTCGGGCGATGTTATGCTTTTATTTAACCCCTTGCAAATTGACTATTTCGGCAACGGTGCCGCCGCGCTTTCTATTAAAGAAGATGTCTTCACCGGCAAAAATCACGGCGTTTTCCTCAGAAGCGAAAACGGACTTGTTAAAAACTTTTTGCATAAACAAACAGTTGAAACTTTACGCGATTTAGGTGCTACCGACAAAAAGGACAAGGTTAATATTGATACCGGCGCCGTTATTTTAGGCAGTGATATTTTAAACGACCTTTACACTTTGGTTTCAACCGAAGAAGATTTCAGAAAATATGTTAACGAAGATGTCCGCCTTTCATTCTATGCCGATTTTGTTTATCCGTTGGCCGAAGATTCGACCTTGGAAGATTTTTATAATCAAACTCCCGAAGGCGATTTTTCGGAAGCATTAAAGGAAGCCCGTACCAAACTTTTCAAAATTTTGCATAAGTACAGTATGAAGCTTATTTGCCTTTCCCCTGCGGCTTTCCTGCATTTCGGCACCTCAAAAGAGCTGTTAAAGCTTGTTTGTGATGATATTGCCGACTACCGCTTCTTAGGTTGGGAAAAGTTGGTTAACACAAATGTTAAAAGCGGTGACTTTGCCGTTTATAACAGTTATATTTCATCTGATGCAAAAATCGGAAAAGGCTGTTACATTGAAAACAGTACAGTTGAAGAAGGTGCAACCGTCGGCGAAGGAACTATTCTTTCGGGCGTTACCGTTAAGGGTGTTGCCGTTCCGAGCGGTGTCATTTTGCACGGACTTAAACTAAACAACGGTAAATTTGTTGTCAGAATGTTAGGTGCCAATGAAAATCCGAAAGAAAAAATTTGGATGGGTAAAGAACTTAACGATTATTTGTGGGATGCACCTTTGTTTAGTGCCGAAGCCACTATGCTTGATGCCGTAAAGGCAACTTTAAGCGGTAAACTGGGTGAATATTCTCTTAAATCTTCATTTAACGATGCCGATGTCACACAAATTTTGCCGTGGCAAGACAAATTGGACGACAAGGTAAAGGTTGAAAGCTTATTGGGCTTTATTAAGTCGGGTGTAAATGTAAAAGACCTTATCGGCTACCCCGTTACCCCGAGAATTAAAAAATATTTAATAAAAATTGCCGAAACTGCGGAATTTTCGCTTAAAATTCGGATTTTCTATTATCTTTCGGTTTTGCTTGAAGATGAAGAACTGCTTATTCGCTGTTTCGACACTATTTGCGACAAAACCTTAGAAGCCTCGCTTTTAAACATTGGCGCTTTAAAGGGCAAAAAGATGGTTTTGGGCGAAGTTGAAACCAAGCTCCCCGTTCGTGTTAACTGGGGTGGCGGTTGGACCGATACTCCACCTTATTGCATGGAAAACGGCGGAAAAGTTTTAAACGCCGCAGTTATGCTTGACGGCGAAAAGCCGATTGTTGTTTCTTTGAAAAAGCTAAATGAAAATAAAATTGTTCTTGCAAGCACCGACACGGGCTCTTATAAAGAATTTACCGATATTACTCCGCTTAGAAGCTGCAAAGACCCGCACGACCCGTTTGCGCTTCACAAGGCCGCTCTTATCGCCTGCGGTATTATTCCGCGTGAAGATGACGGACAAACCTTAGAAGACATTTGCAGGGCTATTGGCGGCGGGCTTTATTTCAACACCCGTGTTATCCACATTCCAAAGGGCAGCGGACTTGGTACAAGCTCTATCCTTTCGGCGGCTTGCGTTAAGGGCTTCTTCGATTTGTTCGGTGCAGAAGCTGATGATAATGTTCTTTCGGCAACCGTTATTTGCATGGAGCAGTTAATGTCAACGGGTGGCGGTTGGCAAGACCAAGTCGGCGGTTTGGTTGACGGCGTTAAGCTTATTACAAGTGAAAAAGGTTTTAGCCAAGACCTTAAAATAGAGCGTATTGAACTTCCCGATAACATTAAAAAGTGTCTTGATGAGCGTTTTTGCCTTATCTATACGGGACAAAGACGGTTGGCACGAAATCTTTTAAGGGACGTTGTCGGCCGTTATATCGGTGCCGAGCCCGATTCCTTAGAAGCTCTGCGTGATATCGGCAACACCGCTCTTTTAATGACCGATGCATTAAAGAACGGTGACGAAAAGGAATTTTGCCGACTTCTTAACAACCATTGGGAGCTTTCAAAAAAATTAGACAGTGGTTGCACAAACACCTGTATCGACCAAATTTTTGCCGCGGTTGAAGATTTAATTGACGGCAAAATGATGTGCGGTGCCGGCGGTGGCGGCTTTGTTCAGGTAATTCTTAAAAAAGGTGTTACCAAAGAACAATTAAGCACGCGCCTTTACGAAGTTTTTGCCGATTCGGGTGTAGAGGTTTACAGCTGTAAATTTTGCTTTTAAATAAAAAGAGACCGCATAAGCTTAAGCGATATGCGGTCTTTTTTTGACAATTTAAGCCACCGGAAATTCGCAACTTTCGGAATATTTTCCTTATAAATACACGGCTAATGTATTTTTATTTTTTTATAGGACAAGATTCTATCATTTTTTTAAGTTTTTTATCATATAATTCTTTAAGGCGGAAAAACGCCGAAAAGAAAGGTGATAAAAAATGAAAGATTATTTTCCGGAAGGTTGGCTTTATGCCGACGGAAAAGAAACAAAAAACAATTTTAATTTGGCAACGGTCGGCGAAGCAAAGCAAAAAGGCACCGTGCTTGAATCCCCCGCTATTATGTGCGATTCTTCCCACAATTTGATAGTGAGCTTGGGCGAAATCAAAGGCATAATCCCGCGGGAAGAAGGTGCCATCGGCATAAGCGAAGGGAAAACAAGAGATATCGCCCTTATTTCCCGTGTGGGGCACCCCGTTTGCTTTGTCGTGACCGACATTGTAAAGGAAGAGAGCGGTACCGTTGCCGTTCTTTCACGCAAAAAGGCGCAAACCTTATGCATGGAAAGTTTCAGAAAGAACTATAATGTCGGCGATATTATTGATGCAAGAATTACCCATTTGGAAGCTTTCGGCGCTTTTTGTGATATCGGTTGCGGTAACATTGCGCTTTTGCCTATCGACTTGATTTCGGTGTCGCGCATTTCTCATCCGTCTGACCGGTTTTGCGTCGGTCAAGACATAAAAGCAATTATAAAAAGCATTGATGAAAGCGGAAAAATAACGCTTTCTCACAAAGAGCTTTTAGGCACTTGGGAAGAAAATGCCGAAAAGTTTTTGGTCGGCCAAACCGTAACGGGCATTGTAAGAAGCATTGAAGATTACGGCGTTTTTGTAGAGCTGACGCCTAACTTGGCAGGACTTGCAGAGCCTAAAAGCGATGTATATTTAGGCGAGCAAGTAAGCGTTTATATTAAAAGTGTCATTAAAGAAAAAATGAAAATCAAGTTAATAATTATCGACGAATTTACCGCCGACCGACCGCGCGAACTGAACTACTTTTTGCGAGAAGGCTGTATTTCAAAGTGGGAATATTCGCCTGCCGGTTGCCAGAAACAAATAGTTAGCAATTTTTAAATTTGATTTTATTCTTAATTTGGTATATAATAAATGCAAAGGGGATTTTTATTTTCCCCTTTGCATTTTGTTTTAAAGGTTGAGATAAATTATGTCAAATCAAAACGGCGGTTGTACGGGTGACTGTTCATCCTGCGGACAAGACTGTCCGTCAAAAAAACCCGAAAGCTTAATTGAGCCAACGGGAGAATATAACAGCATTAAACACGTTATCGGCGTTGTAAGCGGTAAAGGCGGTGTCGGCAAGTCTATGGTTACATCAATGCTTGCCGTCGAAATGGCGAGGGCAGGATATAAAGTAGGCATTTTAGATGCCGATATTACGGGACCGTCCATACCGAAATCATTTGGCGTTACCGAAAATGCCATGCAGAATGAAATAGGCATTCTCCCTGCCGTTACTAAAACGGGAATTAAAATAATGTCGGTCAATATGATGCTTAAAGAGCATGATGCTCCCGTAATTTGGAGAGGACCCGTTATCGCAGGCGCAGTTAAACAGTTTTGGCAGGAGGTCGTATGGGGCGACCTTGATTATCTCTTTATCGACTGTCCTCCCGG
>JAZUID010000002.1:0-2379 GCA_045642065.1 Acutalibacteraceae bacterium
GACTCCGGATGACGTTATTAAGTGTGTTACCGATTCAGGTCTCCGTGGTCGTGGCGGCGGCGGATTCCCGACCGGTAGAAAATGGTCACTTTGCGCTCCTAACAAGGCTCCGCAAAAGTATGTTGTTTGCAATGCAGACGAAGGTGACCCGGGTGCATTTATGGACCGTTCCGTTTTGGAAGGTGACCCGCACTGCATTATTGAGGCTATGACCATTGCCGGTTATGCTATCGGTGCAACAAAGGGTTATGTTTATGTTCGTGCTGAATATCCTATCGCAGTTAAGAGACTGCAATATGCTATTGATAAGGCACATGAATATGGCTTATTAGGCAAAAATATTTTCGGTTCGGGCTTTGATTTCGAGCTTTATATCCGTCTTGGCGCAGGTGCTTTCGTTTGCGGTGAAGAAACCGCTCTTATGACTTCTATCGAAGGTAACCGTGGTGAGCCGAGACCCCGTCCGCCTTATCCGGCAGTTAAGGGTCTTTACAATAGCCCGACAATTGAAAACAACGTTGAAACATTTGCTAATATTCCGCAAATCATTCTTCGTGGTGCTGATTGGTTCTCTTCAATGGGTACCGAGCGTTCAAAGGGTACTAAGGTATTTGCTTTGGGCGGTAAAATTAAACATACCGGTCTTGTTGAAATCCCGATGGGTACAACACTCCGCAATATTATTGATAATATCGGCGGCGGTATTCCGAACGGTAAGAAATTTAAGGCAGCACAAACCGGTGGTCCTTCCGGCGGTTGTATCCCTGCAAGTCTTATTGATACCGAAGTTGATTACGATAACCTCGTTGCTATCGGTTGTATGATGGGTTCAGGCGGTCTTATCGTTATGGACGAAGACAACTGTATGGTTGATATGGCTAAATTCTTCCTTGAATTTACCGTTGACGAATCTTGCGGTAAGTGTACTCCTTGCCGTGTAGGTACAAGAAGACTTCTTGAAATGCTTGACAAGATTACCGAAGGTAAGGGAACACTTGAAGACCTTGACAAACTTGAACAGCTTTGTATGTACATAAAGCAAAATTCACTTTGCGGTCTTGGCCAAACTGCTCCTAATCCGGTACTTGCAACACTTAAGTTCTTCCGTGACGAATATATCGCTCACGTTGTTGATAAAAAGTGTCCGGCAGGTGTTTGTAAGAATCTTCTTACATTCTCAATTGATAAAGATAAATGTATCGGTTGCGGTCTTTGTGCTAAAAATTGTCCGGTTTCGGCAATTTCAAAGACTGATTATATTGCCCAAGGTCATAAGCTTCCGTCCTATCAAATTGACGCATCTAAGTGTATTAAATGCGGCGTTTGTATGGGCAACTGCAAACCTAAAGCAATAAGCAAAATATAAGAAAGGGGCCGCTTAAATTATGGATATGATAAATGTAAAAGTAAACGGTATTGCCGTTAGCGTACCGAAAGGTTCTACCGTATTGGAGGCCTCTCGTGCTGCAGGTGTTGAAATTCCGACACTCTGCTTTATGAAAGAAAAGAACGAAATCGGCGCTTGTCGTATTTGTGTTGTTGAGGTTAATGAGGGAAGAGGTTTCCGTGTTGTTACCGCTTGTGTTTACCCCGTAACCGAGGGAATGGAAATTCTTACAAGCTCTGCAAAAATTCAAAAAGCAAGAAAGACTACTCTTGAGCTTATACTTTCAACTCATGATAAGCATTGTCTTTCTTGTAAGCGTTCAAACAATTGTGAACTTCAAAAGCTTTGTCTTGAATACGGTGTTGACGATGAAGCATTTAACGGTTTCAAACCCGTTTATGAGCTTGACACATCAACTCCGCACCTTGTTCGTGACAATAATAAATGTATCCTTTGCCGCCGTTGTGTTGCCGCATGTCGTGAACAGTATGTAAGCGTTATCGGTGCTAACGACCGTGGTATTGATACAAATATCGGTCAGGCATTTAATCTTTCTCTTAATAATACACCGTGTATTTCCTGCGGTCAGTGTACTGCTGTTTGTCCTACCGGTGCATTAACTGAAAAAGACGATACCGATAAGATTTGGGAAGCAATTGCTGACGAAACTAAGACGGTTGTTGTTCAGACTGCTCCGTCCATTCGTGCAACCTTAGGTGAATGCTTCGATATGCCTATAGGCACTAATGTTGAGGGTAAGATGGTTGCCGCTCTTCGCCGTATGGGATTTGACAAAGTATTCGATACTGACTTCTCAGCTGACCTTACTATAGTAGAAGAAGCAAACGAACTCGTAGAGCGTATTAAGAACGGCGGAACATTGCCGATGATTACTTCTTGCTCACCCGGTTGGTTTAAGTTCTGCGAATTCTATTATCCCGATATGCTCGGTCATCTTTCTACCTGTAAATCTCCTCAGCAGATGGCAGGTG
>JAZUID010000003.1:0-13096 GCA_045642065.1 Acutalibacteraceae bacterium
CCTTGCGGCGGCGGTCGACCGTCGTGCAGATGCAGTGCTCGGGCGAGCCGTCCGAGAAGCGCACGCATTCCTCCGGATGCTCCGCGATCCAGTCCGCGCTCGGGCTCACCATGAGGCGGATGATGACGTAAGCGTTCGGACAGTTTCGCCGGATCTGCCGGGTGCGCCGCACCGTCTCCTCGACGCCATCCAGCTCGCTCTTCTCCGGATCGCCCGGCTTCAGGCCCCGCGTCCACGAGTAGACGTAGTGGATTCGGATGCCCGCCGCGTCGACGCGCCGGAGATACTCGTCCGACAGCTGCGGTGCCATCCACGCCGTGAACGACATCGGCGGCAGCACCTCGCCGTTCACCGTGACGCACGGAACCCCGTTCACCCGCTCGAGCCGCGCGTCCGCCCCCGCGAACGCACCTGCGGAAACCAGCGCAACCGCCGCGCCGACCGCTATGAAGTAGGTCATTCCGTCCTTGAGAGCCACAAAGTTCGGGAACGTGGCGACGCCGTTGTTGGTTTCCGCAACCTTAGTTAAGGTGTAGTTGCTGTTGCTGCCTCTAACCTGTAACTCAAGAGTCGGGCTCTGTTCACGGCAACGATAGTTGTACACAAGTTTATAGTTTGCACTCGGCTCAAGGTCAGCCTTGAACTGTAACTCTGTACGGTTGCCGCCCTTCATAAGAATGGCTTTGGAAACATCGTTAGTTGCGTTGTCATTAAAGAAGTTAGCAGGAATATCCTGAACATCGGTCTTAGTATAGTTATAAAGCTCGTTGTTAATTGACCAACCGTAAAGGAACTGCTGAGCATTGTCTGCCGAAAGAATTTCGTTAACGGTTGAATAGTCGAATGACGGGTTAGAGAAGAAGTTGTTACCTGTCATATCGGGATAAGGAGATTCAGGACGAACTTCACGGAGATTGAAGTTAGCATAGTAACAAGATACTATCGACTTCATGTTAGAGCCCCAAGACTGACCGAGGTAAATCTTGAAGTTACCGTCACCAGCGCTGTTGCCCCTCTTAATGTCGGCAGGAGTTGTAAATACCATGTGAACATGAGTTCCGGTATCTTCGCTGACTATCTTGTCAAAATCTTGGGTTTCACCGTTTGCATCTGTACAAATAACAGTCTTTCTTGTAATCTTATCCTGAGCGCCTGTGCAACGATAGTCATAATCGAATGCATAGGTCTTACCCGGCTCGATAAATGTCTGGTAAACAACAGGCTGAGTATTTTGACCCTTACCTGCTATACGGAACATCTTAGGAGCAGAGTAACCGGGAGTAAAGAAGTTCTCGGGAACGTCCTGAGCGGTTATCCATTTCTTATAACCGTCAACACTCCACTGGTTAACAGGAGCCTGAATGAATGAGTACGGGCTAAGGTCTTGGTCAGAGTCGCCCGAAGCAGGATAATCGAAGCCTGACGTTCTCATTTGGTATGAATAACCTGAATCAAGGTTAAGTGTTGAATCGTCAATACCCGGACAGAGATTGTCACCGGTCATTTCGAACGGGTCATCAGTATTCGGGTCAAATGCTAAAATTTCAGGGTCAGTAAATGCAAAGGATGCAAAATACCTTTCGGGGTTAATACCGTTACCGGAATGTTTTGCGTTACCGAGTGTAATAGCACTGTGGGCACCGTTTAAGGTGTTATAGTACTTATCCATGCAGTAGTGCGCCGGGTCAGCACGGTCCATCTTGAATATCGAATAATAGGTATATGTTGTCGAATCGTAATAAGTACCTACATCGTAACTCCAGAAACCGTCTTCACTGTCGGAAGAAAATCCGTTTTGCATCTTACCGCCGTAGCCGTAGTATGCACCCTGTGCAACACCGAGTACAGGAAGCTGGTCGCCGAACAAACGCATCTTACATCTGAAGAGATAGTAATTTGTATTGGTAGGAATAGAAGTTGTATCAAGCGGAAGGGTTACATTGGCAACCGGCTTAGAAGAAGCTTTGATATAAAGCATCTTATTCTTAAGATTGGTATTTTCAATAAGTCTTGGGCCGTATTTGTCAGCATAACGCTTACCGCAAGAACACTGATAGTATTCGCAGTTAGTAGCAGTCTTTGCTACATGAGAAGAGTTAAGAACATGGCCTGAAGTTGAGTTACAAGTAGTTGTGTTAACACTATTTACAAGGTGAGCACAACCGAGAGCAGACCATTTGCCGAGCGGAGCTGCGTTCATTGAAATATCAAGACCGTTAAGGGTTGTATCGTTATACATCTTGATATGACGCTTTGTAAGCTCAAGTTTATCGGCAACCATTGCCGGAGAAGCATCACTGTCAAGAACAGAAGATGTTATATTATCTTCGCTATATACCGACATCTTGATGTTACTCATTACATAAGAAGCATCATAATCGGTGATATCATAATCGCTCCAATAGTTATCGTAACCGCCGGAGTCAGAACGTGCATACTCAACATTACCGATAGTAATGTAATAACATCCGCCGTACTGGGACATCTGAGAGTAATAACCTTTTTCGACTCTTACATAGGCTGTAAATTCACCCGTTGTAGCATTATAAGAAGAAGTAAGATAATTTCCCGAAGTACCGGAAGCATCGCCGGGGTTTTTAGCTCTGTCCGCAACGGCCTGAGGATAGCCCTTTAAGGTTTCACCCTTTGCCCACATAGAGCCTACATAAGGTTGCGAGTTACCCGAAATGCGCTTAACATTAGCGGTAATTTTAACAGCTAAGTTGCCGTTGCCTTCTTTAATGTTGGTTTCTCTAGCATCAGTATCGGAAGATACATTACAGTGCGAGAAATATTTATGAACATTTATCGGGAAGAATATAGAAGCATCGCCGCGTGTTACCCTATCACCGTTAATAGGAGTAGCCAACGGGTCAGTGCCTATAACGACAGATTTCTTATAGATATCGCCTGACGCAATTTTACCGTAGCAGAAATTACTGCCGTTAGTACCGAATCTTTCAAAATAAACATCGTCACCGTAGTCAGCGCAAGTATAATACTCACGGGTTGTAGCGGTTTCAGCATGTTTAACATAGGTACGGTTAGAGGTTAAAAAGTCATTATCAACCTTAATAAACTTAACCATATCTTCGTCTGTTGTAAACTTAGACCAAGTAGCCTTAGGAGCGGTACACATGTGGTTAACAGCGTTAGTACCGTCACCGGTTTTGTTGTTACCTATAAGGTTATATATACCGTTATCGTTGCAGGTACCAAAGCCGTTTAAGCTATAAGAATTACCGCCGATAGTAAAGGTGGGGTCGCTTATAATAAACTCGTCATTAAAGTCCTGCAAGTTTCCGGAATAACTTGCTTTATTAATGGTACAGTTACCGATAGCGATAATGCCCCAAATACCGCCCGAACCGTTAGAACGGCTTATGGAGTTAATACTGCTTCTTGTTTCGGACTTATAGCGGTTGCCGTCACCGGGGATATCGGTAAGTTTTACCTGACAAGTATACTTATTACCGCTTAAAGAACCGGTTTGAACCCAAGAAGGTTGAGCATTGTATGTTTCTGAAGTGCTCGAAATGGGACGGAAGAAAGAAATGTACGGTTTTGTACCACTTAACATTTTTACATTACATGTAAATGTTGCCATAGTACCGTCCGAACAACCGGGGCCTACGGTAAGCGGATAGAAAACCGCCGCAGAAACGTTATTTTGGAATTTAGATTTTCCAATATAAACTGCGTCTTTTGTTGCAGACGCTGATGCAGCAGAAGCCGTTGTTGAAGCAACAAACGGGATAACTGCCATACAAGAGAATGCTAAAACAATTGCTAAGATCGTTGAAATAATTCTCTTAGTCTTCAAAATTAATCACCTCATTTTTTATTTATATGTAAAAGAGAATAAATCTCTGAGTTACATAAGTTAAGGGGATGCTGTTTTGTTCGAAAGCTGCATTATTAAGTTTTCAGTTTGTTTATGTAAGGGCGAATGCCGAGGTGTTTGCCCTAATTTTTAATTTTAATGTGACAATACTTTTGGCGACCTTATTTTTCCCAAAAATATGTCTAAAACCAAAAATAACACATCGGCATCGCACCCGTTACAAACTAAGTAACTTTATGAAACTTTCGAGTAATCAATCCATTTTACGAGTTTCGGACTCGATTCGATTGCCCGAACCGCACTTGCTAAAGAGTCTTGGTCAACGGCTTTTGACTGGCTGTTGTACCACATACCCTCGTTAAATCTCGCATTGGTTTGATAGTAAGTATTGTTCTTGAATTTCCATTCTTTCGGCCATACGCTGTTGTTGGGTACATCTATTAGATTACCTGCATTATCGTAAGCCTTATCGTGAAGCGAATTATTAAATTCCCATCTTACCATCCAGCTATACGAAAGGTCGAAAATATTATCGGAAATGTCAATGTTCTTTGAGAACGGGAAAGAGTGCTTATAGCACATTAAATGAGAGCCTGTATGGTCAAGACGCTGAGCACCCCAACCGTATCCTGCAAAGCGGGAAATATTATTTGTTACTTTGAAGTTTTCAACTCTCGTTGTTTCACCGTTATCCTTAAAGCTTTGGCTTGACGGGTCGGCAGAGCTCGGATAGTACTTTTCGGCACTGTGCCACCACTCAAACGACATCGAGCAGTATTCTAAAAGGTTATTGGTGTAACTGATGTTTCTATAAACGTTAAGCTTTCTTATCTCAGGTTTATCACCGTAAGGCTTATCGTTATTTGACATTGATTCATCTTCATAGTCACCCTGGAATGTTATACCCGTATCATAGATTTGATATATCCAGTTGTTATCAACTATGTGACCGTCAACCGTATTCCACATCTGAATTGCGTTGCCGAGACGAACCGAGTAGTTATCATTCGCATTCTGACGGGCACCGCCTATAAAACCGAATTCACAGTTGGTAATCTTGTTGTTATCACTGTTTGCAATGTTGATACCGTGTCTTCCGCAATACTTAATGGTTAAGTTATCGAGTACTGCGCCCGGTGCTCTGTACATCGCAAAAGCGGTTTTATTGAGTCCGCACTCAATGTCGTTAAACTTTGCGCCGGGGTTTCCGCCGTCATAGTAAACATAAAGTGTGTCGTCATTACGGTTGAAGTAGTAGTCACCGTTCTTTTCGAGAGCTATAAGACCGTTGGTCTTCTTAACACCGACAATTTCGCCGTGGTTAAATACCACAAGTCCTACATCAGAGTCCGAAACACTTGCTTTCCAAATGTTTTGACGGTTACTCTGCGTCCAGAACGGCTTTTGTGCGAAGTTATACGGTGACATATAGAAAGCAGGTTTAGGACCGCTTCCGTATGAGCCGTAGATAACTCCCGCTTTACAACGGAACTGTGAAGATAATCTCCAAAGTCCGCCACGCTCGAACAAAACCGCATCGCCGGGTTTGAGAACGTTTGAAGAGAATATCGGAGCTTTTACTGTTTGGAATGGAGTTGTTGGAGACAAACCGTTATTATCGTCACTGCCTCGTGCCGATACATAATAGGTTGTTCCGGTTATTGAATAAATGTCCTGTGTATTAGGAGTATTCAATACTCTGTTACGGTATTCGGCGGCCTCTTTATCGGTATTGCCGTTTTTAATCATTCCCGATGCATTCCATGCGGTATTGGTACCAACGGGTACTACGCCGTATTCGGCAGTGGGAAGCTTTGAAACATCGAAATCGCCATAGAGAGGGATAGCCGATTTTGTCGGCTCCCCTTCATCCATTTTAATGACGCCGGGTTTATCGTCTTCAGAAGAAGATGTATCCGAAGAAACTATCTTCTTTGAAGGGTCTAAAACCTTACCGCATCCGCAACATAGCAACACCATAGCAACAGCTAAAATAATTGCTAATGTTTTTTTCATTTTATTCACCTTTTTGTTAAGCGTTTTACTTAGTTAAATTTTGCGAGTAATTCGTTACCCTGCTTTGCTGCACGCTCAACAATCGGGGAAACTTCGTCAAGCTTGTTCTTAGCCTGAGCTGCTGTAAGACCTGTTCTTACTGCGGTATCAAGACCAGCATTTTCAGTACCTACAGACTTTGTGAGCCAACGGTCAACTACATAGTGAACCTTAGTCTGGCTCATACACCAGTTGTAAGATTCAAGTGCCTGGTCGTTGCAGAAGAACATCTTTGCATCGTAATTTTCTTTATTAAGATAGTAACGCAAGAAATAGTAAGCACCGGGGCCGTTCTTACAACCCTTAGGCATACCGTATGCTTCGTACTCATGGAATGCCTGATAGAATGTCTTACCTGCCTGAGTCGGAACCGGAACACAGAAAATGTCGTCATTAGCCTTTAAGTTCGGATAGTGCGGGTCAGTTCTGCGCATTGTAAGAATGTTGTTTGTTTCGAACAAATAAGTTCCGTTTTCAAGCTTATCACTTTCACGCATTGCTTCGCAGGTGTAAGTGTTAAGGTTGTTACAGCACTGCTGTAATGTGGTCAAAACTTTCGGGTCTGAAAGGTTTGATTTATACTGTTTGCCATCGAATGTAATAAGGTTTACATCGTCAAACCAGAACGGGTCAAGGTGGTTAGTGGTCATCCAACCTGCGTGGTTAGACTGTTCCTTAAAGGTCTTACACATATCCTTGAATTTATCCCATGTCCAGCTGCCGGACTTCCATAATGTATACGGATCGTCAAGCTTATATCTTTCGATAGTTGACTTAGCATAGCATATTACTGTGGGTTGTTGGTTAAAGGTGTTCTTTAAGTTAACACCGTAAATCTTACCCTTAATGGTATAAGCGCTTGTTAAGGTCTTATCCCAAATATCACCGGCAAAATCATAACCTGATGCAGACTTAACATCCTGAGTTAAGTACATACGGGGAATGTTAGGCGAAATGTAACGGATAAGGTCAGGAGAGTCGCCACTGTTAATCTTTGCGGCAATTTCCTGCTCGTAGTTTTCATAACTACCTACTGTCCATTTAACGTCAATACCTGTTATCTGCTTAAAGTTTTCGATAACCTTTTCGGCACCTGTAACGTCCTTCGGGGGGTTCCACGAATAAACGTTAACGGTTGTTCCCTTAAGCTTAGCCGGCATTTGAGCAACCAAGTCGTTGAAAGAAAGTGCGTCAGCGTTGCTAACAGCCATTTGAGCTTTCTCTTCGGTTGCAGCCTTGTCATCCTTGACGTCAATCTCAAGGTCGAAAGACTCGTCTTCGTTGGCTTTTTTTGCTTTACCGCAGCCTACGATTGAAAATATCATAGTCAATGCCAGGGCAAGGCAAAGCAATCTTTTGATGTTTGTTTTCATAAGATTTCCTCCTATTTTTTTTATATCAACCTACGATACCGCAGGTAGCTATACTTTGTGCAAATTTTCTTTGTAAGAACAAGAAGAAAATTAGTAACGGTACTATTGCTATAAATGAACTCGTTAAGATTAAAGAACCTAACGAAAGCTTGAATTCGTTTGTTATATCCGCCGTTAAGTTATTAGAGAAGTTAGCAAGCATTACACTCAACGGGTATTTATCGGAGAGATAAATCTGCGACTGATAATAGTCGTTATAATACCATACCATCGAGAATACCAAAACGGTTATTGCAGCAGAGCCCGATGAAGGCATTACGATTTTGAAGAAGGTCTTGAACGGTCCTGCGCCGTCTATCCATGCGGCTTCTTCGAGTTCTTTTGGCAAACCCTTGAAGAACTGAGTATATATATATATGAATAAGCCGTTTTTAAGACCTGTTGCAAAAATTGCCGGTATCCAGAATACAAGAGGCGTATCAATAATGCTCGGACGGAGGTCATACCCCGTGAGATTATTTATAAGTCCTAAAATTCCCAAAAAGTCAAGATGGCGGAAATTATCGTAACTTGCTATCATTACCATCGTGTCGGGAACGAGAATGCAAAGAATCATTACACCGGTTAAGAGTTTTTTGCCCTTAAAGTCAAATCTTGCAAGTCCGTAACCTGCTATTGCACAGGTTAAAAACGAAATTCCGGCAGCAATTATCTCATTTTTGAAGGTGCTGAAAAGTGAATTGAAATAATCAATTACCTTAAATGCCGCTGTATAGTTTGTTGTTGAAAAATGTTTCGGCAACCATTCAACTGTCGGGTCTAACCAGTCGGAAGCACTCTTAATTGAGTTTAGCGCCATAAACATAAACGGATAAAATAATATGTAAGCAAAACCGATTAAAACCAAGTAACGGGCTAAACTTGCTATAAATGCTACCGATTTTTTCTTCAGTTTGTACTTATTGATATTTGCCAAATTCACCGGCGTATCCCCCTATTTATATGAATACATATATATAATAGTCTATTTTATTATTACAAGCTCACGGTTGACAACCTTTGCATAAGGTCCGTCCTCTATAAGCTCACATTCACCGTTTTCCTTACGGATAAATGACTTCGGAGCATTCATTTTGTCAATTCTTCCTATGAAGCCGTTTCCGTCTTTGTCAAGCGGTACTATAATAAACAACTTAAAGTCGTCATTGTCGGAAAGTGGAACGGTAAAAGATTCTTTTGCCTTGAGTATTTTCATTTCTCTGCTGAAATACTCATAAACGGCAAATTCTTTACCTTCAAGTCCCAAAACATATTTTGGGGAAACCTTACAGTTTACGGAGTAATTGTCGGCATTAAGATTAAACGCCGCCAAAATGCCGCAACCGTTAGTAAGGTTTTGAAGCTTAAATGCTCTCGAAGACTTTTTCGGGTTCTTCATTAAGCAGTCAAGCGTTGGAACTGCGGGGTTTTCGCATCTTAAAATTCTTCCGTCCTTAAACATAAGAGGCTCAAGAATTTCAAGCTTCGTTCTGTCGAGCTTATCGCTTATGTAGATGGGGCCGCCGCTTATTGCTCGTAAAACACTGTTTTTAACGGCTTGACCGTCATCAGTCCACCACATATCCCAGTCGCAGTAATAAAACTGACCTTGGACTACGCAGTTATAGGAGCATTGTAAAATGTGCTTCGTGAACCATTCACGGTTCTCCGGCTTAAAGTCGTCACTGCATCTTGAAACGGGACTGTCGCTCCTATTCCACATATCCTCGTTTGCCATGCCCATGCAGTTAATCATTTGTCCGTCAAAATGTTCATTGACAGATTGCTCCATAGCATCGTGGAACTGTCGGGCAACATCTCCCACCGGAGCGTATTTTTTATAAAATCTTCTCGACATGCTTTGATTGTCGATTTTAACGAACTCGGCGCCGCTTTCCTTTAAGAAATCATGGAAAGCGCTGTAATACTTGTACGCCTTATCCCGCTCGTATGAAGGAATAATTATATCGGGGTTGGGCTTAATAAGAACATCTTTATATTCCTTATAAATATCGCCCTGCTCGTCTATACCGAGCCAATATCCTGTTGTCGGGTGCCAAACGCCGACCTTTATGCCTAAGTCGTTAACCTTTTCAATGCAACCTTTAAGGTCATTCGGGAAACGAATGGGGTCTGCTCTGAAAGCAAATAGTTTTGAACGGTACATCAGTTCAAACATATCAGCCGATTCTTTATAGGTCGCACCGTAAAACTGATGAACTTCAGCCCACATATCGTCAAGCACTGCCCACTTAACGGGAACCTTTTTATCGACAAATTCTTTACACTTATCGACAACACCTTTTTCGTCAATACGAATTTGGAAGGCATCCCAACTGCACCAACCGAGGTACTCGAAAATTTCGGGGTACTTACGCTCTTCTCTTAACTTACAACGGTTACCGAGAAGCTCGACTGCAGCAGCGGCACATTTATGCATAAGTTCATACGGATTTTCGCCTTGAGCCCAAACGAATGCAAGAGCCGAACAACTATTAAGTTTTTCATACCAGCTGAAAAGCTGCGCTTGGATCTGTTCCATTTGCGTTCCGCAGAGAATACATTTGTATTGCTCGGAAACAACAGGCAAAATCGTTATATATGAACCGTCCGTCATCTTGCATATAAGCGCTTGAGTCTGGTCGGGAATATCCGAAAACCGTTTGCCGAATATAGGACGGCACCAAAATTCTTTATGACGAAAATCAGCCATCCAGCGCTTTACTCCGATAGGAGCAAAATCTATAACCACGGCAAGTTCACTGTCCAACGGGAAATCGAAAGATGCATCAACATAAACGGCATTAACATCTCCGACTTTTTTCTCGTTAACGGAAACGGTGTAAAGTGCTTCGTTTTGTTGTTCACCGAAGGCTTTCGCACCGGTAATATTTATCAACGCTATCACTCATTTTGTGTAATATTATGTGAAAACTTACACCAAAAAGGCGCAGTAAAACCCTTTTTAATAAATATTCACAATACTTGTGGTATTATTTTATCAAATATACGGCAATTTTAACATAGAGTAAATGGACATTTTAGGTGCAAAAACATTTGAAAAAAGGACATATTGATATTTTATTTAACTATTTTTAAGTTTTTTTGTGATTAAAAAGGACAATTTGGGCATTTTTAAGGGTTGATTTATGCATTTTGCTATGGTAAACTGTTAAAAAGTGAAAAATCGAGGTGAAAATTATGTTGATGGATGTCGGATATTATTACAGCAACTTAAAGGACTGCGAAAACATAGATATAGCGCCGACCGGAGAAGATATTTTCGTTATCAGTGCGGGGCATTACAAGCTTATTACGCTTGATTCTTACAGTGTAAAAACCATGCGTGACGACTACCTTCTCGCCTATGTTAACAATGGGTCGTTAAGCTACAAGGACGGCGATTCGTCAAAATCAACAAATGCCGGAACCTTTCTTTTGTTCAGACCCGGCGAATTTCAAGATGTGATTTTCTACCTTAAAGACTCTCCCGATATCTATTGGGTGCATTTTGCCGGAAACATGATTTTGTCACTCTTAAAAGAGAATAATTTACTCGATTCAAGGTCGATTTCGGTTATGCCGAACAATAGGTATTCCGATATTTTTGATTTAATGATTAAAGCTCTTAAAAGTCCGGACGACTATTCTTCAAAGCTTAACAAAATTTATTTGCAGGAACTTATTCTTACGGCTTCAAAAGAGCGTGATTTTACACTGAGCCGTACTAAAACTCCTACAGAATTTACAAGAGCTTTACAATTTATTGACGACAATTTAAGCGAAAAAATAATGCTTAAAGACATCGCCGAATATTCAAACGTTTCGACAAAAACGCTAACAAGATATTTCGAAAAATTTCAGAATATGCCGCCTATGAAATATGTTAACAAGATGCGTATGGAAAAGGCAAAAATACTGTTAAAAGGTCACAATACCGTAGGTCAGGTTTCGAATGCTTTAGGCTTTGAAGACCCGCTTTATTTCAGTACTGTTTTCAGAAAATATACGGGCATTTCCCCCGAAAAATTCAAAAAAAGCCTATAATTTCCAAAAAAATATCATTTTTTACCTTTTATATTTTGCTTTACTCTTCACAAAATAGATTTGCAACGCCGCAAGTTTTCTAATGTAAGGAGTGAAGAAGATGGCTAAGAAAAGTACAAAATCTAACTCAAAGGCAAGTCAGAAGAGTGCTCTTGAAAGAATCAAGGCACAGGCGGCAAGTGAGGTAGGCGTTAATCTTAAAGACGGTTACAACGGTGACCTTACTTCTAAGCAGGCAGGCTCTATCGGCGGTCAGATGGTTAAAAAGATGATTGAATCATACGGAAAAGGTATGAAATAATTCAATATAAAACGCCTACCCGAAAATCGGTAGGCGTTTTTTTGAATTAGCCCCTTTCTGAGTGCAAAATAAAGAGGTGAAATATTTTGTTAGATAAGATTTGCTTGTTACTCGTTATCATAGGTTCTCTTAACTGGGGACTTATCGGTTTGTTTCAGTTCGACTTGGTCGCTTGGATTTTCGGCGGTCAGGGCGCAATCGTAAGCAGAATAATCTATACACTAGTCGCTTTAGCGGGTATTTGGTGTATTTCGCTTTTATTCAGAACAAATGACGAACCCGTAGTTTCCCACTAACTTCGAAAAAAGCAGACTTAAAAGTTAAGTCTGCTTTTTACATATTTTGGATATTTATGCAAAAATGTTATAAAATTACATAAAAGAAAATCGCAATAAATTGTAGCAGACTTCCCAAAATAACAAAGAGATGAAACAGCGAATGCATATACCTTACTTTCGTTCCGAGCAAGAATAAAGCGGCACCTAAAGTGTAGGCGATTCCACCCGACAAAAGCCACAAAAAACCGTTTACTGTTAAGGCACAAATCAAGTCTTTAAGTCCTACTACTATGCACCAGCCCATTCCGATATAACAGACCATCGAAAATCTCTTAGTACTATTAAGGTCAATAGCCGTAAAAACGGTACCCAAAATACACATTATCCAAACTGCTCCAAAAAGCGAAAAAGCGAGTACACGGTTTATGGGTCTTATGGCGGAAAGCAGTATGGGAGTGTATGTTCCGGCGATTAAAAAGTAAATGGTACAGTGGTCAAGCACTTGAAAAACTTTCTTGGCAGTCCTATTATTTAAGCCATGATAAATGCTCGACATTGTATATAATAAGACCATCGAAAAGCCGTAAACAGAACTTCCGACAACCGCCCAAACATCGTTATAAATTGCCGAAAAAACAACCGACAGAACAAGTATTATTATTCCTATTCCCCCACCTACAATATGAGAAATAAAATTAAACATTTCTTCACCCTTTAAGTAGTCGGGGAGTTCTCTTTCTTTTAACGGAATGCGCTTCATATTTTCTCCTTATGCTTTAACTTATAAAAGTATAAAACATAAAAATTATTTAGTCAATGGCAAAAACAGGTAATGAATATTATTCAAATTATTTGCATATTTATTCATTGAAAATTTACAGCTGACAAAAGAACGGGAGACGCAAAATGCGCCTCCCGCTTTTTATATTTATAAAATGGAGAAATTAAATTTCAAAATGATACATTGGAATCACCAAATAATTTATTTTTTGATAAACAGTTTTTTCCTTTTCATTTTATCACCAAAATAATTTGTGTGTTTTTTAATAAAAAATCAAATGTACATCGGAACCACCGTTTTTCATAATTTATTCTTTAACAAAAACTTTAAGTTACTTTCGGACTCACCTCTTTCTTAGTTTCTATGCTCATTATAATC
>JAZUID010000004.1:0-3477 GCA_045642065.1 Acutalibacteraceae bacterium
AGCTCTCGTCCATACCATATAGGTACCTGCCTTTGCGACCTCTATTGTCTTTGGAGTTTCGGCTGTTCTGTTATAGGTTTTATAGTTTTTAGAGCCTACTAACTGATACTTAACCTCGTATCCCGAAACATTCTTAACTGCCGTATGCGCAACCGTAAATGAATGTACAGTACCCGAAGAGCTGTTTTCTATAGATGTTATATTAACGGGACTGGGTCTTGTGCAGTAACGGAAGCCTTGTGAATACTCACTGTAAATATCGCCGTCACCTTTGTTTACATAGTAGCAAATCTGGAAGTCATAGTTCTTGCATTCCTTAAGGTTTTGTACCTTGTATGTTGTTATATCCGCACCTTTAACCTTATAGGCCTTATCGAGCTGAGTACAGTAAATTCTGTAACCTTTGGCACCGTCTACCTTGTTCCAGGTAAGTGTTAAAGTAGCTTTTGTGTAAGCAGAGCAACCGATAAAGTCCATAACTTCGCTTACGGGGTTTTCTTCTATAGTATAATTAAGTATCTTCTGACCGCTGTAATTTCCGAAGAAGTTAACCGTTACGGTATAGGTACCTGCAATTGAAGAGTTTTCGTTAGACCAAGTAAGCGTATAACTGCCTGAGTCAATGTCGAGCCCGTTTGTGTCCTTAACACTTACGGTAGGCTTTTGAACGATACCGTTTTCGGTAAACTTGGTTTTGCTTAATGTAACATCACCGATTTTGTTTATCGGTGTTCTTGATTTTTCGTATCCGCAAATGCTACATCTTGAAATAATCTGTCCGTCATTATCGGCAGAAGCGGGTATTACTGATTCTTCAAAGCTGTGGTTTGCCAAATCTTTTTTATCGCCGCATACCGAACATTCGTGCCAGTGGGCAAGAGAACTTTGAGTCCAGGTGTCCGAATACGAATGCGTATGAGAAGAAGCAAAGCTTATGCCAACATTAGTTAAGTCGCTGCCCGAAAGAGTACATTTAGAGTTGTTTGCAACGGGAGTTATCGCATCGGCATTGTTGTTAGATAAAGCGCCGTACAAATCGTCACCGAAAATTGTCGGTAAAGCGTTTTGAATTTTTAAGTCGTATGTACCGGCGGTAAAGCTCGGCTTAACCTTAAAGTCGAAGCTCATTAAGGTGCCGTTCGTTTTAATTTCTTCTTCCGATGTTTCGTCACACCAAACAACACTTATATATCCTTGCTCGGGGTGGTCGGCAACCATAAGACCGTTAAGGGAAGACTGATAAAATTCGCTCGAAGTTACGGCAGCCGTTTCGAAAGTATATTTATCGTATTTCACCGTAAACGAAGCGGCGGAAATGCCGGGATTTTTTTGTATATCGAGCTTTAGCGTGAAAGCCGAATTGTTGCCCGATATTGCCGAGCCGTTAAGAGATAAAACGGGGGTAACATCTTCCGCAAGACAAACGCCGAGCGGCAATGCGGCAAAAATCAGTGCAACAGCACAAAAAATGCTTAAAGTTTTTATAAGACTGCGTTTCATAGAACAACCACCTTATCTTTTATATAATAATTATACATATAGAATATTGTTATGTCAATTTAATTTTAGCTTACTTATTTTACCACAACAGTAGAATAATTTTCCGACCAGTCGCCGTTAGCCTTAAACTTATTAACGCCGTCATATTTAGCCGACTTATAAGCTCTTGTCCATACCATATAGGTACCTTTCTTTGCGACCTCTATTGTCTTTGGCGTTTCGCTCGTTCTGTTATAGGTTTTATAGTTTTTAGAGCCTACTAACTGATACTTAACTTCATATCCCGATACATTATCAACCGCAGTATGTGCAACGGTAAATGAAAGCGTATCACCCGAAGAGGTGTTTTCTACTGATACAACATCAACTCCGCTCGGTCTTGTGCAGAATCTGAACGACTCTGAATACTCACTGTAAATATCGCCGCTGCCCCAGTTGACAAAACTGCAAATAATAAAATCGTAGTTTTTGCATTCTTTTAGGTTTTGTATCTTGTATGTAGTATTTTCTGCGCCTTTAATCTTATAAGATTTTCCTGTCGTTACATTATAAATCTTATATCCCTTAACTCCGTCCGCCTTATCCCAAGAAAGTGTTAAAGTAGACTTTGTGTAGGCAGTGCAAGTAAGGTTTTCGGGACTTTCGAGTGTTGTTAAAGTGCAATTTGTCAAGCACTCGTTACCGGTGGCGATATTTATTTTATCCCACTGCTCTTTTGTGTCAGGATACTTAACGCTTTTAAGTCCTGTGCAACCGTAAAATGCATAAAGGGCTATATTTGTTACGCCTTTTCCTATTATTATATTTGTAAGTCCGTTACAGTAGGCAAATGCACGAAAGTCAATGCTTGTTACACTGTCGGGTATTTCTATACTTGTAAGTCCGGCGCAACCGGAAAATGCATAATTGCCTATACCTGTTACATCTTTGGGTATAATGCTGTTTTTACAACCCCAAATAAGGTTTTTTGAAGATGTTTCAATAAGACAGTTACCGCTCGAATAATAATACTCATTGTCTTTGTCAACGATTACATTCGTAAGAGCGGGACAACCAAAAATTGCTTGATGGTCTATACTCTTTACGCCTTTTCCTATTGTAACACTTGTAAGTTCGGCACACGAACCAAAGACGGCGTAGGCTAAGCTTATTACTTTATTACCTATTGTAGCCGTTTTAAGTCCGGCGCAAGAACTAAATACAGATTTGCCCAAATTTATTACACTGTCAGGTACAGTAACTGTGCTGAGTCCGGTACAACCTTGAAATGCAGCCTCACCTATACTTGTTACAGTGTTTGGTATTTCTATACTTGTAAGCCCCGAACAATATTCAAATGCGTAAGAGCCTATACAGTTTACACTGCTCGGTATTTCTATTTGTGTAAGTTCGGTGCAATAGCAAAAAGCATAACCACCTATGCTTGTTACCTTATCGCCTATTATTACATTTCTAATTAACCAACTGTCTTCATACCATGGAACTTGACTTTCGTAAGCATAATTTATCATGGCACCTTCTCCGTCTATTGTAAGCGTGTCGCCTGAAAGCGACCAGGTGCAGTCGCCGGTAGTTCCTTTTTTTGTATCGTCATCGGCAAAAGACAATAAGGAGCCTAACGGCAAGGCCGTAAATACCAAAATAACCGCTAAAAAAGTTGCTAAAAGTTTTATTGACTTTTTCATTTTTCTTACATTCCTTTTTTAATAAATTTTGCCAAATGTACTTATGCTAATGAAAAATTGTTATTTATTTAACTTCGACAGTCGAATATGTTTCCGACCAGTCGCCGTTAGCCTTAAACTTATTAACGCCGTCATATTTAGCCGACTTATAAGCTCTCGTCCATACCATATAGGTACCTGCCTTTGCGACCTCTATTGTCTTTGGAGTTTCGGCTGTTCTGTTATAGGTTTTATAGTTTTTAGAGCCTACTAACTGATACTTAACCTCGTATCCCGAAACATTCTTAACTGC
>JAZUID010000005.1:0-173556 GCA_045642065.1 Acutalibacteraceae bacterium
GTGCAATGTAAAGACCGGCTTTGCCGTTAATAACACCATTTTCTACCGCCCATTCTATTGCGGGTTTAGCCCAATCGCTAACCTGACTGTAATCAGCCATGCTTTGTGCTTTTGTGCCGTCTGCCGTAACATCTATTTTAAGATAGTTCTTTGCAAAATTATAAAGCATAGTAACTAACTGCTCGCGCGCAATAAGGTCGCCGGCACCGAAATAACCGTTTTCGTAACCGTTTACAATGCCGTTTTCATAAGCCCAGTTAACAGCTCCCGTATAATATGTACCTACCGGCACATCGGGGAAATAGTTTTTATCTTGATAGTCGCTTAAATCGACACCGCAATAGTTTGCCAAAACGCAAACAAAGTCTTGCCGTTTAATAGCGTCTAAGACACCGAACATATTTGTACCGGCATAACCGTTCATATATTTATTTTCGGCACAATATGCAACGGCATCATAATACCAAGCGCTTTTGTCGCCAAGGTCAAAGAATATCCAATCAAACGGTATTAAGTTATAGTAATTCACAATAGCGGCAGCATCTGCCCTTGCTATATTTTGTAATTTATAGTCTTCGCTTAAAAAGTCGTAATAATCGTTATAATTATTTATGTAGGCATGCTCGACAATAATTGCGGTAACGCCCTTTTCGCGTGCCGAATTCATAACCGTGTAATAATCCATAAGTGAGCCGTCTTGATAGCGTTCGGTTTGGGGCTTTGTTGTAGTCCTTGTTTTGATACCGCGGTTTTGTATGCCTAACTTTTGAAGCTCGCCTAAAATCGCCGTGCCTATTTCTGCACCTGTTGTATGGGTGTAATAACACCAACTGCTTTCATTTGGATACCATACCTCTGCACCGCGAAGGCCTGTACTTTCAGCCGAATTGCAATGTATTGAAATTAACAAATCGGCATTATTGTCGCCTGCGAAATAACCGCGCTCGGTTAAAGTTTTTGAAGTCGCGTTATCTTCCCTTGTGAGCAAAACCTTAACATCTTTGTATTTTGATAATTCCATTTTAAGATATTGTGCAATTTTTAAATTGATTTCCCTTTCGGCACCGATAGGAGTTTTAGAGCCCTGCGGATAAATCGCACCGGAGTCAATGCCACCGTGGCCGGCGTCAAGCACGATAACCAGCGGGTCTTCGGCACTATAAGCCGAAGCGGAAACCGCAAATACCGATAACAGAAGCACAAAACAAATTAAAAACGCTAAAACTTTTTTCATTAAACTAAAACCTTCTAACAAATTTCTATAAACATTTTAACACGGCAAATATATTCTTTCAAGTGGTAAAACTTGCATTTAAATGTCAATAATAACCTTGCCCGATTTATATGTGACGGTGTCTTTATCCTTAAAAATTGATGACTTGTATTTTAAATAGTCGGCTTTACTCTTAAACTGCGGTTTATAGTTTTTAACTATTTCCTTTGCTTTTTCACCGCCACCCGACAAAAGCTCTTTTATAAGTTCATATTGCATTCTTGCTGATTTTACACCGGCAAGATATTTATTTTCAACAAAGTAATCATCGCCGTGGGCGTGACCTACCGCGCTGTTAGTAAAGATATGAATAGCGGGAATTAACATTGAAACGTCACCTAAATCGGTAGAGCCGGCACCGCCACCGTCAGCATAACGGACAGAGCCCTTGCCAAACACCTTTTCGGCAGTATCAAAGGCTAATTCGTTAAGCTTTTGGTCGTCAACAAGCGGTTCATAGCCTGGCAAATCCTCAATATGAACATTACCTCCGAAAGCCGCAGCCGCCGATGCGACAGCACGGTTAACCCTTTCGTTAACATCATTCATAGCGGCAACATTATTCGCCCTTACGTAACTTTCAATTACCACCTTTTCGGGCACCGCATTAACAATCGTTCCGCCTTCGGTAATAATCGGGTGGACGCGCACCATATCCGAATCCCTAAAGGTTGTTCTTAACGCGTTAATTGATGACAATGCTGTATTCGCCATATCAAGCGCGTTAATACCTGCCTCCGGCTCGGCTGCGTGAGAGGCTTTGCCCTTAAATGTAATTATTTTTGTGATAAAGCCGTTGTGGGCAACATCCAAAATGAAGTCGGTTTTATTTTTACTGCCGTCTTCCCTTGTATGCACCATAAAGCATAAATCGGCGTCGTCTAAATATCCGCGACTGATAAATTCCTGCTTGCCCGAAAAATATTTTATTTTTCCGCTTTTGATTAAATTCTTTCTGAAATCAATCTCTAAACATTCTTCCGCAGGAACTAAACAAAGTTTAATTTTACCGCAAAGACCGTCTAACGCGTCGGGCTCTTTTAAAGCGGCGGCCAGACCTAAAAGCGCGGCGCATTGCATAAAATGACCGCAAGCGTGAACCGCGCCTGTTGACTTGTCGGCATTCGGGTGAGATTTGCAAATAACCGAATCAAGCTCGGCAAATACTAAAACCGTCGGTCCCTTTCTGCCGGTATCGGCATAGGTAAAGAAACCGGTTATTCCGTCAGGATAGGTTAACTCGTAACCGAGCTTTTCAAATTCGTTTGCTAAAAATTCGGTGGTTTTTTCTTCTTTAAACCCCGTTTCGGGATTAGCCCAAATATAGTCAGCCGCATTATTTATTAAAGCTTCGAATTTACTGATATTATTAGAATCAAACACCGTATCTTCACTTCCCTTAAATGATACAATAATTATACTATCACTCTTATTTAGTGTCAATTATTAAAAATTTCTTATTAGTATAGATTTTTTCAAAGTTTTGTAGTATAATTTTTTTGTTACTAAAATGAATTGAGGTATTTTATCTTGAAAAGCAATAATGTAAAAACCCCCGCTGAAAGGATAATTTCGATTGCTTTAATCGGTACCATCGTTGCGGTTGTTTTGGCAACGGTCGGTTACCTCTTTATCGGCAATCTTAAAGACAAAGGCACCTTTAAGCGCAAAGAAATCGCCGCCCAAAGCGAAAACTATAAGGTTGACGCTTGTATGTTTTCTTATTTCTTTTATGAAAACTACCGCAACTTTGTTAATATGGACTATGACTTAAAGGACAAAGGCATTAACCTTGACAAATCACTTAAAAAGCAGGATTGTTACTATGGCGGCGGCAGTTGGTACGACTATTTCTTAAAGGAAACCAAGGCACAGGTTGAAGAATATTTGGTTTTAGCCGAAAAAGCAACCGCCGATGGCGTTAGTCTTAACGATGCCGAGCTTGATAATATTGACAAATCGGTTGATAAAATTAAAGCTTTGGCTGAGCAAGACACTTACAAAGGTGCCGAATATTATACTGCTATGTACGGCCGTGGTGTGACGGTTAAGGATATTAAAAACTGCTTAAAATTAGAACGCTTAGCCGTTAAATATAAGGCGATTTTAAGAGGCAACTTTACTATTGATGAAAATGATTATGCTTCTGCAAAAGACATCAACAAAAATAAGTCGGTTGATGTTTACAGCCACATATTTAAGTATGACGAGTTTTCAGCGCTTATTAACGATAACTCGACTTTTGAAGAGTACAAGTCTGCCGTTTTAAAAGATATGACAAAGGACTATAAAGAGAACTATGATGTTGATACCGATGAAGGCTTTGCGGAAACAATGTTCGGTATGAACAGTGCGGCAACTTATACCTTCGGCCAAGATGAAACGGTTGACAGCTTTGCTTTCAACGACAGCGTTAAAGACGGAACGGTAAAAATTGTTAAAGGCAAGAAAGAAACCACCGCTTATTGCGTTGCAAAGGCACCGTATCTTGCCGATTATAAAACCAAAAACGTTCATGTTGTAGAATATAATAATGTGGCCTACGGCAACGCGCAAGCAGCCCTTAACTATGCAAACAGCGTTTTCGGTGCAATGCAGGAAGAAGGCGTCAGCCTAACCTTTGTTGAGGGGCACGCAAAGCAAAGCACAAGCGATTATTTAAAGAGAAAAGAGTACGGCGCTTATTATAACGCCAAACCGAGTGATTTTGAAACCGCTTTATCCGAATGGATATTCAGCGCCGACAGAAAACCTAACGACTGTGCCGTTATTCAAGGTGAAGAAAGCACTTATATTGCCTACTTTGACGGTGACGGTTTAGAAGCTTATAAAGCCGATGTTTACGAAGAATTGTTTGCAAAACACATTAAACAGTTTATTAGTAAAAACGCAAGCGCTTTTAAAGTAAAGCTTTTCGATAAAGTAATTAAAAAGGTATAAAACAAAACGCAGTAGTAAAAAACTACTGCGTTTTATTTATGTCAGTAACCGTTGCCGTTTTGTCTTTAACCTTAAAGGTAAATTGGTAATTTTCAAGGACCAAAAAATACTCTCGCACGGGGTCGTCTTGATAAGAGGGCCTTGGGTCTTCGGCAATTAAAGCGATTGCCGATTTTTTTAATTCATCTGTTATTTCGGTTTTAATATCTGCCGAAAATTCGACCTTTAATTTATATTCGTTAAACTCGGTTGCAAAACCGCCAAGCGCGTTTTCTTTACAGTCGCAATAAGGAATGTAGGGCTTGATGTCGTATATCGGTGTGCCGTCTAATAAATCGACACCCGAAACGGTAAGGGACAATTTCCCGCCTTTAAAATTAACGCTTTCAAGCTTTACACAAGAAAGTCCGATAGGGTTTGGCCTAAACGGAGAACGGGTGGCAAAAACGCCGAGACGACGGTTTCCGCCTAAGCGCGGTGGCCTTACCGTAAGCGAGGGTTTTTTGCTTTGTTCGTTTGCCGAAAAGCCAAATATTAACCACAAATGCGAAAACTGTTCTATCCCGCGAAGGGCGTTTTCGTCGTTAAATTCTTCAAAAAAGACTATTTCGCCTTTAATTTCGGCAACCCTGCCACTTTGGCGCGGAATGCCGAATTTTTCTTTAAAAGGGGTTTTTATAACCGCAACCGGTTTTATTTTTAAACTTCCGAACATATTATCCTCTTTTAAAAAACTTGTATTTTTTGCAAAGCAAAAAGAAAGGTATGCCAAGACCTATGCAAACTATAAGCTCGCCGATGCCAACCGTCAAAAAACTGCTTAAAAGCGCCCAACCGGATGAGCCCTTCGGCAAGAAGAAAAAGTAAATTTCAAGACCGATTACCAAAGCATTTATAATTACGGGCATCAGCATGCTTAAAACCGGTAATTTTTTAATTGTCACTTTTCTTAATGAATATGTAAGCAAAGCCGCAATTAAGGTCGCAAGTGTACCAAAAATCATATCCAAAATATTAAAGGAAGCGATGTTCGAAATAAAACAGCCTATCGTAAGGCCCATTATTGCGGCAGGTGTAAAGACCGGTAAAACGGTAAGCGCTTCCGAAAATCTTATTTGAATCGGTCCGTAAGAAATCCCGAAAATGTTGCCGAAAAAAGTAAGGGCGGCGTAAGTGGCTGCAATAAACGCACTTGTGACAATATAGTTTATGTGTGCCTTTTGCATTTTTACACTTGCCCTTCCGATATTAAACCTTTATAAAAATCGACCGCCAACTTGTCACAACGTTCGTTTTCGGGGTGGCCTGCGTGGCCTTTAACCCATTCGATGTTAACTTCGTGCTTGTCAATAAGCGCTAATAGTTCTTCCCACAAGTCAGAATTAAGCGCCGGCTTTTTATCTGCCTTGCGCCAGCCGTTCTCTTGCCAAGACTTTGCCCAACCCTGCAAAATACCGTCAACAACATATTTTGAGTCGGTAACAAGCTTAACCCTGCAAGGCTCTTTCAAAGCCGAAAGACCTTTTATTACGGCGGTTAGTTCCATTCTGTTATTTGTGGTCTCCTTTTCGCCGCCCGAAAGCTCCTTTTCGTGCGCACCAAAGCGAAGAACGACACCCCAACCGCCGGGCCCCGGATTACCCGAACAGGCGCCGTCGGTAAAAATTTCAACATATTTAACAGTTCTATTATTTTCCATTAGTATTTCCTGTAACTTCCTATAACTTTACCCATAACCGATGGATTTTCGGGATAAATCGGCTTAAACTC
The DNA here is from genome assembly GCA_045642065.1 of Acutalibacteraceae bacterium. Classification (GTDB taxonomy): domain Bacteria; phylum Bacillota; class Clostridia; order Oscillospirales; family Acutalibacteraceae; genus UBA737. The sequence goes on from JAZUID010000005.1 coordinate 5,984, forward strand.
CGGATTTTCGGGCATAAAGATAACCTGCTTATCCTTAATTAAAAGTCGTTTAACGGTTGCTTCGTCGCCGTCCATTCCGACCACAATGTCACCGTTTTTGCAGGGCGCATTTTTGTCGGCAACAATAATGTCACCGTCCATAATGCCGGCATTTATCATACTTCTGCCGACAACCTTTAAGGCGAAAAGCCCCTCGGCATCCTTTGTGGGGAAAGGAATATAATCTTCAATTTGCTCGACCGCTAAAATGGGTTGTCCTGCTGTAATTTTGCCGACAAGCGGAACGGGCGACGAAACGCAAGGCGCTTCAACCTTAATTGCGCGCGAGTATTTCGCATTGCGCTCAATATACCCCGCTTCTTGCAATTTTAAAAGAATTGCATGCACGGTTGAGGTTGACCTTATACCCGTTGCTTCGCAAATTTCGCGAACGGTCGGCGGAAACCCCTCTTGCATTTTTTTGATTAAAAAATTATAAACCGCGGTTTGGTTTTCGTTAAGCGGTGATTTTGACATAGCAAAAAATCTCCAATCGAATATTTGTTCGATTAAAGTATAACATTTTTTTATCTTTTTTTCAAGTTTTTATTTTTCGTGAAGATTTCTTTAATACCGAGTATTATTAAGAAACCGCCGAAAAGCTTTGAAATTAAGCCTACCGATATAATGTCGGTTAAAAAAACGCCTAAAAATGTGCCTAAAACTCCGAACGGTGCCATTATTAAAACCGTCTTCCATTCAATTTGTTTTTTTACGGCATAAATTATAACCGAAAGCAAAGCAATCGGTATAAAGAACAAAAGATTTATACCGCCTGCCTTTAACTGTTCGGTGTTTAAAAACACCGTAAGATAAACAACAAGTACGGCACCGCCACCCATACCCATTGCACCTATAATTCCTGAAAAAAGCCCTGCTAAAAGGGCGTAAATAATCATCTTAAAAGCAGGCGCACGCCTGCATAAACCATAAATCCGCCGAATATTCTTTTAAGCCAAAGCGGAGATATTTTTTTAAGAATTAAAGTGCCTAAAAAAGCGCCGATTAAACCGCCGGGGATGTAAAGTAACGCATCGCTTATTTTTACATAATCCTTTACGATATAAAGCACCGCGCTTAAAATACTTATCGGTAAAATAACTGCAACGGCATTGCATTGGGCTTTCTTTTGATCCAACCCGACCGCCTTTAAAACGGGAACGGCAACCATGCCGCCGCCCGCACCGAAAAGACCGTTGACAACACCGACCGCCACACCGCTTAATGCGGTCAAAATATCTTTTTTGCCTATTTTTTTCATGTTTTCACCCTTAGTATTTTAACCGAAAAGGGATTAAATATTATTGAGCGTTATCTAAGTTGCAGAATTTTAAACTGTAATGTAAACGACATAATCGAATATAAAAATTAAACCCGTTGGATTAACCAACGGGTTTTGTTTTGAATTATTAAAATATTCCTTTGTCGTCAATATTTTTAATTATTACTGCGATTTCGCAACGGGCAGCCGCATCAAGCGGTGCAATGTAACGTCCGGTTTTGCCGGTAATAACGCCATTTTTTACCGCCCATTCTATTGCGGGTTTAGCCCAATTGCTAACCTGACTGTAATCAGCCATCCACGGTGTTCTTGTTTTGCTTGCGCTAACATTTTTCTTACGATAATTCTTTGCAAAATTATAAAGCATTGTAACTAACTGCTCGCGCGCAATAAGGTCGCCGGCACCGAAATATCCGTTTTCGTAACCGTTTACAATGCCGTTTTCATAAGCCCAGTTAACAGCTCCCGTATAGTATGTACCAACAGGCACATCGGGGAAGTAGCTTCTGTCCCCGTATCCGCTTAAATCGACACCGCAATAGTTTGCCAAAACGCAAACAAAGTCTTGCCGTTTAATAGCATCTAAAGCACCAAATACATTTGTACCGGCATAACCGTTAATGTACTTATTTTCAACGCAGTAATTAACTGCTTCATAGTACCATTGTGACGGGTCAGACGCGTCTTCCATTACTCTTCTTACATGACCGCAAATGTTGCAGGTTGTGTCAGAAGCATCATCATAACTATGAAATTGCAGTTTGTCATTTCCAAAGAGCCGGTAGTCCGGTGTATAAATTTTATCTTCTAGATAAATTTCATCATATTCTTTTCGTGTACCGCAATAAATTACTTTTTTTAAATTTGTGCAGCCGTTAAAAGCCTCGCCACCTATTGTCGTCACACTGTTTGGTATTGTTACACTCGTAAGACCGGTACAACCGAAAAAAGCACTGTAACCTATTGTCGTCACACTGTTTGGTATTGTTATGCTTGTAAGTTTGGTGCAACCGTAAAAAGCATAATCACCTATTGTCGTCACATTGTTTGGTATTGTTACACTTGTAAGACCGGTGCAATAGGAAAAAGCAGTGTGACCTATTGTCGTCACATTATTTGGTATTGTTATGCTTGTAAGACCGGTGCAATTGTTAAAAGCACCGTTGCCTATTGTTGTCACACTGTTTGGTATTGTTATGCTTGTAAGTTTGGTGCAGCCGTAAAAAGCACTGTTGCCTATTGTCGTCACATTATTTGGTATTGTTATGCTTGTAAGACCGGTGCAATCGAAAAAAGCACCGTTGCCTATTGTTGTCAAGTAGTTAGGAATAATGCTGTTTTTGCAACCTAAAACAAGTTTATTAGTGGCAGTTTCTATTAAGCAGTTATCTTTGCTATGATAAGTTTTATTTTCCGAGTCAACCGCTATACTTTCAAGTGCGGTGCAACCCTCAAAAGCACCGCTACCTATTTTTGTTACACTATTTGGTATTGTTATGCTTGTAAGACCGGTACAACCGTAAAAAGCACAATCACCTATTGCAGTTACGCTATAACCGTATAAAGTGCTTGGTATAGTAACATCATAATCATACCCTTTGTATTCAATAATGCTTGCCGTCCCGTCTTTTTGAATAGAATATTCATAGTCCCCATCCGTTAAGGCGTTTGTTATAAAGCCGTTAAAGGGAATAACAGCAAAAGCTAAGGTAAAAGACAACATAGCCGCAAACAATTTTTTAAATACTGATTTTTTCATAATATATCCCCTTTCAAAAAAAATAATTGATTGTAATTATTATAGTCATATTTATGACTATTGTCAAGTTTGTGAATAGAGTTTACCATAATGATATAAACTACATTATGGAGGGGCGGATATGATAAGTTATGAGCCTTTTTGGCGGACTCTTAAACGCAAAAAGATATCAACTTATGCACTTATTACAAAGCACCACATAAGCAGCGCCACCATTGACCGAATGAAAAAAGGCGGCGGCATCAGCACCACAAAAATTGACGATTTTTGCAGAATTTTAAACTGTAATGTAAACGACATAATCGAATATAAAAATTAAACCCGTTGGATTAACCAACGGGTTTTGTTTTTGATTATTTTAATATTCTTTTGTCCTTAATATTTTTAATTGTTCCTGTAATGTAAGCGCCGAAATTTTGCCACCTATGCAATTTCTATCTTTGGGCTGTTCGCCCAGAACCGCCTACCTTGTGTAATCTTTATGTTTACTCCCAAAAAAGCCTCCCCTGTGTAAGGGGAGGTGCCGAGCCTATGCGAGGCGGAGGGGTTGTCGTTTTCAAAATTACTCTTTTTCAACAACCCCTCAGTCATTTTCTGACAAAAATGACAGCTCCCCTTACACAGGGGAGCCGTTTTATCTACTTTAATATTAAATGTTTTACGCAAGAGAGCCGTTTGTTGCAGGGATTTTTTACTTTTTGTTTTTTAAAAATGCCAAATAGTCTTCTAAAATTATTACTGCTGCGACGGCATCTACAACCTGTTTACGCTTTTTACCGCGCGTGTCGGTCGCGTTAAGTGCATTGTGGGCGATAACGGTTGTGCAACGCTCGTCAAAAAGCTCAACCTCTAAACCGCTTGCCGACCTTATTTTTTCGGCGGCGGCGGTGCATTCTTGTGCGCGAAAGCCTAAGCTTCCGTCCATATTTTTAGGAAGCCCGACTACAATTTTTTCGGCACCGTATTCCTTTGCGGCGTCGGCAATTTTTTCAATTAACTTTTCTTCGTTATATTCGGTTATAACGGTTTTAGGAAAAGCGAAACTTTCACCGCTGTCGCTTACCGCGATGCCGGTGCGCGCTTTGCCTAAGTCAACAGACATTATTATCATTCTTCAATCTCCGACAGTTTAGCAAGTCGGCTCCTTTTCGGTATAAGTTCTTCCGGTAAGTGCGATGCATCGTTACAATAAGGCATGGTAAAGTTGCCGTTTTCGTCCGCTTCAATTAAAGTTACCGCCGTATTATCGCCGTAAGGCACTTCCTTTAACATTTTAATATCGTTATAAAGCATACGGCAAATTAAACAGCGCAAAACACCGCCGTGACAAGTAACAACAGCCGTTTTGCCCTTTGAAAGCTCGGCAATTTTGTTTAAAACGTTAAAAATACGTTCATATGCGTGAGCCATGGATTCCCCGCCTTCGGGCGCAAAATCTTCGGGCCTTTCGTTCCAAATTTCAGCAAGGTCAGGGTGTGCCAAAAAGCTTTCCTTAAAAGGCTTGCCTTCAAAAATACCGCCGTCAAGTTCCTTTAAATCGTCAAAAGCAGTAATCGCAAGACCTTTACCGTCGGCAATGATTTTTGCCGTTTTGTACGCCCTTATAAGCGGACTTGAAAAGACCAAATCCACATCTGTATTTTCAAATCTCGCCTTTAAATATTCAAGTTGCTTGGCACCGATTTCGCTGATATCAAAATCAGATGTGCCTTGAAAAACGCGCAACTGATTTCCGAGAGCTTCGCAGTGTCTTATAAAATAAATCTTTGTCATTTGTGTTTTCCAGTTCGTAAATTGATAATTTTATAGAAAAATTATAGCACAAAGCCTGTTATTTTGCAAATTTTTTAAATATTTTTATTGAGATATTTATATTTTAATTGTATAATGATATATAGATTATACAGTGGAGTGATATTGTGCTAAAAAAATACTTTAACCGCCTTTTTATTGACGGACTTTCGGGCATGGCCTACGGCCTGTTTTCTACCCTGATTGTCGGTACAATTCTTTGCCAAATCGGTTCCCTTGTCGGTGCCAATGTTTTCGGCAGTTACATAACCCAAATAGGTAATGTCGCAAAAACCGTTACCGGTGCCGGAATCGGTGTCGGTGTCGCGCGCAAATTAAAGGCATCTCCACTTACAACGGTTTGTGCTGCAGTTTGCGGTATGGTCGGCGCTTTTCCGCTAAAAAATATTACGGAATTCGCCGTCGGCAAATCGGGTGAGCCGTTGGGCGCTTTTATTGCCGCTTATGTTGCTATCGAAATCGGTTACTTTGTTTCGGGCAGAACTAAACTTGACATTTTGTTAACACCGCTTAGCTGTATTATAACCGGCAGCGTTGCCGGCTTCTTTGTGGGGCCTTATATTTCGTTTGCTATGAAATGGCTCGGCGCTCTTGTTAATGTTAATGTTGAAAAAAGCCCGATTATAGGGGGCGCTGTCGTTTCGGTTGTTATGGGTATGCTTTTAACCTTGCCTATTTCTTCTGCCGCTATCGGCATTGCTATGAATTTAAGCGGTTTGGCAGCCGGTGCCGCAACGGTTGGTTGTTGCTGTAATATGGTGGGCTTTGCCGTTATCAGCTACCGCGAAAACAAGTTCGGCGGTTTGGTGGCGCAGGGTCTCGGCACTTCAATGCTTCAAGTTCCCAACATCGTTAAAAAGCCTGTTATTTGGCTGCCTGCCATAATTTCGAGTGCGATTTTAGGGCCAATCTCATCTGCCGTATTTAAAATGGTAAGCAATCCGGTGGGCTCCGGCATGGGCTCGGCCGGATTGGTAGGACAGTTTATGTCATACAACACCATGGTAGCTTCCGGTACAAAACCGGTTATTGCATTGTTGCTGATTGCAGTTATGCAATTCATTCTTCCCGCAGTTATTGCTCTCGGCATTGCCGAAGCCATGCGAAAATTGGGCTTTATTAAAAAAGACGACTTAAAGCTGGTGGATGCCGGTGCGTAAAAAGGATGTAGCGCAAAAGGCAGTCGAAGCGCTTGAAAAGCTGTACCCGAATGCTGTTTGCTCGCTTAATTATAAAAACGCTTTTGAGCTCTTAATTGCCACCCGTCTTTCGGCGCAATGCACCGATGCACGCGTTAATATTGTAACTCCGGCGCTTTTTAAAGCACTGCCCGACGCCAAAGCATTCGCCGAAGCACCTGTCGAACAGGTTGAAGATTTAATAAAAACCTGCGGACTGTATAAAACAAAAGCTAAGGATTTAGTCGGTATCGGCAAAATGCTGACAGAAAAATACGGCGGCGGCGTACCGGACAGTATTGAAGAATTAGTAACACTCCCCGGTGTCGGAAGAAAGACCGCCAACTTAGTTTGCGGTGATGTTTACGGCAAATCCGCTGTTGTAACCGACACGCATTTTATAAGGCTTTGCAACCGTTTAAAGTTAGTTAATACGACAAATCCTTTAAAGGTTGAAAACGAGATGCGAAAAATTTTGGACCCTTTAAAATCCAACGACTTTTGCCACCGCACCGTTTTATTCGGCCGTGATATTTGCACCGCACGCATAACACATTGTGAAAAATGCCCGATGGCAGAGTTTTGCCCTTCGGCTAACATAAAATAAATCAGGGGTTGATAAAATGAAATCATTAAAAAAAGTTACCGCTTTTGCGCTTGCCGTCTTAATGCTGATGTCGGTCAGCGCCTGCAAAAAGGCCGATAAGCTTTACGGCGTAAAAACTTCGCCGGATGAATCGGCGCCGGTCAAAAAAATACCTAATTATGATTATCCGCAAATTGTTTCCTTTGATAGGGTTATGTCGGACTTTGTTGACATCAGCCTTTATGATGAAGAGGATTATTCAAAGCTGTATTTAGGCAAAAAGTTTAAGTTTAACGCGAAATACAACGGTCAGGAAATTAACCCTGTCTTGACCTTGAAAGAGATGCGCGAGCTCGGTTGGGACTTTACTGCCGATAGTGAGTATAATGACAGTTCTTTGTTAAGGTCGGGTGCCATTGTTAATGTTGCGCTTTGCAATCCGCAAGGCTACCTTTTGGAAGCAACTTTCTTTAACGGCGAAAAAACAAATAAACCGCTTAAAGACTGTGACCTTGTTAAATTTAAAGTTTCGGGCAACAATTTTTATAACCCCGAAATTCCGTTTGCCGACTTTAACATAAACGGCATTAGCAACAATATGGCTGTTACCGATGTTATAAACACTTTGGGCGCACCGAGTCACTTCTATGCCGTTGACAAAAACAACTACTATCTTGACTACTTTATGTCCGAAAAAGACCGCCGAAACGGGATTACCGTTTACGTTAACATTGCCGATGACTGCATAACGGCTATTGAATGGTCAAATTTTAAATAATGGGAATTTTTATGAAAAATCAAAACCTTTTGCCTGCCGATATTTTGTTGCCAAAGGAAAAGTTTGAAAGCTTTTCGGTAATCGCGTGCGACCAGTACACGTCTGAGCCCGAATATTGGCAAGATGTTAAAACAATAGTCGGCGATGATGTTTCTGCCTTTAATCTTATTTTGCCCGAGGTTTATTTAAGTAATGATAATAAGGACGCGGTTGATAAGATTAACGCTACTATGAAAAAATATATCGAAAGCGGTAAGCTTGAATGCTTTAAAGATGCCATGGTTTATGTCGAGCGCGAAACCGCAACGGGTATAAGAAAAGGCATTGTCGGCTTAATTGACCTTGCGTGCTATGACTTTAATAAGGGTAGTATGTCCCGAATTCGCGCGACCGAAGAAACCGTTTTAGAGCGTATTCCGCCACGCATTGAAATCCGCAAAAATGCTCCCCTTGAACTGCCGCATATTATGCTTTTAATTGATGACCCCGATAGCACCGTTATCTCCCCTGTTACTCTTAATAAGGGTAAAATGCAAAAGCTTTATGACTTTTCGCTTATGAAAAACGGGGGCAATATTAAAGGTTATTTGATAAATAGCGCTTTGCAGGAAAAAATCAACAATGCGCTTGAAAATTTGGCGCCCGATAAAAACGATATGCTTTTCGCTGTTGGCGACGGCAACCATTCATTGGCAACCGCAAAGGCTTGCTACGAGCTAAACGGCAACAACCTTAACCGCTACGCTTTGGTTGAAGTTGTTAATATTCATGATTCTTCGCTTATTTTTGAGCCGATTTACAGGGTGCTGTTTAATGTTAACCCCGAAGAAGTAATAGAAGAATTTGTCGGCTTTTGCGGCGGTGAATATAACGGCGACGGCGCCCAAATGTTTGCTTGTTACTTCGGCGAAAACCAAAAGGAATTCAGCGTAGCACCCAAGCTTAAACTTGCCGTCGGCACTTTGCAAACCTTTTTAGATAAATATTTAAAGGAACACAGCGAAGCCGTAATCGACTATATTCACGGCGAAGATTCCCTTAAAAAATTAAGCCAAAAGGAAAACGCACTCGGTTTTATTTTTGAGGGCATGAAGAAAAGTGAACTTTTCCCCGCAGTTATTAAGGACGGCTCTCTGCCACGCAAAACTTTTTCTATGGGCCACGCCGATGATAAACGCTTTTATTTGGAAGCAAGAGTAATAAAATAATAATACAAAAAGCGGTAGATTAACTACCGCTTTTTTATTTCATTCGTTTTATATTAAATAAAAAAACCGGTCTGAAAATTCAGACCGGTTTTTTGTTTTATTTAGTGTGCTTATGCTTTCTTTTGTGCTTCAAACGAAAGAACATTTTTGTATGCCTTAATCAAATACAAAGTGTCAACCGCGGTTGAAAGCTTGCCGTTTTTGGTCGAAGCCATAGCATCCGCAAAGGTGGTGTTTGTATATGTCGTTTGTTCTGCGTTTGCCATGTCAACATAGGAAGCACCCTTAAAGCTCGTTACATCAGTATCGTCCTTATAACTGTAAAGCTTAGCACAAGCGCCTGCCAAAATGCCGTTTACGCTGCGAATAAGTACATTCGAGCTGTTAATTGCGGTAGCGCCGGCAGGGTTGTTGTTCTGGCCGTTGCCGTCAATAAATGCATTGTCGTTATAAACAACATAGTAATGGTCGGCAATGTACTGATCCTTGTCTGCCTGACTCATTGAATAGGTATTTACAATCTTATTGTTGAATTTAACTTCAATACCTCCTCTTACAACTTTCTCGTAAGTTTCACCCTCGGCAAATTCAATGCCGTCAGCAAGCTCGGTCTTCTTATAAACCGTAAAGAAGCGGGCAACCAACCATTTACCCCAAGTTGCAGTGGCGGTGTCTTCGCTGTCGAATAGACTGCTGACAGTAAAGATAATCTCATCGCCCTTTGTATCGTCATCGCCATAGAACTTTGTGGCTGTTTTACTGCCGGCAATTCCATTGGTTAAATCCTTTTGGCCGTTTGCAACCATCGTGTTGTAGGAGGCAATGGCAACACCGAAAGCCTCATAATCGCTTGTAACCGGCTTTGTTGCGGCAAAACCGATACGCGTGTTGGCATCAGTAGTAAGTGTAGAACCGTTTGATTTTGGTGTTACAAGTCTTATAACCTTGTCAAATGTTGCCTTAACTTCGGGATCCATAGTAGCTTTTTTAGCGCTGGATAATTTGTTATAATACTCATAAGCCTTTAAAGCGCTCTCTACATTTTCGGGGGTGTCTGCCAAAGTTTCGGTAACATCGGTATCCGAAAGCTCCTTAGCAGCTTCAAACACTTCGGGGCAAAGCTCTTCAACCTTTGCTGCACGGCTTACATTCACATATTGCAAGTGGCTGATAGCGGTATCACCGATATAAAGCTGCGGTAAAATAATTTTGTCTTCGGTATAGGTAATACCGATTTCGGCAGTAAGGGTAGAATATCTAAATAAGTAATCGCTTGTGCCGCTATCTGCAACCCATGCACCCTTTTCATTCTTTGCGTAATTAAGGGTGAACGGTGCGTTGCCTTCTGTGCCGTCCTTTGAAGAATCTTCATACCAGAATAAGACATCCGTAACTCTTATACCGGTTCTCTTGTATGTTCCGCCGTCTTTAGGACTTGTGAATTGCGGGTTATAAAAAGTTTCATATTCCATTGTAATGCACAAACGGTCAAAGTTTTCTTGGTAGTAACCTGCAAGACCAGCAGCTGCATCTGGGTGAGCATCTAACGCATTAACATACTTTGAAGTTGCATATAGGTAAGTACCGTCAACTTCACCTGTAGAAAATGCACTTCCTGAACGGGCGGTACCGTAGTATTGGGCGTTATTGTAATCAGGATCACCCGAATAATCATTGCAGTACTTAGGAACAATTACATTCTTCTTATTTGTGGAAGAAGCAACATTTTCGCCGTCAACATAAACGGTAGCTTTGTTAGCTTGAACTGCATATTGGAATAGATAAGTAGATGGTACATTATTTTCTAAGGTATCAATCTTGTTAACCGACGGGAAAATGTTAAACAGGTCATAAGTAAGATAAGAGTTATTTGATGCATTCAAGGTACCGTAATCATAAGCTAAGGTCATGCTGTTGGCATAAGTGCTTTCAAACTTATCGGGGTTAATTACCTTGTCGTTATTTTTTCTGCCGTTTTCGGCAACGGTAAACATGCTATCCTTAAAGTAGTTGTAAATGCTAGCGTACTGTGCGTATTTAGTGGCATCATAAGTAAAGGCTTTACCGCCGTCAACAACAAAAAGACCGTCTAAAATCTCACTAATATGTTTATATTCGGCAGTGTATCTGTCTTGTCTGTCGCCGATAGCATCATAAAGTGAAAGTGCTGTATCAATATCCGAAAGATTTATTGTGGCGGTAGTCATGTTACCGATAGCCTTTGTTTCGTAATGATTTTCAAAAGCTAACTGCTCGGCAGTCGGAATAACATCTTCGGCTACCGGATAAAGCACATCGGTAAGTGTTGTACCGATTGCAAATGAATAACCTACTAAACCGTAGTTATTGTTAAGAATAGATTTGATTTCAGGTGCTAACAGGTTGTAAGCATCATAAGCTACCTTAACCTCTGCCGCAATCGGTCTTGTGGTTATTGTCGGTGCGGTGTAGTTAATTACGGTCGAATATTCGTCAACAAAGTCTTGCGCTGTCTTAATTTGACCTAAATAAACCGCAATTTCTTCTTCCTTTAAAGCCAACATTTCGGCAACGGTAAGTTCGCTGCCTTCGGGCTTGTAGGTTTGAAGGTTAGCAGAATCCAAAGCATCAAAATCAGCACGGATAGCGCTGACGGTTGTATTCATTTCAGAAGCGTTAGTAAGTGTTACTTCACCGATAGAAGCAACGCGTTCTGCCATTGCTTCTTCTTCGGGTGTCATGTGAACAATGCTTTCCCAACCTTTGTATTTAATGTCAATGTTTGAAACATCAATCTGCACTGACATACCTAAGCATAGCATAATGTTATTAATGTTTTTTCCGTATGTAATAGATGCGGATTCTACCAATTCGTTTGTTGGGTTATTTTCGCTATCAACTTTATAACCATAGACAGAAATATCTGTAGAATTTGCATTTTTAGCATTTGGCTTTAAAATAAAGCTGAATGTTTGACCAAGGTCAACGCCGATTTTTGAAACAGTTGCTGTATTCCATGTAGTGGTCCAACCATATCCGCCATTATTTACTATTGACATTGTACCACTTGATTGGCTGTTCTTTTCTCTGTCATTCATTCCTTCAAAACGGGTATCACCGTTATTTGTATGTCCAAGTGGCGGTGTTGCCGTTGAAACGAAGCCGTTTTTTACAGTAATGGTCAGAGATTCAATATCATCCCTTGCATTTGCGGGCAGGTCAATATAAAAGCCTGTACGCAAACCGTTACCTAAATAACCCGAAGCTAATCTTACATAGTTACCGTTATCATCAGTGTGTATCTTCTTTTGTTGAGTATAACTGTTATTCATAAAGGTGGTACTAGTTTTTTGCACAATATAATCGTATCCGATTATATCTTTTTGACTTTCTTCCGAAAAATCATATTGTACGCGTAAATTATAAAAATACTCTTTGTAATGTTTAAGGGCATTTGCATTAATTACGCGTGCTTTTTGTTCTGTTGTTAAGTTTTCATAAGCATCGGAAGCAGCTTTGCAAGTTTCGTCACTGTTGATTTCGTTTATTAACTTTGTAACAGTTGCTATTGCTGTGTTACTGTCAGCAGTATTCATCATTTCAACCTTAATGTTATCAAAGCCAATTGTAGGTTGTTCTGTAGAATTCAAACGGTTTTTACCGATGGAATAGGAAGCACCGAGTGCGAAAGTTGCATTTCTTAAGTCTGTTATGTCGGCGGTGGCTGTTGAACCGTCAGCGCCGTATAATGTGGCCTTACCTTGACCGATAACAAAGTTCATTGTTACACCGGTACCGTCAATAATATTTACAACAACGGTATCTTTACTATATGTAATTTCAAAATTAAGCCATTCAAGATAGGCAGTGCCACTCATCGCAGAACCTAAAATCGGGAATAAACCGTTTTGTGGAGTGTTTGCACCCATAGCAAGACCGGTCGAAGTATAATTTTTATTTTGTGTGTATTGATTATAATTTGTGGCGAATGAATCAGCACAATATGTTGAGCAATCAACTGTTGGGCGTTGTACAGCCTCTTGATATATTTTGCCACCTTCGCAAATAATTGCTTGCTTTGTTAAATAAGACATTTTACCCATTGTATTCCAACAAGCCGCGTTGAAACGAACCCCGCGCCAGTTGTCAGCGTCTTTATAATAGTAAACAAGTACAGGCGATGTGCGAATTTTTGCAGTTCCCTGACCATCAGTCGGTTCTTCATTGATATCTAAAGAAAAACGGCCGCTGACAGACTTCATTACCAATGTGTCTTTAGCTTTGTTACCATCCATCGTTTGGGCTAATGTGTACATTGAGGTATTGTTTAAATTAGTTGAAACAACATTTGATGAAGATGAAGCTTTATTGACATATGTATCATAACCTGTTACCGAACCAGCGGCATTATAAAGGTATGGTTTTACTTGCAATGTGTTACTTGTAAATATGTCGGCAAGTGCACCTTCAACTGTTGCATTGTTCGCAGAATTTGTTTCATCAACAATATTAAAGTTCTTGAAAGAACCTGTTGATGACTCAATTTCTTTAACGTTAATAGAATGCTTTACATATCCGGTTTTTGAACCGATCTGTGGGTCATAGTTCCATGATTCATAACCCTCTGTCGTTTCGTTTCCGGTTTTACCGCCGACCTGTACCCAAGAATCAAGCTGATCGTTGGTTTCAAAGTCAAACGTAGCGGTAAGATCGTCTGGGTTTGTTGCCGCAAAGGTAAAGAGCGACAATGTGCCAAAGGCGGAAAATACAACGGCAACTGCCAAAAGTATTGCCAATGGCTTTTTGAGTAGTTTGTAGTTTTTCATGATTTTTTCTCCCTTTCAGAATAAAAAAAATAGGTTTAATATGCTGGGGGTACTTATACATATATATTATAACACATAAAAATTAAAAATCAAGATAAAATCTTTACTTTTCTGGACATTTTTTGCATTTACTCCCTTAATATATATGAAAACGCGTCCGAAAAATTGCACTATCTTTACATTTCGTGAAAAAACCACCTAAAAATGCGTTGCTTTTAAATGGTTAATTCCCACATTTTTGGCAGAATTTGCATAAAAATGAATTTCCCGATAAATAAACCGCCGTAAGAATTACGGCGGTTGTATTTCTATATTACTTATTTCTCTTTGCGGTATTTATTGAAGATATAAGCAGTTTTTTGAGTTCAAGGCAATCGGTAAGCAATGAATCAAACATTTTGTCATCGATATAATCAGATTTGAACAATAAATGCAGCCAATATTCTGTTTCGGCAGTTTCTTTCAGTGAAATATGTAGTTTTGAAACAAAATCAGCTTTACTGTTGCCGTATTGTGCTTCATTGATATTAGCGCCTATGCTTGTTCCGCTTCGAATGATTTGCTTTGAGATAATATGCTCTTTTTCAGCATTTTCTAAAAATTTACACAATTTAATAATTCTTGCAGCAAAATCTACTGATTTGTCAATCAAAATGTTTTCTTTCATCTTTATCAGCGACTGTATTTTAGCACAAAATTTCGGACAAATCAATTATTCGTTTTTAAGTCTTAAGTATTCATTATTCATTTAGAAAATCCTATCGCATTGATTTAATGAATAATGAATAATGAATACTTAATAACGAATAATTAATAATACAAAGAAAAAATCCTACCACTTGCGTGATAGGATTTTTGCTTTGGTGCGAGTGACGGGACTTGAACCCGTACGTCGTGGACACACGCCCCTCAAACGTGCCTGTCTGCCTATTCCAGCACACTCGCATTTTTCAGCGTGCTAGAACATTATAGCAAATAAGTCCCTTCTTGTCAACAAAAACCTTTGCGGTTTTTACTGACTTTTTAAGCTTTTCCTTCGCTTCCGAAAAGCTTGATTTTTTTAATGACTGCTTGCTTTATCGAATCAACTTTATAATTTCTTAAATCAAGATAGCCAAGACCTTTTTCGGCCCCCTCTTTCATACCCTTTTCACCGGCATTGCAAAGGTCGGTAAAGATGTTTACCTTGGAAATGCCGTTCTTAATGGTGTTTCTGAAATCGTCATCCGAAAGGCCCGAGCCACCGTGTAAAACAAGCGGTGTATTGATAGCTGAATGAATTTCACTTAATCTGTTGATGTCAAGCTTCGGCTTGGTTTTATACATACCGTGAGCGGTGCCTATGGCAATAGCCAGTGCGTCAACACCGGTTGCTTTTACATAGTCAATAGCTTCCTTTGGTGTTGTGTACATATCTGTTAAAAGGCCGTCATCGGTATCGGCTTGTCCGACATGCCCGATTTCACCTTCAATTGTAGCGCCCATTGTGTGAGCCAAGCGTGCCAATTCTTCGGTTTGCTTTAAATTGGTTTCATAGTCCCCTGCGGAGCCGTCAAACATAATGCTTGAAAAGCCTAATTTAAGGGCTTCAACACAGCGCTCGTATGTTAAGCCGTGGTCGTAGTGAACGACAACCGGAACGGTTGCGCGCTTTGCGGCGGCAATGATAGATGGTGCAATAAGCTTTAATTCACCATAGGGAAGCAAAACTTCTGCGGTGCCGATAATAATCGGTGAACGCATTTCCTCGGCGGCAGAAATAGCGGCTTCTAACATATCGGTATCGGTAGTATTGAAAAGACCTACCGCATAATGTTCTTTTTGTGCTTTTTCAAGCACATAATTCAAATTTACTAACATTTTAAATACTCCTTCTTCTCGGATAAACGGATTCGATTTTTGCTATTTCTTCGGCAGTTTTCATGCCGTCAACAGAGTTTTTTTCGAGCAAACTGCAAGCCGCCGCGCCCGAAGCGAATTTTAAAATTTCTTCACCGCTAAAGCCCTTATAAATGCCGTAAAGACAACCGGCGCAATAAGCGTCGCCTGCGCCGACACTGCCCTTTATATCTTCCTTTGGAACATTAAGGGACAAAACGGAAACAAACCCCTCCGCTTTTGAGAGCATAAAGCCTGCTTGCTTGCAATGAACAATAACCCTTTCCTTAACACCGCTGTTAAGGGTTAATTCCATAGCTTTTTTAATGTTTTCCAAGCACAAATTGCCGTCTTTGTCGGTAGGCTCAAGCCCCCAAATACTGCAACATTCAATTTCGTTAATAATAATATTATCGCAATACTTTAAAGCCGGCATAACCTTTGCTTTAAAGTTACCGCTTGAATCACTTACAACGTCGATTGAAGTTTTAATGCCTTTGGCTTGAACTTTACTTAAAAGGCGCGCCATTTTAGTGCCGTACTGCTTATCTTCCTCATCTAACTTATCGAGCAAAAGAATATAGCCGATGTGGAACATATCGGTATTTAAAGCATCAATGTCAATATCGTCTTCGCAAAACAGTGCATTGGCACCGCGAGAGTGGAAAAAGGTTCTTTCTCCGCCCAAAAGACTCATAACATCGCTAAAACTTGTGTTGGCACTTTCGGTAACCTTAACGCCTTCTGTATTTATGCCGTTTTTGTTAAGCTCGCCGACTACAAAACGGCCGTAGTCATCGTTACCGACAAGGCCCAACGCGTCAAGCTTAATCGTGCTGTCTATTTTGGCAATGTCGATGCCGGTGTTAGGCACACAACCGCCCACCGAACGCTCGACACTGCTTATATTACTTAACATACCGATTTCGGGATATACATCCACCGTTTTTACAACATCTGCAAGTATATTACCTGCTATTGTAATTCCGTTAGTCATAACGCCACCTATTAGTTGCATTCAGCAGTAAGCGGACCTGCTAATTCTTTCAGATAGAACAGTTTACCAGGTAAGGTAGGAATAAATGTAGAAGTGATGTGCATATCAGGACCGTGGTGCAGAGTTGTTAAGAAGCTCATACCCTGCCAACCCATGCCTCTGCCTAATGCGCCGTCAGCACCGCCGATAGCGTAGTCAGCCTTTAAGAACAGGCCGGGGCCGATTGTATTAGCACTGCAAGGAACTAATGTTGAACGGCTCTTAAAGCTTGTAATAGCATTTTGTTCAATGGTAAGCGGATGCAATTTTGCACCTAAACGGTAGCATTGCGACTTCCATTCTTCTTCGGTCTTGTAGTCGTCGGCAAAGTGCGGTTCCCAGAATGCGATATGGCACATTCTGCCGATACCGTAAACTAAAACCAACTTAGCACCTTCTGCCTTTAACGCTTCGATTTTAGCGGGATATGTCGGCAGGTTTGTCTTTGTTGCAAAGTTGCGTTGATTTGTGGGGATAGTCTTTTTAACCTTGCTGAAAAAAGCTTCATTCATAGAATATTGGAAAGATGCCGGATTTGTCGGGTCAAGTGTATTGCCTTCACCGTCAGCCCATTCGTCCATGTTGAATGTTGTAACGTGACTGCAATCAATATTCCAAGCATTTAGGAAATAAGCTGCCCAACGGTACATACCCATAGGGCCAACCGGCAAAATGATGGCAAGCTTGCGGCTTTGTTCGGCAGTTTCTTTGATTTGAAGTGCGATTTCGTGACCCATAAGAGTGTCAAAATCGTGAATGTCGGGGCATTCAACAGGTGTAAAATCCTTGTTCCAGAAATTTTCTCTTGCTACACCCTTTTCGCAGCAAGCGTCAATTTTAGCCATATCCCAACCGTTAGGATAAAAGCCTTCAAGCAGTGAACCTTTAACAGTACTCATAAAATCCATAATAAAATTCCTCCAAAAAATTTTTATTTATAATTTAAGGCAAAAGCCTTTTGGTTGTACCCTTTAAATATGCTTTGCATTGTGTAAAGCCTTCGGCATAATCGGCACCGCATTGGTAACCGCGATAGCGCGAGCAGGTTCTTACCATGTCGGCAAAATCAATGTTGTCATGCTCTCTCATCCAAACAAGTTGGCTTTCGTGACATTCAAGCATATCAATCTTCAAGTCTATTTCATCACTGATATCAACATATTCAGTCGGAACGAAATTAACGCCTGCTAATGTATCCATATAATAAATCGGGACTAATTTTGCAGGGGCGCCGTCTTCTTTACTGAAAACATGCGGATAATTTGTATAGTTTGGTAAAGTCGCCGTAAAGCTTGCATCAAACACAAGACGGGAAACAGCGGTGTGGTCAGGCATATAATCATCAGGATTGTGGGTGATGATTAAGTCGGGGTTGGCGTAACGAATAACGTCAACTATCTTGTCCCTTGCTTCCTTATTATTGTCGTAAATGTCAAGGTCATTAAAGCCTGCGCAAATAACCTCAATTCCGGCAAGCGAACCGGCTTTCTTTGCTTCGCCCTTACGGATAACCGCAAGCTCGTCGGGCGGGATAATTACATGGCCCAAGTTGCCGGTCGAAACGTGGCAAACAATTACCTTGTCACCGCGCTTAACGCATTTTGCAAGCGTACCGCTGCATGCAATCTCAACGTCGTCGGGATGACAGCCTATTGCTAAAACGTTCATAAAAAACATCCTTTCAATATTAACTTTATTATATTTTAATATAATAAAATCGAAATTACCATTGACAAAAAGTCCAAAAATTTATAAAATAAGCTTATAAGCGATATTTCCTTTAATAATTATCCTATTTTTAAGAGGTGGTTTTCGGTGCCGCTCGGTATAAAACTTTCGGACGAATTACAGGTTAAAAAGTTAATTAGCGCCTTTTATTACGAACTTCCGACCGACTTTAAATACGGCGGCGAAAGCCACAACGGTTGGGAATTTGTTTATGTTGACAAAGGCAAAGTAAGCGTCAAGGCCGACAAAGCGACCTACATTTTAAAAAGCGGCGAAATGGTCTGCCATAAGCCCTACGAATACCACGCGATAAGGCCCTACAAAGACAACGCTTCGGTAATAATTTTTTGCTTTTCTGTAAAGAGTAACGAGATGGATTATTTTAATAATAAAATTATTTCGGCGAACAACCGTCAAAAGCATTTAATTAACGATATTGCCGAAACGGGGCCTAAGATTTTTTCCCCAAAAGACCCCCTTACAATAGCGGTTGACGGCGCTATGGACAGAGTGAGCGAGCAAAACGTTTTTTACGAGCAATATATGAAAAATACTATCGAGCTTTTGCTTTTATCCCTACTTGAATCCCCCGTTACAAAAACCGAAAAGCGCGCCGAAACCTACACCCAATTAAAGGCGCGAAAAACCCTTACCGCCGACATTATAAACTACTTAAATGACAATCTTGAAAACAGCGTAAATTTGACCGAAATAAGTAACAAATTTTGCTATTCCCTTTCGAGCATCAAGCGAATTTTCAAGGAACAAACAGGCAGTAGTATTATTGATTACTTAAACAATTTGCGACTTGAAAGAGCCAAAGAAATGCTTAAAAGCACCGACTTTTCGGTTGAAGATATTTCTTCAAAGGTCGGCTACTCAAATATCTATTATTTTTCTAATAGTTTTAAGGCAAAAACGGGCGTATCCCCCCTTAAATACCGAAAAGAAAACACCGACTTGTAAGCCGGTGTTTTTAATTTTTAAAAATTAAAACTATTTGGTTGTAGGCACAGCATGATTCTTTTCTCTACACTCTGCACAAATTGTTCTGTATCTGGTTCCAAGATCATCTACAATTTTGCAATACTGTGCGTTTGTACTTTCCTTACCGCATATTTGACATTTGGCGCTTTTAACATCTTTGTCATTCACATATTCTTTTCTATCGTTATCTTTAAGCGCTCTATTGCTGTTATTCTTTTCTTTATTTAAAATTATTATCCTATTTTGCTCTACAAGCATCATATTACTCTTAATTAGTTCACCAAAACCATAAAGAACAAGTGAGTTTATACACGACAGTAAGGCACCGCCTATCATAATCAAAATTCCCTGACCAATATCAAAATATATATTATCTGCTATTAAAACAAGTCCAAAAATTATGCTTCCGATTATACCCAGCCAACAAAGTACTTGTGCCAGCATTTTAATTTTTTCACCTATATTATTAAACATAGGATATTCCCCCTAAAATTTAAACGGTATATTTATATAGTTTTACCGTATATTCATATTATCATAATCCATACTAAAAGTCAAGCTGTAATGGTAAAATTTATACGGAGGGATTATGATGAAAGAACGCCATACTAAACAATACGCTGAAATAGGTTTAAAGATAGCTTATTATCGCAAATTAAACGGTTTGACTCAAGAAGAACTTGCCGAGAAAATCGGCAAAAGTTGGTCGTTTGTTGCGCAGGTCGAAAGCGTAAAAGGCAAAACCGGAATTTCATTAGACACATTATTTGATATTGCCACCGTTCTTAATACCGACCCCTATAAATTTTTAAAAAATGATTAGTTACCGTTTTATCATATAAAAAGGTCCTTTCCGTTTGGAAAGGACCTTTTGTTTTAATATGTAATTTTCAAACAGTCGGCGTACTTTAAGTTATAAAGTTCTGCGTCCTTTGGATATGCCAAAACCGTGTTGCCGTTTTGAGTGAACGGAATAGCTTGTCCGTTTCTTAAAAGGGTGATTTCTTTTACCTTTTTATCGGAATGAAGCTCGACCGCCCTTACCGCCTTATAGTCCCTGTTGTACTTAATAAAGGCGTACATTGCGCCGTTTTTAGCGGTGTAAGAAACGCCTGCTTTTTCATACGGGAAAATAGGTCTTGTGCCGTAAATACCTTCGCCGTTAAGTTTAAGCCAAAGGCCTAACTTTTGGTCTTTGAACCATTCTAAATGCTCCAAAACCTCTTTTTCGGTTGGTGCGACATACTTTTCTGCCGCGGTGGCTTCATGCACGCCGTTTTCGATTTTTTCAGCCATATTACTTACCTAAAATCTTTAAATATTCTTCGTAATGAGCGTTCCAAGAAGCATTATCCTTTGGTAAATAGCGCTTCAATTCAGTCGAGTTTGAAACGGCCTTGCGAATTTCTTTAAGACCTTTAATTTCGCCCAATGCTTCAAAAGCAACGGCGATATTACCCATAGCGGTGGCTTCGGACGGTCCCGCTAAAACTTCAACATTGCAAGCGTCGGCAATAAGTTGCGACAACACAACATCCTTAATACCGCCGCCTAAAACATTAATACTCTTATATTGCTTACCGCCTAATTTGCAAAGATTTTCAAAAGTGTATTTATACTTCATAGCAAGGCTTTGGTAGATGCAACGCATAATTTCGCCACGATTTTTCGGTACATACTGACCGGTCTTTTCGCAGAATTCGCAAACGCGTTTAGGCAGGTTGCCTGCGGCTTCAAAGCTCGGATTATCAACATCGATAAAGCACTTGAAGGGTTCTGCCAACAAAGCTTCTTCGCCTAATTCTTGGAAGCCGATTTCAACGCCCTCGCGCTTCCATTGACGGCGGGATTCCTGAACGAGCCAAAGACCGATAATATTTTTAAGAACGCGGGTTTTACCCATGTGACCGCCTTCGTTTGTGAACTGTGCTTCTTTTGCGGCCTCGTTAATAATCGGGGTGTCGTTTTCGATGCCGAAAAGACTCCAAGTACCGCAGCTGATGTAAACAAAGTCATCATTATCGGAAGGTGTGGCAGCAACTGCCGAAGCGGTATCGTGGCAAGCAACTGCAATTACGGGCACCTTTTTGCAACCTAATTCTTCACAAATTTCGTCGGAAAGCTCGCCGTACACGCTGCCTGACGGAATAATATCGGCAAAAATGTGTTTCGGCAAACCCAATTTTACGATTAAGTCGTTGTTCCAAGTGTGTTTATATGGGTCAAAAAGGTTTGTAGTAGAGGCGATGCTTGCTTCTTCCTTCATAACGCCCGTAAGCATATAAGCAAAAAGGTCGGGCATAAGCAAAATCTTTTCGGTGCGTTCAAGTAACTCGGGCTCATGCATTTTTAAGTACATCAACTGATAAATAGTGTTAATGCGCATTGTTTGTGTGCCTGTCAAATTATAAAGTTCATCGCTGTTTATTATCTTAAATACTTCATCGGGCATGCCCTCGGTTCTCGCATCGCGGTAGTGAACGGGGTTTGCTAAAAGGTTGCCGTTTTTATCAAGCATACCAAAGTCAACACCCCAAGTATCAATGCTGATAGCATCAAAACCGCCGTCGTTAACAGCCTTAGTAATGGCTGCCTTAATTTCAAAGAAAAGTCTTAAAACGTCCCAATACATTCTTCCGTTTACTATAACGGTATCGTTACTGAAACGATGGATTTCGCGCATATTTATTTTTTTGCCGTCGTATTCGGCCAACATAGCGCGTCCCGAAGAAGCGCCGAAGTCAAAAGCTAAAACCTTTTTCATTTTATTTTTCTCCTTTATCCTTGTGAAAACAAGGATTTAATTGTATAATATAATTATACAAGATTTTTAATTATAAGTAAATAGCATTTTTTAGTGAGGGTGACAAAAATAAATACTGATATCTGGCAATATTTAAAAAGCGCAAACAGGCCTATTCTTCTTTACGGTATGGGCAACGGCGCCGATAAAGTGATAAATGAGCTTGAAAGCAACGGCGTTAGTATAAGCGGTGTTTTCGCAAGCGACGGTTTTGTACGCAACAAAACTTTTCACGGTTTTAAAATTACCGATTACTTAACCGCGAAAGAAAATTTCCCCGATATGATTGCATTGTTCGTATTCGGCTCGGCCTTACCCGAAGTTATAAATAATGTAAAGCGAATATCAAAGGAAACCGAGCTTTATGTTCCCGATGTACCGGTTTACGGGGAGACCGTTTTTAACAGCGCATATTTTAGCGCAAACGAAAAAACCTTTGCGGAAATAGAAAGCATACTTGCCGATGAGCTTTCCAAAAAGACCTACAGGAATGTTATCAACTTTAAGCTTACCGGCAACCCGAATTATTTATATGACTGCGAAGTGTCCCCCGAAAGCCCGTTTTCCGACTTTTTTAAGCTTGGTGACAATGAAACTTTTGTTGACCTTGGTGCATATAGCGGTGATACCGTCAAAGAATTTTTAAGCCTTACAAACAACAGTTATAATGAAATTATCGCGGTTGAGCCGGACTTAAAAAGCTTTAAAAGATTGTTAAAAAATTCGGAAAACACAAAAAACTTTACCGCCGTTAATTCGTGTATCGGCAAAGAAGCCGGCACCTGCTTTTTAAGCTCGGGGCGCGGGCGCGGTTCAAGTAAAGCCGAAAGCGGTATAGAAACTCCGATAACCACCTTAGATGCGCTTTTGGAAAACAAAAATCCCACCTATATAAAGTTTGATGTTGAAGGGGAAGAATTAAACGCCATTTTAGGCGGAGCAAAGGTTATAAAAAATAAAAAACCGAAAATGTTGATTTCCGCCTATCACAGAAGCGAAGATCTAATAACAATACCGAAAGCGGTGCTAAATATTAACAAAGACTATAAAGTTTATGTACGGCACTACCCTTACCTTCCCGCTTGGGATGTTAATTTCTATTTTGTATAGTAAAAGACCGGTTGCAAAGCAACCGGTCTTTTTAAGTACATTTAAACTTGTGCTTGTTTTTTTATGCCAAACACCATACGTAAAATTGCGCCTAAAAATTTAGGACTTTTAAAAAGAATAACCTTCAAATTAAAACCCTCCCTAACATTTTGAGCATGACAACCCGAGTATAATAACCCAGACTGCCAATACCGCAACTAAAAAGCGCGGAGGACAAAAGCAACTTATAAGAAGTCCGATAGCAAAAGTGACCGCTAAGGCACCTTTATTTATTCTACGGTTTCTTCGCATACGCTTTCCCCCTTCACTAACAGTATATAGGGAAAACTGAAAAAGGTTACTTTTTCTTATAATTTGAGGCTTGCCAAGCCTTTAATTCTTTTAATTCGGCAAATAATTCAATATACGAGTTATGTCGGCTTTCACTTATTTTGCCGACTTTTACGGCATTTATAATACCGCAGCCCTTTTCGCACGTATGGGTGCAGGAAGTGAATTTGCAGTTGCCTAAGTAGTCGCTGAATTCCGGAAAGCAGTTGGGAAGTTCTTCTTTAAACGAATAATCCGAATTATCGTATTCAATAGAAGAAAACCCCGGTGTGTCGGCAACATATCCGCCGTCGTTTGTTTTAAATAGCTCGGTATGTCGCGTGGTGTGACGGCCACGGCCTAATTTTTCGCTGACTGCGCCCGTCTCAATATCCAATTCCTTAAAAAGCGCATTTAAAAGACTTGATTTGCCAACGCCCGAATTGCCGGTAAAAGCGCTGATGCACCCCGATAATTCTTGCTTTAATTCTTCTAAACCCTCGTGCGTTTCTGCCGATACAACAAGAGTTTTAAAACCGCTCTTTTCGTAAATCTTAACCCACTCGTCAAAGTCACCCATATCGCATTTATTAAAGACGATAACCGGTGTAATACCGCCGAAAACCGCAATGGCCGTTAGCCTGTCTATAATTGTGGCATTAGGCGACGGTGTTTTATATGAAGAAACAATAAAGAGTTTATCAATGTTGGCAACACTCGGTCTGTAAAGGCAACTTTTTCTGGGTGTTATACTTTGAAGAGCGCCTTTTTCACCTTCCGTAACGGCGAATTCCACCCTGTCGCCAACCAAAGGGGAAATTCCTTTGGCTCTGAAATTTCCCCTTGCCTTACATTCGTATATCTTGTCACCGCTTTCGACATAATAAAATCCCGAAAGTGCTTTAACAATAATTCCCGTCATTACTTCTTAGAATAGTTCGAATATGTCTTAACTGTGTTGTACTTGCCTGTTTTGCAGTCAACCTTTATTTCCATATACTTTTCATAATTATTTCCGTCTTTCGAAAGCTCGACAATAAGTGTCTTTGTGGCGTCTTGCGAAGTTAAATTCTTGAATGTGAACGAACCTGTTTCCTTTATGTTGATTTTGCCGCTTTCGCTAAACAACTGACTTCCGTCCCACAAGGAAACCAAACCGGTGTCGTAAGCATAATCATTCGGCAAATTAACGGTTACATTAAAGCCGTATTCGACAGAACCGCTCGAAACATAAATAACAACGGTTGAGCCTTCGGGTATCTGCGTGCCGTTTGCCGGATCCTGCAATACAATATAGCCGGCTTCGTAATACTTATCGCTGGCAGTTAATTGCTTCTCCTTAACTTCAACAACTAAGTTCAGTTTTTCGAGTCTTGCCTTTGCTTCGTCGGATTTAAGCCCCACAACATTAGGTATTTCGACATTTTTAACTTCCTTGCCGTCACTTACGAAAACCGTAATACCGCTACCCTTTTCTACCGACTTGCCGATAGCAGGTTTAGTTTTTACAACATGGCCTTTTTCAAAGTCTTCACTAAAAACGTGTTCGGGCTCTTCAGCTACAACGAATCCCATTGACTTAAGCTTTGAAACGGCTTGAGATTCGGTCATGCCTGCAACATCAGGCACCTTAACCTTAGATTTGCCTACGCTTACATAAAGGGTGATTTTTGCGCCCTTTTTAACCTTTCGGCCCTTTGCGATGGATTGCTTGAAAATCTCGCCCGCATCGGCGTCGTCGGTTTCTTGTTTATATGTAATTTCAAATTTTTCGTTATAATCTTTGTTGTTTTCTACCTCTTCCTGAGTTTGACCGACAAAGTCAGGGCACTTAAATTCTTTGCCCGTGTCGGAAAACAGTTTCGGAATAAATATACCTGCCAAAACAATAATGGCAATACCCAAGGTTGTCGCAATACCTGCAAGGACAGGTACAAAGTTATTGTTTTCTTTAAGTTCGTCGGGCTTCTTTTGTGCCGGTGCGTCATTTTTTGCTTCTGTCGGTGTACCGCCAACATATTTTGTGGGTTGAGTATCTACAAAATAGCTGTATTCAAAGGTTGTTGAGGGATCCTTTCTGAATTGGTCAAGATCGCAAAGCATTTCCGAAGCGGATTGATAACGCTTGTTGGAATTTTTCTGCATGGCATGCATTGTGATTTGTTCAAGACCGAGCGGAATTGAGGCATTAAGTTCGGTCGGCAGTTTTGGGTCGCGCTGAAGTTGCATAATAGCAACCGAAACGGCACTTTCTGCTTGGAACGGCAACTGACCTGTTGTCATTTCATAAAGCATAACACCAACCGAATAAAGGTCGGCCTTTTCATCGGTCTTTTCACCGCGTGCTTGTTCGGGGCTTATATAATGAACCGAGCCGATTGCCTTGTCGGTAATTGTTCTTTGCTCACTTCTCGCAAAGCGGGCAATACCGAAGTCGGTAACCTTAATGGTACCGTCGGAAAGGACCATAATGTTCTGCGGTTTAACATCTCTATGTACGATGCCCTTGTCGTGCGCGTGTTGAAGAGCCTTTAATATTTGTAATGTAAAATGTACGGCGTCTTTCCAACGAAGACTGCCTTGACGCTCAATATATTCTTTTAGGGTAATACCGTCAATGTATTCCATAACGATATACTGAATAAGGTCGCCGATGCTGACATCGTAAACCTTTACAATATTAGGGTGAGAAAGCATTGCAATCGCTTTAGATTCGTTAGTGAATCTACGGATAAATTCCTCGTTAGAGGTGAATTCATCCTTTAAAATTTTAATTGCAACGGTGCGGTTTTCCTGATTATCGTGTGCCTTATAAACAACGGCCATACCGCCGACACCGATAATTTCCTTAATTTCGTAACGGCCGTCAAGCCTTTTTCCTACAAACTTATCCATAAAAACACTTTTCCTTTCAAAGTAAGCGTAAAATTATTCTGCATTTAAAACTACCGCGGTAATGTTGTCCCTACCGCCGTTTTTGTTTGCAATGTCAATTAGCCTTTCGGCCACCAAGGAAATATCCCCGACGCTGAATGCTTTTTTTATGTCGTCGGTCTCGGTAAAATTCGAAAGACCGTCGGTACAAAGCAAGAGCGAATCACCTTTATTAAGCGTCAGCTCGTCACATTCGGCACTTACGCTTTCTTCGGCGCCGATTGCTCTTGTAATGACATTTTTGCGCGGGTGATTTTTAGCCTCCACAGCTGAAAGTTTACCGCTTTCTATTAAAGATTGAACTACCGAATGGTCACGGGTGATTTGCGTAATCTCCTCATTTACAAGGTAAGCGCGGCTGTCACCGACATGGGCGATAACAACATTATTACCCTGCACCACCGCAATTACCGCGGTAGTACCCATTCCGTTTAATTCGGGGTTTTTAAGTGCTTTATCATAAATTAAGATGTTAACACTTTCAACCGCATTT
Organism: Acutalibacteraceae bacterium; assembly: GCA_045642065.1. Classification (GTDB taxonomy): domain Bacteria; phylum Bacillota; class Clostridia; order Oscillospirales; family Acutalibacteraceae; genus UBA737. The sequence goes on from JAZUID010000005.1 coordinate 32,709, forward strand.
TTAAGCATTTTGCTTAAGTCACCGTTAGTCATTGACTTTCGGTAGGATTTAATTATGTACTCCGAAAGTTTTTTAACCGCAGTTTCGCTTGCGACGTTGCCGGCATTCGCACCGCCCATACCGTCGCAGACAATAGCAAAAAAGCAATCTTCACCCAGTTTGCCGGCAAAAAAGGCATCCTGATTGTTATCCCTAACCATACCTTTGTCGGTCTTGCTGAATATACGCACTAACTTGTTCCCTCGCTTTCTCTTTGTCTTAGTTGCCCGCAGGAAGCATCAATATCCGCCCCGAGCGTTCTTCTTATTGTGGCATTTACACCATGCTCAACAAGAACATTTTGAAAATGCCTTATCTTTTTTATGTCGGGCTTTTTATACCCGTTTTCCTTAACCGGATTAGCCGGAATTAAGTTCACATGGCACATAATGCCTTTTAAAATTTTTGAAAGCTTTACAGCACAGTCATCACTGTCGTTAACCCCATCTATCAAAGCGTATTCAAATGAAATCCGCCTTGTTGTGACGGCTTGATACTCTTTGCAGGCATTAAGCAAGCTTTCAATATTCCATTTATTATTAACCCGCATCATTTTACTTCTTATTTCGTCGTACGGCGCGTGCAGCGACACCGAAAGAGTAATCGGAAAATTATATTCCTTTAATTTCTTAATTCCGCTTACAACACCCGAAGTCGAAAGTGAAATGTGGCGAAGTCCTATATTCATTCCGTTTTCAGAGGATACCAGTTGTAAAAACCTAACGCTGTTATCAAAGTTGTCAAGTGGCTCGCCCATACCCATCATAACGACATTTGAAACGCGAATTCCGTTGTCGCGTTCGGCCATTTGCAGTTGAGCTATCATCTCGGAAGCGGTTAAGCTTCGCTTTAATCCGTTTATGCCCGAGGCACAAAAACTGCACCCCATTCTGCAACCGACTTGGGTTGATATGCAAACCGTGTAGCCGTGTTCATATTGCATTAGCACCGACTCAATAAACTCACCGTCGTAAAGCTTATAAAGATATTTTACGGTACCGTCAATTTTTGAAACAAGCTTTTTCTTTATTTCGACATTTGCAATATAGCAAATTTCATCTAACTTTTTTCTAAGAGAAGCCGAAATATCGGTCATCTCATCAAAACTTGTAACCCCCGAATGGAGCCATTTAAAAATCTGTTTTGCGCGGTATTTGGGCTCCGAAAGGCTCGCCGTAAATGTGGCAAGTTCTTCCATATTCATAGATTTAATATCTATTTTAATAAACGGCAACCCCTTTCAAATTATTACTGCTTTTTGAAAAGAGCACAATAAAACCCGTCGGTTTTGTCTTTGTGTGGCATAAAGGTATGCTCGAATTCCAAAGTATAATTTTTGTGGTTTTCTAAAAATGCTTTTACATTTTGCTCGTTTTCATCCCGCCTTAAAGTGCAGGTTGAGTAAAGCAAAAATCCGTTTTTCTTTAAATACAAATCGGCATTTTCTAAAATGGATTTTTGTATTTCTTCTAAATCTTTAAAATCCTCGACCGGTTTGTATTTAATATCGGGTTTTCTCCGCATTATGCCGAATCCCGAACAGGGAACATCGGCAAGCACACGGTCAAAAGTGCCGAGTTTATCATTAAAAACCGTACCGTCGTTAAGAATAGGCTTAATAATATCAAGTCCCAAACGGTCAGCACCGTTTTTTATAAGCTTTAATCTGTTTTCATATATATCGCAAGAAACGATTTCGCCCTTGTTTTTCATTAAAAGTGCCATATTAAAGCTCTTTCCGCCCGGTGCGGCGCAAAGGTCAAGCACCCTTTCGCCCGATGCCGGCGATAACTTTTCGCAAACGGTACCCGAAGCTAAGTCCTGCACGAAGAAAAGCCCATTTTTGTAACAATCGCTGTTTTGTACCGAAAAGCCTTCTTCTGCTAACAGAAACGACTGCAATTCCGTTTCCCTTACCGCAACGCCTTCGGCTTCAAGCTCTTTCTTTAAACCGTTTACCGATATTTTTTCGGTGTTAACTCTTAAAGTGACTGGCGCCGGCTTTAAGCTTTCTTCTAACAAGCTTAAAGTATCTTCGGTGCCATAGTCCGCAATAAAGCTTTTAACAATACTTAAAGGGCAGGAATACCTAACCGAAATATCTTCTGCACTTTTGCCTGCCGGTAATTCTTTAGGTGCTCTTAAATAGTTCCGTAAAACAGCGTTAACGAGCCCCGAATTACCGCTTTCTTTTGACTTTTTTAAAATCTTAACGGTTTCGTCAACCGCCGAAAACGGGGGCACAGAATCCATATAAATAATTTGATAAAGTCCCACCCTTAAGGCGCAAAGCGTAAAGGGTGATAATTTATTTATCGGTTGCTTTAAATAGGAGCTTAAAATATAGTCAAGACTTATTTTTCTGTCTAACACACCGTAGAAAAGTGCTGTTGCAAGCGCACTTTCGCGCCTGTCGGCACCGCTTTGCCTTAAAACGGCATTAAGTGTTAAATTTGAATAAGCTTTGTCTTTTTCGATACTGTTTAGCGCCCTAATGGCTAACTTTCTTGGGTTTACCATTTTTTACACCAAACTTTCGCCTTTTTTAAGCGGATTGCCACTTAAGAAAGCCGAAGCAGTCATTCGCTTTCCGCCTTCGGGCACTAATTCTAAAATTTCAATAGCGGTATTTTTGGCGCAGGCAACAATAAATTTTTCCTTACCGCTTACAACCCTTCCGCTTTCTAAATCGGTTTTATCGGAAAGTTTTGCCTTTACTACCTTAATGCGTTTTCCGTTCAAGAAAAAGTAAGCGCAAGGCCAAGAGTAATAACCCCTTATAGCATTAAAAACTTCGTTAGCGGGTTTATTAAAATCAATTTCCGCCATTTCTTTTTTAATAATGGGCGCATAGGTGGCTTTTCGGTCGTCTTGCTTCGTTCTCGTTATGTTACCGTTTTCGATATCCGAAACGGTTTCGGCTATTAGTTTAGCGTTTAAAACCGATAGCCTGTCAAAAAGTTCTTCGGCGGTCTCGTTTTCACCTATCGGCGTAGTAACGGTTTTAATAATGTCCCCCGTATCCATACCCTCATCCATATACATAGCGGTAACGCCCGTTTCGGTTTCGCCGCAAACGATGGCCCACTGTATCGGCGAAGCGCCGCGGTATTTGGGTAAAATGGAAGCATGACCGTTAACGCAACCGTATTTCGGATAATTTAAAATTTCTCGTGGCAAAATTTTGCCGTAAGCCACAACAACGATAATATCGGGTGCCAAATCTTTAACAATTTTTAAAGCTTCGCCGTCTTTTAAAGTGCTTGGCTGAAAAACCTTTAAGCCCAGCTCTTGTGCCAACACCTTAACGGGCGGCGGCGTTAAAATGTGCTTGCGCCCGACGGGTTTGTCGGGTTGGGCGAATACACCGCAAATTTCGTGATTACTTAAAGAAAGTTCTTTTAAGGTAGCCGCCGCATAGTCGGGCGTACCCATAAATAAAATTTTCATCAAATTTCCTCTTTTTCGGCCTTGTCAATATAAAGGATACCGTCAAGATGGTCCATTTCGTGACAAATTGCCCTTGCTTTAAAGCCCTCGGCCTTAACGGTAATGTTTTCACCAAATCGGTTTTGCGCCCTGACGGTAACCTTCATAGGTCGCTTAACGGAGGCAAATTTATTGGGGATGGAAAGACAGCCTTCGGTGCCTAATTGTTCCCCGCTTTGTTTCACCATAACGGGATTAACAAGCTCTAAAATACCTTCGCCGTCGCCGATGTCAATAACGCAGTACCTTCTTAAAATGCCGACCTGCGGTGCGGCAAGGCCGACACCCTCGGCCTTATACATTGTTTCGGCCATATCGTCTAAAACGGTATGCAAACGTTCATCAAAAGTAAGTTGCGAACGGCAGATTTTTCTTAAAACGTCATCACCGATTTTAACAATATTTCTTGTTGCCATAAACTGTTACTCCTAAATACAAGTTTCGGGGTTCATATCAACCGCGACCGATGCATCCATTTTAAGCGGAATGCAGGTGGCGGCCGAAATCATTTCCCTAAACCTTTTATCGTTTTTGCATTTAATAAGCATTTTAAAGCGGTAACGGTTATTTATTTTAGACACCGATGCACTTGAAGGCCCCAAAATAATTAACTTAATATCTTTATATTCATTTTCAACCGCTTTTTTGATGTTTTTAAGCACCGCATTTATCGTGTCGTTCGCAATTTGGCTGTTTACCGAAGTGGCAGACACCATGCAAATGTCACAGTAAGGCGGATAGGTCATTAACCTTCTTGTCAAAATTTCTTCTTCATAAAAAGTTTCATAATCCTGATTTTTCGCAAGTTCGATTATGTTTTCTTCGGGATTATTTGTCTGAATAATCGCTTTGCCTTGAATTTCACCGCGACCCGCTCTGCCTACAACCTGAGTAAGAAGTGAAAAGGTGCGTTCAAAGCTTTTATAATCTTCACGGTAGGTCGAAGCATCGGCACCGATTACACCGACTAAGGTAACATTCGGAAAATCCAGTCCTTTTGCTACCATTTGGGTTCCGACCATAATATCATATTTACCGTTTGAAAAGTCGTTTAAATAGTTTGAAAGTGATTCGCGGGTAGCGGTGCTGTCGGCATCTACCCTTATAATTTTAGCTTCGGGGAAAAGAAGGGACAACTGCTCCGAAATCTTTTGAGTACCCATGCCCGTAAATTTTAAGTGCTCGCCGCCGCAATTTGTGCAGGTTTTGGTGTAGGGCACCGAATAACCGCAATAATGGCACATCAATCTCTTGTTGGCGGTGTGATAAGTAAGCGAAATACTGCAGTTAGGGCAGGTTTCAACATTACCGCAGTTAGGGCAACTGATATATGTGTTGTAACCGCGTCTGTTAAGTAAAACAATGGTTTGCTTTTTGTTTTCTAAATTTTCTTTTATCGCTTCGCATAATCTTTCGCTTATTCCCGTTGCGTTGCCGTTCAGCATTTCGCGTTTCATATCAACCGTTTCAACGGTCGGCAAAACCGCATTACCGTAACGGTTTTTAAGTGTGTATAAGCTGTATCTTCCGCTTTTTGCGGCGGAATAGCTTTCAAGTGACGGCGTAGCCGACGCCAAGCAGACCAAACAATTGTTGTGCGCCGCACGGAACTTTGAAAGGTCGCGCGCGTGGAATTTCGGGGCGCGTTCGGATTTGTAAGTATGCTCCTGCTCTTCATCCATAATAATCAGCCCGAGATTTTTTACGGGGGCGAATATAGCGCTTCTCGTACCGATGGCAATGGTAGCTTCACCGGAATTTATGCGCTTCCACTCATCCATTCTTTGCCCTGCCGACATAGCGCTGTGAAAAACAGCAATGCTCTTGCCGTAGCGCGAGCTGAAAATATTTATCATTTGCGGGGTAAGGGCAATTTCGGGCACCATTAAAATTACACCTTTGCCTATGCTTTTGACATAGTCGGTTAATTTTAAAAACACCTTTGTTTTACCCGAGCCCGTAACACCGTATAAAAGCGAAACGGCACTTTTGCCCGATTTTATTTCGTTTACCATGCCGTCAAAGGCCGTTTGCTGTTCTTCAGTTAATTTAATTTCTTCGGGATTTGCATTTTCGTTTGTTCTGTAAGGAGTTCTGAAAACTTCCTTTTCGAAAATTGCCAAAACCCGCTTATCCCTTAACGCGTTTATTACCGAAAGTGTAACACCCGTAAAATACTGAAGTTCCTTTACGCTCACTTCGCCCAAATTGGCGACAATTTCGGCAATTTCGCGTTGGCGGGGGGTGAGTTTTACACTGCTTAAATCTTCTTCGCTGACCGTTAGTCTAACAAAACGCATGGTAGCATCGTTAAGATTTCTTACGGGACTGCAATTTTTAAAAACAGCTTGTTTTATAACAAGGGAGGCTAAAATTTCGTCTAAATTATCAAAACTGCCCTTTAACTTTTCGTAATAAACCTCGCCCGAAGATGATATCGCTTTAAATAATTCCGCTTCATCGTTTTCTAAGAGTGAAGAGTCTGCAAAAAGCGGGTTAACGCTATAATAATCTTTAAGTCTGTAACTTATGCCGGCGGGCAAAATTGCCTTAACGGCATCGTAATAGGTGCAAAAGTAATGGGCTTTCATATATTCGCACATTAAAAGCAGTTCGCTGTTTAAAACGGGGGTTTCATCAATAGCCGATTTTACGGTTTTCAAGTTTTCGGTTTCACCCTTTATTATATTTAAAATAATGCCCTGCTTTTGAATGTTGGCTTTGCCGAAAGGAACAACCACCCTGCAACCCGTTGTTGCCTTAATATCGCTCGGTAAAGCGTAGGAATATTTTTTGTCAAAACCCAAGGTGGCATTTTCCAACGCAACCTCAGCAATAGCGCCTAACAAATATGCCACCGCCTTTACTTTTGTAGCTTAAAAAATCAGTCTTCTACCTTGTTTGCTAACTTATCAATGGCTAAGCTAACCGGTTTTTCAATAAGGACATTACCCTCGTCCTCTGCTTTTTTGGAAATTTTTCTTGCATTGTTTGCAATATCAATTACCAAACGGTAACGGTTTTCATAATTGCCAATAAGTTTGCCTATGTTCGGATTTAACATTTTTAAAAAACTCCTTAAAATAATTTACAGTTTATAATTTAAAACGGCTATGCGTTTTTTATTATCTTAATAATTTCTTCAACCGCTGTTTCCAAATTGTCATTAACAACGGTATAGGTGTATTCGTTCGCGCGTTCCATTTCGCCTAAGGCGGCGTTCATTCGGCGTTCGATAACCTCTTGCGTTTCGGTTCCCCTGTGATTCAAACGGCGGCGCAGTTCTTCAACCGATGGGGGCATTATAAAAATGCTTTTGGCATTCGGTAAAGCGCGCCTTATGTTAGCAGCACCGTTAACATCAACTTCTATAAGCGCGTTTTTGCCGTTGTTGACGGCTTTTTCCACCGGTGCTTTCGGCGTTCCGTAATAGTTGCCGACATAGCAGTTGTATTCAAGCAACGCGTCGTTTTTAATTAAATCTTCAAACGCTTGTTTAGAAATAAAGTTGTACTTTTCGCCTTGAACCTCACCTTCGCGCATATCACGGGTTATGCTTGAAATTGAAAAGAAAAGCTCCGGCATTTTTTCCAATAGCTTTACAATAATTGTATCCTTACCCGACCCCGAAGGACCCGAAATAATAAAAACATTGCCTTTACTCATCGGTATCCTCCTCTTCGTAATCGTCGGTTTCTTCGTTTATTCTGTTTGCAACGGTTTCGCATTGCAAATAGGTTAAAATTATGTGGTCGCTGTCGGTAATAAGCACCGCTCTCGTACGGCGGCCGTGGGTGGCGTCAATTAAATTGCCCTTTTCCCTTGCCTCTTGAATAAGACGCTTGATAGGTGCCGACTCGGGGCTGACAATACCGACAAGCCGGTTAGCCGAAATCATATTACCAAAACCAATATTTACAAGCTTCATATTTAACCCTACTCTATATTTTGAATTTGTTCTCTTATCTTTTCAATTTCGGCCTTAACATCAACAACGCGTTTGGCAATTTCCAAGTCCTGTGCCTTAGAGCCGATTGTATTTGTCTCTCTGTTCATTTCCTGAACTATAAAGTCAATTTTACGGCCGACAGCTTGGTCGCTTTTTAAAAGCTCGGTCAGTTGCGAAATGTGGCTTCTCAGTCTTACGGTTTCTTCATCAACCGCAATTTTATCCGCAAAAATGGCGGTTTCGGTTAAAAGCCTTTGCTCGTCAACCTTAACATCTTCTAAAAGCTCTTTAATGCGTTCTTCCATTTTAGCGCGATATTCTTTAACCGTTTCGGGCGAGCGTTCTTCAATAAAGGCGACAACCCCCAAAATGGTGTCTAAACGGGACAAAACATCATCATAAAGGCGTTTGCCCTCAACCTTGCGCATAGCGATAAAGTTTTGTACCGCTTCTTCGGTAGTCTCTAAAACCGCATTGACAATGACTTCCTCCGAAGTTAGTTGCTGGCGCACCGAGAACATATCGTTAATCTTTAAAAGGTTTGAAACCTTTATATCGTTTTTAAGGTGATGCGTTTTGGCGGCTTTGCTTAAAGCCGAAAGATAAGCATTGGCAAGCTCTTCATTAAGCTCAACAACCGTGCCGTGTGCCGAGGTGTCTTCAATACTAATAGAAATTTCAACCTTACCGCGCGCAATTCTTTCGCGGCAGTAAGAAATAACCTTTTCTTCTAAAAAGTTGTAAGCACGCGGCATACGGACCGATGCCTCAAAAAATCTATGATTAACCGATTTGATTTCTACCGTAACATTAAGCCCGTCAAAGCTTTTAATTGCTCTGCCGAACCCTGTCATACTGCTGACCATCGATATCACTTCCAAATACTATATAATATATTCATATTATTTTACCAAATAATTAGTATATTTGTCAACCTTTAAGCAGTTTTGTAACCGTTTTTAATATTTTACGGTTGCCTTTTTAAAAAATCGCAATACGAATAAAAGACCGACGGAAATCAAAAAAATCCATCGGTCTTTTTATTACTTTTTAAGCAGTTTTTTCATAATATCGGGCCCGTGTTCTACAAAAATACCGGTTGATTTTGCGGTTTCTTCGGTCAGGCTTTCCACACCGCATTTTGCATCCTTACTGTCAAAAATCAAATAGGGTACGGGGTTTGAAGAATGGGTTTTAATATCAAGCGGTGTCGGGTGGTCCGGCATTACTAAAACGCGGTATTCTTCGCCCGATTCGTTCAGATATTCAAGTATCGGACCTAGTACTAGACTATCTATCAATTCAATAGCCTTAACTTTATTTTCGGTTTCGCCCCTATGACCGCATTCGTCGGGGGCTTCAAGGTGCATATATACAAGCTCGGTACCCTTTTTAAAGGCGTCTATTGCGGCATCTGCCTTGCCCTTAAAATTAGTATCAATATATCCGGTTGCGCCCTCAACCTCGGGCGTATCCATACCGGCGCAAATACCGATGCCTTTAAGCAAATCAACCGCACTTATTACAGCACCGCTGACACCGTATTTTTTATAGAAATTTTCAACATTCGGCTTGGTGCCTTCGCCCCAAAGCCAAATGGAATTTGCTTCGTTTAAGCCCCTTTTCCGGCGTTCGATATTAACAGGGTGGTCCTTTAAAATACCGTAACTTTTTTTCATAAGCTCGATTAAAGGCTTTGCGTTTTCGTTTGTGCTTAAATATTCCCCCACAACCTTACCGCTGATGTCGTGCGGAGGGGTCATATTGCCAAGCTTTGTTGTGCCGTTTTTAACAACCAAGCAATGGCGGTAGCTGACACCGCTGTAAAATTTGTAAATATCGTTACCAAGTTTTTCTTGGACCGTTGCGATAATTTTCTCGGCTTCTTTTGTGGAAATATCCCCCGAGCAATAGTCAACCATGCGCTTGTCTTCATACTTTTCTTCGTCCGACAATGTAACAATGTTACAGCGAAGAGTAACATCGGTATCAGACAAATCAATACCGATAGATGCCGCTTCTAACGGTGAACGGCCGGTATAGCAAACCAACGGGTCATATCCCATAACCGAAAGGTTAGCAACGTCGCTCCCCGGTTTTAAACCGTCGGCAACCGTCCTGCACATACCAACTTCGGCAGTTTTTGCCAATAAATCTATGTTGGGCTTATTTGCCTTTTGCATCGGTGTTTTTCCGCCCAATTTTTCGTTGGGAACATCGGCCATACCGTCGCAAAGTAATACCAAATATTTCAATTAAATCACTTTCCTTTGCCTTATTATAACAAGATTTCAAGTGCTTGTAAAGTTAATAAACAACAAAAAATACTTTTATTTTAGTGAAAAATAGTTTATTATATTATTATGAACTTTAAAGGAGTGTTTTTTATGCCTAACAAAATACGACTTACTGTTGGCGGAATTCAATATTCCGTAGTTAGTGACGATAGCGAAGAATATATAAAATCTATCGGCCGCGAGCTTGAAATGCGAATGAACTATTTTGCACAAAAAAATCCTTTTCTTTCAACAACCATGACCGCAGTTTTAGCCGCTATGGAAGGGTTTGACTCCGCCCATAAGGCGCGCGAAGAAAACGAGCGGTTAAAGGCCGAAATGAATAAGCTTTTAGGCGAGATAGCAGTATTAAAAAGCAACCAAAGCGCCTATAAGGGTTACAATGAATCTGACACAAGCTATGACAAAAAGTTTTGAGATTTTAGCCCCCGTAGGCAACAGCGAAATGCTTGAAGCCGCCGTTAGAAGCGATGCCGACGCTGTATATTTGGGTGCCAAACAATTCAGCGCCCGAAGAAACGCCGAAAACTTTGATAATGACGAACTTAAACGCGCCGTAGAATATTGCCATATTCGCGGCGTTAAGGTTTATTTAACGCTAAACATAATAATAAAAGATGACGAACTCACCGAAGCTTTTTGCCTTGCAAAAACCGCTTATCTTTGCGGTATAGACGGCATTATCGTGCAAGACTTGGGGCTTTGCGCATTATTAAAAAAATATTTGCCAAAGCTTCCGCTTCACGCTTCAACCCAGATGTCGGTACATTCGGCAAGCGCTTTGCCTGTTCTTAAAAGGTTAGGCTTTAAGCGGGTTGTGGTTTCGCGCGAAATGTCGCTGGACGACCTAAAAGTTTTTTGCAAAAAAGCCGAAGAACTTGAAATCGAAGTTGAAGCTTTCGTGCATGGGGCACTTTGTATGTGTGTTTCGGGGCAATGCTTGCTTTCGGCATTTTTGGGGTCAAGAAGCGGTAATCGCGGACTTTGCGCAGGGCCTTGCCGACTGCCTTTTAAGGTAGAAAACGGCACAGGCTTTGACCTTAGCTTAAAGGATTTATCAATAATTGAATATATACCGCTTTTGGCAGAACTTGGCGTAAAATCATTTAAAATTGAGGGCCGTATGAAGCGCCCCGAATATGTGGCGGCTGCCGTTAATGCTTGCCGTATTACCGCCGACACGGGTGTTTTGCCGAAAGAGAAGACCAAAACGCTTAAAAATGTTTTCTCACGCTCGGGCTTTACAAACGGATATTTGGAAAATAAATTAGGCAAAGATATGTTCGGTATAAGAACAAAGGATGATGTTGTTTCGACCCTCTCAGCCTTTGGCGAATTACACAACCTTTACCGCGCCGAAAGACAAATAATACCTGTTGATATATCGGCGGAAATCAAAGCCGGAAGTCCGATTAAAGTAATCTTTTCGGACGGAGAAAACAAAGTGGTTATCGAGGGTGAAATACCGCAAACCGCCAATAAAAAGCCGGCAGAAAAAGAAGATGTTGTATCCTCACTTTCAAAACTGGGCGGTACACCGTTTTTTGCAAAAAGTGTTGATGTCATTCTTGGATCCGGACTCTTTTTACCCTCTGCTATTCTTAACGATTTAAGGCGCAAAGCAGTAGAAAAGCTTTCTGAAAAGCGGTGTGTTATTAACCGTAAAGTAAGCGAAAATCTCCCAAAAATCACAAAAGCAAAACAAGGCGAAAAAAAGCCGAAAATTGCTGTCAGGTTGGAAGATATCGGTCAGTTGCCCGATGATTTAAAAACGGTTACCGCCATATATTTTCCGCTCGAAAAAGAAGGCTTTGACATTCTGCCCAAAAGCAAAGTATTGGTCGCCGATATACCGCGCGGAATTTCGAGCGAAAGTTATATTGAAAACCGCTTAAAACTCTTTAAAGAAAACGGATTTACCCACGCTTGTTGCGGTAATCTTGCTGCGGTGCAAATTGCCGAAAGTTTGGGCTTTAAATTGGTTTTCGGCACAGGTACTAACATTTACAATTCTTTAAGTGCCGAAACGGCAAAAGCGTTAGGCGCCACCGCCGTTACCCTTTCAAGTGAAATAACTTTAAAGGACGCGGTAAGCCTTTCTTCCCCCATAGCGAAGGGAATTGTCGCTTACGGTAATATTCCTTTAATGCTATTTAAAAATTGCCCGATTAAGAACGGCAAAGGTTGTGGCGAATGCGACAAAAAAGGCGTTATAACCGACCGCTTGGGTGTAAACTTCCGCATTCGCTGCCGTGCAGGTTTCAGTGAAATGCTTAACAGCTTGCCCATTTGGCTTGCCGACAAAAAGCACGATTTAAACGGGCTTGATTACATTTTGCTTTACTTTACGGACGAAAGCAAAGAACGCGTCCTATATGTAATTGATGCTTACAGCAAAGGGCTTCCACCCGATATACAACACACGCGCGGACTTTTCTACCGCGGTAGTTTATAAAAACAAACGGACTTAAAGAAAATTCTTTAAGTCCGTTTTGATTTCTTAATTTGCCCGCCCTGCCGTAATATGCTTAAAATAACCTGCAATAAAAGCAGGTGGGTGCCGGCCATACGGTTTCGCGCTCCCTTCTTCCGAACTCGGCACAGCCGCGGGAGGTCTGCAAACCCGCCGTATGAGCATAAGCCCCAAATTAAAAAAAGTGTAGGGTTATATAAGTCACGGTCCGCGAACAGGGCAGAACTGTAATTAAAAACTATTGTTCTTCAATTTCAAAAAAGTCTTCTAATCTTTCTACAAACGCGTCGGCAACGGTTTCATATTCATCGTCATCTTCGATTTCATAATAGTATTCTTCGCCGTCTTCTTCGCCGACCTTAACAATAACAAGCTCACCGCTGTCATCCAACATTTTTTGAGGGTCGTCGTAGGTTGGCAAAAGTGCCAAATATCTTCCCTCATCGGTTTCAATAGCGTCAATAACTTCAAAATTATATTCTTTACCGCTGTCGTCGGTAAGACTTATTAAATCCGGATTATATTCTTCATTGTTCATAAAAACTACTCCTTTTTTGTTGTAATTTTATTTTAATACCTTTTCAGTTTTAAGTCAATTAAAAGATTGCTTTTGGTTTAATTTGTCAATTTGCATAAAAATTTTTAACAAAATGCTTGACATTTTATATTTTATGTTATATAATAAAGTCAGAAAAAAGAAAGGCCGTGGAAACATGGATAAAGATTTTCCACCAAACAGTTAGGTAAATAACTTGAAAGGGTGAGTCCGATGGGCCGGTAATTTTAAGTAATTACGGTTAACAACTTAAAATGATTTAAAATTAAAACAAAATCTTATTTTTCGGTGTTGATATTTATGATTATCTTTAAACGACAAAAAGAAAAATAATGAAAGGTTGAGTCCAATGCACAGTTAATGTAAACTTAACTTGCTTTGTTTTAAAATTTAATAAATAAATAAATAAAAATTCAGCCGTGGCAGAAGCCACGGCTGTTCTTTTTCTTCTTATTTGCTGTTTACAAAATCCACAAAACGCAGGAAACCGGCTTTTCCCTCTTTTGTTTGCTTATAAACTCCTGAATGCTCTAATGCCTTGTAGAAGACAGTTCCTGTTTCATCCTCAAATATCTTATCAATATTATCGGCATTTATATTGGAATATTTCGCTTTGATTTCATAAAACCAGTCGGCGTGTTTTGCAAGTTCTTCGTTGCCTTCAATGCTCTTATTTTCCAAAATGGCGGTTTTTAAGGCGCCGATTTCTTTTTTAAGGCGTGACGGCAAAACGGCAAGTCCCATAACTTCGATAAGGCCGATATTTTCACGCTTTATGTGGTGAAGCTCGGCGTGCGGATGGTAAACACCGGCGGGATGTTCTTCGGTTGTAATGTTGTTGCGCAGTGCCAAGTCAAGTTCAAAGCTCTCTCCCCTTCTGCGCGCTATCGGCGTAATGGTATTATGCAAAGCACCGTCGGTTTCGGCAAAAATAAAGGCTTCTTCATCGGTATATCCGCGCCATGCGGTTAAAATTTTATCCGCCAACTCAAGCACCCTGTCTTTATCATTACAGTTAAGCCTGATGACCGAAATAGGCCAATTTACTATGCCTGCCTTTACATCTTCAAAGCCTTTAAATTTAAGCTTCGTCGTAATTTCTGCCCTTGCCATTGCAAAGGTGTAATTACCGCCTTGAAAATGGTCGTGGGTTAAAATGGAACCGCCGACGATTGGCAAATCCGCATTGGAGCCGATAAAATAATGCGGAAATTTTTCTACAAAGCTCAGCAGATGCGCAAAAGTGTTTTTGTTTATTACCATCGGCGTATGCTCTGCATTAAACACAATACAATGCTCGTTATAATAAACATAAGGTGAATACTGCATACAATATTTGTCGCCGTCTAATTCTATCGGGATAATACGAAGATTTTGCCTTGCGGGGAAGTTAATTCTGCCGCTATACCCTTCACACTCTTTACAAAGCAAACATTTCGGATAAACCGAACTGTCGGTCGGCTTTTGTGTTCTTGCGGCAGCGATAGCCTTGGGATCCTTTTCGGGCTTTGAAAGATTAACGGTAATATCAAAATCGCCGTAAGGTGTAGCGGTTACCCAGCGCAAGTCTTTTTTTATACGGTAACGGCGGATATAGTCGCTGTCGCAACTTAATTTATAGTAATTATCGGTAGCTTTTTGCGGTGAAATTTTATAATCGTTATTAAACTTTTCAATAACCGTGCTGGGCGGTGGCATCATAGCGCCCATAATGGCGGTATCGAACAAATCTCTCTTTGTAATTGTATCTTCGATTATACCGTTTTGTACGGCATAATCCAAAACGCCCTTTAAGGTTTCTTCAAGGTCAACATTGCTGAACTCTTCTTGACAGTCAAAGCTTTCTAACCTTAAAAGTTCAAGAATTCTGTTAGTAACAAAAATTTCGTCTAAGGGTCCGAAAAGCCCCTTCTCTTTGCCGTAACAAACAAGTTTTTTAACAAATGTATTTATCATATTATCACCATTTAAAATTATACTATTAAGTACAAAAACTGTCAATAAAATAAAATTTTTAAAAAAACAGTTGACAACGCACTTTTACTGTGATATACTAACAAAGTCGTCTCTGGGCGACATACAGTTGGTGTTGATTGCGGTGAGGGTCCACCTGTTCCCATACCGAACACAGAAGTTAAGCTCACTTGCGCTGAAAATACTTGGCGGGCAGCTGCCTGGGAAGATAAGTAGATGCCAACATAATTTGCCTTAATAGCTCAGTCGGTAGAGCACGCGGCTGTTAACCGCGTTGTCGTAGGTTCGAGTCCTACTTGAGGCGCCAACAAGAAAACCACCCAATCGGGTGGTTTTTTTGTTGTCAAATATTCGATATGGCAAGTAGGACTCGAACAAGTGCGTGTAAGCGCAACCTTCCGGTGGACGGTTGCGCCCGCACGACGACCAAACGCCGCAGCGTGCGACCGATGTCCTACTTGAGGCGCCAAAGCGAAAAACCTATCACGCAAGTGGTAGGTTTTTTGCTTTGTATTATTAATTTTTCATTATTCAATATTCATTATTCATTAAATCCGGCCTGATAGGTTTTCTAAATGAATAATGAATACTGAATAAACGTCTAATTAATAATGAATGTGTCGGCATAGCCGACAAAAGATAAAACAACCGCCGATCACCTTTTCTGGATGGCGGTTATTCTATTTCCTGTTCTAATTTTTTGAACTCCTCCGTATCAAAAAATTCGTTAAGAGTGATCCCGAATCCGTCGCACAGCATCTTAATTGTTACAATTCCGGGATTTTTGCTTTTTCCGTATAATATATTCTTTATGCTTGACGGAGGCACGGCAGATTCCATTGACAATTTATAAATTGTCATATTCTTTTCTTCGCACAATTGCAAAATTCGATTTTTCACAGTATTGTAGGTACTCATATACAAACCTCATATCATTTTTTATTATTTTATGACAAAACGGTTGACATATAAGGCTATATATGATACTATAGGGCTATAAATAGTCAATGGGTTTAAGGCTTAGAGGCTTATTTTAAATTTTGTCAATAACGGAGGTGAGAATATGAAACGACTGTTATGTGTTTTTTTGGTTTTATTATTGGTACTTTCTTTTTCTGCGTGTGGGCAAAAAACTACGGTTTCAGCTGATTATAATGATGCAGCTTCTTTTGAAACTGATTTGAACAATGGAGATGATTTAGTTGGAAAAATCGTAAAATTTGAATGCCGTGAGTTTGAACCTTCAAGTACATTTGGTTATAATATTATTGCCGGTGAACATTTGAATTTTTGTTCTTCCGAAAACCCAAATGTTAAAAAGGGCGATGTTGTTACAGTTAAGGTAACAAAGATCGAAAGCTTTTTAGGTTCTTGGATTATCTCGTACGAAATGGTTGAATGAACATATTAATTATGTTTTATGTTATTATTAAACGGCGATTCATACGAGCGAAGCGAGTGCTTTATGGCGGCATCACCGCAGCTTCATGTTTGCGTAAGCAAATGTTTCATTAAAAAATTTGCCATTTCGTATGGCAAAAAGTTTGAATTGTGCTATTTGGTTGCACTAAACGCCGGAAAACAAGTATTGCTGAAATATCCCTGTAAATCTCAATTTTTATGCTAAATACCCTTTGTGCTATTTCGTAGTTTAATCACAAACCGAAAAACCTATCACGCAAGTGGTAGGTTTTTTGCTTTGTATTATTAATTTTTCATTATTCAATATTCATTATTCATTAAATCAATGTGATAGGTTTTCTAAATGAATAATGAATAACGAATAACCGTTTAATGAATAATGTCGGTGTCGGCTTTGATGACAATATAAAAATGCTCTAAAAAAGTACTGTAAAACGACATTGAAAAATGATTTTTTTATTGTAATGGATCGAATAATGTGGTATAATAAAGTGTGTTTTTATGTGGTATAGAGGCAGTATTTGAAAAAGCAAATCGGAATAGGGGAAAATTTTGATGAAAGTAATTTTACTGGCACCGCTTCCTTCTCCTCCTTATGGAGGAATACAGGCTTGGACGGCAAGAATGATTGCGGCAAAACTGAAAGACGGGTGGACGGTTGACGTTGTCGATGAGAGGCTTATTTGCAGGGAAATATTCGGGCAAAAAAGCAAGAAAAATTACCTTGTAGAAGCCAAACGCTGCTACAACATTTGGAAAAATCTTAAAAATGAATGTAAAAACCCTGATGTAAAGATAGTTCATTCTAATATACCGTCTTTTATGACCTCTATGATGCGCGAGTATGTTTGTGCAAAAATAGCAAAACGAAAAGGCAAAAAATTTGTTGTTGAGTTTCACTGTACTGTTCCGAATACTACCAAAGGCAAGCTTGGTTGGTTTTTGCTAAAAAAGATTTGCGGTATAAGTGATATGATTTTCGTACTGAATAAACAGTCTTATGATTCTCTTGAAAAAATAACAAATACCCCAATGAAAATAATTCCAAACTTTGTCGAAGAAAGTGAACTTGTAAGGACAAGAGAAATTAACGGTGAAATGAAGACGGTCCTGTTTGTAGGAGGTCTTATTGAATCAAAAGGTGTTGGAGACCTTTTGAAGGTTGCGGGTAAAATGCCGGAACTTCAATTTAGATTTGTGGGATCCGGCGATGACTGCTTTGAAAGGTATGCCAAAGAAAAGGGGCTTACAAATGTCACTTTTACAGGTGTTAAAGATAAAAGCGGCGTTCGTGAAGAACTGATGCATGCTGATGTGTTTGCTTTTCTCTCTTTCTTCCGCGGAGAAGGATTTTCCGTTGCTCTTACCGAAGCGATGGCAGCAGGACTCCCTTGTCTTGTAACGGATTGGGCCGCTAATGCAAATATGGTAGGTAAGGACGGCGGCGAGATTATCGCTCTGCGCGATGTTGATGCTGCCGTCGATGCACTTAACCGAATGAAGCCGTATGAAGTCAGAAAAAAGCAATCTAATGCAAACATTAAGAAGGTTGAAGCATTTTACACCGACAAAACGGTATTGAATATGTTTGTTGATTCATACAATGAGATGCTCGGAGGAAAAGCGTGAGTAAATATTTATTTGTGACACCGACATTATCGATAGGCGGTGCAGAAAGAGCTGTTTCGGTTCTTTCAAGCTCGCTTGCAAATTTGGGACAAGAAGTCTGCATATTAAAATACCACGGTAGTGATAGCGAATATCCTGTCGATAAAAAGGTGAAAATAATTGCTTTTGCAAAAGATGCAAATGAATATAAAAAATTAAACCGTATCCGTCGCGTTTTGTTTATCAGAAAAGTTGTTAAAGAAGAACAACCGGATTTTGTGATACCGTTTATTTTTCGAACAGCACTTGCAGTAGATATTGCCACAAAATTTATAAAAGTTAATGTTTTTCAAACAATAAGAAATAATCCGGCTGTTGACCCACCGAGCAATAAAGACAGACGGTGCAGAGACAAGCTCATATATAAAGCAAAATGTACTTTTGCTCAAAATAATGCCGAAAAGCTTTATTTTGACAAAAGAATTCATAATAAGATTCATGTACTGTTTAACCCCGTCAGCGATGAGTTTTTTAATATTCAACATAATTTAAAGAATGCAGAATTTATTTTCTGCGGAGCAGGACGGCTTCACGAACAAAAAAACTTTGAAATGTTAATTCGCTCTTTTATAAAAGCATTCAGTAAAAATCAAAATGTTAAATTGCTTATTTACGGTGAAGGACATGAGCGGGAGAAGTTGCAAAGAATTATTGATGAAACCGGATGTAACCCGCAAGTGATATTAAAAGGCAGATCAAACGACATGACAGCAGTTTTTGCAAAAACCGATGCATTTGTCCTATCTTCTAATTATGAGGGGATGCCGAATGTTTTGATTGAAGCAATGGCGTCGGGAGTGCCTTGTATATCGACAAATTGTCCTACCGGCCCGTCTGATTTGATTGATGACGGTCAAAACGGAATTCTTGTTCCCGTAAATGATGAAGACACGCTGGCAAAAGCCATGAAAAAGCTTTATGAGGATGAGCAATTACGAGAAAAGTTTTCTTCTGCCGGAAGAGAAAAAATCAAAAAAATCTGTTCTTCTAAAATAATTGCCAAAAAAATGATGGAAATATGTGAGGCTAACAAACCTAGCACCAATTCCTGAAACATATTATGGGAGTATAAATTATGAGTAAACTTGCAACAGGTTTTTACATGCTTGCAGTTAGGGGATACCTTAAATGGTTGCCGGATAAGACTTTTTTGAAAATACAGTACCGGTTGAGTTTGCATAAAAAGCTGAATCTGAAAAATCCGAAAACCTTTACGGAAAAACTGCAATGGATGAAGCTTTACGACAAAAATCCTGTTTATACCGCAATGGCTGATAAGTATGCCGTAAAAGAATATGTAGCCGAAAAAATCGGGGAAGAGCATCTCATACCGACTTTGGGCGTGTGGGATAGTTTTAATGATATTGATTTTAGTAAACTGCCCCGTCAGTTTGTTTTGAAATGTACGCACGACAGTGGCAGTATCGTGATCTGTAAAAATAAAGCAGATTTCAATATTAAAGCAGCAAAAAAAAAGATCGATAAACACCTAAAAATGAATCATTACAATGCTCACCGTGAATGGCCGTATAAATATGTAAAACCGCGTATTATTGCCGAAAAATATTTGGAGCAGGAAGACGGAGCAGGCCTTATAGACTATAAGTTTTTTTGTTTTAATGGGAATCCGCTTTTCCTTTATGTTTCGCAGATGTCACATTCGCGACAGCAAAAATTACAATTTTTTGATATTGATTATAAACCGTTGGAATTTAGCCGTTTTGATTATAAACCATTTCAAATCTTACCACCAAAGCCATCTAACTTTGATGAAATGGTATCAATATCAAAAAAATTAGCAAGGGATATTAGTTCGCCGTTTGTTAGAATTGACTTATATTCAATTTCCGGTCAGATATATTTTTCAGAAATAACATTTACTCCATGCAGTGGATTGTTGTCATTTGAACCGGAAGAGTGGGACAAAAAGCTCGGGCAGATGTGGGATTTGGCAGGCCATAACGAAACACAAGCAGGACAGATGTAAAATGGCCTTGACGGGAAAAGACCGCAACTTGTTTAGCAGAGTGCTTAATAAAATAACAAAAGGCCGTTTTTCGGTTTCCCTTGTCAACAGATTGTCAAAAAACACTGCTTAAACGGTAAAATCATATAAAAACCGAAGCACATAGAGAATTATTGATTGCAGGGTTGAACGAACTTATAGGTAAAAATTGCAGTAAGAAACAAGATGCATTATTCTGAATAAAAAGAGCGTGAAAACCATGAAATTACTCAGTATTCTGATTCCCGTATATAACACGGGGAAATATTTAAAAGACCTGCTCGAAAACCTTCTGGGTCAGATCGACGAAAGATGCGAGATCATTCTGCTAAACGACGGTTCAACAGATGACAGCCTTTCGATTTGCGAAGCATTTCAAAAAGAAAACAGCGGCTTGATAAGGCTTATTACAAGAGAAAACAGAGGACTGATCAATACGCGCAGGGACTTGCTTAATGCATCAGTCGGGGAATGGATTTGGCACATCGATTCGGATGATAATGTGACAAAGGATGCTGTATCTTCTTTGATTAGTATCCTTGAAACGACGGATTGCGATATGATCCTGTTTGATATGTTTTATAAATTAAATGGTCATACAGTCAGAAATCACCAGTTGAATTGTGACAATTACACGGTATTTACAAGTGATAACAAGTACTTGTTATATAAAAAACTGATTGAAGGCTCAATCAATAATCTTTGTAATAAGGCGTTTCGAAGAAGCACCGTTGATTTTGATAAGGATTATAAACCGTTTTATGACGTGTACAACGCCGAGGACTGTCTTCAGGTAATGCCGGTTCTAACATCGGCAAGAAAAATCATGTACTTAAAAAAAGCACTGTACATCTATGATATCGGTAACCTTGACAGCATAACTCATACATTCAGTGAAAAAGTATATACTTCGTTGCTGAAAGTGTGGAAAGAAAAAAGAAGATATGTTGTCCTTTGGGGACTTTGGGAAAAATATTCACGGTTATACTATACAGAGTGTGCCAATTCAGCCTGCAGATTTCTGTCTTATTATGTTTTGTCAAAACAAATTGAAAATAAGAATATTCAGGCATTTTTTGAACAGGTGCTTGGTGATGATGTATTCGGCGAAAGCATCAGGCTTTGCAAAACATCATTTTTACAGAAAAATTATGTGTTGATAAAAGCTCTTAAAAAAGGAAATGTTGAAAGAGCATGTCACATAATCGTATTTACAAATAAAATCAGAAAGATCCGTAATAAATGTAGAAAAGGATTGCATAAAAAATGACAGACAAGCGTGTGAAGCAAGCAAAATATAATATATACATATCGTTGCTTGGTATGATTGTTTCTACGGTCATAGGGCTCATCCTTCCACGGTTATTTATGTCGGAATATGGCTCGGAGGTGTACGGTGCTACAAACTCGATCGCTCAGTTCCTTGGTTTTATCACCATTTTGGAAGGTGGCGTAGGCGGAGTTGCCCGCGCAGCGTTTTATAAGCCACTTGCCGAAAAAGATGTTGACAAAGCCAGCGAAATTATGACCGAAATAAAGCGCTTTTTCAGAATAATCGGTTTTATTTTCGGAATATATGTCGTAATCTTAGCATTTGGGTTTCAAAAAATCGCTCATATCGAGACATTGGACTGGATATCCACATTTTGGCTTGTAATTGCAATCAGTATTTCCGGTTTTGTTCAGTATTTTATAGGAATATCCAACAAATTATTTATGCAGGCGTCTCAAAAGCAGTACATTTCAGAAACCATCGGTATCAGCCTTAATGTAGTGCAAACGGTACTGGCAGTTTTTTTGATCCATGTGGGATGCAGTATCATTACGGTGAAATTATTCACCGGAGTTATCGGCACTTTGGGACCGATTTTATTATGGCTTTATGTAAAAAAGAATTTTGGTCTAAAAAAGACCGCACGCAATAAAAATGCCCTTGAAAATAAATGGACCGGTATGGGACAGCATCTTGCTTTTTTTCTGCATAATCAGACGGATGTTGCAGTATTAACGCTTTTGGGGAATTTGTTGCTCGTAGCGGTATATTCCGTATATGCCATGGCAATCAATGCAATACAGAAGGTAGTTTTATCTTTTTCAACCGGAATGGAAGCACTTTTCGGTGATATGTATGCAAAAAAAGAGTATGAGCTATTGAATAAGTCCTTCGGTGAATATGAAACATTGATTTCTTCCATAACAACTGTAATGTTTTCGGCAGTTATTGTTTTGGTTACGCCTTTCGTAAAAATTTATACAAGCGGAATTACGGATGCGGATTATTTTCAGCCACTCTTCGGCATCATTCTTGCAATTGCATCTGTCTTATATTGCCTAAGAGCCCCTTATCATAATATGATTATAGCGGCAGGGCATTTCAAGGAAAGTCGGTGGGCTTCCTACGGCGAAGCAGTCATTAATGTGGTACTCTCAATTCTGCTCGTCATTAAGTTTGGCCTTGTAGGTGTTGCGATTGGAACCGTTTGTGCCACAGCATTTCGGTTTATTTTCTATGTGTTTTATCTATCCAAAAACATTCTTTGCAGGAGTGTTGGTTTATGGCTGAAAAGGATAGGAGTCAATGCCGGAGTCATGATAATCACAATCCTTTTAAGCAAGCTCGCAACAAGTCAAATTGAGATGGAAAACTATTTGTATTGGGCTTTGTCGGGTGTGATAACAGTCGGCATTGCCGTAGGGACCACACTGATAGCTAATTTCTGCTTTTATAAGAATGATACTTTATCGGTATTAAAACATATTGCTTCAAGATAATTTATTCATTAAAAAGCTTTTCAAAAAAAGAAAACTCCGTCAAATGAATACAAAAAAGCCACACCCTTTGGGTGTGGCTTTTTCCTGTTGTAGGGATTTTTTAGCATTCAATAACCGCTATGTGTGGGCGATGGTCCGAAGCAATGATGTTCGGAATTTCCGCCGATATAATATTCATGTCTTTTGAGCAGAATATATAGTCAATTTTCTCCTTCGGCGCATCGGACGGGTAAGTGAAGCATGCATTTTTTGGCAACATATCACCTGCATCTTACATAAGATTTCGTATCGGATTGAGAATCGGATTATCCGGCTTAACATTTAAATCTCCCATAAAAACGCATAAATTCGGAGTATAAAGCTTTTGAAATACGGTGATGCTGTTTTCTTTTTGACCACGCTCAAGCCCAAAATGAGTACCGAGAACAGTCAATTCCCTGCCGTCCGGCAGCAAAACGCGTGCAGAAATGAAAGCACGTGTTTCATATCGCACACACTGATTTGCGGGAACTTTTGGGTTGGGAACTGTCACTGTTTGTGCCGAAATAATAGGGAAGCGTGAAAGAATTGCGTTTCCGTACGGACCGCTCGGAAGCATAATGGCATAACCGAAAAAACCGTTGTATCCGAGGCGTGAACAGAGTATTTCCGTTTGCGATTGATAATCCGGATCTACACCTTTACCGCGTATTTCGTTAAGAATGACTATATCGGGCTCACACTCTTTTATTGCCGAAGCCATCACATCAAAATCAATTTTCTGTGTATGAAAATTAAGACAATGTTGGGTATTAAATGTCATTACTTTAATCTGCATTGAAGTTTCCCTCCGTCAAATTTTTTATTTCTAATATCCATTGTATTCTTTATATTTAGTCGGGGTAATTCCAAAATATTTTTTAAACAACTTGTTAAAATTTGCGGTGTTGTTGAAACCGCATTTTACGGCAATATCTAAAATATTAAGATTGCTGTTTTCTAAAATATATTCTGTCGCAAGCTCTAAACGCTTTGAAATGATATATTCGCTCGGTGTAATAAGGTACATCTTTTTAAAAAGCGTTGAAAAATAGTTTTCGGTCATGCCGGTAAGGCCTGCAAGGTCTTTTATTGTGATTTTTTCGGTGAAGTGGTTGTCAATGAAAGATAAGGCCTTTGAAAACTTTTTGACTGTGGATTTTTCCAACTCGAATTTTTCGGATAAATAGTTTTGATTTCTTATCAAGTCCAAAATTATATTACACAAATGCGTTTTTATCGAAAGCTTATATTCTTCATTCTTTTCTTCAAATTCTTGGAGAATGCTTAAAAGCTCCGAATGAATTTTTTTGCCGTTTTCAAACGGTATTCTGTTTTTAAAATCCTTAGAATGTGAAAAGCAAAAATTGGCATTCGAAAGCGATAAAAAATTAAAACCTTTTGTGCCTATAAAACTCGGTGAAAACTGAAGATTTAAAAGCTTCATTCCCTTCATACCGATTTCGCTTATAAAATGCGGTTCGTTGCTCGAAAAAACAAAGACATCCCCTTGCTTCATATCAAAAGAATAACCTTCGGTTTGGTATTTTCCGCTTCCGTTTAGGACTGTGGATATCTCAAAATTCGCGTGCTTGTGGTTGTATGTCGGTGTGTGGTTTGGGTTAATATTCACAGTCCACATCTTCAAATTTCTGTTTGAACCGTTGCTAATTGAATAAATTTCTTCAATCACAATTTGACCTCTAATCGTAGAATAGTTTGCAAAATACAAAGTATAGTTGATGAATGTTATGCTTATATGGTATATTATAATTAATATAGGATATTTGTCAATAAAAAGAGAGGAACTAATTATGAATTACTGTTCAAATCCAAGCGAATTAAAAATTACCGATATGAGATTTGTTGATATTGACGGCGCGCCTAAGCGTTGCACGATACTTCGAATTGATACAAACCAAGGCATTAGCGGTTTTGGTGAAGTCAGGGACGCTTCATCAAAAACCTATGCGTTAATGCTAAAAAGCCGTATTATCGGTGAAAATCCCTGCAATGTTGATAAAATTTTCAGAAAAATCAAACAGTTTGGCGGTCCTTCGCGTCAAGGCGGCGGCGTTTCCGGCATCGAAATTGCGTTATGGGATTTAGCCGGCAAAGCTTACGGCGTGCCGATGTACCAACTGCTCGGCGGAAAATTCCGCGACGAAATACGCGTTTACTGTGACACCGATGTTGACGGAAAACATACGGGGCACGATATGGGACTTGCACTGAAAAAGCGCATGGAAATGGGCTTTACATTTTTAAAAATGGACCTTGGCATCGGTCTTTTATTGGATGAGCCCGGAACAATAAATGCTCCACTCGGATTTATTGATGACATGAAAAAATATGCCGGCCATATTTTAAACGTTCAAGGCGGTTCGGTAACTTCTGATATGGTAAAGCACCAAAAAAGTTACTCTATCGTAACAACGGCGCACCCGTTTACCGGCATTCATCTAACCGAAAAAGGCTTAGACTTTTTGGAAAAATATGTTAGCGAAGTACGCGAAGTTATCGGCTACGATGTTCCGCTTGCTATCGACCATTTCGGTCATATCTGCGTAGAGGATTGCATTAGGTTTGCAAAGCGAATGGAGCCTTACAATCTTGCATGGATAGAGGATATGGTGCCTTGGATGTACACCGACCAATATGTAAGACTAAAAAACAGCACAACCATTCCCGTTTGTACGGGCGAAGATATGTATTTAAAAGAGCCGTTTGAAAAAATAATCAAGGCCGGCGGTGTTTCGGTTATTCACCCCGACATCTTAACTTGCGGCGGTGCTTTGGAGCTTAAAAAGATTGCCGACATTGCCGATGAAAACGGTGTTGCCGTTGCGGTGCATATGGCAGAAAGTCCCGTTGCTTGTTTAGCTGCCGTTCAAACTGCCGCCGCAATGCATAACTGCTTGGCACTTGAATTCCACTCGGTTGATGTTCCGTGGTGGAACGATATTGTAACGGGCATTAAAAATCCCTTATTTGAAAACGGATTTATAAAAGTTCCCGAAAAACCGGGTATCGGTTTTGATGACCTCAACGAAGAAGTGATTAAAGCACACATAAATAAAGACATCCCCGGTTATTTTGAGCCGACAACAGAATGGGACAAGGAATTTTCAAACGATAGAATTTGGAGTTAAGGGTCATGAAAAATGTATCGAATAAAGCACCCGACTGGTTAAGAAAATCGGCGGTATATCAGGTTTATCCGCGCTACTTTTCCCCTGAAGGCACTATTAGTGCAGTAACTAAAGAATTGCCGAAGCTTAAAGAACTGGGCTTTAAAACAATGTATTTAGTCCCCGTTTTTGAAGAAGACACTTCGACCGATTTGACAAATTGGAGTGCAAGGCAAAAAGGCTCCGAAACCAACAACCCTAAAAATCCGTACCGAATGAATAACTATTTTAATATTGACAGCGAATACGGCACGGCTGAGGATTTAAAGGACTTTGTTAATACGGCGCACGAACTTGGTATGCGTGTTTTGCTTGACCTTGTTTATTTGCATATCGGTCCGAACGCTTCAATTTTAAAAACCCACCCCGAATTTGCAAAACAAAATCCGGACGGAAGCTTTATTTGCACCGATTGGAATTTTCCTTATCTTGACTTTAACTGCCAAGGCCTCAGAGAATATTTATGGTGCAATATGGTTTACTTTATCGGTGAATTTGATGTTGACGGTTTTAGGTGCGATGTCGGCGACGGTGTTCCGAATGATTTTTGGATGGAAGGCCGCCGGCGCATTAAAGCGATAAAGCCGGATGCAGTTTTAATTAACGAAGGCAATAAATATTATAGGGTTGCCACTGCGTTTGATTCGTGCTACAATTTTAATTGGCATGAAAATCTTTATAAGCTTTTTAAAGGCGAATTGTCGTTGCCCGATTTTATTGAATTTGAAAAGAATACGCTGTCAAAGGTCCCCGATAAAGGGCTGCTTTTGCGTGATATGGATAACCACGACACAGCATCTGACTGGCCCAAACGCGTGGAGCTTTTAATAGGGCATGATGGCATGGAATTGGTGCAGGCGCTTAACTATACCTTTGTCGGTATCCCAATGGTATTTAACGGCAACGAATTGGCTGATTCTGCATATTACAACCTATTTGCCAACCGGTTTTTTAAGGGCAAGTATGATGTTATGAATAGGGCGGATATTGAAAACAATGAAAGCAGTATTCGCCGCCAAAATATTTTCAAAAAATTAAATGAACTTAAAGCCTATAATGAAGCGATTATTGACGGGGATTTTGAATTTATTGAGAATAGTTGCCCCGATTCCGTTATTTCATTCAAAAGGAAACATAACGGCAAAACAGTTGTTTTTATCGGCAATTTAAGTGAAAAGGAAGTTTCTTTAAAGCTTGATTCAGACATAAAAAATGCAAAGAGTTTGTTAGACAATAATGTTTGTGTCAATAAGGATAATTTAGAATTTAAAAAATACGGATACTCAATTTTTGAGCTTTAAATATTGGAGTGTAAAATATGAATTTTAACGATCGCGAAAAGATTATAAAATTAACACCGCTTTGGAAAGGTGAAAGACTGCCCGACGGCAGACCGAAGGTAGAAGATAAATATTTAGATGCTTTATACGGCATGACTTTGGAAGAAGTTTGGAAGCCTATTTTTGTGTTGGGTTACGAGCACCAGTTTGTCGGCGGCGGCGAAAATCCTTTAAACGCCTTACATAACGATGACAGAAAGCTTGTCGGCAGAGCGGTCACCTGCACCTATTGCCCGACTCGCCCTGACCTGCATGACGTTCAGTTTGGCAGGGGTGCCGAAGACGGTTTGCAGGGCAACTATAACCAATGGGTAATCGACCACCTTTATGAACGCGATGTTGTTGTTTGCGATATGTACGACAAAATTTACAAAGGTACATTTTTAGGCGGAAACCTGACAACTGCATTACAAAAGAAAACAAAAAACGGCGGCGCGGTTGTTTGGGGTGGCATTCGCGATGTTGAACAAATGAAAAAGGTACCCGACGTTCAGGTTTATTATCGCGGTATCGACCCGACACCTATTCGGGAATTTGTAATGAAGGATTGGAACGATATTACCAACTTCGGCGGGGCTGTATGCTTGCCAGGTGATATTGTATTTGGTGCCGGCGGTGGCGTTTTGTTTATACCGGCTCATCTCGTAGCCGATGTGGTTGAAGGTGCCGCCAAGACACATGTTAAGGATGATTTTGGTTTTGAAATGATTTGTCAAGGCAAATTCACTACCGCTCAAATCGACAAAAACACTTGGAGTGAAGAGATGCTTGATATGCTTCTCGATTGGATAAAGAATGACCCGCGCGGTGAAGAATATCGCGATCTTGACTGGTCTAAAGAATATGATTTGGCAAGGAACGGTGATCCAAATGACACCCAAACAGCGCTTTAATATGAAACACGTTTATATTTGTTCCTGCAGCTTAGAGGGCGGTATTTATCATTATACCTTTAATAACGGAAAATTAAGTTTTTGTGAAAAGACTCCCCTTGACAGACCTATGTATGCAAGGGAATATAACGGAAAACTTTATGCTATTTTAAGAGAAGTTGATAAAGATACACATTTCGGCGGAATAATGAATTTTGATATTGATGAAAGCGGAAAGCTTGTTAATCCAAGCAGTGTTAAATCCACAAACGGGCTTTGCCCATGCCATTTTTGTGTAAAAGATAATGTTGTATATATTGTTAATTATCTTTCGGGTAATATAGTCGGCACAAACGGCAAAATTGACACTCATAACGGTTCGGGCGTTAATCTTCCGAGACAAAACATGCCACACACCCATTTTGTAAATGTTTCGCCCGATAAAAAATATCTTCTTTGCTGTGATTTGGGGTTAGATACGATTTCCACCTATGACTTTGATTTAAATTTAATATCAAAAGCAAAGGTTCCAGACGGGTTTGGCGCAAGGCACTTAGCCTATTCGCCAAACGGCGATTTTGTTTATTGCGTAAACGAATTATCATCCTCAATAAGCGTTTTTAAATATAATGACGGCACCTTGACATTTTTAAACGATTATTCCGGTATTTTGGAAAGCACAAAAGAAAACACGGCGGCCGCCATTAGATTTGTTGACAACTGTTTATATGTTTCAAACCGCGGTGAAGATACTATTGTTTGCTTTAAAGCAGAGGGTGAAAAATTAAAGCTTATCAGTCGAAACAGCGTTTGCGGAAAAGATCCTCGCGATTTTGATTTTCTTGATAATTTTGTTCTTTCAACCAATCAAAATACAAATAATATAACGGTCTTCAAAGCGGATTCAGGCAATTTTGTTAAAACACAGGAAATTGCCGACATTGAATGTCCGCTTTGCGTTACCATTGTATAAGGAGAATTTTTATATGAAAAAAGCGTTTATAACGGGTTCTTCAAGGGGAATAGGCAAAGCCATTGCTTTAAGATTGGCAAATGACGGCTTTGAAGTTGTAGTCCATTGCTCGGGCAATACCGAAAAGGCAAATTCGGTTGCAAAAGAAATCAATCAAAACGGCGGTAAAGCTTCGGTCGTTTCGGCTAATCTTTGCGATATAGAAAAAACAAAAAAGCTTTGCGAAGCCGTGAAAACGGCAGATGTGTTAGTTCTTAATGCATCCGTGCAATACCGCAATAAATGGGAAAATATTTCGTTAGAAGAAATTTCCGATCAACTAAACTGCAACTTCGTTTCTTCCCTTATTTTAATTCAGTCGGCAGTAGGTAATATGAAAGCTAAAAAGTGGGGAAGAATCATTACTGTCGGCTCGGTTCAAGAAGCAAAGCCACACCCCGATATGCTTGTTTATTCTTCCAGCAAAGCCGCTCAAACAAATATGGTAAAATCGCTTTCACTTCAACTTGCAGGGTACGGAATAACGGTTAACAATGTTGCACCTGGTGTTATTTATACCGACAGAAATATTGAAGCGCTGTCTGACCCCGTATATGCTAAACAGGTGACCGACAGCATCCCTGTCGGATTTTACGGCGAGCCTAAGGACTGCGCAGGCATTTTTTCGCTTTTGTGTTCTGAAGAAGGAAGATACATAACAGGACAAAGCATATATGTTGACGGCGGGAAAAGTGCAAACTAAAATAAATATAAAATGTTTTTGGGACTACCCCAAAAATAAAACCACACAAAGGTGTCTTTGTGTGGTTTTATTTTTTGTACGGGATAATTTTTCATAAACCTACACAAAAAAATATAACAAAAAGCACACTAACATATTGATTTTTAACTATATTTGTAATATAATAATCAATGAATTACTATGCTTAAATTTTGCAACAAAAATGCGATAAATCGGGGCGGTGATGAAGGTTAATGAAAACGCGAAACAAAAGCCTTATTATAAACATTGACATGGTTATAGACGTGTTGTTCGTTATTATGTTGACAGTTAACAGTACGTTGGAAATGGACCCGAAATTATACATAATCCCAAAAATAATAATGGCCGTTTTTTTCTTGGCTATGATGGCACTAACAATAATAAGCAGAGAACTGGTTTTAGGTGTCGGCTTAATTTTCCCCGTTTTGTTCTTTTTCTTCGAAACACTGTCTGTATTTTGGTCGCAAAGTGTAAAATATTCAATATCACAATGGAACACCCAAGCGCAACTGTTTGTGCTGTTTTTGTTTGTATATTACTATACACTTACAAGGCGCTCTTTAAAAACATTTTTGTGCGCTTCATATATATCGGGTTATGCCTTATTGTTTTATACTGTTTTCAAATACGGAATAAAAGGTATTGTTACAATAATGATTTCAGCTGACAGATTGGGCGGAGAAATCAATAATGAAAACGCTTACGGAATGGTTTTCTCTTTCGCAGTTTTAGTTGCATTTTATTGGATAACCGAGGGCAAGACCAAATGGCACATATTAAGCATGGTTTTGTTTTCGTTTTTTGCATTGGCAAGTGGCTCTAAAAAGGCTGCTATTATGATAGTTGTAGGTATATTGGCAATTAGCTTATTAACCTATGGAATAAAAAAAATATGGAAAACATTGTTGGTTATAGCCCTGCTGTTTGTTGCTTTCTTTTTCGTTACAAACAGCGGTTTGTTCGGCTCAACGGTTAAAAGACTTTCGTCTTTTTTAAGCGGTCAGTTAGAACTTTCGGACCAAAGACGGCAAATGTATAGAGAAGCCGGACTTAAACTTATTTTTAATAAACCCCTTTTCGGATATGGACTTGCAAGTTTTGCAAAAGTTACAGATTTTGGTACTTATGCTCATGATAATTTCGTTGAAATCGGCGTAGGGACAGGAATTATCGGAATACTTTTATATTATATTTCATGGTTGACGGCAGCTGTATTATTGTTTAAGAACAATTTTAAAAAGAAAAATGATTGCTTTGTTTTGTTCATTTTTGTTGCGATAGAGATTATAATGGGCTTTGGAATGGTACAATACGACGTTAGAAGCAGTTGGATTCTTTTGGCTGTTTCGCTCGCAATGATAGATAAACCCGAATCAAACGACAACAGCGTGGCATATCGGGAAAAAGCAATATGCTGAGTCTTGAAAAGACATTTATGTTAAACAACAAAAAATCAAAAATCACTATTATCGTATAGGAGTATTAAAGAGATAAATCGGAGGTAATAAGTAAATGAAAGAAAAAAGAGTAATCGGAATTGATTTAGGCCGAACACTTAAAATGCTTTGGAAGAAAAAAGTGTTAATAGTCTTTGTATCCTTAGTATGTGCCGCTGTTACGGCGCTGGGCGCAGCTTTCACGACCGTACCGCAGTATCAAGCAGATATTTTGGTTTACGTCAATAACAGCTCCATTTCTTTGGGAAGCAATGCCTTAACCTTTTCAATAAACGAGTTAACGGCGGCAAGGCAACTGCTTGACTCCTATGTTGTCGCACTAAAATCAAGGGCTTGTTTAGACGAGATAATTGAAAAAGCCGATTTACCTTATTCGAGAAAACAACTGAAAAAAATGATTTCCGCCGAATCGGTAAACGAAACCGAATGGTTTACTGTTACGGTAAAATCCAATGTACCCGAAGAAGCAAGAATTATTGCCGATACAATAGCGGAAGTTTTACCGAAATTACTATCTAAAACAATAAAGGGAAGCTCGGTCGAAGTGGTTGACTTTGCCATCAAGCCCGAAGAACAGTCGTCACCGGGATACACTACTTACGGCGAATTCGGATTTTTATTAGGATTTTTAGGCTTTATCATTATCCTGATCTTAAAAGAAGCATTAAACGATAAAGTTGAAGATGAAACCGCACTTTCCGATGTATCAGAAAATATACCAGTGCTTGCGACAATTCCGCACAAGAGTACAGGAAGCCGTTATTATAAAAGCAGATATGAGTACGATAGTAATAAGCGCAAAAAGAAAGCCAAAAAGAATACAAGCGTATCTGCCGATGTTACGGCTGTTTGCGGCGAGCTTGATTTTGCTGTCGCCGAAGCATATAAACTGCTTCAAACAAGCGTGCAATATAGCTTTGAAGATGACGGTTGCAAGGTAATAGGTATTACGAGCTCCGATAGGGATGAAGGCAAAAGCACCGTTGCCGTTAACTTGGCCTACATGCTTTCTTGCGACAAGAAAAAGGTGCTCTTGCTTGACGGTGATATGCGATTGCCGAGCATTGCGAAGAAGCTTTCTATAGAATCAACTCCGGGACTTAGCGATTATCTTACCGGCAGGGCAAAGAACAACGAAGGAATAAAGCACAGCGAAAAAGCACCCGATTTATCGGTTATTTGTGCCGGTGTTGTACCGCCTAATCCGTTTGGACTGTTAGGCTCGGTAAGCATGAAGCGGTTAGTTACTGCACTAAAAGATGTGTTCGATTATATTATTGTTGATCTTCCTCCGGTAAACATAGTGTCAGACCCGCTTGCTATTGCAAAATATTTGGACGGTTTTATTGTTGTTGTCAGAACTGAATATTCAACCCGTAAGGGCATTAGAAAAGTTATAGAAAAATTGCAGGTAGTTAATTCTAACATTATAGGTTATGTAATTAACGGTAACGGCAGTTCCTCCGCAAAAGGCAAGGTAAAATCCGGCAGGTGAAGAAAACCAAACAGCAAAAAGTTATATTTGGGAATATCAATTATAGAGCTGTAAAAAGCCGTGATTTAGAAAAAATCCCCAAAAGCCATTGTTTTTGAGCAAAAATTGACTTTTTTGTTAAGAAAACTTGCGATTATAACAATTTTGTAGTAAACTAAAGATAGTATATTATGAAAAGTGTAATCTTTCGCGACGTTATTACTGATATCAATCGATATTAAAACCGATATTATGAATAAGGGTGGTGATGTCTATTGAGAAAGTTATATATCTATTGCAGTGTTATTCTTTGCTTAATAGTCCTCTGCCTGACTTTTCTTACGGTTCAGCCGAAATGGTTTCCTATTGAGTCATCTGCGCTTAGTGACAAAAAGGCAAATGAAACGAAAATCACTAAAAAACCGGCATCTTATAACTGCCCCGAAAAACTGGAAAAAGCCATAAAAAATAATCCGGATGTGTATGCTTGGCTTAATATCCCAAACACTAA
This sequence comes from Acutalibacteraceae bacterium, assembly GCA_045642065.1. GTDB lineage: Bacteria > Bacillota > Clostridia > Oscillospirales > Acutalibacteraceae > UBA737. The sequence continues at coordinate 65,952 of JAZUID010000005.1, forward strand.
CATAGATTATCCGGTAGTGCAGAATTCCGAAAACGATTCTTATTATTTAAGACGCGACTTAAACGGGCAATATTCTTCTTCCGGTTCAATATTAAGCGAACATACTTATAACGGGCGGGATTTTAACGACCCCGTAACGGTTCTTTACGGGCATTGTATGAAATCCGGTGCCATGTTCGGTAATTTGCAAAATTACTATTCTTCGGAAAACGGGCCGGAAAATTACAAACTGATTGAAATATATTTGCCCGATAAAAAACTTGAGTATGAGGTTTTTGCCGCCGTCCCTTATGACACACGGCACATCTTATACAATTACGATTTTTCAAATCCGAGAATTTTTACATCATTTTTTAAAAGTATCCTATCTATTCGGTCGTTCAACGCAAATATAATAAGCGCAGAAAAACCGAACAGTGAAGATAAAGTGCTTATTCTTTCTACTTGTTTGAAAGGTGATGGCACAAAACGTTATTTGGTAATGGCAAAATTAAAATAAACATAAAAAAGGAGCAAATCAAAATGAAAAAAATTGCATCTGTTATCTTGGCTATTGCTATTATGTTGACAATGAGCACATCTGTCCTTGCCGCAAATTTTGTTGACAGTATCGAAGCAAAACCGGCACCGAAGGTTGTAGAAATAGAGGACAATAGTAAGTTCTACGGTGCTCTTCTTATTGACGATCAAAACCAAAGCACCAAATCGGGCGCTTCATTGTACGACGAGAATGCCGGCAGTGTTGGGCTTGAATTCGTTGTAATTTCCGCCGCAGAAAAGTCACAGGCAGCTTTGCCTGCAATCACCAAGAAAATTGAAGATGCCGAAAAACAAATCAAGGCAGTTAAAAATCTTGGCGAATTAACAAGCGGTATTGATAAAAGCATCCAAAAAGTAATTGATGCTTTTTACGGTAATTCCAAGGATAAAATCAGCATAAATGATCTTGTTATTTCCGATTTGTTTGACGCTTCTCTTATAGCTAATAAGGCTCAATTAGAAAGCGTACCATCAGGACAAAAGGTTCGCTTTATGCTTAAACCCAGTTTTACAGAGGATGATTTCTTTGTATTACTTCACAACACAGACGGATCAAATTGGGAAGTTGTTGATGATGTAAAATGGACTCCCGAAGGCAATTTGCTTGTTACAGCCGACAGCTTATCGGCATTTGCTATTGCAGTTCCGAAAAATGCTGACCTTCCGGTTGATCCTAATGCTCCCGATTCACCGCAAACAAGCCACGAAAACAAAGCAAATTATAACTTCTTATATGCAGGTATCGCTGTGCTTTGCGCCGGTGCCGCTATATTCTTCTTTGTAAAATCCAAGAAAAGAAGAACAGCAAAATAATTTTTATGGAAATTAAAAAGGAAAACCGAAAACGAATTTTTTTGAGTGTTGTTGCCGTAATATTGACGGCGTGTCTTCTCTTTCTCGTATTTCGTATCTTTTTAATAATCGAGTCGTATTTAGGAAAATCAAAGAATACCGGTGGCGACGCTTACGGTTATAGAAACGGCGGGCGCCCCGAATATCTTATCGACGGTGAATGGTATATTCAAAAGGATAAGCTGGAAACTTTTCTGATTATCGGTATTGATAAATATGAAGCGGCTATCCGAAACGAAAACGGATACCGCAACACCGAACAATCGGACGCGCTCTTCCTGCTCGCCGTTGATCGCGATAACGAAACCTATTCCATTATTCATATTAACCGTGATACGATGGCTAATATCCGTATGCTTGATTTAAACGGCGACCCGTACAACAGTTTTGAAGGGCAATTAGCGCTTTCGCATACCTACGGTTCGGGGCGTGAGGATAGTTGTCAAAATACTGTTTGGTCAGTATCGGATTATTTGTACGGCTTGCAAATTGACCATTATGCCTCATTAAGTATGGACGCAGTTGCGATACTTAACGATGAAATAGGCGGCGTTACGCTTTCTGTTTTAGACGATATGACTGTAATTGACAAAGAATTGGTTAAGGGCAAAACGGTCACTTTGCGTGGTAATCAGTCGCTTAATTATGTTCGTTCAAGACAAGAACTTGTCAACTCCACTAACCTTGAACGCATGAAAAGGCAAAGGCAATATGTAACCGCTTTTTTAGAGCAAGCGAACAAAGCTCTTTCCGATAATAGCGGACTTTCCGCCGATATGCTTCTTTCGGTTTCGGAATATCTTATTACCGACCTTAGCGCACAAGAAATACTGGCCCTTACGGACATTATAAAAAATTATAAATTTACGGGGATTGAAGCAATCTCCGGTGAAGCTCATAAAGGTGAACAATTTATGGAGTTTTACGCCGACGAAACGGCGCTTAAAGAACTTGTGATTAAAACCTTTTATGAAAAGAAAAAATAAATATAAGTGTAATAGCTAAGCTTTTTAGCTTGAACCGATTACTAATCTTTTATGCCGAAAATGCTGTGAATTAAGCGTTTTCGGCATATAAAAATTATTAAGGAAAAATTATTTTTGGAGGGGGTGCCGCGTTTTATGTTGCCCGAAAACATTGAACTTACAAATAAGACAATTCTTATAACCGGTGCCGCCGGATTTATCGGTGCTAACTTGGTTAAGGAGATACTTCGCACCGCCCAGTCCGTTCGAATTGTCGGACTTGATAATTTAAACGATTATTATGATGTATCACTTAAAGAATACCGACTTTCAGAAATTGATAATCAAGTAAAATATTGCAAAAACAGCAAGTGGACTTTTATAAAAGGCAATCTTGCCGACAAAACGTTAATTGATAAAATTTTTGCAGAATATAAATTTGACCTTGTTGTCAACCTTGCGGCGCAGGCAGGTGTTCGCTATTCTATTGATAATCCCGACCTTTATATTGAAAGCAATATAATCGGATTTTATAATATTCTCGAAGCGTGCCGATATTATCCTGTTGAGCATTTGATTTATGCTTCAAGCAGCTCTGTTTACGGCGGAAGCACGAAAATTCCGTTTAGCATAGAAGACAGGGTGGATAACCCGATATCCCTTTACGCCGCCACAAAGAAAAGCGATGAACTTTTAGCACACGCTTATTCAAAGCTTTATAATATTCCATCTACCGGTTTGCGCTTTTTTACGGTGTATGGCCCTGCCGGTCGCCCCGACATGGCGTATTTCAGTTTTACCGATAAGTTAATTAACAATGAAACCATAAAAATTTTCAATTACGGAAACTGCAAGCGCGATTTTACATATATAGATGATGTCGTTAAAGCAGTTACACGCGTTATGAAGCGTGCTCCCGAAAAGAAAAACGGTGAAGACGGCCTTCCTGTTGCTCCTTACCGGATATATAATATCGGTAACAGCAATCCTGAAAATTTACTTGATTTTGTTAAAACTTTAAAGGAAGAACTGTCTTTTGCCGGTCTTCTCCCTAAAGATTATGATTTTGACGCACATACCGAGCTTGTTGCAATGCAACAGGCGGATGTGCCGGTCACCTGCGCAGACACATCGGTGTTGGAAGCGGATATTGGTTTTAAACCGAATACACCGTTACGCGTTGGGCTTAAAAATTTCGCCAAATGGTATAAAGACTTTTATAATGAAGGCACTCAATAGAGTGCCTTTTCTTTTTCCCATTTTTAAAGGCTTGGCATATATTGTTAATAGGCTTGTGCCAAAAGAATGTTTTAAGTTTTGTTAGAAAAGGGGAAAAATATGGAAAGACTTAACTTAGAATCAATATTAAACGATTCAAACTTTATAATGAAAGATGTTTTTACAAAAGAGCCGGTTTTGACTATGGCATTTGTGAATATGCAACCAATAACCGAAATTTATACAGTTGACGATGCGCTTAAAAACGGCACTTTGTTTAAAAACATAGATAAGCCGTTTTCGGGGAGGAATACTTTATGCTAACCGATAAAGATACTGCTATGCGCAAAATCAGCGCGGTTGACTTTGCTATTCACGATATCGAGTTGTTTTTAGATTCGCACCCCGAAAATAAAAAAGCAATCGATTTGTTAGGCCAATACCGTAAGTGGCGGAATGATTTAGTTGCCGAATACGAGCAAAAATACGGTGACTTTGTAACCGGCGTCGGCGATGTAAAAACTAAAACACCGTGGAGTTGGATAAAAGGCCCGTGGCCTTGGGAAATCAGCGAGGAGGATGCATAATGTGGCAATATGATAAAAGATTACAATACCCCATAAAAATAAAAAATCCCAACCCTAAATATGCCCAAATGATTATAAGTCAATACGGCGGACCGGATGGCGAGCTTGGTGCTTCTATGCGATATTTAACCCAACGGTACGGAACGCCGTATAACGAGGTAAAAGGTATGCTTACCGATATCGGTACCGAGGAATTAGCTCATATGGAAATGGTCTGTGCTATGGTACACCAGCTTACAAGAGATTTAAAGCCGGAAGAGATTAAGAACTCTCCCTTTGCGACATACTTTGTCGATCATACCGCAGGGGTTTATCCGGTGGCGGCTTCGGGAACACCGTGGACCGCAACCTATATTCAGTCAAAGGGCGATATTTTAGCTGACCTTCACGAAGATTTGGCGGCAGAGCAAAAGGCAAGGGTAACCTACGATAACCTAATAAGGCTTATTGACGACCCCGACATTTTAGCACCGCTTAAGTTTTTAAGAGAACGCGAAGTAGTACACTATCAACGCTTCGGCGAAGCTTTACGCCTTACTACCGACAGACTCGACAGTAAAAATTTCTATGCCTTTAATCCGAATTTTGACAAATGTAAAAAGGTAAAATAAAAAAGAATAAGAAAAACCGGCACCGCACTGTTTTTTGTGGCGCCGGTTTTCATTATATAAAAAGATGTCGCTGAATGCAGAAGACGGCATGGGGCAATATGGCTAATAACCGAAGAGCCGGAAAAGCAACCGCCGTTGCATCCGAATTGCCGATGTGTTATAATAACCTCGAACTGACGGCGGTGGAACGCCGTAAAAATGCCTTTGGCATTTAAAAAAGCATTTTTTCAAATAGTATAGGAGGGAAAATTATGAGCAAAGAATTAAAAAAAGAATGTGCAAGAATGCTGATAATATTTGATAGATTATCCCCAAAAAACACTAATTTCACATATGAAATAATATCATAACTGAGTCCAAAAAAAGAAATCAATTAAACTATAAGGAGTTTTTATTATGTCAATTAAAAATTATTTAAACGGTATTCAGCACATCGGTCTTCCCGTAGCCGATATGGATAAGACCATTGAATTTTACGGTTCGTTAGGTTTTGAAATAGCTTACGAAACGGTACTTGAAGGCGACCGTGTTGTGTTTTTAAAACTCGGAAATCTTGTGATTGAATCGTTCGAATCCAAGGATGTTGCAATGAAAACAGGTGCAATCGCTCATGTTGCGATTGATGTTACCGATATTGAAGCCGCCTTTAATGAAGCCAACAAAATGGGGCTTAATGTGCTTGATACAATAACATTTTTGCCGTTTTGGGAAAAGGGCGTAATGTTCTTTAATGTTGAAGGCCCGAATAAAGAAACGGTCGAATTCAGTCAAGTGCTTTCTTGACTTAAATTCGACCTGATTCAATAATTTTCAAAAAGAATATTATAGCATACTCTTTATTTTACAATGTTGCCTTCCCACTCGCGTTCAGGCTCAAATCCCATAACGCTTGCAACGGTTTTCGGGATATCTAAAATAGAGCCGCCGCTGAACTTTTTGCCTTTTTCAAAATCTTTGCCGATATAAAGCATGGGTATTGTCATATCCTCGGGAATATCGGCACCGTGCATACGGTCGTGACCGCCATGGTCGGCAGTTATTATAAAGGTGTATTCGTTGCCGAATTCTTTGATAAGCGAATAAACATTATCAATCGCAATTTTTATCCGCTTTAAATATTCATCGGTCATCCAGCCATTATCGTGACCGCCTTTTACATCGGTATCAACCTGATACAAAAATACAAAATCCAAATTTTTAGTTTTTATATCGTTACGCGCAACATCAGTAAAATAAGTGTCGGCACTTTCGAAGTCATAGTTCCACTCATAATTGCAAATATGAACCGTTTCGGGCTTTGCTATATCACGCAAAGGGTGCCAACCGTAGTAAAAAGCGTTTCGGCCACCGGCTTCATATATTTTTTCGAAAAGCCCCTTAACATTATGCACCTGCGGTACAAAAACATTACTTACAATGCCGTGGCGTGAGGGCTCAACCCCGTAAAACATCGACATATGGCACGGAAGAGTAATAGACGGGCTGACCGTTTGCGCGTTTAAAGTGTATGTAGCCATAGAAAAAAGTTCTTCTAAATGACTGCTGCCGCAATTAAGTAAACCGTCCGGTCGCATACCGTCAATAGAGCATAAAACAACTTTGTTTTTCATATCGTTTTACCTGCTTTTCACATTTCTATTTTAAATTATTTAATAATTTTTTCTTCAATTTCTTTAATGGCAATGTTTAAGAAATCATTAAAGTTCATTGTGCCAAGGTCACCGTTTTCACCGCGTTCGCGAACGGCAACTGTGCCGTCGTCGGCTTCCTTATCACCGACAACTAACATATAAGGTGTTTTTAATAATCTTGCTTCGCGAATCTTATAACCGATTTTTTCGTTGCGCTTGTCAATTTCAACGCGGATGCCTTTTTCTTCCATTTGGGCTTTTAACTTTTCGGCATATTCGATATGGCGGTCGGCAATAGGTAAAATCTTAACTTGAACAGGGGCTAACCAAATCGGGAAAGCACCTGCAAAGTGTTCGGTAATAACACCGATAAAGCGCTCAACCGAGCCGAATACAACACGGTGAATCATAACCGGCGTGTGCTTTTCGCCGTCGGCACCTGTATATTCAAGATTAAATCTGCCCGGTAACTGATAGTCAAGCTGAATGGTACCGCATTGCCATGTTCTGCCTAAACTGTCCTTAATGTGGAAGTCAAGTTTAGGACCGTAGAACGCGCCGTCACCTTCGTTAATTGTATAGGTTTTGCCAACGCCAGTAATTGCATCGGCAAGCGCCTTTGTGGCAATATCCCAATCTTCCTTAGAACCGATATGGTCTTCGGGCATGGTCGAAAGCTCAATGTTATAAGGCAAACCGAACAGGTTATAAACCTCATCAAACAACTGTGCAATGCGAACAACTTCGTCACGGATTTGTTCGGGTGCCAATAAAATATGCGCGTCGTCTTGTGTAAAGCAACGAACACGGAAAAGACCGTGTAAAGCGCCTGAAAGTTCGTTTCTGTGAACGCGACCGAGCTCGCCGTAGCGAAGCGGTAATTCTTTGTAAGAGTGCGGGTCAAGGTCATAAACCAAAATACTGCCGGGGCAGTTCATCGGCTTAATTGCGAAGTCTTCGTCGTCAATAACGGTAGTGTACATATCGTCGTGATAGTGTTCCCAGTGACCCGAAGTTTCCCAAAGGGTACGGCGCATAATTTGCGGTGTCGAAATTTCCAAATAGTCCCATTTTTTATGAACTTCGTGCCAATAATCAATAAGGGTATTTCTAAGTACCATACCGTTAGGTAAGAAGAAAGGCATACCTGGGGCTTCATCACGAAGAGCAAAAAGGCCTAATTCGCGGCCTAACTTTCTATGGTCGCGCTTTTTAGCTTCTTCTATCATTTGCAAATATGCTTCAAGCTCGCTTGCCTTCGGGAAAGCGGTACCGTAAACACGGCAAAGCATTTTATTGTTTGCATCGCCGTGCCAATAAGCACCGGTGCAGGAGGTAAGCTTAAACGCTTTAACCTGACCGGTCGAAATAAGGTGAGCGCCGGCGCAAAGGTCGGTAAAATCACCTTGTGAATAAAAACTTATCTCGGCATCTTGCGGTAAGTTTTCTACAAGCTCAACCTTATAAGGCTCTTCCTTTTCTTCAAAATACTTAATAGCTTCTTCACGAGATTTAGTAAACCTTTCGAGCGGAAGATTTTCTTTAACGATATTCTTCATTTCATTTTCGATTTTTTCCAAATCTTCAGGCGTAAAGTTTTCCTTTACATCAAAGTCATAGTAAAATCCGTCGTCAACTGCGGGTCCTATTGTAACCTTAACCTCGGGGTATAGTCTTTTAACGGCTTGCGCCATAATGTGAGAAGCGGTGTGTCTGAAAGTCCACTTACCGTAATCATCATCAAAGGTTAAAATTTCCAAGGTACAGTCCTTTTCGATTTTTGTGCGCAAATCCTTGTTTTCACCGTCAATTCTTGCGGCGCAGGCGGATTTTGCAAGTCCCATGCTGATTTCCTTTGCAACTTCGTAAGCGGTTATGCCTTCGGGAAATTCCTTAACAACATCGCCCTTTAAAGTAACCTTTACCATTTTTTTATGCCTCCTAAAAAAATAAGCTCCGTCCCACAAAGGGACGAAGCTGTAAAATTACAAACCACGCGGTTCCACCCAAATTTCCGGCAAAAATTGCCGAACACTCAAAGCCCGTAACGAGGGCAAGACGTCTGTGTTGCTACCCACAGCACTCGGAGAGTGGTTTTCATTAAAGTCAACGGTTGCGGTCTTTCAGCTTTTGACGGCATCTCTTTAAAGGTTAAACTAAAATTACTGTCTCTCTTAAACGCTTTTAACAAGATAATTTTACACTTTTTAAAAAGTTTTGTCAAGCAATATTTATACGCTTGAATACTTATAATAAATATGATAAAATAATGCTATGGTGATAGATTATGATTTTTAATAGAAAACCTACATTTGATTGGCTTGTTGTAGGGCTCGGTAATCCGGGGCTTCAATACGAAAATACGCGCCACAATATCGGTTTTGCGGTGATGGATGCACTACTCGAAAAGTGCGGTGCAACGCTTAATAAAAACAAGTTTGAAGCGCTTTTCGGCGAAGGCGAAATAAACAAAAACCGCGTGTTACTTGCAAAACCGCAAACATATATGAATCTTTCGGGTAAAGCCGTCAGTGCTATTTGCAACTTTTATAAAATACCTTATAATAGGGTAATTGTTATGTTTGATGATATTTCTTTGCCGGTCGGCAAAATCCGTGTAAGGCCAAAGGGTACACACGGCGGCCATAACGGAATTAAGGATATTATCGAACTTGCCGGCACTAATGAAATTTGCCGCATAAAAATCGGTGTGGGGCAAAAGCCAAACCCCGAATACGACCTAAAAGACTGGGTGTTAGGCCACTTTCCAAAAGAGGATGTCGAAGCATTAAATCTTGCCAAAGAAAAAGCCGTTAAAGCGGTTTACGAAATTATCACTCGCGGTGTGGAGTCGGCAATGAACAGGTACAACGGTTAGTATGTTATTTTTAGACGATATATTGCTTAAAACCGACGGCTTTAAGGAATTACTCAAATTTGCGAAAGAAAATAAAGCGGTAAGCGCGAACGGACTTTCGGATATCCATAAATCCGTCATTACCGCGACTCTTTCACGTTCGCTTAAACGCAAAGCGGTAGTAATTTCGCAAGATGAAGCCCACGCAGTACAACTCAGTAATGACCTTGAAGCGTTGGGTCTTACCTCTGTTAATTTTCCGCAAAGGGATTTTAATATAGGCGAGGTCGCAGGTTATTCGAGAGAGTACGAACATAAGAGATTAGACACCCTGTCAGCTTTGCTTGGCGGGGCTTTTGACGTGCTTAGCGTTTCTGTTGACGCGGCTATTCAGTACACCGTTCCGAAGGAGATTTTAAGCAAAAACATTTTTGCCTTATCGGTCGGTGAGACCGTTTCTACAAACGAATTGGCCGAAAAGCTTTTAGCATTGGGTTATTCTAAAAGTGAACTTTGCGAAGGTGCCGGTCAGTTTGCCCTTCGCGGCGGAATTTTTGATATTTTCCCCGTTAACAGTTCAAGTCCGTTCAGAATTGAATTTTGGGGCGACGAAATCGACAGCATTTCGGTTATTGATACCGAAACGCAGCGACGCACCGAAACGGTAAAAAGCATCAAAATAAGCCCTGCAAGTGAAATCAGCGACACCGCCGAAAAGGTAGCAGAAAAGTTAAATCAATATTTAAAATCCAATAAAAAATTGACCGAAAAGCAAAGGGAAAGAATAATAAGCGATGCAGAATTGCTTTCGGGCGGTATTTCAATTTCGCTTGACAGGTATTTGAATTTAGTTTACGAAAAGCCCGAAACGGTTTTTGATTATCTTGAAAATCCCATCATAATTGTTGCCGAAAGCGGAAATATTGCCGAGCGTTTTAAAAGCATTGGTGTCATTAACGACGCCGACACCGAAAGTTATTTGGAAAAAGGCTTTTTATCCAAAAAAACCGCAAAATTATCATTAACCGAAGCGGAATTTTTAAAGAGAACCGAAAACGCGGTTTATTTGGAAAGCTTTCCGCGCGGTAACTACGAAAATGCCGTTTACGGTGTTATTCCGTTTAACTTTAAGCGCCTGCCTGCTTGGAACGGCGATATAAAAATTTTATTGGAAGACCTTTCATATAACCTTTCAAACGGCGGTAGTGCGGTTATTATGTCGGGTGAAGAACGCGCGGCAAAACTGTTAGCAGAGCAACTATCGGAAAATAAAGTCAACGCGGTGTTTTCGCCTGACGGTAGAATTATACCCAACGGCGTTTGTGTAATTTGCGGCGGACTTTCCTGCGGGCTCGAAATACCCGATAAAAAGTTTATGCTTATATCTAACCGTTATATTGCGCCCGAAGTTAAAAGGCGAAAGCAAAAGCATAATAAGGGTAAGGAATTAGGCTCAATAGAAGAGCTGAAAATCGGCGACTATGTAGTTCACGAACTGCACGGAATAGGTATCTTCGACGGCATTAAGCGTATTTCCAACGAAGGTGTTGTTAAGGATTACATTAAGATAAAATATCACGGTACAGATACTCTTTATGTCCCCGTAGCACAGCTTAATTTAGTTTCCAAATATATAGGCGCCGCAACCGAAAACGGCGCGGTTAAACTTAATAAGTTAGGTGGCAGCGAATGGCAGAGAACTCGCGGTAGGGTGCGAAAGGCCGTTAAGGATATGGCTAAGCAACTAACCGAGCTTTATGCTAAGCGAATGTCGATTAAGGGATATGCTTTTAGTCCCGATACCGACCTGCAAGCCGATTTTGAAAGAAAATTTCAGTACGACGAAACCGACGACCAGTTGCGTTGTACGAATGAAATTAAAAAGGATATGCAACGCGAAGTGCCTATGGACAGACTGCTTTGCGGTGATGTCGGCTTTGGCAAAACCGAAGTTGCCTTGCGCGCCGCTTTTAAGTGTGTAAGTGAAGGAAAGCAATGTGCGATTTTAGTGCCTACAACCATTCTTGCCATGCAGCACTATAATACAGTAATAAACCGTTTTGGCGACCTGCCGATAAATGTCGGTATGCTTTCACGCTTTGTTACCCCAAAAAATCAGCAAAAGGTAATCGCGGGTTTAAAAAGCGGTCGTGTTGACTTGGTTGTCGGTACGCATAGGCTTATTTCTAAGGATATTGCCTTTAAAAATATCGGGCTTGTGATTATTGACGAGGAACAGCGTTTCGGTGTTGCCCAAAAAGAAAGACTTAACGAGCTTTACCCGTTTGTTGATGTCCTTACTTTAAGTGCGACGCCTATTCCGAGAACATTAAATATGGCTATGTCGGGACTTCGCGATATGTCTTCAATAGATGAAGCACCGGGGGACCGTCAACCGGTACAAAGTTATGTTTTAGAGCAAGACACAGGCGTTATTACCGATGCGATTTTAAAAGAAATCCGCCGTGGCGGTCAAGTGTATTATCTGCATAACAGGGTGGATACAATAAGCCACTGCGCTGCTAAACTTAAAAAACTTATGCCCGATTTAAACATCGGAATTGCTCACGGAAAAATGAGTGAGGATGAGTTAAGCGATATTTGGCGCAGTTTATTGGAACACGAAATTGACGTTTTAGTTTGCACAACAATCATTGAAACGGGTGTGGATGTTCCAAATGTTAATACCTTAATTATTGAAGATGCCGACCGAATGGGACTTTCACAGCTTCATCAGTTGCGCGGTCGCGTCGGCCGTTCACCCCGTAAAGCCTATGCCTATTTCTGCTTTAACCGTGGTAAGCAACTTTCGGATGTTGCCACAAAACGATTAGAAGCAATACGCGAATATACCGAGTTTGGCTCGGGCTTTAAAATTGCTATGCGCGACTTGGAAATCAGGGGTGCCGGAAGCATTTTAGGCGGTGAACAACACGGAAATATGGAAGCGGTCGGATACGATATGTACTTAAAATTATTGTCCGATGCCATTAACGAGCAAAATGGTGTTACAAACGAGCCTAAAAAAGCTTGCACCGTTGACCTTAATATTTCGGCACATATACCCGAAAGTTATATTAAGTCGTTGCCGGCAAGGCTCGGTGTTTATAAGCGCATTTCGGATATTGAAAACGACGAAGATGTTACCGATGTAATTGACGAATTGTGCGACCGTTTTGGCGAGCCCCCGAAAGCAGTTCAGGGTCTTATTGATATTATGACACTCAGAAATAAAGCATCTGCCGCCGAAATTTACGAAATTACAGGTACCGCCAACAGCGCGATTTTACATTTAAACAGTATAAATACCGAAATTGCCGCTAAGCTGTCGGGTGCCTTCGGAAACCGTTTCTTATTAAAAGCGGGCAACAAGCCCACCTTTGTAATTAGGCTTGATAAAGGTCAGACAATGGTTGATTTAGTAAAAGAACTTGCTAAAAGTTTGTAGAATTTGTTATAGACTTTTTTAACCGTTTGTTATATAATTATTAGAGAATTTTATTTATTGTTTTGTTCGGAGGAATTAAAATGCAAAATATTAAAAAATTATCCGCGCTTTTCTTAGCGGTAGTAATGTTACTTTCCTTTACTGCTTGCCACAAAAAAGGGGAAATCGCAGTTAAAATCGGGAATTACAAATTTTCTTCTGCCTACTATATGTGTGCTTTGATGTCAGCCGACAGCGAAGCCAGAACCAAGGTTGACAATGAGGAAAATAAGGGTGCAGATTCTTCTGCCGCCGCAACATCATCGGAAATAAATTATTCCAAAAAGAAAATTGACGGTAAAAAGTTTGACAAGTGGGTTAAGGATACCGCTATGGAATCCTTAAAGGAAATTGCCGCTTACAAAACTTTATGCAAAAAGTATGATTTAAAAATCGACGACCAAACTAAGGAACAAGCAGGTTACTATGCTGAATATTATTGGTCACAATACGGTTACAGCGCTTACTATGAGCCAAACGGTGTAAGCAAAGAAACTTATAGCGAATATGCAATGGATGCTTATTATGCCAACCTTTATTTTGAGTATCTTTACGGTGCCGAAGGTGAAAAAGCTATTTCAACCGACGAAGTTAATAAAGCTATGGACGAAAATTATGTTTTGGTTGATATGATTCAGTCCGATTTAAGCGAAAAATCCGAAGAAGAAATTGCAGAGGAGAAGACAAAGCTTCAAGGCTATGCCGATCAAATAAATGCCGGCACTATGACATTTGCCGATGCTAAGAAGGACCATGACGGAAGCACCGAAGAAGACAACGCGGTCACCGACGAAACCGACAGCGATGTTAAAAAACCGCTTGACGAAAATTCAACCGTTCTGGGCGCCGAAGATACCGATTACGAATCGCCCTACTTTACCGATGCTAAGGCTATGACAGTCGGCGAAGCAAAGGTTGTTGAATTAAAGGACGGCACAGGCATGGCGCTCGTTTTAAGACTTGCAGTATTAGATGACCCGTATTATGTTGAAAATCTTGACCTAATTACAAGACATTTCTTAAAGGACGATGAATTCGAAAAGGATGTCAAGAAATTTGCAAAGACCTTAAAGGTTACAGAATATAAGTACGCTATGAATCAATTTAAGGTTAAAAAGATTGAATATCCTTCTTCAAATCAAACAGCAACTTACTAAAATTTAAAGGCCGCGCAGTGCGGCCTTTACTATTATTAAGAAAGGGGAATTGTTATGAGCGCAGTAAGCGAAATTACGATTGAATTGCTTAATCAGTATTTAAGCGGCGAGTATAAGCACATCGAAAATATTGATTTAACCGCACTTAAAAAATTTACCGACTTTCATAATATTACCCCTATAATTTCTCTTATCTTAGAACAGGATAAAAGCCTTAAAAAAGAAGACATTAAACCTTTTGTCGATTTAAAAATGCAAACGGTTATACTTTTTGCCAAGCAACAGTATTTGCTCGGGCAAATAACAAAGGCTTTCAACAAAGCAGAGATAGACCATATTGTTTTAAAGGGCAGTACAATCGGCAAATATTATCCTGAAGAATGGCAGCGTACCGGTTGTGATATTGATGTTTTGGTAAGACAAAAAGACTTTAAAAAAGCCCGAGAATTATTTATAACAGAACTGAATTTAAAGCAACAGGGCTCGACAGGTCACGATGTCGAATTTGAAAGCGAAAACAATGTGAATGTTGAACTTCATTTTGACAGCGAAGAGAACATTATACGCGAAGCGGACCTTTGGCGCGAGGCTCAAAGAGAAGAGAATAATTTATTTTCTTTGTCTAACGAAATGCTTTTAGCCTATGCAGTGGCTCACACCGCGAAGCATTTTAAAACGGCGGGTTGCGGTATAAGAGCAGTTTTAGACCTTTACTTTTTAAAGAAAAATATGCCCTTTAAAAATGAAAAGACAGAAGAAATTTTAAGCAAGTGTAACTTGTTAAAGTTTTATGAATGTTTTAGTCATCTGACTGATGTTTGGTTCGGCAAAGAACCTGCAACTGCGCTCACAAACAGCATGGCCGAATATATTTTTGCTTCGGGAACATACGGAACAATGGCTAACTATTATACACACTCCGTGCCGAATAAAGAAAAAGCGGCGGCTTTTTTCTTAAAGCGCGCCGAAAGTATAGGCAAAGGGTACAAAGCCCAGAATAAGCCCATTTTACTTTTGCCTTTTTTTGTTCTTAAAAGTGCTTTTGGCGTTGTCTTCAGAAAAGGCGGTTTATTCCGTTACAAAGCAAAAAATAAAACCGAAGACATAAACCGGCTTAACAAAGCAAATGCCGAGTTATTTAAGGAACTGAAAATTGAAGAGCTATAAAAAAGCAACCTGCCCTAAGCAGGTTGCTTTTTATTATTTAACGGTTGTTTTTTCGCCTTTAAGATTATTTTTTGAAAAATAGCTAAACAACAGCGCCGTCATAAATAGCCCCGTTGCTAAAACTGTATAGGCGGAAGACGGGTTGCTGTGCAAATATTTTAATTTACCTAAAAGCTCTAAAACAATACGCGGCAGCGAATCGGCAACACAAAGAACAGTACCGCTGATACCGGCGGCAAGCAGATGTTTAAAGTTTGTGTTGTTATTTATGCCGTTAACCATTTTCGCGAAGAAAAGCATAAACAAAATTGTAACGCAATGCGAAGCTAATGTAATAACCGTTTCAAAGGTAAGGGATAAATAGGTTATTGTAGAAAAAATACAAACTATTCTGAAAAGAAAATAAACCGGCAAAACAATGGCACAACTTTTTGCAATGTTAAATCCGCAAATAATGCTAAGGCCGTAAATAATTAAATATAATGCCGCCAAAAGGCCCGAAATAATCAACGCAACTATTTGCCAAGTTTGAACGATTGAAATGACAAAGCTTTCATTTATGATTTGGTAACCTACAGTAAGACCGAAAACAATGCCCGCAATTCCCAAAAACACATTTGTTTCCGGCACCTGTTCAGGTCTTTCATAAGCGCTGAAGCAAAGGACCGCTAAAAGTGCGGTAATAACAAAAAGTCCGGCGCCTAAAACAACACCCATTGTTTTGTATTCGTCTTTAAAAAATCCGGTAGCAGAGTCAATCGTATAAAGCATCTGCACAAGTCTTAACATAAAGCAAGTGGGTATTGCCACCAAAAAAGGAATTGCAATATTCTTAAATTTCAAAAAACCACCATCAATCATTAAAAGGACAAAGCCTTCATATACTATATTGATATTTTATTACTAAAAAGATTAAAAGTCAACATTCTTAAATTAAGTATATGGAGTCGTCATGAAAAAAATAATAATACTCTTCCTTTTAGTGTCGGTTACGGTTTTGTCTTTCCCCGTTGTTATAAGCAACAATAATAAAACGGCAGAAACACTCACACACAATATTAAAAAGAAAAACGATACGGTTGTTTTGCTTGATACCAAAACCGACAAAAAAGCGGAATTGGATTTAAAGGAATACCTGTTTTGTGTGGTAGCAAGCGAAATGCCCGCACTTTATGATGAAGAAGCATTAAAAGCACAAACGGTTGCCGCTTATACATATACCCTTTATAAAATGGAGCAAAACAAGGGTAAAAGCTACGACATAACGGCCGACAGCGCAACCGACCAAAGCTACACCGATTCAGAAGAAATATTAGACCGTTGGGGAGAAAACAAAAACGAATATAAAGAAAAAATCGAAAAAATTATAGATAGCGTTTACGGGCTTGCCGTAACTTATAAAGGCAAACCGATTTTGGCGGTTTATCATGCCGTTTCCTCGGGCAAAACGAACACCGCAAAAAGCGTTTGGGGTGGCGACTACCCGTATTTAAAATCGGTTGACAGCAGTTGGGATGCGCTCTCTAACGGCTATTGCGAAGAAAAGATTTTTTCTAAAGAAGAATTTTCCGAACGATTAAAGGATGAAGTTGAACTTTCGGGCGAAGCGGAAAATTATATATCGGAAAAAGACCAGAAAAGCAATAAATATATGGATACAATTACCGTTTGCAAAAAGCAATTAAAGGGTGCAAAAATGCGCAGTCTTTTCGGACTGCGCAGTAGCTGTTTTGATATTGAATTTGACGGCCAAAATTTTAAATTTACCACCTACGGTTACGGACATAACGTCGGCATGAGTCAGTACGGTGCCGACTATATGGCAAAGCAAGGAAGCAGTTTTAGGGAAATATTAAGCCACTATTATAAAGGCACAAAGCTAAAAAGAATTAAAAGTTAATTACACCTAAATGCTCTAATAAAATTTTAAGACCGATTAGTATTAAAATTACACCGCCCGCAATTTCGGCTTTTGACTTATATTTAAGACCGAAAACATTACCGATTTTAAGACCGAGGCCTGAAAGGATAAATGTGGTGACGCCAATAAACAAAACGGCGGCCAAAATATTAACATCCGGTAATAATGCAAACGAAATTCCAACTGCCAAAGCATCAATGCTTGTTGCAACGGCAAGGGTTATCATCGTTTTAAAGCCAAAATCGGAATTAGCTTCTTCGCATTCGCCCGAAAGCCCTTCTTTAAGCATATTAGCACCGATGATACCTAACAACGCAAATGCGACCCAATGGTCGAAACGGGTTATATACTTTTCAAAACTGCTACCCAAAAAATAACCGACAGTAGGCATTAAGGCTTGAAAACCGCCAAACCAAACGCCAACCGATAAATAGTGCTTGGCATTTATTTTTCGGGTTGAAAGGCCCTTGCAAACCGATACCGCAAAAGCATCCATCGAAAGACCGACAGCGATTAAAAAGAGTTCTAATAAATTCATAAAGTCACCTTTCTTTTCGCATATTTTATCATACAATAATTTATGTGTCAAATGCCACATTATTTCTTGACGGGTATATTATATAATGCTATAATATTTATGTATGTTTAAGTCTCATTTTTTCGGAGGAATTTAATGCGATACGGTTATTTTGACGACAAAAATAAAGAGTATGTAATTACTAAGCCCGATACCCCCGCACCTTGGGTTAATTATCTGGGCTCGCCCGAATACGGCGCTATTATTTCAAATAATGCGACGGGTTACAGTTTTGCAAAGTCGGGCGCTAACGGAAGAATTATAAGGCATCGCTTTAATTCACTTTCATGCGACGCTCCGGGCAGGTATATTTACATAAAAGATAATGATAACTTAGATTACTGGTCGGGCTCTTGGGCGCCTGTCTGCAAAAGTTTAGAAGAATATAAAAGCGAATGCAGACACGGCCTCGGCTATACGGTAATTTCTTCCGAATATTCGTTCATTAAAACCGAAACCACATATCTTGTTCCTTTAAACGAAGAATATGAAGTTTGGCAATTAAAGCTTACCAACTTAGACAAAAGAACAAGGAACCTTTCGGTTATCGGTTGTTGCGAGTTTGTAAATCACAGCAACTTTATGTCGGATTTAATAAATCTTCAAAATTCACTTTTCCTTACAAGCAGTCATTTTAGAGGCAATTATATTTACCAGTTCCATAGGTTTGAGCCGGGTGCCCCTATGGCTGAGCGTTTCTTCGGTTTGGCAGACCAAAAAATTGACGCCTACTGTGGCGAGCGCGACTCGTTTTTGGGTAAATACCGCGGTTATCAAAATCCCGTCGGTGTTGAAACAGGCTTAAAAAACGAGCTTAATTACAATCTCAATGCAGTTGGCGCGTTAGAAACAAAGGTTACATTGAAACCAGACGAAACCTTAACCTTTACTTATGTTTTAGGTCAAAAGGACGAGCCGACTGCCAAAAGAATTATTGCAAAATATGAAAATAAAGAGCTTTTCTCTAAACAGTTAAACGAAATTAAAGAATTTTGGGCCAAGCGAATTGAAAGCCTTTATGTCAACACACCCGACAAAGAGTTTAACAGTATGGTTAACATTTGGAACGCCTATAACTGCTATATGACCTTTGTTTGGTCGCGCGCCGCTTCTTTGATTTATTGCGGTTTGCGTAACGGCTACGGTTATCGCGATACCGTGCAGGATATTCAAGGCATTATTCATCTAAGCCCCGAGCTTGCACGCGAGCAAATCGAGTTTATGCTTTCGGCTCAGGTTACCAAGGGTGCCGGTTTACCGCTTGTAAAATATACGCATAATGCAGGTTATGAAGGCACGCCCGATGAAGAATCGTATGTTGCCGAAACGGGGCACCCGAGCTACCGCGCGGATGATGCTTTATGGCTTTTCCCGACGGTCTATAAATATGTTGCCGAAAGCGGAAATGTTGAGTTTTTGGATAAGCAAATTTGCTTTGCAAACAGCCCCGAAACGGTGAGCGTTTACGACCACTTAAAAAGGGCAATAAAATTCTCGGCAGAAAATCTCGGCAACCACGGTATGCCGGCAGGACTTTATGCCGACTGGAACGACGGTTTAAGGTTGGGTGCAAAAGGTGAATCAACCTTTGTTGCTTTTCAACTTATTTTAGCTATCGATATTATGCTTATATACGCCGGCGAGCGAAATGATAACGAGTATATTGATTACTTAAATAAACTATATGCCGAAATGTCAGAACTTATTGATAAATGTTGGGATGAAGATAGATTCATTCGCGGATATACCGAAGACGGCTTGGTTATCGGCAAGCATACCGACAAGGAAGCTTCAATGTGGCTTAACCCGCAAAGCTTTGCGGTAATATCGGGCTTTGCCAAAGGCGAAAAGGCCGAAAAGGCAATGGAAAGCGTAAACCGCGAACTTGTAACGCCATACGGTGCAATGCTATTCAGCAAACCGTATAAAGATTATTGCCCCGAATGTGTAACGGGTATTCAATATGCAAACGCGTATTCAAAAGAAAATGCCGGTATTTTTTCCCAACCGCAAGGTTGGCTGATTTTGGCTGAAACCAAATTAGGTCACGGAAACAGGGCTTATGAGTATTGGCGAAATGTTGCGCCGGCTTGCTATAACGATAATGCCGAATTAAGAGCTATCGAGCCTTATGCTCACGGTCAGTTCACCGAAGGCGCCGGCAGTCCGTATGTCGGCAGGTCGCACGTTCATTGGCTGACCGGTACGGCATCCACCGTTATGGTGGCGTCGGTAGAAGGCATTTTGGGTATTAAACCCGAAAGCAAAGGTATTGTTATTGACCCATGCATTCCTTCAAAATGGACCGAATTTACAATAAGAAAAATCTTCCGCGGTAAAGTTCTTAACATAAAGGTTATCAATAAAAACGGGAAAGAACACGGTGTAAGTCAAGTTACCGTAAACGGTAAAAAGCAAGCAGAATTACTTATAAAAGATGCCGTTCTTTTAAATGAGAATGACATTATTATAGAAATGTAGGAGAAGTGAATATTATGAAATTCCAAAAGCTTACCGAGTATTTAGACACTTTAAAGGACCACGGCACACCTGCGTGCGAACTAAGGGTTTATAAAGACCACGAGTTGATTTACAAGCATTGTGCAGGCTATTCCGATTATGAAAAGACAAAGCCGGCGGACGAAAAAGATATGTATAACATCTTTTCCAACACAAAGGTGATTACTGTTACCGCCGCTATGCAACTTATTGAAAAAGGTGTAATTAAACTTTCGGATAACCTTTCAAAATATATACCCGAATATGAAAATATGTTTTATAAAAAAGGTGAAGAATTAGTGCTTTGTAAAAACAAGATTACTATTTATAACCTTTTGACCATGACCGGCGGTTTTAACTATGATCCGGCACCTAAACTTATTGAATATGTTAAAGCCCACCCTCACGCAACCACCCTTGAAGTTATTAAGGAACACGCTAAAACTCCGCTTAGCTTTGAACCGGGGTCGCGTTGGAAATATTCAACCGGTCTTGATGTTTTAGGCGCTGTAATTGAGGTTGCAAGCGGTATGACCTTGGGTGAATATTTTAAGAAAAACATTTTTGAGCCACTTGGCATTACAGACATTTCTTTTGATTTTAGTGAGAATAATTACGAGTCCCGTCTTTCGGCTTTCTATGAAGATAAAAACGGCGAAGCTGTACCGCAGTCGCAATGCAAGTGTTGGATGCGCGCTCACTCCGATAAGTTTGAAGGCGGTGGCGGCGGTATTATCACAACAGCCGAAAGCTATGCAATTATACTTGACGCATTAGCTAATAACGGTATTGGCAGAAACGGCGCTCAAATTTTGACACCTTCAAGCATTGCGCAAATCAAAAAACCGCAGCTTGATGCTAATATGGCAATGCAATTTGCATACAGCCACGGTAAAATGGGTTACAGTTACGGCTTTGGCGTTCGCACCTTAACCGACAAGAGCTTCGGTGCGCGTTCGCCTATCGGCGAATTTGCTTGGGACGGTTATTCGGGCGGTTACGGTCTTGTTGATACCGACAACCACATTGCCGTTTGCTATATGGAAAATGTCGGCGGTCATTATTATGCTTGGCATAAGCTTTTCCCGACAACGCGCGATATGATTTATGAAGAACTCGGAATTGAGTAATCAGGAGAGATAAAAATGAAAATTATTGACAGTCATGTCCATACCGGCAGTTATACAGCAAGTCCCGAAGATTTAATTAAAAAGATGGATAAAGCCGGCATTTACGGTGTCGGTTGCATTTCGGTAGCGCCGACAGAATACAGAAATTTAACAAACAACACAGAAGAAAATTTTGAAAAGCGCCTTAATGCCGTTATCGAATTCACAAAGAATTATCCCGACCGCTTGTTTCCCGTTCTTTGGGTACACCCCGACGAAAAGGATATTATAAATAAAATTGATATCGCCGTAGAAAAGGGCGTTGTCGAATTTAAGGTTATTTGCAACAACTTTTTCCCGTATGAAGAAAAAATGTTGAAATTGGCAGAAAAAATTGCTTCCACCGGCAAACCGATTATGTTCCACAGCGGTATTTTATGGGACGGCAAGCCTTCTTCCAAATTCAACCGTCCGGTTAACTTTGAAGAGCTAATTACTATCCCAAACTTAAAGTTTGCGTTAGCTCACGGCTCCTGGCCTTGGATGGACGAATGTGTTGCTTTGTATGGCAAGTTCTTGAACTGTGGCTTAAAGCGTGAAGACATTACAAGCGAAATGTTTATTGACATTACCCCCGGCACGCCCGAAATCTACCGCGAAGAGCTTATCAAAAAGCTATTTAAAATCGGTTACGATGTCAAGAATAACATTATGTTCGGTACCGATTGCTCGGTTGATGACTATAATGCCGACTGGGCTAAAATGTGGATAGATATTGACAATGAGCTTTATAAAAAATACGGCATAGATGATGAAACCGTACAAAATGTTTATGCCGACAACTATTTAAGATTTATCGGCAAAAGCGATAAAAAAGTAGCTCACGTTGTCCGCGCAAGCGACGGAAGTATTAAGGAGATTTAATAAGTGATAGACAGTGAATTTTTAATTGAGTTTTGTGAAAAATTCGGCTATCCGAAAGAGGCGGAAGAAACCTTAAACAAAACCCTTTTAAAACTTAACGGCACCGAAGCGGAAAAAGAATTGCAATATTATATTGACCTTTATAATAATGACAATTTGCCCGAAACAAACGACTTTTTAAAAGATTTTACCGCTATTGCCGAAAAAGCAAATGTCAGCGAATGGCCTTTAAGGCTTTTATATCTAATTTCGTTGGTTCCGCATTTAAGGGAGCTTTACAGAGCAAAAAACATCCCTTTGGAAATTTGCGAAAACACCGTTGCCGACTTAAAGTATAAAATGATTGAATGCTTTAAGGTTAAAAAGATTTACGGTATTTTTGTCGATTGGTGGGATATCGGTTTTTTCCGTATGAAGCGCTTTGGACTCGGCAGATGTCAATTTGAGCTATTTAAATCCCCTGTCGATTACCGCGAAAACGGTTTTAATGTCAAAAAAGGCGATAAGGTTATTGAAGTTCATGTTCCTTCAAGCGGTCCGCTTATAAGGGAAGAATATTTGTCTTCTTACGGTATGGCTGCCGAATTTTTTAAAGATGAATTTGACGGAGAGGCTATTTTCTTTGCCGAATCTTGGTTGCTATATCCTGAAAAAACCAAGTTTTTAAAGCCGACAAGTAATATTTTTGCCTTTGCTGATGATTTTAATATTGCAAAGGTTATAGAAGACAAAAAGGGTGAAGATTTGTGGCGCATCTTTGATACCGAAGAATTGCCCGAAAATCTTGATGAATTACCCGAAGAAACTTCAATGCAAAAAAGCATTAAAAAATATTTGAAAGCCGGTAATTATTTCGGCTTGGGGTTAGGCTTTTTTGCCTATAAAGACGGAAAAATTATAAGATAAAGAGGATTGTTATGGATTTTTCAAAATTAGAACAATTTATTAAGGATATGCGAAAAGACTACGCTGTTCCGGCTTGTGACCTTGCTATTTACAAAGACCACAAAGAAATTTTCAGATGTATGAGCGGTTTTAGTGATGATAGCGGTACAAAACCGGTTAGTAAAGATGATGTTTATCTTCTCTACTCAAGCTCAAAGCTTGTCACCTGCGTAGCGGCGCTCAGACTTATCGAGCAAGGTAAAATGGGACTTAACGACCCCGTCAGCAAATACATTCCTGAATATGCTGACTTAAAGGTTAAGGAAGGCGACACCGTTCGCCCCACTAAAACTCAAATGACAATCAGGCATTTAATGACTATGACCGGTGGTGTTTCTTACGATAGGCAAGCACCTAATTTGTTGGCTTTAAAGGATAATAAGGAAGTCGGAACATTGGGCTTTATCAAAGAATTTGCAAGAAATCCGCTTGAATTTGACCCTGGGGACGGCTATCTTTACAGCATGTGCCATGATATTTTAGGCGCAGTAATCGGCGTTGTCAGCGGCAGTTCACTCGGAGAATATGTTAAAAAAGAAATTTTTGATCCGCTCGAAATGTATAATTCCTCATATCTTTTAAGAGAAGACCAAAAGCCGCACTTATCCCAACACTTTGTGTTAGATGAAAATAAAAATCCCGTTCCGAATTATGATGAAAGCGAATTTTATCTTTGCCCTAATTACGAAAGTGGCGGCGCAAGCATATATTGCACCGTTGACGATTATATTAAGTTTGCCGATGCTATCGCTTGCGGCGGTGTCGGCTTTAACGGATACCGCGTGTTGTCTGAAGAAATGGTTAACGAGTTCGGCAAGGACCAACTAAATGATATGCAACGCGAAATTTTCGTTAAGAACAGCGGACATTTAGGTCACGGCTACGGCTACGGCGTGTCGGTGCTTCTCGACAGAGAACCGCGCCACTTTACAGCACCCAACGGAATTTTCGGTTGGGGCGGTATGTGCGGAACGAGGGCATTTATCGACACAAAGAATAAAATTTCTCTTTTTTATGCGCAAGATGTTCAGGGTTGTGTAGATACAAGTTACGAAGACCATCAGCACAATAAAATTGTCAATTTGCTATATGAAGCATTGGGCGAATAGAAACTCTGAAAATCAAATATGTAAGGAAAAATGCAAATGCCGAAAGGCGTTTGCATTTTTTGTTAAAAAAGTGCTACAAAAAGGTTTACAACATCAACGAATAGTGGTATTATAGTATTTGTATGAGATTGTTTAATTTTCTCATTAAATTTTATTTAGGAGGAATTTTCAATGGCCAGAAAATTCAAGACAATGGATGGTAACAATGCGGCCGCACACGTTTCGTATGCGTTCACAGAAGTAGCCGGTATTTATCCGATTACACCATCAAGCCCTATGGCTGACTATGTTGATCAATGGTCCGCACAGGGTTTAAAGAACATCTTCGGCACAAAGGTTAGGGTTGCCGAGATGCAATCCGAAGCAGGTGCTTCCGGTACAGTACACGGTTCATTAGCAGCCGGTGCTTTAACAACAACCTATACAGCTTCGCAGGGTCTTTTACTTATGATCCCGAATATGTATAAAATCGCAGGCGAATTACTCCCTTGCGTATTCCATGTTTCCGCACGTTGCGTAGCAAGTCATGCGCTTAACATTTTCGGCGATCATTCTGACGTTTATGCTTGCCGTCAAACAGGTTTTGCAATGCTTGCTGAAACCAACC
This sequence comes from Acutalibacteraceae bacterium, assembly GCA_045642065.1. GTDB lineage: Bacteria > Bacillota > Clostridia > Oscillospirales > Acutalibacteraceae > UBA737. Next base: position 90,715 of record JAZUID010000005.1, read on the forward strand.
CGCAAGAAGTTATGGATTTAGGCGCTGTTGCCCATCTTGCAGCAATTAAGGGCAGAGTACCGTTTATCAACTTCTTTGACGGTTTCCGTACTTCCCACGAAATTCAAAAAATTCAGGTTTGGGATTATGAAGATTTAAAAGAAATGTGCGATATGGACGCCGTTGAAGCTTTCCGCAAGCGCGCACTTAATCCGGAACGCCCCGTTATGCGTGGCTCACACGAAAACGGCGATATTTTCTTCCAACACAGAGAAGCTTGCAATAAGTATTATAATGCTGTTCCTTCTATCGTTGAAGAATATATGGGTAAGGTTAATGCTAAGCTTGGCACAGACTATAAATTGTTTAACTACTACGGTGCGCCTGACGCTGACCGCGTAATCGTAGCAATGGGCTCTATCTGCGACGTTGCAGAAGAAGTTATCGACTATTTAACCGCTAAGGGCGAAAAGGTTGGCCTTGTAAAGGTACGTCTATACCGTCCTTTCAGCGCCGAAAAGTTAGTTGAAGCTATTCCTTCAACCGTTAAGAAAATTGCTGTTCTTGACAGAACAAAAGAACCCGGCGCATTGGGTGAACCGCTTTATCTTGATGTTGTGGCTGCTTTGGCAGGTACAGGCAGAAAGGTTGATACCGTTATCGGCGGTCGTTATGGTTTAGGTTCCAAGGATACTCCTCCTGCAAGTGTATTCGCTGTTTATAAAGAACTCAGCAAGGCTGAGCCTAAGCATCAATTCACATTAGGTATTGTTGATGATGTTACAAATCTTTCTCTTGCTGAAGAGGAATCTCCTAACACTGCTGCCGAAGGCACTATCGAATGCAAGTTCTGGGGTCTTGGCGGTGACGGTACCGTTGGTGCTAACAAAGACTCTATCAAGATTATCGGCGACCATACCGATAAATATGTTCAAGCATACTTCCAATATGACTCTAAGAAGACCGGTGGTATTACAATTTCCCACTTGCGTTTCGGTGACAAGCCGATTAAGAGTCCTTATTACATCAACAAGGCTGACTTCGTTGCTTGCCACAACCCTTCATATGTAATTAAGGGTTACAAGATGGTTAACGATGTTAAACCAGGTGGTGTATTCTTAATTAACTGCCAATGGAGTGCTGAAGAGCTTAACGAGCATATGCCCGCTGAAGCTAAGCGCTATATTGCAAAGAACAACATTCAACTTTATACAGTTAACGCTATTGACTTGGCTGCACAAATTGGTCTAGGCAAGCGTACAAATACTGTTTTGCAATCTGCTTTCTTCTCACTTTCTAAGGTTCTTCCCGAAGCTGAAGCTATCGGCTACATGAAGGAAAAAGCTCAGAAGTTCATGAAGAAGGGTAAAGAAATCGTTGAAATGAACGAAAAGGCCATTGACGCCGGCGCTACCGCTTATGTTAAGGTTGATGTTCCTGCTGATTGGGCTAACGCTGTTGATACTAAGAAGGCTGCTACTGAAAACGGTCCTCAAAAGTTAGTTAAGATGGTTGACGGCATTATGAAACCGGTTGGTCTTATGGACGGCGACGCTCTACCTGTATCTGCATTTGTTGATTATGCTGACGGTACATTTGAGCAAGGTGCTGCCGCTTATGAAAAGCGCGGTGTTGCCGTTATGGTACCTGAATGGAACAACGAAACATGTATCGGTTGTAACAAGTGCGCATTTGTTTGCCCGCACGCTACAATCCGTCCGTTCGCTTTAGATGCTGATGAAAAAGCAAAGGCTCCTGCTACCTTAAAAGTTGCTACTAAGGAAAAACTTGTTACAAATAAGGGCTACTCTTATGCAATGACAATTTCTCCGCTTGATTGTATGGGTTGCGGTGTTTGCGTTGGCGTTTGTCCTACTGCATCACTTAACATGGTACCTCAAGAAGGTCAACTTGTTGAACAAGACTCTTTTGATTACTGTGTTGCTAACGTTACTGAAAAGGCCGATATTGCTTCTTCCGCAAACGTTATTTCTTCTCAGTTTAAGAAACCTTTACTCGAATTCTCAGGCTCTTGCGCAGGTTGTGCAGAAACCTCATATGCACGTCTAATCACTCAATTATTCGGTGACAGAATGTATATTTCCAACGCTACCGGTTGTTCTTCAATTTGGGGCGGTCCTGCTGCAACATCTCCGTACACAACAAATGCTGAAGGTCACGGTCCTGCATGGGCTAACTCCTTGTTTGAAGACAACGCAGAACACGGACTTGGTATGTACTTAGGTCAAAAGGCTATCAGAGACAGACTTATTGATGATGTTAAGTGCATTGTCGCTTCCGATAAGGCAGCAGCTGAAGTTAAGGCTGCAGGCGAAGCTTATCTTGCTACTTTAGAAGACGGTGACGCTAATGCAAAGGCTTCTAAGGAATTAGTTGCCGCTATTAAGAAAGCCGGCCCAATGTGCGAAAAGTGTCAGGATGTTCTTGACAACGGCGAATATCTTTCTAAGAAATCCGTTTGGATTTTCGGTGGTGACGGTTGGGCTTACGACATCGGCTTCGGCGGTGTTGACCATGTATTAGCTTCCGGCGAAAATGTAAACATTATGGTATTTGATACCGAAGTTTACTCTAACACCGGCGGTCAAGCTTCTAAGGCTTCAAACATCGGTCAGGTTGCTCAATTTGCAGCTGCCGGTAAAGCAATCGCTAAGAAGAGCCTTGCTGAAATTGCTATGTCTTACGGTTATATCTATGTTGCTCAAATAGCTATGGGCGCTGATATGAACCAAACATTAAAGGCAATTAAGGAAGCTGAAGCTTATAACGGTCCTTCACTTATCATCGGTTATGCACCGTGCGAAATGCACTCTATTAAGGGCGGCATGGTTAACTGCCAAAAAGAAATGAAGAAGGCTGTTGACTGCGGTTATTGGGATATGTTCCGCTATAATCCGGCACTTAAGGCTGAGGGTAAGAATCCGTTTACAATCGACAGCAAGCCTGCTACAGCTGACTATAAGGAATTTATCTTGGGTGAAGCACGCTACTCTTCACTTACACGTTCTTTCCCAGAACGCGCTAACGAATTGTTTGATAAGGCCGAAGCAACCGCTAAAGCCCGTCGCGCACACTTAGAGAAGTTAGTTGAACTTTACGGCAAGTAATAGTTGTTAAATAAAAATACCGTCGAAAGAAATTTCGGCGGTATTTTTTATGCAACTGACGGTTGCAAAAAGGGGAGTATTAACAGAAATTTACAAATTTTACGCAACCAAAATAAAATTATCTTACTTTTTTTGTGTTATTGCAAAAAAATTGCAAATTATACTATACAACCAACGCCGAATTTGTTATAATATTATGGAAAAAGGGGTGTTGTTATGATTATTACCAACGCAAATGTAAAAGGCAAACTCGTTTCAATTGAAATTGAGAACGGCGTCATTAAAAGTATTGCCGAAAATAAGGCTAATGGCGATATTGATGCAAAGGGAATGCGTGTTATCCCCGGTATGATTGATGTTCACTCTCACGGTTGCATCGGTCTTGATACTATGGATGCTGACTTTGAGCCTATGTGTAAATACTTGGCTTCAAAGGGCACTACCTCTTGGTTGCCGACAACTATGACTATGGACTATGACAGTCTTTTAAAGGTTACCAACGCCAAGACTGATTTTGAAGGCACCAACATTTTGGGCTTTCACTTTGAAGGTCCTTACATTTCGCCGAAATATAAGGGCGCGCAAAACGAGGCGTTTATTAAAAAGCCGAATTTAGAAGAGTTTAAGCAGTTTAAAAATGTTAAGATGATAACATTGGCACCCGAAATCGAAGGCAGTATGGAGTTTATCGAAAAGTGCGGATGTGTCGTAGCCTTAGGCCATACCGATTGTGATTATGATACCGCGATTGAAGCTATTAACCACGGTGCTAATTGCTTGACACATACCTATAATGCTATGGCAGGCATCCACCATAGAAAACCGGGACCTATCGGCGCCGCTGTCGAAAAGCAAATTTACGCTCAACTTATTTGCGACGGTTTCCATATTGCAAAGCCGGTGGTTTTAGCCACCTATAAAATGTTCGGCAGTGACAGAATGGTTATTATAAGCGACTCTATCCGTCCGGCAGGCTTGGAAGACGGCGTTTACGAGTGTGGCGGACTTGAAGTTCACTTAAAGGATAACGCGGCTCGCCTTGCTGACGGCACCATTGCCGGCTCTACCGCAACGCTTTGGATGTGCGTTAAAAAAGCAGTTGAGTTTGGTATTGATTTCTATGAAGCCGTTAAAATGGCTACCGAAACTCCGGCTAAGTTAATTGGCGCTGAAACCAAGGGCAAGGTTGAAGTCGGTTTCGACGCAGACCTACTGATTGTTGACGATAATATGGATATTAAAAATGTTATTATCGGCGGAAAGGAATTTAAAAACTAATGAAACTTTATAATGTAGAATTTGATGTTAAAAATTTACCTAAGTATGATAAGGACTTTATCCCGATTGGTTTGTTTAATAAAGCATTTTTAAAGGATGCTAAGGAACCTATCGCTATCGGCGTTGAAAGAAATAACGGTCTTTTAAGTGTATCCGATACATTTATTCACGGCACAGAAGGTATGTTTGAGGCCGACTGCTATTACATTGAAAGATTTGTTAAATTTCTTCTTTGGGCAAAGGGTGGATATAAGGTTACTATTTACGGCAATAAGAAGATTTACGAATATATCAAGTCGGTTTACAGTGCTACCGGCGCTCGTGCTTTCGACTTTGACATTATGGGTAAAATTTACGAAAAGCCGTTTGAAGTTATCCATAAGGAATATGGTGAAAAGGCTCAATCTGCTGAAAAATTCAGCGCTTTGGGCGGTCATACAAACGGTTGCCGTATCGGCTTTGATGCCGGCGGTTCTGACCGTAAGGTTTGCGCTGTAATTGACGGCGAAGTTGTTTATAGTGAAGAGGTTGTTTGGCATCCAAAGGTTAACGCCGACCCGCAATATCACTATGATGAAATTGTAACCGCGTTTAAAACGGCTGCTTCTAAGCTTCCACGCGTTGATGCTATCGGTATCAGCTCTGCCGGTATCTTTGTTGATAACAAGGCTCGCCTTGTTTCGCTTTTCGTAAAGGTGCCGAGAGATGTTTTCGAAGAAAAGGTTAAAAACATTTACGATAAAGCTTGCAAAGAAATGGGCGACATTCCGTATGCCATTGCCAACGACGGCGATGTTACAGCACTTGCCGGCGCTGTTGATTTGGGTGAAAATGCAGTTTTAGGTATTGCTATGGGTACTTCCGAAGCGGTTGGTTATGTTAATGCAGACGGCTATGTTACCGGTTGGCTTAACGAACTTGCATTCTCACCGGTTGATGCTAATCCAGATGCTATGGAAGACGAATGGTCGGGCGATATCGGCTGCGGTGTTAAATACCTTTCACAAGACGGTATTATTAAGCTGGGCGAAAAGGCAGGTATCGACCTTTCTGCCGGCAATACCCCCGCCGAAAAGTTAAAGATAGTACAAGCTTTAGCTGAAAAGGATGACGAAGTAGCTCTTGGCGTTTACGAGTCGCTTGGTTGCTATTTAGCACACATCTTGGTTTACTATTCGGATTTCTACGATTATAAGAATGTTTTATTACTCGGCCGTGTTACTTCGGGCAAGGGCGGGGAAAAGGTCATTGCCGAATGCAAGCGCGTTTTAAAGGACGAATATCCTGAATTCAAGGTTAATATGGTTCTTCCTGATGAAAACAACAGACGTTTAGGTCAAAGCGTTGCTGCAGCAGGCTTGCCGGAATTAAAATAATCAACAAAATAAAATCGGGCGCGTTTACTTTTCAGTAAGCGCGCCCAAAATTTTAGCCATTATACACTATTATTAAACTATTTATCCGACAGCTCGTAAAACAACTGCTTTGTTTTTTTAGCTTCTTTAATGTCTTTTGCTATGTTCGGCATTTTTCTTTCCTTTTTTATAATTCTTACCGCAAATTCAAGATATGTTTCAAAAAGCCGTAAAAAATAGATAAAACAATTCTTTTCGGCCTCCGGCCAACGCTTTAAAACTTTTTGCCGCATAGAAGTCATATAAGATGAAAGGTTGTTGCTGTTTGCTTTGTTTAACGAGTTCCCTACAAATAGTTTTGAAACTTTTCCGTCCTTTTTCCGTCCGAAATTACCGCTTTTAACAACATACTCAAAAAAGGCTTCACAAAGCTTTTTGTCAATTTCGGCAAAGCTTTTCTTGTTGGTGACACCTAAGTAGTTTACAGAGACGGCCGACGCCGTTTGCATAAATTTGCAGACACCGAAATTCCTAGCGACTTTTTCCAAATCATCGGCAACAGCGTCATATTCTTCGCTGTTTACAAAAACCGCCCAATCGTACAAATGTCTAAGACCGAATCCGCCGTTTACAAAATGCCTGTACATGTGTAAAAGGATGATTATTCCGTGGTAAAAAGCGTTTGGTATCAGCACCTCTCCCTGTGAAAGCTTGCAAGGCCTTGCGGTAGCTACTATCCCTTTTGTAAAACCTTTTATATCAACTGATTTTTCGGACAAATAACTTACCGAAGTGTGCAGTTCAACGCTTATACGGTCCTTTTCAAAGCTTTTGTGTATAAGCGATTTTTGTTTTCTCTTTTTTTCGAGATAACCCGAATTTTTTAAAAGCTTCGTGGCACGAACAAGGTCATCGTTGTTTATAAGCACATCAACGTCGCCCATTTTACGGTTAGTGGGGCTATTATAATAATAAGCCGAAGCACAACCCTTAATAAAGCAGTACCGAATTCCGTTAGCCTTTAAAAGTTCGGCAAGAGATGTATAAGCATATTCAATTTGAACACCTGCGGCGAGAGCTTTTAAAATCGGCTTTTTCTGCAAACTGAGCTTTTGGGAAGTTGCTTTTTGCAATTCATTATAACAAATAATGCTGACCGACTGGCGGTCGGCTTCTACCAATATATCTTCCGCCTCTTGAAGGGTGATGCCGGTAAAATCTACTTTACTGCCGCTAATTGATGATTTTAAAAGCAATGCAACTTGTTGTTCGGCTTTTGTCATATCATTTTCCTTTCAGTAAAGATTTGTGCGAAATTATAATAACATAAGTATAATTAAAAGTAAAGTTAAAGAAAAGCATTTCAAATTTAAAACAGCCCATATCCAAAAAGAATATGAGCTGTTTTTTTATTACTCTTTTACTTTTAAAACCACTTTACCGATGTTTTCGCCTTGATATAGCGTTTGATGTGCTTTATCGGCTTCTTGTATCGGGAAAATTTTATAAATTTCGGGCTTTACCTTGCCGGATTCAAATTCAGGCCAAAGCTTTTCCTTTAATTCCAAAAGCAATTTACCCTTTTCTTCCGGAGTTTTACTTCTGAGCGTACTACCGATAATATGAATATTTTTAACATAGATGTTTTTAAAATCCACATTAGAAAAATCACCGGCAAGAGTTGCAATTTGAATCCAACGGCAACCGCGCGCAACATACGGCAAACATTCGCCGAGCATTTCTCCGCCCAAACAATCTATTGCAATATTTACGGGGTTACCGTTTTCTTCTTCCTCTTTTAATACTTCGGCAATATTTTCAGCATTTGTGTCAACAACTCTGTCGGCGTTTAGGTAAGCAATCTTCTTCGCTTTTTCGCTTCCGCGAACAGTTGTAATAACACGAAGGCCAAATGCTTTTGCCATCGGGATAACTGCGCTTGCAAGGCCTGAGCCACCCGCACTCATAAGTAATGTTTCGCCCCGTTTCGCGTTGCCGACCTTAAAAAGATTCAGATAGGCCGTGGCGTAAACTTCGGGTATGGCAGACGCTTCTTCAAATGTTAAATTCCTTGGCATTGGCATAACCATTGACTCTGGTACATTTACAAATTCGGCATATCCGCCACCGCCAAGCAAAGCACAAACTTTATCTCCGACTGAAAACCTTTTTGCGCTCTTTCCGACTTTTTTTACAATTCCTGCAACTTCGAGTCCCGGCCAATCAGGGCAACCCTCAGGCGGTGGATAATTACCCTCTCTTTGAAGCAAATCCGCACGGTTTATTGCGGCTGCATATACTTCAATGGTGATTTCCTCATCTTTAAGCGGAAAGAGTGAAACATCACTCCACGAAAGGGTTTTGTCTTTATTTATTGTTATTGCTTTCATTTTCATTTCTCCATAGCATTTCTTATTTGTAACACTTTTTTTATGGTCGGTTGAGCGGGGGTATCCAATTCTCCGTGTGACTCAACACAAAGATACATACAGCTCCCAAGCTCGCCGCCGATTTTACGAAGAATGTTTGAACAAGCACCCACATCCAAAAACAAAAATGGTTTTTTAAGTTCATTTTTAACTTTTTGAATTACTTTTATATACTCGGGTAACATTTTAATATTTTCCGATTTAACCACGATTTTTATTACATCGGCACCGTGTTCGGCTTGAAGTTTCGCAATACCAAAAATTTCATCCGCCGAAAGTTCACGAAAATCGTGTGTGGAAATTAAAACCTCACCGCCCGACTTATGTATATCTTCAATCAATTCTTTTTGTTTTTTAACAGCTTGCTCGTTCTTTGTTATTTGATAAATGTTTTCGTCGAACATATCCCCTCGAACATCGCACAAAGTGGCGCCTGCTTTTAAAGCCCTTAAAAGCACTTCTGCACACTGCCCGTCGGTATATTTTTCGTTAGTACCTGCACGGTATGAAGTAACATATATCGGTAAATCCTTGCAAGCAGAAAAAATCTTTGTTAACTTTTCTTCGGTCCGCTCACTCTCTTCAAGTCTGCAAAGTTGAATACCAAAAGCTTCGGCCCCCGCTTTAAGCGAACGGTTAATCTTTTCAATACATTCTTTTTCGGTTTTGCACTGAATCATTGCAACAATCGGTGGGGTAGGCAAATTCAGAAATGATTTTTTCATTATTCAGCCTCTTCCCATTGCGTTACGGCCACCGTCTATCAAGATGTTTTCGCCGTTAATAAAATCACCTTTTTTGCTTGCAACATAAAGAATTAAATCAATAATTTCGTGTGGCTCGGCGGCTCTGCCGTTAATTGTTTTCATTTGTGCCATATCCGGCCTTGTAAGAACGGGCCCCGGTGAGATGCATACACACCTGATTCCGTATTTTTTACCGTATTGTGCAACAGATCTCGTAAGACCGTTCATTACACCGCTTTTCGCAGTCGGGTAATCCATACCGAAAGGATCACCCTCGCAACCGCTTATTGAACCGATGTTTATTATAACACCGCTTTTTTGCTCGCGCATATATTTGCAAGCGGCATGACAAAAATAGAATTGGCCTTTAAGGTTAACATCAATACCCCAATCATACACTTCAATCGGTACATCGGCAAAATCTTCATACTTACCGCGCGCACCCAAAACGCGTACAGCTGTACCGCCTGCAAAATTGCAAACCAAATCTATACTTCCAAATGTGTCATTAGCTGTTTTGCAAGCATTTGCTACTTGTTCGTACTTTCTGACATCGCAAATAACACCAACCGCTTTGCCTTTACCTTTGCTGTTTATTTCGTCAACACATTTTTTAAGTGCTTCTTCATTTACGTCGCACATAACAACGTTGCCGCCGATATCGGTAAAGATTTTAGAAAACTCCAAGCCCATGCCCGAAGCCGCGCCTGATGCAATTGCCGTTTTGTTTTTAAATTCCATAAAAATCACCTGTCCTTTTATTTTATTTTAGCAAAATACCGTAAAATTTCAATAGCATAAATAACATTAAATTTAACATTTTTAATACTATTATCCTTGATTTTTATTTAAAATATATTATAATTGATATGGTGATGGCATGGATACTCGAAAATTACGAATAGAAAATATTACCGACGTTTTTTATGTTTTTTCTAAAAAAGGGGACACCGATGAAACTGTCAACCGCAAAACCTACGGTCTGACCTTTTGCGAAAAAGGGAAAATAACATATATCCAAGACGGTGTCAAAACTTTGTCTTGTGAAAATAATGTTGTTTTGTTGCCGAAAGGCGGAAGCTATAAAATTTTAAGGCAAGAAACAGGTTGCTTTCCGGTAATTAACTTTACAACGAATATCGAGCTAAACAAAGAAATTTTAAGCTTTAACATAAATTCCAATAAAGCAATACTCGACTTGTTTTTTGAGCTTAAAGATAATCACAATAAAAATAACACCTTTGAGTCGTTATCAATATTTTATAAGATTTTATCTGAGGTTTTCGAACAAAAGCCAACCGACAAAGCATCAATGGCAATAAAGTTCATAAGCGAAAACCTAAACGATATTTCACTTTCAAACAGCAAAATAGCAAAAAACTTAAATATAAGCGTTTCCTACCTTGATAAAATGTTTTTAAAAAGATACGGCGTTTCGCCGAAAAAGTATATTATTGATAAACGAATGGAGCTTGCCGGCAGGTTGCTTACCGAAAATCGGTACAATATCGGCGAAATTTCAGAAAAGTGCGGATATTCTAATCCCTATTCGTTCAGTAGGGCTTTTAAAAGCCACATGAAAATATCGCCATCTAAATATAAGAAAACAGCGCAAAGAAAAATGTAAAAACCCTGTGCCTTGGCACAGGGACTTTTTTATCCGTTCTTTATATTTACTAAATGCGCTATACTCGGTATGCTTTCACCTTGAAATGCAGATGTCGGCGACATTAAAGCCCCCGTTGACATAAACAAAATGTTGTTAAAATCACCGTTTTCAAGTCTATGCATGATAAACGAGCACAATACCGATGCACTGCAACCGCAACCCGAAGCGCCGGCGTGAACATCCTGCGTTTCTCTGTCAAAAATAATAAGTCCGCAGTCGCTGTGCTTGCACCTAAGGTCATAACCCTCTTTAAGCATAAGCTCGTACAAAAGATTTGTGCCGACATAGCCTAAATCACCGGTATAAATAATATCGTAATCGTCGGCGGTTGTGCCGGTATCTTTAAAAAAGTTAAGCAAAGTAGATGCAGCCGCAGGCGCCATTGCGGCACCCATATTGTTAACATCACTAACGCCTAAATCAACAATTTCGCCTATCGTACATTTAGAAATCACGGGCCCTAACCCGTATTTGGAAACTATCGCCGCACCACTGCCCGTAACGGTCCATTGTGCGTTTTGCGTTCGCTGATTGCCGTAATCCAGCGGAAAGCGATATTGCCTTTCAGCCGAGCAAAAGTGTGAAGAAGTGACGGCAACCGTTCTTTGAGCGGCCCCCGATTCGATAGCTAAGCATGACATAATAAGGGAAAGTGCCATTGTAGAGCAAGCACCGTATAAACCGACATACGGCGTTGCAGATTCTCTTGCGGCAAAAGAGCTTCCGATACATTGGTTTAAAAGGTCACCCGCAAAAATGCAATCAATGTCATTTTGCTTTAAATTTACTTTTCTGAGAGCCGTGCTTACAGCGTGTTTTTGCAGTTTGCTTTCGGCTTTTTCAAAACTTTTTTCACCGAAAAAGCTGTCTTCGACATATTCGTCAAATTCTGCACCGATGGGTCCTTCGTGCTCTTTTTTACCGACAATACTGCCGTAGCCTATAATGCGTATTTGATTGTCAAATTCAATTGTTCTGTTTCCGATTTTTTTAGCCATAATAACACCCTTTCAAATGTTATTATCGGTTATAAAATTTAAAATATTCTAAACCGGTTTAAGACTTATTATAAGTATGGCACGAAGTTTGTTCCGTTTTTTTGAAAACACAATATGTAGTATTTTATAAAAATTTATTCCTTTTCTGACTAAACGGTCGAAAAATGTAAAATTATCTGATTTTTAAGCCGCCGCCTACATTATATATATAATATATATAGTGCCGTTTTTTCAAAAAGTCGATAAATCGGAAAAAAATATTTAAAAAATATAACGATAATTTATAAAAACATAAAAAAATTTTTCCTTTATATGCAAAAGGGAAAAATATGGGTGAAAAGGCGGATTATATGCAAAAAATACTGAATTTATGCATATTTATGCAATAATTTGAATGACTTTCTTTGAGCTTTTATATTATTATATATATATAACAAAATTCGCCACTGAAAAATTGCATATTTTGTTAAAAAAATGAACCAAAAGCTATTGACTTTCATAGGAACTTGCTATATACTACATATAGTTATAATGTTAAAGGGGAATGTATTGGTGGCAAAAGCAAATTTAAAACCTTCACAGCTTAAGCCGTGGCTTAAGTATTGGGGAGAAGATCTTCCGGAGTTGTCAGAATGTGAATGCAACGCCATTGATTTTTTAATAAAGAGAAATCAGAACAATTTGAATCTTTCGGCATTAAGGTATTTTGACCGAAAGATAACTTACAAAGAATTTTTTGAAAATGTTGTTAAAACCGCAAAGGCATTTAAACACCTCGGTGTCAAGAAAGGCGATATACTGACCTTAGTGTCGGTTATGACCCCCGAAACGATTTACGCGTTTTATGCCGTTTCAATGATTGGCGCAACACTTAACCTTGCCGACCCGAGAACAAACGCTTCGGGCCTTGGCGATTACATAAGTGAAACACATTCAAAAATTGTTTTAACTTTAAGCGTTGAAGCATATCCTAAAATTGTGAAGGCAGTTGAAAACCTTAAATTTGTTAAAAAGGTTATTGTAATGTCTCCTTCCGATTCACTTCCGGTTTTCAAAAAATCAATGTATAAAGTTTTCAAGAACGAAAAAATCACATATAACGACAAATTCATTTCTTGGAACGACTTTATTAAGGCCGCTGAAAACGATCCTACTCCTAAAAAGGCACCTTACGATAAAGAGCGTCCGTTACTTATCGTACACACGGGCGGAACCACCGGTAAACCGAAAGGTGTTATGCTTTCGGACTACGCACTTAATGCACTTGGCATTCAGGTGCTCTTTAAGAGAAATGGCAAGGATGAGCGCTTCCTTAACATAATGCCACCGTTTATCGCTTACGGTTACGGTTACGGAACACACACTCCGCTTTGCGCAGGACTTGAAGTTGTTCTTATCCCTCAATTTGATCCGCAAAAGTTCGGCAGATTGATTCTTAAATATAAAGCACAGCACATGGCAGGTGTTCCGCTTCATTATCAGGGACTTATAAAAGACCCGAAAATGAAAAACGCAGACTTTTCGTTTATTAAAACAACAGGTTGCGGCGGCGACGCCATTCCTACCCCCAATGAAGAAGAGGTTAATAAATTCCTTCTTTCACACAACTGCAAATACAAACTTTGCAAGGGCTACGGAATGTCAGAGGTTTTCGCTTGTGCTACGGCAAACTTTTTTGAGCACAACAAGCTCGGCAGTGTCGGAATTCCGCTTTGCCACACAACAGTCGGTATATTTGACCCCGACACCGGCAAAGAGTTAGGCTTTGGCGAATCGGGTGAGATTTGCTACAATACCCCGACTATGATGCTTGGCTATTATAATATGGAAGATGAAACGAACAACGTCATTCGCACCCACAAAGACGGAACTAAATGGGTTCACTCGGGGGACATCGGTAATATTGATGAAGACGGTTTCGTTTACCTTACAAACCGCATAAAACGAATTATAATCCGTCATGACGGTTTCAAAATCTTCCCGATTACGATTGAAAATGTTATCAGCGCTTTAAAAGGCGTTGAAATTGCGGCAGCTGCGCCGATTAAAGACAAAGACCATGCTCAAGGCAAACTGCCTTTTGTCTTTATCAAAGCAGAAAAAGGTGTTAACAAGCAGATGCTTGAACAAGAAATTCGCGAAGTTTGCAAAAACGAGCTTCCCGAATATGTAATCCCTGCCGGATATAAATTTGTTAATACAATTCCCCGTACACCGATCGGGAAAATTGATTATATGAAATTAGAGAAAAAGGCCGAGTCCTTAACATATTAAATTCAGGAGGTTCTATGATGAAAAGGAATAACATTCTAAAAAAAGCACTTGCAATATTCGTTTCGGTCATTATTGCAGTGTCATTGCCGATTTCAGCGCTCGCAGTTGATTCTACGGCAGTAAAGGCAGATCACCTTTACAAAAATGTTGTCATACTCGGTGACAGTATTTGTCTTGGTTTCAGTGCTGCAGGTCAAGGTCAAATTGATGATGAGTTTAATATTGCAAAAAACGCCCTTGAAAACCGTTTTAAGCACAGTTATCCGTCACAACTTGCAGAAATGCTCGGTCTTGACACATCTGTTCTCGACGACGGTAAAACCGAACTTTATAACTTCGGTATTTGCGCCGCTTGGTCAAGTGATATTTACGAACTTTTGACCGACCCGTTCTACTATTATTCTTACTGTGCCGACAATTACGATGAGAATACCACTTTCGTATTGCCGAGAGATTTCACAGATACCCGTTATATAGTAGATACTTCTGCAGAAGGCTATGACATCGGCGACCCGAGCACTTGGGTTTATGAAACCGATGCTGAAGGCAACTATGTTGGTGAAGAGGAATACACCATTCCTGCCGGCACCGAAATTCATGTCGCTTACAAAATGACATATGATTATGGCGACTGGGGTGACTTTGGCGACTTTGGTGACTGGGGCGAATATCTTGCACTTAACAATGCTATCGCAAGGGATTATATGTATCTTTCCCGCAAATGTACCGATGCAAACGGTAACTTTATTGATACAAACGGCGACGGTACAGTTGACGAAAGCGATATTATTTACTATCCGACTAAGTTTGATGAGTGGTCCTTTACTTATGTTCCTAAGACCAATAAGAAAACTGTTGCTCAATACGGCGAATATTTCGCTAACCCGAAATGGACTGACTATTATTATGATTTGATTACCGATTCTGTAAAGAACGGCGACCTTATCATTTTGGCATCCGGCGGTAACGATATTTACCACAGCTTTATGCCATATCAACAAGACACCGATTCAACACTTGGCCTCATACTTTACATGTTGACACAGGCTCTCTCAATGGGTATGACTGTCGGCGATATGATGGATATGATGTCTATGATTGGTGACATGGACTTTGAAGGTGCAGGTTTCGAAGATTTCAATTTTGCGCAAGCAAATGTTGCACCTGTAGCTAATACTAATGATGTTACACCTGCAAATGTTGTAGGCGCAGGCGTTGCCGGTGCAGCAGGTGTCGCTTCACTTATAAATGAAGAAGAAATCACCAAACTTCTCGATTTGTATTCTAGAGAAAACATTGACGCTTATATGGCTGATGTTGTCGCAGATTACAGGGAAAATCTTGAAAAGACAATTCTTAGAATTAACGAATTAAGAGGCGCTGATTCTGAATTTGTTCTAATGAAGCATTACAATCCGTTTGGTATGGAAAACTACATTGAAATGCTTGCACAAAAGCTTCAAGACCCTGCTTTCAAAGCTGAGCTTTGCGAATATTCTGCTCCGCTATTTACATTGCTTCAAGCAATCGTAGGTAAACCGGGTCAGATGACTAACTTTAAGAATATGTCTTCTGTTAAGAAGGAAGATGCTCTTGAAACTGCAAGAAAGCAGCTTGAAGACATTGTTAAATCCTTTACCGATGATACTCCTGAAGCAGATCAAAAGCTCACTAATTTGTTAGTTGATCTTTCTTATCCGCTTTCGGTACTTCTTGTTGGTAACGGACTTTCGGGTGTTTATGAAAGCATGAACGCAATTGTTGACGAGATGGCTGATAAGTACGACCTCGTTGCAGTTGATATCACCGGTGCTCCTACAAGTGGCGGTTACGACCCCCACCCGACTGCTGCCGGCCATGCTTGGATAGCTGATAAGCTTTACAAGGCTGTTGCTCCTACCATTACCGCTTCTGTTTCAAAAGCAAGCAAAGGCTCGGGCACAATCTCCGCAAAGGGTGAAACAACCTACCGTTTGCGCGACAGTGCAGAATATCAAATTATTCCTGCAACAGGCTCTGTTATTTCAGCAATCTTTATTGATGGCGAGTATTTAGACCCGACAGAGTATGCTAATGTATATTCAACCGGTATTTATGCTTTTGATGATATAAGAAAGAGTCACACCATTTCCGTTCAGTTTGATTACGCAAATGATTTTGCTCCGAAATACATTGTTGATGTATTGGGCGGATATGACGGCTTCGGCGGCGGTGCCGGACTTTACAAGGAAGGTACCACAGTTAACATTGACGCAGGCGAACTTGAAGGCTACGAATTCACCGGTTGGGTTGCAGACAGCTCACGCGTAATATTCGACGATGCTTCTTCACCTGTAACCTCATTCAAGATGCCTAAGGGTGATGTTAAGGTTATCGCAACATGGCGTCCGTTAGATGAATTACCGCCAGATCAAAAGAACACACTTTCGTTTGAAACAAACTGGGAAGATTTCAAGCTTGACGATGTTATCGCTGCTGAAGGAACCGAAATCGACCTTGATACAATAGAAGTTCCGGAACGCGAAGGTTACACCTTTGCAGGTTGGTACTTCAATTCCGAATTTACCGCTCGTTTGCATAAATTTGAACTTAACAACAACATGACCGTTTACGCAAAGTGGATTAAGGATTCGGATATTAAGCCTTGGCTTCCTGCTATTACAGCATCTGTTTCACCGCTAAGCACCGGTTATGGTACTTTAAGCTCTCTCGG
Organism: Acutalibacteraceae bacterium; assembly: GCA_045642065.1. Taxonomy (GTDB): domain Bacteria; phylum Bacillota; class Clostridia; order Oscillospirales; family Acutalibacteraceae; genus UBA737. Next base: position 107,284 of record JAZUID010000005.1, read on the forward strand.
TGTTAACTATATTGAGCCGCGCACCGATAAGGAATTCCGTATCGTTGCAGCTGAAGACTCTTATATAAGCGCTATCTTCGTTGACGGTATATACTTAAATCCGTTTGACCCAGCTAACGCAAGCGTTTACAAGACCGGAATTTACAAGTTTGACGACGTTACAAATTCACACACCCTTATGGTTCAGTTTGACCTGTTCCTTTCTAAACTTCCGCGTTACGCAGTAAACATTGCCGGTTCTTATGCTGATGCAGAGGCAGGCGAAGGACTTTACAGCGAAGGCGACATCGTTTACATCGACGCAGGCGAACTTCCGGGTTATGAATTTGCCGGTTGGGAAGTTGACGGCGATGTTGAATTAGCCGATCCTGAAGCTGCTCAAACATATTTCTTCATGCCTGATTCCAATGTTTCCGTTAAGGCAAAATGGACACCTGTTTATAACATCTATTTTGAAACCAACGGCGGCAGCGAAATCGACAAGGCTTCTGTTAAGAGAAACAGCGAAGTTGATCTTGATGAGTTTACAACCGAAAGAGAAAACTTCGAATTTGCAGGTTGGTATTTAGACGAAGAATTCAATGAATCTGCAGCACCTTATACATCAAAAGGTAACATCACACTTTATGCTAAGTGGCAATCAACTGTTACGTTTGATTCTAAGGGCGGCAGCGAAATTGAAGATGTAATAGGTGATGAAGGTAGTTCAATCAACCTTGACGATTATGTTCCGACAAGAGACGGTTACACATTCGACGGTTGGTATTCAGACAAAGAACTTACCGAAAGAGTAACTGATTACACCTTCGCAGGTGACATAACAGTTTATGCTAAATGGAACCGCATTCCTGTTGAAGTTGCTCCTAAGACCGCTGACTTTACACAGTCAGGTTTGTGGGCAACAATCGCAGGCTTCGGTATCATAAGCACTCTCGTTCTTGTTGCTTTCGTTTTCAAACCTCAAAAAGAAACTGAAGAAAATTAATTAAAAATTTGAAAACCGCAGTCCTTTATGCACTGCGGTTTTCATACAATTTTAATGGATATTTAAGGAATGAAATTGCCATGCAAAAAACGGGATTTTCCGAATCTCTTGCAAAATTAATAATTAAAAACAGAGTTGTCATTGCCATAATTTTCATATTGGCATTTGCGTTTTCTCTGGTTTCAATGAACTGGACAAAAGTTGAAGAAGACATCGTTCAGTTTTTGCCTGACGGTGCAGAATCCAAAGTTTGTGTTGATATAATGCAGACCAATTTTGTCACCTATGGCAGCGGACAAATTGTTCTTGAAAATGTAACTGATTCTGATGCTGATGTTGTTGTCAATACTCTGCAAAATATACCGCATGTGAAAAGCGTAACCTTTGACAAAGCTTCTCATTTTAAAGACGGCAAAGCACTTATTGATTTTTCACTTGATACGCGTATTAAAACAAAGGCAAACACACAAACCTTCGACAAAATCCGTAAATCTCTTAAAACTTATGACTTTTCCATTTCAAATCCTTCGGAAAACGACATTTCGGCAATCGTTGCCGACCAAATGAAATTCGTTTTGGCGATTGTTGCTGTTGTTGTTGTAGCAATACTTCTTTTTACTTCCCAAAGCTACGGCGAAGTTATTGTATTGCTTTTAACCTTTATAATGGCGGCAATTTTGAATTACGGTACAAACTTCTTGTTTGGTACGGTTTCAATGATTTCAAACTCCGTTTCGGTTGTGTTGCAGCTTGCCCTTTCGGTTGACTATGCAGTAATTATGTGTCACCGTTATAGAGAAGAGCGACTTAGATATGACAAGAAAGATGCCGCCGTAAGCGCTTTAAGTTCATCCTTTGCGGCAATTCTTTCAAGCAGTCTTACCACCGTTGCGGGACTTTTTGCAATGACTTTAATGCAGTTCCGTCTCGGATTTGATTTAGGCAGAATGCTTATTAAAGCGATTATTTTAAGCCTTATAACCGTTTTTGCCTTTACGCCTTTCTTACTTATTCTTTTCGATAAACTTATCGAACGCACAAAACACAAGAGCTTTGTGCCTAAAGTATCCTTTATAGGAAAATTTGCAAATGCAACCCGTTTTGTCTTCCCGATTTTGATAGTTTTGCTTCTCACTTTCGGCGGATTTATGACAACCAGAACAAAATATGCTTATGACGAGTTGCTTACTCCTGCAAAATCAGAATGTGAAAACGACCACGCAAGCCGTATTTCATTAGTTGATTTTAAAGATAATACCTGTGCACTCTTACTCCCCGCAGGCGATTACGCAAGCGAACAAATGCTTTATAACGACCTTATTGATAACAAAAATGTTAGGGAAGTAACGGCACTTGCAAGTATCCCCGCTATTGATGACTATTTGCTTGGTGATTACATAAAATTCAGAGATTTTATGGAAATTGCCGATATTGGCGAAACCGAAGCAAAAGCACTGTTTGTTTACTATGCGGCTGACCGCGGTGAACACAGAAGCTTGGGTGATATTGAAAAATACCGAATACCACTTGTTGACCTAATGGTCTTTCTTCATGACGATTGTCTTGACAATCCCGATTTACAAATTGAACTTACCGAAGAACAGGTTAATATGGTCAACGATGTATATAAAGATCTTGCCTACGCGCGAGAACAACTTATAAGCGATGATTACAGTCGTATCATTATACGCACCGATTTACCGCTTCAAAGTGAAGAAACTTATGAATTTCTTGACTATATTCACGAAAGTGCAGAAAAGTATTATTCCGCCGATGATGTTTTAGTTTCCGGCAACAGTATGATAAACTACGATTTCAATAAATCGTTCAGTACGGATAATGTGATAGTTTCCATACTTTCCATACTTTTCGTTTTGGTAATACTTATCTTTACTTTCCATTCGTTAGCACTTCCCGTAATTTTGGTAATACTTATTCAAAGCAGTATTTGGACCAATTTTGCAATTACTTCTCTTAAAGGCAACTATGTATTCTTTGTTTGCTACTTGATAGTAACGGCAATTCAAATGGGCTCTAATATAGATTACGCTATCGTGCTTTCTTCGCGTTACATAGAAATGCGTCAAACAAAAGATAAAAAAGAATCAATTATCGATGCTGTCAATCTTGCCTTTCCCACTATTCTGACAACGGGACTTATGATGATTTTTGCAGGTCTTCTTATTTCCTTGTTCGTTTCAGAAGCAGCTATTGCGGGTATCGGCCATTATGTTTGCACCGGCGCGGCAATAACGCTTGTTCTTGTATTATTCGCATTGCCGCAATTGCTTCTTATAGGAGATAGATTTTTCGTTAAACCCGCCAAAAAGGCAACGGAGGAATAAAAATGGATTTTAAAAGCAAACCTACTTCCCGTTTATGGGCGCAGCTTCTTGCAATCGCTTGTGTGCTTGTAATAGTTGCAATTCCATTCGGTGTTAAATTTGCCAACAGTCGCGCTGATGTTATAGATGACTGTAATGTGCAAATGAAAAACATTGAAGAACTTGAAAAACTGAATACACAGCTTCTGAATAGCGAGCAGGCTGACTTAAAACTTGATTTTACCGAACAATTTGTTACCTCAAATGTTGCCGGCGACCAGCTTGACGGCGCTGACGAACAAATTGAACAAGGCCGAAAAGACCTTGCCGAGGGTGAAAAGAAATATCAAGACGGCAAGAACGAATATGATTCTCAGTATTCAAAATATCAAAGCGGTCTTAAAGAGTATGAGGAAGGCTTAAGCAAGTACACAACCGGCTCAAAAGAATATGAAACCGGACTTGCAAAGTATAAAGAAGCCCTTGCTGAATATGAGCAGGGCAAAAAGGATTATGAAGCAGGACTTCAAAAATATCAAGCCGGCCAGCAGGAATATAACGATTCTCTTCAACAATACAACTCTTCAAAAGCTTTGGTTGATACACTTGAACCCGTTTATAACCTTATAAATTCAAATTATTACGCTATGTATAACTATTACAAGCGTGAACTTCAAAAAGCCGAAGAGGGTTCGGATTATCAAAAGGAACTTCAGCAAAAGATTGCTCCACTTGAGCAGTTCTTCCAAACAGAAGTTTTAGGTTTTGGTACTGTCGAAGAAATAGGTGAGAAGTTCCGAAGCGGAAAGCTTGAATTGACAAGAGCAGAAAAGCAACTTAAAGCCGCCGAAAAAGAACTTGCAGTGGCCAAAAAAGAGCTTAGCGCTGCTGAGAATAAGCTTGCATCCGGTCAAGTTCAACTTGAAGAATCAAAAGCAATTCTTGATGCTGCAAAGAGTGAACTCGACAGTGGTAAAAAGGAGCTTGACAGCGGTAAAAAAGAGCTTGACAGCGGTAAAAAACAACTCGACAGCGGCAAAAAGAAGCTCGACGCTGCCGAATCCGAAATTAACGATTCCCGCAAAAAGCTTGAAGAGGCTTCAGCACAGGTCGATGACGGCAAAAAAGCCAAAAAGGATAGCGACAAAAAGCTTAACGAAGATCTTCAAAAGCTTGACGACCTTACGGCAAGCGGTAAAAAGATTGAATCGGGCAAAAAGCATTATCTTGCAGTAAAAGATATTAAAGACGCTCTCCCAAAAGATGCAACAACAGCGGATATTTTTGATACGGCATTTAACTATTATAAGGATACTGCCGAAAAGGCAGAAAAGTCACAGGCTTCCTTCGTCCCCGTACTTATTGTTGCAATTATCGCAGTTATCTGCGGAATTTTGGCAGCAATATTCACCATAATAAATAAAAACCGTTTTGCACTACTTGCCTCTGTGCTTTCGGTAATTTGGTCGGGACTTTCGATTGCTATACAAATTATTTACTTCCTTATGCCACTTTTGATTGCCGCAACAATCGCAGCATTTATACTTTCGGCAATTTGCGTTCTTTACAACAAAAAAGGAAAATAAATTCAAAACAAATCCAACGGGGCAAATCTCATTGGATTTGTTTTTTAAGGATTGATTATTATTAAACATTCTGACAACAGTTCAAAAAACAGATATTCCAACGGTATTTTTAAAAAAATATCAAAATGGATTTACAAATATTCTTTTTACATTGTTGTATCATTGTTACTCGCCGGCGCGCTTGCTTTGGTCTTAACTTTCACCATAAAGCTTTTCTCGAAAAAGGCGGCCGCTGCTTCTCCGGCACAAACATCAATATCTTCTGCTGAGAAGAAAGAAGCGGAGAAAAAGGCGGCTGAAAAGAAAGCGGCCGAAAAGAAAGCGGCCGAGAAAAAGGCAGCCGAGAAAAAAGCAGCCGAGAAAAAGGCAGCCGAAAAGAAAGCGGCCGAAAAGAAAGCAGCCGAGAAAAAGGCAGCCGAGAAAAAGGCAGCCGAAAAGAAAGAGGCTGACAAAAAAGAGGTAATGACCGACACCGAAAAAGGTTTTGCTAAAAGTAAAACTGCCGAAAAGAAAACCACGGTAACAGAAGCATCAAAGCTTAACGGTGTTTATTCTTACGGAACCTATGTTGCCTATAAATTTGACGGAAAAGGCAAAGGCACAATGTTGGTTGATGAGAAGAAATCATACCCCTTTACCTATACACTCAAAAACGGCAAGCTTACAATCAATCTCACAACCGAAGGATACGCCGATACTTTTAATTGCACTATAAGCGAATCGGGTAAACTGTGTCTTACCGGCATTGGTGATACAAGAGGTTATTACGAACTTAAAAAAGAGTGATTTTATGGCAAAAACAGATAAAGCTCATATAATTCCCTTAATATTTCTTTGTCTTTTGTTCTTAGGTGTTACGGCTTTTTGCGGTTATCATCTTTACGGCATTTTATTAGAAGATAAAAACGCAAAAGATGATTTAAAATCATACAAACCTAAAATAGAAGTAATTGATGCCACAAAAGATAATGCCGAAGAAATCGTTCAGTTAAACCCGACATTTGCTGAAATTAAATCAATAAATCCCGACTGTGTCGGTTGGATAACCGTTCCTGATACAAAAATCGATTATCCGGTTGCGCAAACAACCAACAACGATTACTATCTTAAGCACGATATATACAGAAAAAGCACTCAAGCAGGGGCAATTTTTCTCGATTACCGATATAGTTACAGCAATGACTTTAATTTGGCATTGTTCGGGCATAATATGAATAACGGCAGTATGTTCGGTGGCGTTAAAAAATTTGCAAATAAGCAATATTTTAATACCCACCGCACCGGATACTATGTTACTGATGACGGCGTCAAAAAAATTACGTTTTTTGCCTACTTGGTGGTCGATCCACGATCGGATGTATATAGTATGAATTTGACAACCGATGAGAATAAAGCAGAACATTTAAAATATATTGCCGACAATGCAAAAATTTATTATGAACCGGATAACCAACAAAATATAATCACTCTTTCAACCTGCAGTTACGAATTTAAAGACGCCCGCGCAGTTTTAATAGGCGTCTTGGAGTGAATCTTCCTGTCGGTGTTAATTTAGTAAACCGTTCAGTTGTAATTATCAAAACAGGAAACAAGCCTCGTCTTGGGCAGGGCAAGATAAGGATAACAAGTCCAAAAACGCCATTTTTGGCAAATAACTTCTTTAAAAAATATCCACCCGCATAGAGGGTGGATATTTTTTCGACAAACCCTGCGGGTTCTCATCTCCATAGACTACTAAAATAACAAGGAGCAGTAACTTTCGTTACCACTCCTTATCCTTTTGGCGGAGACGGAGGGATTCGAACCCTCGTCCCTCAAGGGGCATCATGATTTCGAGTCATGTCCGTTATGACCACTTCGATACGTCTCCGAATATATTGTTAAACTCAAAAATGAGCATTAACCGATATTAAATTGTATGTTTCATAACGGACTGTCCGTTATGTCCTATTGCGGTGCCCGAAATTTTTGCTCGTTATTCACATCGCAAAATTTCGACCGCTGCTACTCCTTATTCCTCGCTGCATCCGCCACCGGCGGCGCTCGGAAACGTCCCCACTTCGATACGTCTCCGAATATATTGTTAAACGCAAATATCAACTTAATTATTATAAGTTTTATGCCGGTAAATGTCAAGTGTATTTTGCCTTTTATGTTGATTTTAAGATAAGTTATTGCTATAATATATTTAACTGAATTAATCGCCGAAACAAACCGTATAGTCATTCCATCTCACTCATCCGTCTCATTCCTCGACTGCCCCTTTATTTATCCCCGTTTCACCGCAACCAAGTTCTCTACCCCAACCAACTCGCCTTCCCAAAAATTTTCCTTTTCCCACCTCACCGTCCCTTCCCCACTTTTTCCACAAAAAAATATAACCCCAAAAATCCGAGGTTACATTTTCCAAAATACCGAACTTTTAATCAATTACCGAAACTCACTTGACCGTTTTGACCAGCATGTGTTATAATTTATGCAAAGGTGGTTATATTATGAAAAAAACATTGGTAACATTATTGGCATTCCTTTCTATCGTAACATTGTCTGCATGCGACAAAGACAATTCAAGTTCTAACACACAAAGCAAGATTTCTCAATCGACAGACCACATTGAAACGACGAACACATACTGCAACTCTTCTACCCAGACCGATTCAACTGGCAGTCAATCTTATACCGGTTCTGGACAAAACAACAAACAACAGTCTGCCAAACAAGATACCAGCGCGAAACAACCTGCGACAAAACAACAAGATGCAAGTAAATCATCTAACACTGACGCTTATTCTGTCCAACAAAAAATCAATGAAGAAAACATAAGACACGAGAAAAAAATAGCAGAGTTGCAAAATAACAAGCAATCAACCGGTCAATATTATGACAACCTAATTGAGAAACGCGGCGGTATATCCTTGCTAAATGCTAAAATAGACGAGGCGCGAAAGTCAGAGTTGTCGCAGATTATATTTAATCTTGAAATGTCCATCAAAGAACTTGAAAGGGACACTTCCCAAAGGGCATTACAGCGAAAATCAGAACAACAAAAGAAACTTGATGCCGCCCAAGCAGAGTGGTCGAAAATAGTTGAGCAGTCCACACTAAAGAACGAAATTGCCCGTTTAAACAAAGATAAAAACACTAAGGTTGCCGAAATTGACAAGCAGATAAAAGAGGAAAATAACTTACATTCGGAAAATTTAAAAAAACTAAATGGTTAGTTGCCGAAAATCCAAACTATACCAAAAACCCTTATTAAAATAAAGAAATTTCAACATAACATCCTTACCCAAGTATTTATATTCCCCAAACCAGTTAGCTCGTTTTCGTAAAGAGTAAATAAGGAAATCTGACCTCAAAATGGCATTCCCGTCAAACAACCGCCAATCCAATTCAAAATACGCACGAAAAATATACACTTTTCGTGACAAGTTACAAACAAAATATCAAAACGGTAGTAAAACACCACAACGGCCAAAATGCCACTTAGTGGTACGTAAAAGAGCAAATACGCCATATATGTACCGACAACACAAGATAACAGTCATATACATACGGTAGTAGACAAATTCAAAACAAATACCATTCGTAACGAATAACAAAACAATTCATTGTCCAAACAATTGTAAACGAATATACATTTTTGGAACGGAGCAAAGTGAGTGACAAAAATGGATATTCCGGTGTAGCGTTCTTTTTTCAAAAAATGTAATCTTTTAAACATACTGTTACATTTTTCGATAAAGGGGTTATTTTTCACCGATAACAAACAAGGGTGGGATTTTTTAATGAAAACAACACTTTACATGCTTACTGAAACAAGCAGTTTTATGATGTCGTTTGTTATTGTTACCGGCAAAAACCGTTGCATAGTAGTTGACGGCGGGCGTCCGCTTGATATGCCTCTTCTTAAAAAGTATGTTGACGGCAGGCGCATTGAAGCTTGGATATTAACCCATGCGCACGAAGACCATATTTCAGGATTTATTGATGAGATGGAGAAAAACGGCGGTGCCGATTTTGACATTGGCACAGTTTATTACAATTTTCCCGATTACGATATGCTTTACGCAAAGGCCGATAAAGCGCCAAACCCCGAATATTTTAAGGAAGAACTTGACAACACTCTACCCGCGTTTAATAAAATTAAGGGAAAATTCAATTCTTATATCGTAAAACAAGGCGACAGCATCATCGTTGATGAAGTCAGAATGGACTTTCTATTCACTTTTCATGACGGACTTTATACAAACCTTATTAACGACAGCTCGCTTGTATTTAAACTTACAACACCAAGGAAGACGGTGCTTTTCTTAGGTGATTTGGGGCCGGAAGCCGGCAATGTTTTATATCAAGAGTCAAAGGATAAACTAAAAGCTGACATAGTGCAAATGGCGCACCACGGCCACATGAACGTTGCTATGGAAGTGTATGCCGCCATCGACCCGAAAGCTTGTCTTTGGTGTTGCCCTTTATGGCTTTATAACGAGCCGACTTTACACACCCTTACGGAAGAACAATTAAAGGGGAGAATAGCTGACGGTCGCGCAGGCTTATACGGCACCGGTGCAACACGCGAATGGATGGCGCGCTTGGGTGTTAAAAAGCACTATGTTACGGGATACGGCACACAAACTGTTAAACTATAATAAGGGCAAGTTCACTTTGAGAGAACAGGTTTAGATGCTAAAAACTATCTACTCACATTTGAAAAAAGAAACAAAAGCACCGGCATAGGTTTGTATGCCGGTGCTTTTTTAAAGTTATTGTCCCGAATGTTTTTTAAGACTTAATAACCTTATTTTGCCTATAAATCAAGGCTTTATTATAGGTCATCAACATCCTGCGTGGGCGTTTCAGATTTATTCTTCGGCACGCCCGTCCAAGAACCGTTAGGGTCGGTTTTAGAGGGTGTAGAGAGTTCACAAATTATCTCCGGAACTTCTTTGGGACTTGATTCCCGATTTTTCTTTTTATTGTTTTTCATAATATCACTCCGCATATATTGTTCTCCGAAAACACCAAAATATGCAAAGAAACCCCCGTACTTTTGTACGGGGGTTAATGATAGTAATAACTATATTAGTTTTTACCTTTAATTGCTGCCTGAGCGGCTGCTAAGCGGGCAATCGGAACGCGGAAAGGTGAGCAAGAAACATAGTCAAGACCGATTTCGTGGCAGAACTCAACAGATGTTGGGTCGCCGCCGTGTTCACCGCAGATACCGCAGTGAAGCTTTGCGTTTTCAGGCTTGCCAAGTTTAATTGCCATCTTCATTAACTTACCAACACCGTTTTGGTCAAGCTTTGCAAACGGATCGTTTTCAAAGATCTTGGTGTCATAGTAAGCGTTTAAGAACTTACCTGCATCGTCACGGCTGAAGCCGAATGTCATTTGGGTAAGGTCGTTAGTACCGAAGCAGAAGAAGTCAGCTTCCTTAGCGATTTCGTCAGCGGTTAAAGCTGCACGTGGAATTTCAATCATAGTACCAACTTCATATTTAAGTTCAACACCGGCTGCCTTGATTTCAGCATCAGCAGTTTCAACAACAACCTTCTTAACGAACTTAAATTCTTTAACTTCGCCAACAAGCGGAATCATAATTTCAGGAACGATATTCCAGTCAGCATGTGCCTTCTTAACATTGATAGCGGCACGGATAACAGCCTTAGTTTGCATCTTTGCAATTTCAGGATATGTTACAGTCAAACGGCAACCACGGTGGCCCATCATCGGGTTGAATTCATGTAAGGAATCAATAAGAGCCTTAATTTCTTCAACCTTTTTGCCCTGCGCGTTGGCTAAAAGCTTAATGTCGTCTTCTTCGGTTGGAACGAACTCGTGTAGAGGCGGATCCAAGAAACGAATGGTAACAGGGTTGCCTTCAAGTGCTTCATAAAGCTTTTCAAAGTCACCTTGTTGATAAGGTAAAATCTTTTCAAGAGCAGCTTCTCTTCCTTCAACTGTGTCAGCACAGATCATTTCACGGAAAGCTGCAATTCTGTCAGCTTCGAAGAACATATGCTCAGTACGGCAAAGACCGATACCCTCAGCACCGAGTTCGCGAGCCTTTTGAGCATCCTTAGGTGTATCAGCATTTGTACGAACCTTAAGTGTTCTGTACTTATCTGCCCAACTCATAATTCTGCCGAATTCACCTGCGATAGAAGCATCAACAGTCGGGATAACACCGTCATAAATGTTACCTGTAGAACCGTCGATTGAGATGTAGTCACCTTCATGATAGGTTTTACCTGCTAATTCAAACTTCTTGTTTTCTTCATCCATCTTAATGTCGGCACAACCGGAAACGCAGCAAGTACCCATACCGCGTGCAACAACGGCAGCGTGAGATGTCATACCGCCACGAACAGTTAAGATGCCTTGAGAAGCCTTCATACCGGTGATATCTTCCGGTGAAGTTTCAAGACGAACTAAAACAACCTTTTCGCCCTTTGCTTTCCAAGCTTCAGCATCGTCAGCAGTAAATACAACCTTACCGCAAGCAGCACCGGGGGAAGCGCCTAAGCCCTTACCAACAGGTGTAGCAGCCTTTAATGCCTTAGCATCAAATTGTGGGTGAAGAAGTGTATCAAGGTTGCGAGGGTCAATCATAAGAACAGCTTCTTCTTCGGTTCTCATGCCTTCGTCAACTAAGTCACAAGCAATCTTTAAAGCAGCCTGTGCAGTTCTCTTACCGTTACGTGTTTGAAGCATGAAGAGCTTACCGTGTTCAACGGTAAATTCCATATCCTGCATGTCGCGATAGTGATTTTCAAGAGTTTCGCAAACTTTCTTGAATTCAGCGAAAGCTTGGGGGAATTTTTGTTCCATTTCAGCTATCTTCATAGGTGTACGAACACCGGCAACAACGTCTTCACCTTGAGCATTTGTAAGGAATTCACCAAACAAGCCCTTAGCACCTGTTGCAGGGTCACGGGTAAAGGCAACGCCTGTACCGCAATCATCACCCATGTTACCAAATGCCATCGACTGTACGTTAACAGCAGTACCCCAAGAATAAGGAATATCGTTGTCACGACGGTAAACGTTTGCACGTGGGTTGTCCCATGAACGGAAAACGGCTTTGATAGCGCCCATTAACTGTTCCTTAGGATCAGTCGGGAATTCAGCGCCGATTTTTGACTTGTATTCAGCTTTGAACTGATAAGCCAATTCTTTAAGGTCGTCAGCAGTAAGATCAACGTCTTGTGTAACGCCCTTCTTTTCTTTCATTTCATCAATAAGTTGTTCAAAGTACTTCTTACCAACTTCCATAACAACATCGGAGTACATTTGAATAAATCTTCTGTAGCAGTCCCATGCCCAACGGGGATTGTTGGATTTTTTAGCGATAACATCAACAACCTCTTCGTTAAGGCCAAGGTTAAGGATGGTATCCATCATACCGGGCATTGATGCACGTGCGCCCGAACGAACTGAAACGAGAAGCGGATTTTCGGTATCACCGAATTTTTTACCTGTTATGGTTTCCATCTTGATGATGTATTCCATAATTTGTGCTTGGATTTCGTCATTGATCTTTTGACCATCTTCATAGTACTGTGTGCAAGCTTCGGTAGAAATTGTAAAACCTTGTGGTACCGGAAGACCTAAACCGGTCATTTCGGCAAGGTTTGCGCCTTTACCGCCAAGAAGCTCACGCATGTCAGCATTACCTTCGCTGAAAAGGTAAACGTACTTGTGACTCATTACGAATCAACCTCCTGTTTTTTTGGAAATCTCCTATTTGTGAATATACTCATTTCGAGTATCCAATCTATTATATCAAAGATTCGGTAAAAAATAAAGCATTTTTTTATAAAAATGTAAATATTTTGCAAAAAAGCAAATATTTATTAGGATTTAATTAAAAATCAACCGTTATTTTCTCTTAAAAGCTTTAATTTTAAAATTGCCGTTTGAGTTTTTGCATCTGTAATTTCGCCCGATAAAATCATTTCGACCGCTTTTTCAAAAGGTATTCTTTCCACCTCTAAAAATTCGTCGTCATCGGGGTTTTGTGCACCGAAAGAAAGGTCCTTTGCGGCGTACATCCAAATAATTTCATCGCAGTAACCGGGGGTTGGATAAAGCCTGCCTAAAAATGTGAACTCTTTTGCAACGGCGCCCGTTTCTTCGGTCAACTCGCGTTTGCCGCAGGCAAGAGGGTCTTCATCCTTTGAATTGCGCTTTCCGGCGGGTATTTCTAAAATTTCCTCCATGTACGGATAGCGAAATTGTCTTACCATTAAAATTTCATCCTTATCGGTAACGGCAACAACGCAAACACCGCCCGGATGCTCTACAACTTCACGAATGGCATTATTTCCGTCCGGCAAAATTATGTCATCTTTTCGCATATTTATAATTTTGCCGTTATAAACATAATTTTGCTTTAAGGTTTTTTCTTTTAAATTCATTTATTTCACCTTTCTTTAATAAAATGTAATAAGTTTTATTTTTGGGGGATTACCATGTGTAAAATTATAAGTGCCGAAAGCTATGATTATAACAAATTTTCAAAAGTTTCAAAAACACTTTTAAAGGACTACGATTTTTTAAAACCCGTAAATCTCGGCAAAAGCTGTTTCGGGCGTGAAATTAAAGGATTTAAAATAGGAAACGCCTGTGATTATTCTCTTATTACCGCCGCCACACACGGCAGTGAATACATAACCGAAACGGTGCTTTTGATGTTTATAGAAAACCTTTGCAACGCCTTAAAATATGACGGAAGCATAGCCGGATTTAACGCCAGAAAAGCCATGTATAACCGCGGTGTTATTTTTGTTCCGTGCGTTAACCCCGACGGTGTGGAAATCGCTATTAACGGGGCAAAAGGTTGCGGCGACAGACAAGCCGAAATAAATAAAATGTGTTTAGGCGATTTTAAACATTATAACGCAAATTTAAGAGGAGTGGATATTAACCATAATTTTAAAGCGGATTGGGAAAACCTGCATAAATTAGAGCAAAAGGAAGGCATTTTCGGGCCTTCGCCAACGCGCTATGGCGGACCGCACCCCGAAAGCGAGCCCGAAACGGTGGCGCTTACATCGCTTTGCAAAACCGAAGAAATAAGGCATGTTGTGGCATTACATTCACAGGGCGAAGTTATTTATTGGTGCTACGGTAAAAAGCGACCGCCGAAATCAAGGCAAATAGCCGAAATATTAGCAACATCATCGGGCTATGCTTTGGATGTTCCGCTGGGAATTTCAAACGGCGGGGGATTTAAAGATTGGTTTATTGAGTGCTTTAATAAACCGGGGTTTACAATAGAAATGGGCCTTGGTAAAAATCCTCTGCCGATTGAAGATGCCGAAAAAATCTATAAGCAAACAGAAGAAATGTTGATGCTCTGCACAATAGTTTAAGTTAATATTAGCATTAAATAAAAATAAAATCAACATAAATGCGTGTATAGACGGTTGACAAAATACATCAAAACCTGTATAATTGCATACAAGTATAAGGAGTGATATAAATGTTGGAAATTTCAAACAGAACCAACCTACTTGAACAAGATACTTATAAGTATTCGCTTCAAAATATAAAGGACCCTAATTTATACAGAGATTTTTATAATTATGAGGACATTCCCAAAATAGCATTTAACCACCGCCGTGTGCCACTCGGAATGCCTAACGATATTTGGATTACCGATACTTCTCTTCGTGACGGTCAGCAATCGGTTGAGCCTTACACGGTTAAACAAATAGTTGAAATTTACAAATTACTTTCAAAACTGGGCGGACCTTACGGCATTATTCGGCAAACCGAGTTTTTTGTATATAGCAAAAAAGACCGTGAGGCTATTGAAAAATGTCAAGAGTTAGGTCTTAAATTCCCCGAGATTACTACTTGGATTAGGGCAAGTAAAGAAGACTTTAAGCTTGTTAAAGATTTAGGCATCAGAGAAACCGGTATTTTGGTTTCTTGCAGTGACTATCATATTTTTAAAAAGCTTAAAAAAACAAGAAAGCAAGCGATGGATGCCTATCTTGCAACCGTTGCCGAAGCTTTTGAAGCCGGCGTTATGCCGAGATGTCACTTAGAAGATATTACAAGAGCAGATTTTTACGGCTTTGTTGTTCCGTTTGTTAACGAGCTTATGCGTATGTCTAAGGACGCAGGTATTCCTGTCAGAATTCGCGCTTGCGATACTATGGGATACGGCGTGCCGTATCCGGAGGTTGCATTACCACGAAGCGTGCCGGGTATTATTTACGGCTTGCAACAGTATTCGGATGTTCCGAGTGAACTGCTTGAATGGCACGGTCATAACGACTTTTATAAAGCCGTTGCCAATGCTTCTACTGCTTGGCTTTACGGCGCTTCGGGTGTTAACTGTTCGCTACTCGGTATCGGTGAACGAACGGGTAATGTTCCGCTTGAAGCAATGGTTATGGAATATGCTTCTCTTCGTGGCTCGCTTGACGGTATGAATCCAACCGTTATTACCGAAATTGCCGAATTCTTTAAAAATGAAATCGGCTATAAGATTCCGCCAATGACACCGTTTGTCGGTAAAAACTTTAATGTTACCCGCGCCGGAATTCATGCTGACGGACTTTTAAAAGACGAAGAAATTTATAACATTTTTAATACCGAAAAGATTTTAAACAGACCGGTTTCGGTTTCTATCGGTAAAACTTCGGGGCTTGCAGGTATTGCCTATTGGATTAACCAAAATTACGGATTAAAAGGTGACAAGCAAATTTCTAAAAACGATCCTTTGATTTTAGCTTTAAAGGGTTGGATAGACGCAGAATATGAAGAAGGCCGCCAAACCACCATTTCTGACGGTGAACTTGAAAGTAAAATCAGCGAACTTTCGGGCGGAAGGGTGTTTAAGTAATGATAGAACATAAAACAGTATCATTGGCCGATCAGGTCTTTGAACAGCTTGAAGAAGATATTTTAAGCGGAAAGTACAAACGCGGGGACATTTTAACCGAGAATACTTTAAGTTTAAATTTAGGCGTAAGCCGTACACCGATAAGGGAAGCTTTGCGCCGCCTTTCGCAAGAACATTTAATCGATGAATCGGGTAAAGGCTCGGTTGTCGTCGGCATTACCGAACAGGATTTAAAGGACATTTTTGTTGTCAGGAAAAAGCTTGAAACATTGGTTGTTTCTTTTGCGGCTAAAAATGCGACCGACGAGCAATTGGAAAAATTGAAAGAGACCTTAGAGCTTCAAGAATTCTATGTTGATAAGGGTAACCCCGAACAAATTAAGCAAATGGATAACCGCTTCCATTATATGATTTATAAAATGTGCGGCTCTACCGTTTTTTATGATACTTTGGTACCGCTTCACAAAAAGATACAAAAGTACAGAAGAATATCGGTAGAAAAGGAAAGCCGTGCGAAAGCTTCTGTTGCCGAGCATAGAGATATTTATGATGCCCTTATTAAAAGGGATGCCGAAAAGGCCGAGAAAGCAACACTAATACATATAAGCAACGCGTATGATCACATTATGGGAGAGAAGTAAAAATGGGATTAACATTAGCACAAAAGATTATTAAAAGTCACTTGATTTCCGGCAATATGGAAGTCGGAAGTGAAATAGCACTTAAAATCGATCAAACATTAACGCAAGATGCGACCGGTACTATGGCATATCTCGAATTTGAATCTATGGGACTTAAACGCGTTAAGACCGAAAAAAGTGTCGCATATATTGACCATAACACTTTACAGTCGGGTTTTGAAAACGCCGACGACCACCGCTATATTCAGTCGGTGGCTTTAAAGCACGGCATTTATTTTTCCCGCCCCGGCAACGGCATTTGCCATCAAGTTCATTTAGAACGATTCGGCAAACCGGGTAAAACTTTAATCGGTTCTGACAGTCATACTCCAACCGGTGGCGGTATCGGCATGTTAAGCATGGGCGCCGGTGGCCTTGATGTTGCGGTTGCAATGGGTGGCGGTGCATACTATATCACAATGCCTAAAATGTATAAAGTTAACCTGACAGGGAAATTAAAGCCGTTTGTTACCGCAAAGGATGTAAGCTTGGAAATTCTCAGAATTTTATCGGTAAAAGGCGGTGTCGGTGCTATTATCGAATGGGGCGGAGAAGGTATTAAAACTCTTTCGGTACCCGAACGCGCAACCATTACAAATATGGGCACAGAGCTCGGTGCCACCACTTCAATTTTCCCCTCCGACGAAATTACAAGAGCTTTCTTAAAAGCGCAAGGCAGAGCAGAAGATTATATACCGCTTGAAAGTGATGCGGATGCAAAATATGATAAGATAATTGACATTAACCTTTCAGATTTAAAACCGCTTATTGCTTGCCCGCACAGCCCCGATAATATCGTTACTGTCGAATCCTTAAAGGGTACAAAGGTTGACCAAGTCTGCATTGGCTCTTGCACCAATTCTTCACTTTTTGATATGTTAAAGGTTGCCGCGCTTTTAAAGGGAAAAACCATTAAAAACAGCGTCAGTCTTTCAATTTCCCCCGGCTCTAAACAAGTTCTTTCAATGCTTGCCGACTGTGGCGCATTAAGCGACATTATTGCAAGCGGTGCCAGAATTTTAGAATCGGCTTGCGGACCCTGCATCGGCATGGGCTTTTCGCCTAACTCCGGCGGTGTTTCACTTCGCACCTTTAACCGTAATTTTGAAGGCCGAAGCGGTACCGCCGACGGACAAGTCTATTTAGTTTCGCCCGAAACTGCGGTAGCAGCAGCATTAACGGGTGAAATTACCGACCCGAGGCTCTTAGGGAAAATGCCGAAAATTAAAATGCCAAAAGCATTTAAGATTGACGACAGCGCGGTTATTCCGCCTGCAAGCGAAAGCTTAGCCGAGGATTTAACAGTTTTGCGTGGCCCTAATATAAAGGAATTCCCGCAATCAAATCCCGTAACCGACACTTTAACAAGCACGGTGGCATTAAAGGTCGGCGACAATATTACAACCGACCACATTATGCCGGCAGGTGCTAAGATTTTGCCTTATAGGTCAAATATTCCCTTCCTTTCTAAGTTCTGTTTCGGCGTTTGCGATAAAGAATTTCCGACACGCGCCAAGGAGCTCGGAAACAGCATTGTAATCGGCGGCAGCAACTACGGTCAAGGTTCGTCAAGAGAACACGCAGCACTTGTACCCATGTATTTAGGTGTAAGGGTCGTTATTGCAAAAAGCTTTGCGCGTATTCATGCGGCAAACTTAATAAACGCCGGCATTTTACCGCTCACATTTGAAAATGCCGACGATTATGAAAAAATATCCCAAGGTGATAAACTGACACTTTCTGACTTATTTAAAGGTATGGATGAAGGCAAAATTGTTTTAACAAATGAAACAACCAAAGAAAAAATAAATCTTGTCGGCAGTTTTACAAAGCGACAAATTGAAATTTTGAAAGCCGGCGGTCTGCTGGCCTACACAAAGGAACAGTAAAAATGGAAAATTATATTGAAAATGCGGTTAAGCAATTTAAAAACCTTTTAGAAGAGCAAATTGCCCGTGAAGAAAGAATGAAAAAGGACAGCGGTGCTACCAATTTTGCAACACTAAAACAAATCGTTATCGGAATTTGCGGTGGTGACGGCATAGGTCCCATTATTTCGGCTGAATCCGAAAGGGTGCTTAACTATCTTTTAGAAGATGAGGTCAAATCAGGCAAGGTACTTCTTAAAAAAATAGAAGGACTTACTATCGAAAACCGAATGGAAAAGGGCAAAGCTATTCCCGATGACGTTTTGGCAGAGCTTAAAAAGTGCAACGTAATTTTAAAGGGCCCTACAACAACCTTAAAGGGCGGTACACTTGAAAGCGCCAATGTTGCTATGCGCAGAGAGCTTGACCTTTATGCCAACGTCCGCCCCGTTAGTGTGCCCGAAGAAAACATTGATTGGACCTTCTTCCGCGAAAATACCGAAGGTGAATATGTTTTAGGCAGTCGCGGTGTAGAAATTCCCGACAGTTTGGCATTTGATTTTAAGGTTACTACGGAAAGCGGAACAAGACGCATTGCAAGAGCGGCTTTTGAGTATGCTAAAAATAACGGCAAAACAAATGTCGCCATTGTTACAAAGGCAAATATTATGAAAAAGACCGACGGCAAGTTTTCTAAAATTTGTCACGAAATTGCAAGTGAATATCCCGAAATTACCGCAGAAGAATGGTATATTGACATTATGACCGCTAATCTTGTTAATAAAAAAATAAGGTCCGATTTTCAAGTTTTCTTAATGCCTAACCTTTACGGCGATATAATCACCGATGAGGCGGCGCAAATTCAAGGCGGTGTCGGTACTGCGGGCAGCGCCAATATCGGCGATAAATATGCTATGTTTGAGCCGATTCACGGTTCGGCACCGCGTATGATAGAAAACGGAATAGGTGAATATGCCAACCCGACAAGTATATTCAAAGCAACCGAAATGCTTCTTCGCCATATAGGTTTTGTTGAAAAAGCAGAAAGGTTGGCAAAGGCTATTTCTGTCTGCACCGAAACCGAAAGAAAAGTTGTTGTAACGGGGGACAGGGACGGTGCTACCGCCCATGAGTTTGCCGACTATTTGATGGCAACTTTAAAAAATATATAAAAGAAAAAAGGTCTTGTTAAAGCTTTTAACAAGACCTTTTGTTTTATTTTACAAAAAGCGTGCATCCCAAATTTTTAAAATGCTGTATTTTCTTTTTAAGCAGCTCTTTACTGCAAGCAAAGTATTCGGCTTGACAGTCAATGCAAATGGTATCTTCGGCGTAAATTCCGAAAAGTTTTCTGTAAAGAGATATTTCGTCGGTATTAAGTACATTACCGCATTTTTTACAAGTCAAACGAGTCAACTACCTTTCCGATTAACAGGTGGCAAGCATGGGGCTTAAGATTAGCCGTTAAAAGCATTTCATTAGTCGGTTTAATTTCTTCGCCGGTCCAAACATCGGTAAATATAAATGATTTGTCAGAGATTTTAGGAAGACCCAACATATCTAATGCAACCGCCGTTAACTGACCGCCTGCTTCGTTATCCGAAAAATTGAATATTCCCAGTGCCACGGTGCCGTCATCTAAGAATTTAGCAATAATCGGTATCTCTTTGCCGTAGTTGTGCTCTTTGTAAAAGGGTGTGTCATAAGTGCGGGCCTCGTTGGGAATGTAGTCGTACATATTAACTATAAACGGTTGACGGCCGGCAGGGTCTTGGTTAATTTTAATGGCATTTTTATTTAATAATATCTTTTTCGCTTTATCGTCAACATTTCTAATATCGCAACCGATCATTAAAGGTGAGCCTATAAGCGACCAAAGCGAAAAGTGGGTTTTATATTCATCTTCATTACAACCGCCAAGACCGACAAGGCCTTTCCCGTTCATACCGACAACGAGCATATCCATATCATTAAAGCATCCGACACCGTTATATTCTAAAAACGGAATTTGCGAAAGGGCAATATCTTTAATGCTTCGCCAGTTGTCGTGAATATCACCGGTGGAACGCCAACAGTCGGCACCTGTGGATTTTACCCATTGTCTTGGATATTTAACACCCCAGTTGCAAGCGCTGAAAACTATATCGCGACCGCTGTTTTTAAGCGCCAACCCCATTCTTTTATATAAAAGGTCGGCGGGCATATGGTTAGGCGCGTAGCAAAAGTCATATTTTAAATAATCAACGCCCCATTCGGCAAAGGTTTCAGCGTCAACCCACTCGTGCTCGAAACTGCCGGGGAAATCTGCACAAGTTTGGTAGCCTGCGCATGAGTACATGCCGAATTTTAATCCCTTAGAATGAACATAGTCGGCGACAAATTTCATACCGTGTGGAAATTTGTCGGGGTCAGGGACTAAACGGCCGTTCTTGTCGCGTTCTTTTAAAGACCAGCAATCGTCTATAACGATATATTCGTAGCCACAGTCTTTATAACCGTCGCTGCAAATAATGTCGGCACTTCTAAGTATTAGTTCTTCGTTAATATCTTTACCGAAAGTGTTCCAAGTGTTCCAACCGAGCGGTGGGGTGAGTTTTGCCATAATTCTTGACCTCCAAAAGTTTTTATGATACAATTATATATGTAATAAACGATATTTTATATAATGTTTTGTTGCAATAATATATACTTTTGTTTCAAAGGTGGGATAATGTGGATTACTGCGAAATGTTAGAACTGACCGATTTCGGCTATAAGGACAGCGCGGATATTCACGGTATTCCGCCGTCAATCAGGAACTGTAACATTATTCATTACTGCATAAGCGGTAAAGGCACATTTACTTTAAACGGCAAAACATATAATATTAAAAAGGGTCAAAGCTTTTTTATACCCGAAGGGGAAGTTGCCTCATATTACCCCGACTTATCTGACCCTTGGGAGTATTGTTGGGTGGATTTTAAGGCACACGGCAAAACAGTTTTAAATACTACCGCTTTTACGAACAAAACCCCCGTAACACCAACTATAAATGAAATTAAACCGTTTTTTGATATAATACTTAATAGTGACAGAGATTTAGGCAAGGATTATTTTGACGGACTTTTAAAATCTTTAATATGCCTTTATGCAAAGTTTTATAAAAACAAAGAGAAATCGCCCGAAAATGAAATCTTATTTAAAGCAAAACAATATATTTTCAGCAATTATCATAAATGCAATCTGACTGTTTCAGACATAGCAAAGTCTTGTGCGGTCAGCAGGGCAACCTTATTCAGAATTTTTAAAAACAGCTTAAATCTTTCACCGCAACAATATATAAATAAGGTGCGTTTGGAAGTTGCCGGCGAGTTGCTTATTAAGACCGACTGTAAAATTAAAATCATATCTGTTTCGGCGGGATACGAAAATCAACTTTACTTTTCAAAGTTTTTTAAAGCAAAGTACGGTCTTTCACCGAGCCAATTCAGAAATAAGAATAAAAGGAGTATGTAAATGCGTTCAAGCGGAATTTTAATGCCTATATTTTCTTTGCCTTCGAAATACGGAATAGGTACTTTTGGGAAAGAAGCATATAGATTTGTAGATTTTCTTAAAAAATCAGGTCAAACCTATTGGCAGATATTACCATTGGGAATTACGGGCTTCGGTGACTCACCTTATCAATCCTTTTCATCCTTTGCCGGCAACCCGTATTTTATTGACCTTGATATGTTAGTCCATGACGGTCTTCTGACTACCGAAGAAATCGAAAGGTTTAATTTCGGGGATGATTGCACTAAGGTCAACTATGCGCTTCTTTATACGACGCGTTATAAGGTCCTTTATATTGCATATAAAAACTTTACTAAAAGCAATGAGTATAAAATCTTTTGCACTTATAATAAAGCGTGGCTTGATGACTTTGCACTTTTTATGGCTATTAAAGACTCTTTAAACGGTGCTTCTTTTGATGTTTGGCCCGACAAATTAAAGTTCAGAGATAAGCAAGCACTAAACGAAAAGGCAAAAGAGTTAGAAGATATTGTTGAGTTTTATAAGTTTCAACAATATGAATTTAATAAGCAATGGGTTGCCCTTAAAAAGTATGCTAACAGCAATAACGTATATATAATAGGTGATATACCTATATATACCGCGTACGACAGCGCTGATGTATGGGCTAACCAAAAGTTGTTTTTATTAGATAAAGACTTAAAGCCAAGCGAAGTCGCCGGTTGCCCGCCCGACGCATTTTCAGAGGACGGCCAACTTTGGGGAAACCCTGTTTACAACTGGGAGGAGCATAAAAAGACCGGTTACGCTTGGTGGATAAACAGAATAGATTTTGTAACCAAGCTTTACGACACGGTCAGAATAGACCATTTCAGAGGATTTTCGGCTTATTTCAGTATTCCTTACGGCGAGACTACTGCTAAAAACGGCAAATGGGTAAAGGGCGTCGGATATGAAATATTCGAGAAAATAAAAGAAAAATTAGGCGAAGTAAATATTATTGCCGAAAACTTAGGTACACTTGATGAAGACTGCCACGCGCTCTTAAAACAAACCGGATTTGCAGGCATGGCGGTTTTGCAATTTGCTTTTGACCCCGATGATGAAAGTAAATACTTGCCGCACAATATCGGGAAAAATACGGTTGTTTATACCGGTACCCATGATAACGATACGGCAATAGGGTATTTGCAAAGTGCACCCAAAAAGCAGGTTAAGTTTATGCGTGAATATTTAAGAATAGGCGAGAACGATTCTTTTAACTGGTCCTTAATAAAAGCGGCTATGGAAACGCGTGCCGATATTTGCATTTTGCAAATGCAGGATTTTTTAGGTCTTGATAACAGCGCAAGAATAAACACCCCCGCTGTTTCTGTGGGCAACTGGTGTTGGAGAATATCGGGCGGATGTGCTAATGACTGGCTCGCCGACATTATATATAATACGACTAAAACCTACTGCCGGCTACCCGAAAAAAGCAAATAAAAAACGGACTACCCAATGTCATTTAAAAGGGTAGTCCGTTTTTTTACAAAAAATTCAAAAATAGGGGTTGACTATTGTATTGACATGGTATATAATTGTAAATTACTAGTAATGATGGGTTAATATGCGAATAGTATCGGTTTTGGGCCGTTTTTATTGTGTATTTTCCATCAAAAAATAGTATTTGTTGCGACAGTTTTTGTTGTAAAATATATTGAGGAGTGATTGTGAACCTATGAAGTCAACTTCAATGGTGAAACCCGTACAATTCGGTAAGAACACCCGTATGACTTTTTCTAAGATCAATGAAGTTATTGATATGCCCAACCTCATTGAAATTCAGAAGGATTCTTACAAGTGGTTTGTCGAAGAAGGGTTGAAGGAAGTATTCAGAGATATGGCGGCTATTACCGATTATAGCGGCAATCTCCGTTTAAGCTTCATTGATTACCGTTTTTGCGATAATCCTAAATACGATGTAAGTGAGTGCAAAGCAAGAGATACGACTTATGCTGCCCCCTTACGCGTTACCGCACGTCTTGTAAATAACGAGACAGGCGAGATTAAGGAAAGCGAAGTTTCTATGGGCGATTTCCCGATTATGACCGAATCGGGCACATTCGTAATTAACGGTGCAGAACGTGCCGTTGTTTCCCAGTTAGTTCGTTCCCCCGGTGTATATTATGCTGAGAAGACCGACGAAAAGACCGGTAAGAAACTATTTGCATCCACAATTATTCCAAACCGCGGCGCGTGGCTTGAATATGAAACATCCATCAACGATGTTTTATATGTAAGGATAGATAAAAACCGTAAATTACCTTTAACCGTACTTGTTCGCGCGTTAGGTCTTTCTTCTAACGAACAAATACGCGAAGTGTTCGGCTCCGATGAACGTTTAGAGGCAACCCTTGCCATAGACGAAACCAAGAACACAGAAGAGGCTTTAATTGAGGTTTACAAAAAGTTAAGACCGAGCGAGCCTGTTACTATTGAAGGCGCACAAAGTTATCTTGACCAATTGTTCTTTGATGAACACCGTTATGATATCTCCCGTGTCGGTCGCTACAAATATAATAAAAAGTTAGCCATTGGTGCGCGCATCAGGGGCAATGTTTTGTCGCGCCCTGTTGCTGATCCTATGACCGGCGAAATTATTGCCGATGCCAATACAACCGTTTCGAGAGAGTTGGCTGAACTTATCGAAAGAAAAGGCGTAAATTCAGCATACATCAATGTGACTGATCTTGAAGGCAATGTTACCGAGGTTAAGGTTGTTTCAAGCGGTATGGTTGAACTAAAAGACTTTGTTGATTTTTCTGCAGAAGAGTTAGAGGAACTTGATAAGTTAGGCATAAACGAAAAGGTTTCCTTTAATGTCATTAAGGATATTATCGAAAATGTTACCGAAAAGGAAGAAATTAAGGAAGCTGTTTTAGCCCGTGCTGATGAACTTATTTCGAAGCATATCGTTGTTGATGATATTTTTGCGAGCGTAAGCTATTTCTTAGGTCTTCCGCACCATGTGGGCTCGGTTGACGATATCGACCATTTAGGCAACCGTCGTATCCGCTCCGTTGGTGAATTGTTGCAAAATCAATTCCGTATCGGTCTTTCCCGTATGGAAAGAGTAGTACGCGAAAAGATGACTATGCAGGCACAAGATCCTGACAGCATCACACCGCAAACACTTATAAATATCCGTCCTGTTGTGGCAGCTATTAAGGAATTTTTCGGTTCTTCGCCGCTTTCACAATTTATGGATCAAACAAACCCGCTTTCAGAATTAACCCATAAGCGCCGTCTTTCTGCTTTGGGCCCCGGCGGTTTGTCAAGAGACCGTGCTTCCTTCGAAGTACGTGACGTTCACTACACTCACTATGGCCGTATGTGCCCGATTGAAACACCTGAAGGTCCTAACATCGGTCTTATCTCTTATCTTGCAACCTTTGCTAAGATAAACAAGTACGGCTTTATTGAAACACCTTTCCGTAAGGTTGATCACGAAACCGGTCGCGTTCTTGATGAAGTTGTTTATATGACAGCTGATGAAGAGGACGATTACATCGTAGCACAAGCTAACGAGCCGTTAGACGAAAAAGGCTTCTTCGTAAATAAAAAGGTTAACGCACGTTACCGTGACGACTTCCAAGAAGTTGAATCTTCTAAGGCTGACTACATGGATGTATCTCCTAAGATGGTTGTTTCGGTTGCTACCGCAATGATTCCGTTCCTTGAAAACGATGATACTAACCGTGCTTTGATGGGTTCAAACATGCAGAAGCAGGCTGTTCCGCTTCTTAAACCTGAAAACCCGATTGTTGCTACCGGTATGGAATATAAGGCAGCTGTTGACTCGGGCGTTGTTGTTCTTGCAAAGCGCGCCGGTGAAGTTACCTATGTAAGTGCCGATACTATTAAGATTCGTGCTGCTAAGGGCGAAATTGATGAATATAACCTAATTAAGTTTATTCGTTCAAACCACGGAACATGTATTAATCAAAAGCCAATTGTTGCTGTCGGTCAAAAGGTTAAGGAAAACGAAGTTATTGCCGACGGTCCTGCAACAAGCAACGGTGAAATTTCTCTCGGCAGAAACGCGCTTATCGGCTTTATGACATGGGAAGGTTACAACTACGAGGACGCTGTTTTGATTAACGAACGCCTTGTTAGAGATGATGTTTACACTTCTATTCATATTGAAGAATACGAGTTAGAAGCAAGAGATACAAAATTAGGCCCCGAAGAAATCACCCGTGATATTCCGAATGTTGGTGAAGATGCTTTGCGCGACCTTGACGAACGCGGTATTATCCGCATCGGCGCCGAAGTTTCTGCCGGTGATATTCTTGTCGGTAAGGTTACACCAAAGGGTGAAACAGAACTTACCGCTGAAGAAAGACTTTTACGCGCTATCTTCGGTGAAAAAGCACGCGAAGTCAGAGATACTTCTTTACGTGTACCGCACGGTGAATACGGTACAATCGTTGATGTCAAGGTGTTTAACCGCGAAAATTCGTCTGAATTGAGCCCCGGCGTTAATGTTGTTGTACGTTGTTATATCGCACAAAAGCGTAAGATTTCCGTCGGCGATAAGATGGCCGGCCGACACGGTAATAAGGGTGTTGTATCCCGTATTTTACCAAGTGAGGATATGCCGTTCTTACCGGACGGTACTCCGCTTGATATCGTACTTAACCCGTTGGGCGTACCTTCACGTATGAACATCGGTCAGGTACTTGAAGTTCACTTGGGCTATGCCGCAAGGGCATTAGGCTGGAACATCTGCACACCGGTATTTGACGGTGCACACGAAGATGACATACGCGAATGCTTCTCAATGGCAGAAAAAGAGACCAAGAAGGAAGATTATGAATTTAAGAACAGTGCCGGTCTTGACTTCTCACGCATCGCTTTAAGAAACGACGCAAAGACTCAACTCTATGACGGCCGTACCGGTGAACCGTTCGATAATTTAGTTACCGTCGGTTACATGTACTACTTAAAATTGCATCACCTTGTTGATGATAAAATTCACGCGCGTTCTACCGGTCCTTACTCACTTGTTACCCAACAACCGCTTGGCGGTAAGGCACAGTTCGGTGGTCAACGTTTCGGTGAAATGGAAGTTTGGGCACTTGAAGCTTACGGTGCCGCATACACACTGCAAGAAATCCTTACTGTTAAGTCGGATGATGTTGTCGGTCGTGTTAAGGCTTACGAAGCAATCGTTAAGGGTCAAAACATTCCGACTCCGGGTGTTCCCGAATCCTTTAAGGTTCTTATTAAGGAACTTCAGTCTTTGGGTCTTGATGTTAAGGTTCTTGACAAGTATGACGAGGAAATTGACCTTAAACAGACCTTTGATGACGATGATGATATAGGTCTTGCACCTGCAATCGTTTCTAACGATTTTGAAAATGAAACTGTAGCCGATAATCTTGACGGTTTCGGTCTTCAAGATGAAAACGGCGAAGATATTGTTGAAGAATCAGAAGAAGAATTTTCCTCTGATTTGGAAGAAATGTAATTAGGAGGGCATAACGAATATGGCAGATATAGAATTTGAATCCATAAAAATAGGTCTTGCTTCTCCTGAACAAATCAGAAGCTGGTCTCACGGCGAAGTAACCAAGCCGGAGACTATTAACTACCGTACCTTAAAGCCGGAACAAGGCGGTTTGTTCTGCGAACGCATTTTCGGGCCTCAAAAGGACTGGGAATGCCATTGCGGTAAGTACAAGCGCATTCGCTATAAAGGCAAAATCTGTGAACGCTGCGGTGTTGAAGTAACCCGTTCTAAGGTACGCCGTGAACGCATGGGTACAATCGAACTTGCTGCCCCTGTTTCACACATTTGGTATTTTAAAACCATTCCTTCACGCATGGGCTTAGCTCTTGATATCAGTCCAAAAGCGCTTGAACAGGTACTCTATTTCTCACAATACATTGTAACTGACCCCGGTACTACTCCGCTCGAAAAGAAGCAACTTCTTAACGAAAAGCAGTACAACGATATGCGCGAAAAGTATGAAAACGACTTTGAAGCCGGCATGGGTGCAGAAGCAATCAAAAAGTTGCTTTGTGAAATCGACCTTGAAAAGTCTTGCGATGAATTGCGCGAAGAGCTTGAAAATACTAACGGACAAAAGCGCGTTAGAATTTTAAAGCGACTCGAAGTTCTTGAAGCATTTAAGAACTCCGGTAACCGTCCCGAATGGATGATTCTTGACGTTATTCCGGTAATTCCGCCGGATCTTCGTCCTATGGTACAATTAGACGGTGGCCGTTTTGCTACAAGCGACTTGAACGATCTTTACCGCCGTGTAATCAACCGTAACAACCGCTTAAAGCGTTTACTTGAATTACACGCACCTGACATTATTATTCGTAACGAAAAGCGCATGCTTCAAGAAGCAGTTGATGCTTTAATTGATAACGGCCGTCGCGGCAAACCTGTAACAGGTCCGAACAACAGGGCATTAAAGTCTTTGTCGGATATGTTAAAGGGTAAGCAAGGTCGTTTCCGTCAAAACCTTTTAGGTAAGCGTGTTGACTACTCAGGCCGTTCGGTTATTGTTGTTGGCCCTGAGCTTAAAATGTATCAATGCGGTCTTCCTAAGGAAATGGCTCTTGAACTCTTTAAGCCCTTCGTTATGAAGCGACTTGTTGAAACTAAGTTAGTTACTAATATCAAATCGGCACGCAAAATGGTAGAACGCGCTTCTACTGAGATTTGGGATGCTTTGGAGCTTGTTATAAAAGAGCATCCGGTTTTATTAAACCGTGCTCCTACACTTCATAGATTAGGTATTCAAGCTTTTGAACCTGTTTTGGTTGAAGGTAAAGCTCTTAAACTCCATCCGTTAGTATGTACCGCATACAACGCCGACTTCGACGGCGACCAGATGGCTGTTCACGTACCGCTTTCTGCCGAAGCACAAGCAGAAGCAAGATTTTTAATGCTTGCTGCTAACAACCTGCTGAAACCGTCTGACGGTAAGCCGGTTGCCGTTCCTACGCAGGATATGGTACTCGGTTCATATTACTTAACATTAGTTAAGAGTGAAGAAGCCGGTGCCAACAAAGTCTTCCGCGATAAGAACGAAGCTATTATGGCTTATAACGACGGCGTTATCGGTCTTCACGCTCCGATTCGTGTGCGCGTAAGCAACGAAAAGGGAGAATCGGCTCTTATTTGGTGTACTGTCGGTTTCATTATCTTTAATGAATCTATTCCACAGGATTTAGGCTTTGTTGACAGAACCGATCCTGCTCATAAATTCGACCTTGAATGGAGCTTTTCATTAAAAGACTATTCAAAGGGCGTTGTTGAAAGCAACGACGATGTTGAACAAAATAAGGTTGGCAAGAAACAACTTGGCAAAATTATTGACAGATGCATTGAAAAACACGGTACAAGCGAATCCTCACTTGTTCTTGATAAAATCAAGGCAACCGGCTTTAAGTATTCTACAAAGGGCGCTATTACAGTTGCCGTTATAGATGCTGTAATTCCTCCGGTTAAGAAGGAAATTTTAGCCGATGCCGAAGAAAAGATTGAAACCGTTTCTAAGGACTACCGTCGCGGTCTTATCAGCGATGATGAGCGTAGCCGCCATGTAATTGAAATTTGGAACACCGCTACCGAAGATGTAGCTGATGCACTTAAGGGCAACCTTGATGAGTTTAACCCGATCTTTATGATGGCTGACTCCGGTGCCCGTGGTTCTATGAGCCAGATTCGTCAGTTGGCAGGTATGCGTGGTCTTATCGCCAATACTGCCGGTAAGGTTATCGAAGTTCCTATTCGTGCTAACTACCGCGAAGGCTTGAACGTTCTCGAATACTTTATTTCTTCTCGTGGTGCCCGTAAAGGCCTTGCCGATACCGCTTTGCGTACAGCTGACTCGGGTTACTTAACCCGTCGTCTTGTTGACGTTGCGCAGGATGTTATCGTTCGTGAAGATGATTGCGGCACCGAAGAAGGTCTTACAATCTCTGATATTAAGGACGGCAATCATTTGCTTGAACCTTTGCAAGAGCGTTTGGTTGGCAGATATCTCTTTGACCCGTTTGTTGATGAAGAAACAGGTGAAGTTATCGTAGATAACGACCATATGCTTTCAACAGATGAAGCAAAGAAGGTTGTTGAACTTATTAAACCTGATGTTGACGGTGAAAAGCGTATTAAGATTCGCTCAATACTTACCTGTCACTCTCACCACGGTGTATGTAAGAAGTGCTACGGTGCTAACCTTGCCACCAATAAACCTGTTACAACAGGCGAAGCAGTCGGCATTGTCGCCGCTCAGTCAATCGGTGAACCAGGTACACAGCTTACCATGCGTACATTCCACACCGGTGGTATCGCATCTACCGAAGATATAACACAGGGTCTTCCTCGTGTTGAAGAATTGTTCGAAGCACGCAGACCTAAGCATTGCGGTATAATTGCCAAAAAGTCCGGCCGCGTTCGTATTGTTGAAGAAAAGCGCAACAATGTTGTGGTTATCACTAACGAAGAAGAAATGGATGTCGAGAAGATTACCATTCCTTACGGCGTACGCTGTCTTGTAACTGACGGTGATTATGTTGAAGCCGGCGCAATGATCGTCCCCGGTGCTAAGTACCCTCAAGATATTCTTGAAGCACAAGGTCCGGAAGCTGTTCAAGAGTACATCATTGCCGAAATTCAAAACGCTTACCGTACTCAAGGTGTTGATATCAATGATAAGCACATTGAAGTTATCGTTCGCCAAATGATGCGTAAGCTTTGCATTACTAACCCCGGTTCGACCGATCTTATTCAAAACGTCGGTTATGAATATAAGGAAATTGCCGATGCTAACCGTGCGGTTAAGGCTCGTATGGATGCCGGTGAAGAAGGCCTTTCATTTGCCGAATATAAGGTAACACTTTTAGGTATTACAAAGGCTTCTTTGGCTACCGAATCTTTCTTGTCCGCCGCATCATTCCAAGAAACCACACGCGTTCTTACCGAAGCCGCTATTAAGGGTAAGGTAGATCCGCTGTTCGGTCTTAAGGAAAATGTTATTATCGGTAAACTTGTACCTGCCGGTACCGGTATGAAGTGCGAAGAAATAAATCCGACACTTCCTGCCGAAGAAGAAGTTGAAACTTTTGCCGAAGAAGTTGTTGAAACCGAAACGGCAGAATAACAGCAACTAACAATTTAAAGCCCATGTTTGCAACTTTTTGTTGACAAATATGGGCTTTTGTGTTATTATATAGGTCTATATGGGGTATTGTGCCCCGATAGATAATTTTATAGGAGGTGAAACAATTTGCCAACGTTTAACCAATTGGTTCGCAGTGGCCGTGAGGTTGTAGAGAAAAAGGCTAAAGCTCCTGCACTTTTAAAGGGTTATAACTCTATGAAGCGCCAAGCTACAGACCATGATTCTCCACAAAAGCGCGGTGTTTGCACAGCAGTTAAAACTTCTACACCTAAGAAGCCTAACTCAGCTCTTCGTAAGATTGCCAGAGTTCGTCTTTCAAACGGCATCGAAGTTTCCGCTTACATTCCGGGTATAGGACACAACCTGCAAGAACACAGTGTTGTACTTATCCGTGGCGGACGTGTTAAGGACCTCCCCGGTGTGCGTTACCATATCGTACGCGGAACACTTGATACGCAAGGTGTTGAAAACAGAATGCAGGCTCGTTCAAAATACGGTGCCAAGCGTCCAAAAGCAGGTGCAAAGTAATTTAAGACTAAATCTCTGCTGCATTACTAAGCAGGTTTATATATAATGTATAGCCTTGCTTGGTGCTACGGGGAATTGTCCACTCGAGTACCTATGATATCATCATTATGAAGGAGGGAAGTAAAGTGCCAAGAAGAGGCTTTATTGCAAAACGCGATGTATTGCCGGATCCGGTTTACAATTCCAAGGTAGTTACACGCCTTATCAATAACGTAATGTTAGACGGTAAGAAGGGTGTAGCACAAAAGATTGTATATGGTGCTTTCGACATTATCAGTGAAAAGACAGGTAAAGATCCTATAGAGGTTTTTGAGGCAGCAATGGAAAATGTTATGCCGCAATTAGAGGTTAAGGCTGTTCGTAAGGGCGGCGCAACCTATCAAGTTCCTTTTGAGGTTCGTCCTGAAAGAAAGCAAACATTAGGTTTGCGCTGGTTAACAACATACAGCCGCTCTCGTTCTGAAAGAACAATGAAAGAACGTCTTGCAGCTGAAATTTTAGATGCTGTTAACGGTATCGGCGGCGCTGCTAAGAAGCGCGAAGATACACACAAGATGGCAGAAGCAAACAAGGCTTTTGCTCATTACAGATGGTAGTTTAATGATATACCGCAAAAGCGGTTAGGAGGTTTATATGCCAAGAAAGGTATCTCTTGAAATGACAAGAAATATTGGTATCATGGCACATATTGACGCCGGTAAGACCACCACAACCGAGCGTATCCTTTTCTACACCGGTATTAACCGTAAGATGGGTGAAACTCATGATGGCGCGTCAACTATGGACTGGATGGAGCAGGAGCAGGAGAGAGGTATTACAATCACCTCGGCTGCAACTACTTGTTTCTGGAAAGACCATCGTATCAATATTATCGACACCCCGGGACACGTTGACTTCACAGTTGAAGTACAACGTTCACTGCGTGTATTAGACGGTTCTGTAACCGTTTTGTGCGCAAAGGGCGGTGTTGAACCGCAGTCTGAAACCGTTTGGCGTCAGGCTGATGAATATCGTGTACCGAGAATGATCTATGTTAATAAAATGGACATTATGGGTGCCGATTTCTATAATGTATTAAAAATGATTAAGGAAAGATTCAACTGTAACGCAGTTCCGATTCAGTTACCTATCGGTGCTGAAGACAGCTTCCGCGGTATTGTTGACCTTATCAATAATGATGCCGAGATTTATTATGACGATCTTGGTAAAGATGTAAGACACGAAGAAATTCCCGAAGAAATGAAGGAATTGGCTGCTACTTACCGTACTGCTCTTATCGAAGCTGTTGTAGAACAGGATGAAGAGCTTATGGAAAAATATTTTGAAGGCGAAGAACCGACTGTTGATCAGATTAAGAAGATCATCCGTAAGGCAACCATCGCAAACGAAATGGTTCCTATTTGCTGCGGTACTTCTTATCGTAATAAGGGCGTTCAACCTTTGCTTGATGCAATTGTTGATTTTATGCCTGCTCCGACAGACGTTGAATCGATTAAGGGTGTTAACCCCAACACAGGCGAAGAAGAAGCAAGACATTCTTCTGATACTGAACCGTTCGCAGCTTTGGCTTTCAAAATTGCAACCGACCCGTTCGTTGGTAAGATTTGCTTCTTCCGCGTTTATTCCGGTACTGTTGATTCAGGCGCCGGCGTTTACAACTCGGTTAAGCAAAACAGAGAAAGAATGGGACGTATTCTTCAAATGCACGCAAACCACCGTGAAGATATTGAAACCTGCTATGCCGGCGATATCGCTGCTGCCGTAGGTCTTAAGAATACTACAACCGGTGATACACTTTGCGATGAGAAGAAACCGATCATCCTTGAATCAATGAACTTCCCTGAACCGGTTATCCGTGTTGCTATCGAGCCTAAGACTAAGGCCGGTCAGGAAAAAATGGGTATCGCTTTAGCAAAGCTTGCTGAAGAAGATCCTACCTTTAAGTGCTACACCGATGAAGAAACCGGTCAAACAATTATTGCCGGCATGGGTGAATTACACCTTGAAATCATCGTTGACCGTTTGCTTCGCGAATTTAAGGTTGAAGCAAATGTTGGTGCACCTCAAGTTGCTTATAAAGAGTCAATCCGTCAAAAGGTTGACCACGAAACTAAGTACAAACGTCAGTCCGGTGGTTCCGGTCAATACGGCCATGTTAAGATTATTCTTGAACCTAACGAATCCGGTAAGGGTTATGAATTTATCAACTCGGTAACAGGCGGTAGCATTCCTAAGGAATATATCCCTGCTGTTGATACAGGTATCAAGGGCGCTTTACAAGCCGGCGTTTTGGCAGGTTACCCTGTTGTTGACGTTAAGGTTACTTTGTATGACGGTTCTTACCACGAAGTTGACTCTTCTGAAATGGCATTTAAGATTGCCGGTTCTATGGCTTTCAAAGAAGCCGCCCGCAAGGCTGATCCGGTATTGTTGGAACCGATTATGAAGGTAACTGTTATTGTTCCTGAAGAGTATATGGGCGACGTTATCGGCGACCTTAACTCTCGCCGTGGTGAAATTCAAGGCTTTGAAGATCACTCGGGTGCTAAGCAAATCAATGCACGCGTTCCTCTTGGCGATATGTTCGGTTATGCTACCGACCTTCGTTCTAAGACACAGGGCCGCGGACAATATGTAATGGAACCGGACGGTTATAAAGAAGTTCCGAAGAGCATTGCTGAAAAAATTATTTCTTCAAGAGCGAAGAAAGACTAAAAATTACAAATAATGCTTGAAATTTGTAAAAAAATTTGGTAAACTATTACTGTAAGTAATAACTTATAATTTTAAGGAGGAAATTTACAATGGCAAAGGCAAAATTTGAACGTAATAAGCCCCATGTAAACATTGGTACCATCGGTCACGTTGACCATGGTAAGACAACATTAACCGCAGCTATCACAAAGTATCTTTCATTAAAGGGTTATGCACAGTTTGAAGACTATGCAAACATCGATAAGGCTCCGGAAGAAAGAGAACGTGGTATCACAATCAACACCGCTCACGTTGAGTATGAAACTGACAACCGTCACTATGCTCACGTTGACTGCCCGGGACACGCTGACTATGTTAAGAACATGATCACCGGTGCTGCTCAAATGGACGGTGCTATCTTAGTTATCGCTTCTACTGATGGTCCTATGGCTCAAACCAAGGAACATCTACTTCTTGCTCGTCAGGTTGGCGTTCCTTACATCGTAGTATTTATGAATAAGGTTGACCAAGTTGACGATCCTGAACTTCTTGAACTCGTTGAAATGGAAATTCGTGAAACACTTGATAAGTATGAATTCCCAGGCGACGACACACCAATCAACAAGGGTTCTGTTCTTGTTGCTCTTGAATGTGCATCTAACGATCCTAATGCAGCTGAATATGCTCCGATTAAGGAACTTATGGAAGCTGTTGACTCTTACATTCCTACACCTGACCGTAAGGCTGATCTTCCTTTCATCATGCCTATCGAAGACGTTATGACTATTTCCGGTCGTGGTACAGTTGTTACCGGCCGTGTTGAACGTGGTCAATTAAACGCAGGTGACGAAGTTGAAATCATCGGTCTTACCGAAGAACGCAAGAAGACTGTTGTTACTTCTATGGAAATGTTCCGTAAAACTCTTGATTACTGTGAAGCAGGCGACAACGTTGGTGCTCTTCTCCGTGGCGTAGGCCGTGAAGAAGTTGAACGTGGTCAAGTTCTTTGCAAACCGGGTTCAATCAACCCACACACAAAGTTCCACGGTCAAGTTTACATCCTAACAAAGGATGAAGGCGGCCGTCATACTCCGTTCTTCAACAACTATCGTCCTCAGTTCTATTTCAGAACTACCGACGTTACCGGTGTTATCACTCTTCCGGCTGGTACAGAAATGTGCATGCCTGGTGATAACGTTGAAATGGATGTTGAACTTATCACTCCTATCGCTATTGAAGAAGGCTTGCGTTTCGCTATCCGTGAAGGTGGCCGTACAGTAGGTTCCGGCGTTGTTACCGGTATCAATGGCTAATTCTTAGTGAATTGAATTTTAATTGCCTGCGGAATTACTTTCGCAGGCAATTTTTTCTTGAAAAAGCAAATATGGGTTGATTTTTAATTCAATTTGTGGTACAATAGTTGCCGTGGCACGAAAGCCAATATGCGCTGATAGCTCAGTTGGATAGAGCATCTGCCTTCTAAGCAGAGGGTCGGGGGTTCGAATCCCTTTCAGCGTGCCAAAAAAAGCAGTACACCTTTGGTGTATTGCTTTTTTTATATTAAGGGATTCGAACAAGGCGTAAAGAACAACAGTCCGGTGGACTGTTGTTTAGCCGCGGCAACGAGCGAAAGCGAGGCGATAGGTGCGGAAGCACCGAGACAAAATCCCTTTCAGCGTGCCAAAAAAGCAGTACACCTTTGGTGTATTGCTTTTTTATATTAAGGGATTCGAACAAGGCGTAAAGAACAACAGTCCGGTGTACTGTTGTTTAGCCGCGGCAACGAGCGAAAGCGAGGCGATAGGTGCGGAAGCACCGAGACAAAATCCCTTTCAGCGTGCCAAAAAAAGCAGTACACCTTTGGTGTATTGCTTTTTGTCTTTCTTGACAAGCTTTTTGGTTTTTGCTAAAATACAGATAATGAATTCCCTACAATTTCCTATTGGATGGTATATTATGAAATACGGCTATTTTGATAACCAAAATAAAGAATATGTTATAACTAACCCCAAAACGCCGGCGCCTTGGATGAACTATATCGGCAACGGTAAATATGGCGGTATTGTTTCGGCCACCGGTGGCGGTCTCTCTTTTGATTCTGACCCGTCTAACCGCCGTGTTACACGCTATCGATTTGTCGGTTATCCGTCAGATAGGCCGGGAAGATATATCTATTTAAGGGATGAAAACTCGGGGGACTATTGGTCGGCTACTTGGCAACCGGTTATGAAAGAAAACCAAACTTTTGAGTGCCGTCACGGGCTCGGTTATACTACAATAAAAACCGAATATAGTGGTATTGAAAGTTCCGTTAGTTATTATGTTCCGCTTGGTAAAAGATACGAAATTTGGGAAACAAAACTAACGAACAATTCTAATACGGAAAGAAACTTAAAGGTCTTTTCTTATGTCGAATTTAGTTGGAATGACGCTAAATACGATATGCTAAGCCATTGGCCTTGCCAAGCTTTTAAGGCCGATTTTATCGACGGTAAGATTTTAGTTGATACCGTTGCCGAACAGCTTACCGGCGTTCCGCTTTATGACTATATTGCTACCGATTTGCCCGTTTGCGGATATGACTGCAATCAGCAAGAATTTATCGGCGGATATAATAGCGAAGCAAATCCGCAGGTTTTGGAAACCGGTGTTTGCAAAAACACTAATATGTATTCAAATAACTGTGTTGGCGTACTTTGCAGCGAAATCACTTTGGGCGCGGGGGATAGTATTAACTTCCGCTATACTCTTGGCGCCACCGATAAAAAGAGTGATGTTGATAAGCAGATTAAGGACGCGCTAACCATTAAAAATGCGGTCGAAGACATTAAAAAATATTGGGCCAATCATTGTGATATGTTAAGTGTTAGGACACCTAACGAAGATATGAATACAATGCTTAACATTTGGCACGCTTATCAGGCAAAAACCACTTTCGACTGGTCCCGTTTTATAAGTGCTTACGAGCGTGGAGTTAGTCGCGGTTTCGGGTTTAGAGACAGCATGCAGGATGTTTTGGGCGTTATGCACTCGGTACCCGAACAAGCAAAAGAGCGTATTAAGCTGTTACTTTCCATTCAAAAGAGCGACGGCAACGCGAGAGCAGTTTATTATCCTGCTACTAAGGTTTCCGAAGGTGGCGGACGAAGCGATGACCATTTGTGGAGTATCCGTTCGGTTTGCAATTATATAAAAGAAACGGGAAATTTTGACTTTATAGATGAAGTTGTGCCGTATGTTGACGGTGGTAGCGCCACCGTTGCCGAGCATCTTGAAAA
Organism: Acutalibacteraceae bacterium; assembly: GCA_045642065.1. Classification (GTDB taxonomy): domain Bacteria; phylum Bacillota; class Clostridia; order Oscillospirales; family Acutalibacteraceae; genus UBA737. Next base: position 144,774 of record JAZUID010000005.1, read on the forward strand.
AGGCATTGAATTTACAATGAATCACTTAGGTCGCCACGGCATACCAGATTTTTTGAATTGTGATTGGGACGATAGCATGGCGCCGATAAATCGCGATAAAAAGGGTGCCGAAAGCGTATTTGTATTCTTCCAATTAGCCGATGCGACTTATGATTTAGCCGAACTTTACACTAAAATCGGTCGTAAAGAAAATGCCGAAAAAATGCAAAAGGTTTATGATTATTGCAAGACTAAACTTGATGTTGTTTGGGACGGCGAGTGGTTTATTCGCGCCTTTACGCAAGACGGCAAAAAGTTTTGCACTAAGGATGACGAGCATAACGGCATCCATTTAATTCCGCAAGCGTGGAGTGTTATTTCACACCTTGCCGATAAGGATAGAGCAAATATCGCCATGGATAATTTGCTTAAATACCTTTATACCGATAAGGGACTTATTACCCACTATAACGCGTCGGAAGGTTTTGATCCCGATAATAAGAGCTATTTCCTTTTCCCCGCGGGTGCCAGAGAAAACGGCGGTATATTCTTCCACTCTAACGCGTGGCCGATTATCGCCTTTGCAATGCTTGGCAGGGGTGACGATGCATATAAATGCTACGAAGCAATTTTACCGCCCAAAAGAAACGATATCGCCGATAGGTGCTTGACAGAGCCCTATGTTTATTCGCAAACAATGATAGCACCGCCACATCCGAGAGCTGACGCTTGCGTAAATTCTTGGCTTACGGGCACGGCTTCGTGGGTGTATCTAGCTGCAACGCAGTATATTTTGGGTATTAGACCTTCGTATGACGGACTTATTATTGACCCCCAAATTCCCGACAGTTGGAAAGGTTTTACCGCCACCCGAAAGTGTCGCGGGAAAGTTTATAATATTAAGGTTCAAAAGGGAACGGATAAAGGTCTTTTTGTTGACGGCAAAAAGATGGACGGCAATTTTGTTCCTTGGAATATATCCGAAAATAATGTTATCGAAGTTTTATTGGTAAAATAAAAAAGGAAAAGCCGGCAGAAATTTCTGCCGGCTTTAATAATTATTATTTTGTTAGTTTTAAATATTCTTCAAAATATCTTTCACCTAATATTCTTAGGGACGCCGAGTTAAAATGCAGTCCGTCGGGTTTAATTTCTAACCCTTCCGAACTTGCGACAGCGCAAAGGTCCAGTTCGTTTGCCACGGCGTGTATAACTTCGTTCATTTCTTGAGTTTTAGTGGCGCAAGCATACTTTTTATCAATATTATTGGAAAGCTCACCCATAATTATCGGAATGTTTTCAGCGTTTAGTTCTTTCCGAAATGCTTTCATTACTAATATTAAATTCTCTTTATACTTTTCCAAATCACCGCAACAGTCGCTCTCGCCTTGGTGCCAAATAATACCGCCTAAGTTAGAATTTCTAAGCGCAAGTTTAGTTTGAAAAACTGCGTGATCGAAAAGTTCGGTGTCGGGCAACCATTGTTCAATCATAGTCCCGCCGTCAGCACAGGGGATAAGACCTACTTTGCAGTTTTCGTGTTTTTGCACGCTGTCGGCAAAACTGGCGGCAAGCGAAACACCGCTATGAAATAAAATATTAAAAATATCACGGTCGGGGTTAATCGGCTCACTCATCGGTTGCCAACGCCCCATGCGGAGCATAAAACAGTTTTCGTTCTCTATTCTGGACACTTCACCGAATTCGCCACGGCCTGCCATATTGGACTGACCAATCATTAAAAAGCTTTTAATTCTATTTTCATTCTTTATTCCATCATTAATGTTTATCATATTATCGATCCTTATTCATTTAATAAATAGTCGTCGGTTTTAGCAAGATTTAAAGAAAATTCCATAAAGGTTTTGCCGGCAACCGAAATTACGTCATCACTTTTATAAGCCACGCAAACTTTTCTGAAAACGGGCGGCGTAATGCCACGGACTTCAATGTCTTGGTGGTGTCTGTGAAGAACAAGCTTAGGCAAAATAGCAACGCCCAAACCCTGCTCGACCATATTCATAATAGTATAGTCATCATAAACGCGGTATTGTTGGTTAGGCTCAATTCCCGCTTTAATGAAATATTCCATTGGTTCGCTTTTTTTACCTTGATCTAAGAATATAAACGGGTCATCTTCAAAGTCTTTAAGCGAAACTTTTTTTGATTTCGCCTTTTTGTGGTTTTTCGGCAAAATCATAACCATTTCATCGTTAATAAGAGGCTTAAAATTCAAACCCTCTGCAACGTCTTCGGTTAAAAATCCGAAATCTACGGCACCTTCGTTAATCCAACCCTTGATTGTGCCGTAATCGGCTTGTAAAAGATTAAACTGAACGGTAGGATGAATTTCTTTGAATTTTTTTATTACATAAGGCAGAAAGTTTGCGGAAATACTAGCAAAGGCACCAATACGAATTACCGAACCTTCAAGATTATTAACGGCGGTACTTTTGGAAAGAACATTTTTGTAGTCATCACAAAGGCGTCTGATAAAAGGCACCATAGCCTTTCCGTCCGAAGTTAAAAAAATGCCGTGCTTTGTCCTTGTAAAAAGGGTAACCTTTAATTCTTCTTCCAAGGATTTCACAATTTGGCTTATGGCTGATTGCGTATAACCGAAAGCTTCGGCGGTTTTTGTAAAGTTGCCGGTTTCCACAATGCTTAAAAATACTTGGTATCTTAGCATAGCAACCTCCTTTTTATCATAAGAAAAACTTATTATAACTATTATAATCATTTGTTTGACTTTTGTCAAATAAATGATAAAATTAAAACATAAATTTTGAAAAGGGGATTATACTCATGAAAAAAATTATTGCGTTGGTTTTGGCTCTATCTATGGTACTTTGCTTTGCCGCTTGCGGCAAAGAAGCTAAGAAGGACACCTATACGGTAGGTATTTGCCAATTAGTTCAACACGATGCACTTGACGCCGCAACAAAAGGCTTTATGGATGCATTAAAAGATGAATTCGGCGATAAGGTTAAATTCCTTAACGAGAATGCAAGTGGTGACGTTCAAACCTGTACAACAATTATTAACAACTTTACAAACAAAAAGGTTGATTTAATACTTGCTAATGCAACACCTGCTTTACAAGCCGCCGCAAACGGCACAACAACCATTCCGGTTTTAGGTACATCCATTACCGAATACGGCACAGCGCTCGGCATTAAGAACTTTAACGGCACAGTGGGCGGTAATGTTTCGGGAACCTCCGACTTGGCACCGCTTAACGAGCAAGCAAGTATGATTACTGATTTGTTCCCGGAAGCAAAGACTGTTTCAATTCTTTACTGCACATCGGAAGCTAACTCGGCTTACCAAGTAAAAATTGTTAAAAACAACCTTACCAAAAAGGGCGTTAAGGTTGAAGAATGCGGATTTACCGATTCTAACGATGTTGCAACAGTTGCAGCTAAGGCCGCAGAAGCCGACGTTATCTACATTCCTACCGATAACACAGCAGCAAGCTGTGCTGCAACTATTGACGGTGTAATCGGTGAAAAACCCGTTATTTGCGGTGAAGAAGGTATTTGCAAGCTTTGCGGTGTAGCAACTCTTACCATTGATTACTACACATTAGGTCAAACAACCGGTAAGATGGCTGCTAAAATCTTAAAGGGCGAAGCTAAAATCGAAGAAATGGAAATCGAATACGCTGATGCTACCAAGAAATTTAATAAAGCTAAGTGTGAACAGTTAGGCATTGATGTTGCCGCTTTGGAAGCTAAAGGCTTTAAAGCAATAGAAGAATAAGAAAAAACTACACCGTTTATTCTTTTTAGAGTAAACGGTGCAAAGTTTGTTTAGGATGGTATTTTATGAATATAATTAGTTGGTTAGGCACTTTGCCCGGTGCTGTTGGCCAAGGTTTTGTTTGGGGTATAATGGCGTTAGGTCTTTATATTACCTTTAAAATTTTAGATTTTGCCGACTTGACGGTTGACGGATCTATTTGTACCGGCGGTGCAGTTTGCGCTGTACTCTTAACTAAGGGCTATAATGTTTGGGTTGCAATGTTTGCGGCTTTTGTAGCCGGCGCATTGGCAGGTTTGGTTACCGGCCTTTTGCATACAATTTTAGGCATTCCGCCTATCCTTTCGGGTATTTTAACCCAACTTATGCTATACTCGGTTAATCTTCTTATTATGGGTAAAGCCAATATTGCTTTATCCCGCTTTAAGTTTGCCGACAAGGTTATTATTACGACCGATACCGCAAACCTTTTAAAACCGTTATTACTGATTGCACTTATAATTTTCTTACTGATTTCTGCAATGTACTGGTTCTTCGGTACTCAGTTCGGTATTTCGCTTCGTTCAACCGGTAATAATAAGAATATGAGTCGCGCACAAGGTATTAACACCGCATTTACCACCGTTTTCGGTCTTGCACTTTCTAACGGTATTGTTGCTTTCGCCGGCTCAATTTTAGCACAACAACAGGGAGCCAGCGATATCAATATGGGTAGGGGCGCTATCGTAATCGGTCTTGCCGCAATAATTGTGGGTGAGTCAATCGTTTCTAAAATAGGCACCAATTTCTATTTAAGACTTGTTGGCGTTGTTTTGGGTGCGATTATTTACTGGATAGTTTTCCAAACCGTAATTTTCTTGGGGCTTCCGAGTGAATACCTTAAAATGCTTTCGGCGCTTGTCGTTGCAATATTCTTAGGTGTTCCTTATATTAGGGACAACCTAATGTCAAAATTTAAATCGGGTGGTGTTAAAAATGCTTAAAATTGCAAATGTTTGCAAAACTTTCAATGCGGGCACAGTTAACGAAAAGCAAGCATTAAAGAATTTATCACTGACCCTCAATGAAGGCGATTTTGTAACCGTTATCGGTGGTAACGGCGCCGGAAAATCTACCATGCTTAACGCCATAACCGGCGTTTTCCCCGTTGATAGTGGCTCGGTTGTTGTGGACGGAAACGATATCACAAAATTGCCCGAGCACAAAAGGGCAAAATATATCGGTCGTGTCTTCCAAGACCCAATGATGGGTACCGCAGCCGATATGTTGGTTGAAGAAAATTTGTCTATTGCCGAAAGGCGTGGTAAGCACCGCTTTATTAAATGGGCAATAACCAAAAAGGACAGGCAAAGATATAAAGAACTTTTAACCCAACTTGATTTAGGTCTTGAAACAAGACTTACAAGTAAAATGGGCTTGCTTTCGGGCGGTCAACGCCAAGCGGTAACACTTTTAATGGCGGCTATGCAAAAGCCGAAGTTATTGTTGTTAGATGAGCACACCGCAGCGCTTGACCCTGCAACAGCCGCAAAGGTTTTAGAATTAACCGATAAGATTATCGCCGAAAATAAGCTAACCGCTATTATGATTACACACAATATGCGTGACGCCATTAAACACGGAAACCGCCTTATTATGATGAATCAAGGCGAGATTATTTTTGATATCTCTGGCGAAGAAAAATCAAAACTTTCCAAAACTGATTTAATGAATAAATTTGCCGAAATTGCCGGTCAAAACCAAGAATCAGACCGAATGGCACTGTCATAATTGTTTTAGTAAAAATCCCCATATTTAATGGGGATTTTTTGTTGATTTTTAATCTAAATAAATCTTGAAAAACCATACCCGTGTGTTATAATAAACCTAACAAACAAAATGGAGTGTGATTAAAATGGAAGTTAAGTGCAAAAATTATGTTGTAGATGCTACCGAAGAAGGATTTTCGGTGACAAAGGGCGATATTCTTTGGGTAAAGTTGCCGATAGCCATTGAAGTTAACGCCAACGGCCTTACCGATAGGGATGAATTTAAAAAGCATTTTTCCTTTGAAACCGAAAAGGAAAAGAGTATATTTAAATGGACCACATCTTCTAATCTTTGGTCGAGGAAAGAATATGTTTTAGAAGTAGCAAAAGATTATTTTCTGTTTTATGTAAATGTTAAGGGTAACGGCAAGGTTGATAGCGTTGTTTACTTTAACAACCCTAAATTTATCAAGTATGAAATCGGCGAATATATTTTACCGCTCGTTAACGACAGGAATAAAAAGGGAAATACAAGAATGATAGTGGAAAGCAGCGTTTTGGATATAGGACGCGCCGTTCCGCCAAGTTATGTTTTTCCTTTTACCGTCGAAGATGAAAAGGGCTCGTTAGGGCTTGGCATAGTTGCAAAATCGGGCAACTATAATTTTGACATTTTAAAATACGACCATCCATTTAAATTCACACTCCCACAATACGGTCAAACAAAGATTAGTGGTGAGTGGCAGTCACAAGCCGTTTTAGGCTTGTTTGCCGAAACCGAAGAAGAAGTTTTAAAAGAATATTCTAATTGGCACTTTGCTAACGGTTATGCAAAACCGCATGATAACAATATTCCGAAATGGTGGTGCACACCAACCTTCTGCGGTTGGGGCGAACAGTATGGCTATTACTTAAAAGACCCTTCGTTATCCATGCAACGATACGCTTGCAGGCAGGAATTTTATGACGAAATGATAGATAAGTTAGAAAAAGAAGACCTGCATCCGGGCACCGTTATTATCGACAGCAAGTGGCAAAAAAGCTTTGGCGTTTGGGAACCGGAAGAAGAAAGATGGCCGGATCTTCGCGCCTTTGTTGAAGAACAACACAAAAAAGGCATCAGGGTTATGCTTTGGCTAAAAGCGTGGGATCCCGAAGGCTTGCCGGAAGATGAGTGCATTCATTTGTTGTGTAATCCGGTTGCGGCTGACCCTACTAACCCTAAATATCAAGAAAGAGTAAAAAATTATATACATAAATTATTGTCCGATGAAGAGGGCTGCTATAACTGTGACGGATTTAAGGTTGACTTCTTAAACTGCATACCAAAAGGCGAGGATGTTCGCACCTACACCGGTGTTTACGGTGTCGAGCTTATAAAGGCGTGGCTACAGTTAGTTTATGACGAATCAAAATCGGTAAAACCCGAAGCATTGGTAAGTGCCTTTACGGCTCATCCTTATTTTTCAAGCATTGTTGACAGAACAAGGAACCATGATTATACCGATAATCTTCGCGCCGTTCGTTCGATTATGTCCTACCGCAGTATGATTTTCAGAGCTGCTAATCCGGGCGTTCCTATGGATATGGATTCAGGCGGAATCGGCTCGGTCAGAGAATTTCATAGATGTATGGAATTTCAAGCAGAGTACGGCGTACCATCACTTTACTGGGTTTCGTCTTTGGGAGAAAAAGCTTACTACGCAAATGTTCCGTTTGACAAAAACGACTTTGATTGCATTAGGAAAGCATGGAACAGTTATAACGAAAAGCTTGATAAAAAATATAAATAAGGTGATTTAATGAGTTACGAAATTATTGATTTTCACGTTCACCCCCTATTAGAAAAAACGCAAGACCTTACTATGTATAAAGATACTTTTTCAGTTACGGCCGAAACCTTTTTTGACCGTTTGGAAAAGTGCGGTATAAGCAAATTTTGCGGCTCGGTTTGTAACGCTGTTCAAAAAGAAGATTTTTTAGGCAAAATGCTTAAAAATAATGAAAGCGCTTTTAAATTAAAGGAAATGTACGGCGACACTTATATTGTCGGCATACAAATTCATCCCGATTTTGTCGAAGAATCTAAGCGTGAAATTGATAAAGCTGCCGAAAAGGGTGTAAAACTTGTCGGCGAATTAGTACCTTATCTTGATGGTTGGAACTATGACAACAAAAATATTAGAGAACTGTTTTTATATGCCGGCAAAAAGGGAATGGTAATAAATATTCATTCTAATTACGACGATGTTTTTGAAAAAATGATTGCCGATAATAAGGATATTACCATTGTCGGCGCACATCCGGGGGAATGGAACGGACTCTTTAAGCAAATTGAATGGCTAAAAAAATATCCAAACTATTATCTTGATATTTCGGGTAACGGTGCTACAAGACTCGGCACAGTCGAAAAATTAGTGGCTGCAGTCGGCTCCGAACGCATTTTGTACGGCTCTGATTATCCTATTTGCAACCCGTCTGTGTTTATTGATTCGGTTGTAAACAGTTTCGCTTTAACAAACGAAGAAAAGCAAAACATTTTAGCTGATAATGCTAAAAAACTATTGGGAATTTAAGGTGTAAAAATGAAAATTGTAAACGGTTTAGTGTTTAATGAAAATCACCAAATGGAAAACAAAGATTTGTGCTTCCAAAACGGCGCTATTGCTGAAAACGATAATAGCGGTGATGTGTACGACGCCACCGGTTGCTATGTATTACCGGGGTTTATCGACACGCATATTCACGGTGCAAACGGTGTTGAATTTTATGCGACAAAAGCTCAAAACAGTGATGTTTCGGTTGCAACCGAATATTTGGCTAAAGAGGGCGTTACAAGTGTTTTAGCAACATTATCTACTAACACTAAAGAGCAAATCGAAAATAATGTTAAGCGTATTTACGACCAACACGACGAGCATATTTTAGGTTTTCATTTAGAAGGACCGTTTATAAACCCCGTCAGAAAAGGCGGTATGATTGAAAAATATATACAGACCGCTAATATTGAACTAGCCGAAATCACTCAAAAATTAAGCGGAAATACGGTTAAAATTATGACCTTGGCGCCCGAAATGCCGAACGCTTTAGAGGTTATTGAATCGCTTACAAAACTAGGTATTAAGGTTTCAATGGGGCATAGCGATGCAACCTTGAAAGAAGCAAAAAAGGCAATCCAAAAAGGCGCCGGCCGTTTAACCCATACCTTTAACGCAATGCGCCCGTTTAATCACCGCGAACCCGGTGTGTTAGGGTGTGCTCTTACTGATGATAGGGTAGATTGCGAACTTATTTGTGATTTGCACCATGTTTCGGCAGAAGGCATTAAAATTGTAGTCGCCACAAAGGGAATTGATAAGGTAACTATGATAAGTGACGCTTCATTTTTCTGCGGTATGCCGGAGGGCGTTTACAATACCGGTGAACGAACTCTTACGGTTGAAAACGGCTTTGCAAAACTGCCTAACGGCACAATTAGCGGCAGTGCTTGCAGCTTGGCAGTCGGTGCAAAAAATATGTTTAATTTGGGCTTTAAACCGGAAGAAATCGCCGTTATGGCGTCGGTTAATCCCGCCCGCGCGGCAGGTTGTTCTAACCGCGGCGAGCTTAAAAACGGTTACCGTGCCGACATAATTGTACTTGATAGGGACTTTAATGTGAAATCGGTATTCGTAAAAGGCAAACAAATAAGATAACAAAAGCGGAGCATTTGCTCCGCTTTAATTTTTGTATATATTTTAGTTTTTTGTAAATAATACCTTTGAAACTTTTTTACGGAGATGAATCAACAATTATGAAAGCAACAGGAATAGTTCGTAGAATTGATGATTTGGGCAGGGTAGTAATACCAAAGGAAATACGAAGAACAATGCGTATTCGCGAGGGCGACCCCGCTCTGATGACACTGACAAAAACCGAACAATTTATTGTATCGCTTATAGGTTTTGGCGACAGAAAAGGTATAAAGTAAGTGCAATTTTGATAATATAAAAACTGTTTGCCAATCGTTTCAAAAAAATTCACATTTTTTTAACAACCACAACATATTGATATGCTACATTGGGATTGCATTAATAAAACAATGCAAAAAATTAAAGGTGGTTGATTATTTTGTACATTTTAAAAAATGCCTTTCGTTGCATTTTTCGAGCAAAAGGGCGAAATCTTTTGATTGGCTTGGTGGTACTGCTATTGTCGGTATCGGCCTGCATTGGTCTTTCCATTAAAGAGGCAAACAAAACTCTTGAAAGACAGTATACCGATGATATGGAAATCACTGCTACCGTAAACCCGAAAAATATGCTCAAAAACAGAAACATTTCTCTTGAAAAACTCAACGAGTTAGCCGATAATGCGCTCGTTAAAGAATTCAATTATTCCGCATCTGTGTATTTTGCCGCCGATGAGGGAATAGAGCCGTTGGATGTTGCCGGCTCATTTAAGCAAAACAAGGATTTCAGGGAAAAATACGGGGATATAAAAAACGGTGAACAGAGAAGCACCACCGAAACCCGTCCCGCAGAGTCTTCGGGCAATTCAAGCGGAGAATCGGGATTCCCCGGTATGCCGGACGGAAGTTCCCCCGGCGGCGAGTCGGGTGGAGATACCTTTATAACAAACAACAATTTTTTCTTCAATATGGCATCTATGAACGATTTTACCGTGATTGCCTACAACGATAATGATGCCATGCCCGAATATATTTCATCCTTAAATGCAATTTCTTCGGACACCGAAGATTTGAAATGTGTAATTTCAAAAAGTCTTGCCGAAGAAAACGAACTTGAAGCCAAAAGTACCTTTACCCTTAAAAATCCTGACAATGAGGAAGAAATTTACACATTTACCGTTGAGGGTATTTTTGATTCTTCGCAGTCAACCGAAACGCAAGACACTTCTTCAAACGCCTCATTTACCGATAACTATATTTATGTGGGCAAGATGGCTCTGGAAAAAGTGCTTTCCGAGTCGGCGAAGCTTAATCCCGAAGCCGAGGAAAGCGACACAGAAGATGATGAAAAAGAAACCGCAAAGGCTTTGTCGACAAATTATGACGGCACATTTATCTTTGCAAATTTAGAAAATTACAGTAAATTCAGCGAAACTTTAAGCGAGGATTACAGTCTTGTTTCAGTAGATGTTGAAAACTATGAGCAAAGCATTTCACAACTTGCAACGCTTGGAAAATATGCAACATATTTCCTCATTGTAATTTTCATAATCGGTGCTTTTGTGCTTGTCATCATAAACTTGTTCAGTATACGAAACAGAAAATATGAAATCGGCGTTCTTACGGCAATCGGCATGAAAAAATACAAGGTTGCGATGCAGTTTGTAACAGAACTTTTTATTGTGACATTTATTGCGCTTATTATCGGCAGTGCCGTAGGAGGTGCCGTATCAGTTCCCGTTACAAACAATCTGCTTGTAACCATAAATTCCGAAGAAAAACAGGAAACCGCTGAATCTGGCACGGCTTCAAAACAGCAATTCGGCGGTATGCCCTCGGATATGACCCCTCCCGGAGGGTTCGGCGAGAATATCAAAAATGCAATGGGTGATTTTAAGGGAAATATGAATAACTATATTGCGAGTGTTTCATCCGCCACGGATATGACGGTTATTTTTCAAATGATTTTGGTTGGTATTGGACTTACCCTGATTTCTTCGGCGGCAGCAGTTGCATTTGTTATGCGATACGAACCTTTGAAGATACTGAATAACAGAGATTAAGGAGAACTATTATGAGTGAAGCTGTATTAGAATTACAAAACCTTTGTTACAGTTACAGCAAAGGCGGAAAAATGATAATAAACAACTTAAATCTGAATTTTGAAAAGGGAAAGATATATTCCATAGTAGGAAAATCGGGTGCCGGCAAAACAACGCTTTTATCGCTTTTATCGGGATTGGCAAAACCTACTTCGGGTAAAATACTTTTCTGCGGCAAGGATATTTCCAAGATAAATAAGTATAATTATCGAAGTAAACTTGTAGGAGTTGTATTCCAAAGTTTTAATCTTTTGCCGTATCTAAATGCCACCGAAAATGTTATGCTTTCGATGGATATTTCCGGCAAAAGAATAAAAAACAAAAAGCAAGAGGCAATTGAATTGCTCAAAAAGGTTAATCTTGAAGAGCAAGATATAGACAGGGGAATACTCAAACTGTCCGGCGGTCAGCAACAGCGAGTTGCCATTGCCAGAGCACTGTCCTATGACCCCGAAATAATTTTCGCAGATGAGCCTACGGGAAACCTTGATACCGAAACCCAAAATGATATTATGACAATATTGCGAACACTCGCCGATGAGGGTAAATGTGTTATCATCGTTACACACTCTCCCGATGTTTCAAAACTTTCGGATGTTGTTTATGAGCTGAAACCAAATAAACAGTAACAAAATAAACACATTTAAATTATTTATGCGGTTTTACGGCATAATCACAAGAAAAGAGCCTGCCTCCGGCAAAGCCCCCGCCACATGGGCAAAGGACCGGCTTTTAACCGGGTATGGAGAGGGAAAAGAAATAAATTTTATTGCTTTTATTTGAATAATTACATATTTGCACATAATTTGCACATAATATTATTGATAAATTGAATAATTTGCGTATAATAAATTTGGGAGGCGATTATAAATGAAAAATGTAAATGTTACACTCAGAGTGGATGAAGAACTGAAAAAGCAGGCGGACGCACTTTTTGACGAGCTGGGTTTAAGTCTTTCCACTGCGTTTAATATTTTTCTGCGACAGTCAGTTCGTGAACAACAAATACCGTTTCAAGTGAGCAAAAATGTTCCGAATGCTAAAACCCTAGCCGCAATGGAAGACGCCGAAAACGGAACAAACCTCTTTGGTCCGTTTGACAATATGGAGTCTGTAACGAAAGCATTGAATTCTAAAAAATAGTATATTTATCGCTATGGTCTTACATAAATGAAAGCCATAGCGATTTGTTTTGAAGTAATATTAAACGGGGGTTGCTTACGGCAACCCCCGTTTTTCAATATTATATGGTATGGCGGCAGGGTATGATTCCTGCTTTTCAATCGCCCACGCATGGCTGTCGGTTACGCCATCTTTGCAAGAATGCGGATATTAAGCCATGCACAATCCGCACCAAGCCACAAATATTATACAAAACAGATTGTATATTGTAAAGACTGATTTACGATATTATTTCATATGTGAAATTTGGTGCTTCTTTATTTACATCATCAAAAACCTCAATCTATTATTTGATAATAAAAATTTCCCAAACCGCTTTTTTCGCAAAACTCTGCATTTCTTTCTAAAATCGTATGCATAATTTCAACTTCTTTTTTTAATTCATTCGGCAAACTTTTTTCTCCTTTAATTAAGACCTTATTTGCATCACACTCACTCCAAAGCAAATCCCAGAAGGCATCCCAATTTGCTCCGTACCAATATGGAAAATCAAATGCTTTTTGTATTTTTTTGTGTATTTCCCCAAGATATTTGCATCCTGTTAAATCAAGTTCTATTGTTTTCATAAATTCTCCTATACTATTTCAAAAAATGTTTTATAATGGTCAAATGTTACAAATATTAAACCATCATCTGAAAATAAAATCCGCTGCGAATTGCGTTTTCCGGATACATAGTTTATATCTGCCTCATACCAAATTCTGTTATGCGTTTGTGGTAAATGATTGTTGCTGTTATAATATCTTCCGCCAAATACCATTTTTCCATCGGTATAATCAGATACCGATTTTCCTTGCCACCAACCATTCGCAATTATCTTTTCTTTAGTAATATAATACTCCGGCAATTTTTTGTCATATTTAAGTGACCAATCGGCACCGTTGATGCCGTTTATGGTGGCAGTTCCCGCCTTTACGGTTTTCATTGGTATTATAACACATCGGCAATTCGGATGCAACGGCGGTTGCTTTTTCGGCTCTTCGGTTATTAGCCATATTGCCCCGTGCCGTATTCTGCATTCAATACATGTTTTTATATCTAAAACGGCAATCCAATTTTTGTATTCTTTGCTTTGCCCAAATTCAGGATTCCAATTACGGCCGTTAATAATCTGCAACAGCAAAAACGCAAATATATCCATACATTTCACCTCCTGTTTGGAGATAATTATAATAGAAATATTTGTGACATTCACCGACATCTTTTTATTAAACGTTATGGTCATACATAAATGAAAGTCATAGCGATTCATTTTTGCAAATATGTTCCTTAAAATCGCATTTCGGGAATAAAATATTCAATATAATTGAAAAATGGCATTGATATTATTCCCAAAATTGTGTATAATGTTAATGAAAAATAAAGCGAGGTGTCAAAAAGGAATGGTGAAAAAAGTTTTAATTCCTCTGATAATTCTCTTGCTTTTCTCCCTTACAGGCTGTTCCCTGCTTACGGGCGGAAGTATTGAAACATTAAAAGGTTGGTCGTTTCAATACAATCAGGGCACCAACGATTTTAGTTTGTTTTTCGGTTTGCTGAACGGCAACGAACAGTACATATCCGCCGAGGTTGATGTCGATATCCGGATCGTCAACGAATCGGGTGAAGAGGTTTATAAGGCAACCAAATCGGTAACGAGAAAAGATTTCGGAAACTATGAGAGCAAAGCCGCCGGAAAGCAGTATCTTGCCGAAATCCGAATACCCGAAAAGGATATTGCCACAGGCAAATCATCAAACGGAACGGTTTATCTGACGGTGTACAAGGAAAATGTTGTTCGGTTTGATGAAGTGAATTGTGCCGCCCTTTACTGCCTGCCGGTTTCGGACCTTTCGCTTGTTGCCGAAAACCTGCCGACCGAAATCAGCGTTAAAGGTTATGACGGAAGCATTGAATCAAAAATCCGCATTGAGGATGTTTCCTATACTTGTGATAAGCTTCTCACCACTACACTGAAAATTACGGTTTCCGGCACAAAGACCTATGGCAGTTCAAAAATCGGCTATGATATGGTCGCTTATAAAATATACGATAGCAAGGGATATGTAGTTCACTCCGGCAATCTGTTTATTAACGGAGTCGGCAAAGGAGATAAATTCAAGGACGATTCAATTTCTGTCTATGATATAACTCCGGGCGATACCTATAAAATCGTGTTCAGCGAATACCACTACTAAAACAAAAGCCATTCCTACTCTTTACGGGTAAGAATGGCTTTTGTCTATATGTAGCGAAATGCCGCCCGATTGATTTCGGACGGCATTGCTTATTTAAAACAACCGTTTATAAACTTTAATGTTTCGTAAATCAATATTCGTAAAAGAAAAAACATAATATCACCGTAGTTTCACATTTAATAAATTGTGCAAAAATTTATATCATATTAAAGTGAATAAAAGCACTTTTAATAGCATCTTCTTTATCCTTAGGGCAGGGACATACTCTTTTTGTCGGGTCATATCTGTTATAGGCGTTTCTCCTCGGCAGACCGCATGTTTCTTTCATATGGGCAATCCAACAGGTTTTTACCGAATAACCATATTCGCTTTTTACATATTCTTGTATTTCTTTATATGTTGCCATTGTGCTGTTCTCCTTTTTATGTATTCTCGTTTATCGTTACCTTTCAAATACAACCGTTTCGGCGGTCATATTAACGTCAATTACTTTATATCCTGCCACCATCCAACCGTGAGCAATGGAATGGGTGGTGGTGTTTGCCCAGAATGCACGGTGTTTGCGTGATGACTCCGGTAGTGTGAAGCCGATTATTTTCTCAATTTCATTAAAGGTGAGCGTAACCGATTTTGAATTTGAATTGATAAGCATATCGGTGAGCCGCCTGTATTTTTTGCTGACAGTAATTTTATTATCAGAAAAAGTATCTTTCGGTGCTTCTTTTTCACCTTTGATTGCAGCAACCTCCTCTTCCAAAGCCTTTATTCTGTCGAGCATTTCAAGGATTATTTTTTCGTATTCCATATTTCTTCCTCCTTTTGTTTTTTACATAATACCATATTGGTACTAAAATGTCAAGTACTTATTTTGACTTTTTAGTACTACATTGTAAAAATAGTGCCGCCCGATTGATTTCGGACGGCATTACTTATTTTATCTCTTGTTCTGTTTCATCAAACAAATCGCTATCAAAAAATTCTCTGACTGTAATCTCTAACCCGTCGCAGATTTTCTTAATGGAAACTACGCCGGGATTTTTGCTTTTTGTGTTCAGCATGCTGTAAATGGTGGACGGTGCCACGCCCGATATATTTGCTAATGCATTGATTGCAATATTTTTGCTTTGACAAAGCTCAATTATTCTGTTGGCTACGGCATCTTTTGTATTCACAATTTAAACCCCCGTATGCGATTTATCGTAACCTAATTGTATAAAAATATGCGATAAATCGTGTGGGACATATCGCAAATTTGCAAAAGCTGTGATATAATTGCGATATATCCCACAAAGGAGAGCAGAATATGGAACATTCAGTATGTTTTATCGGACACAGAAAAATCAATGATACACTGGAACTGCGGAAACGGTTGCAGAGCATTTTGCTTGATTTAATTGAAAATGGGACGACTAATTTTATCTTTGGCGACCATTCAGCGTTTGACAGTTTGTGTTACGAATTGGTGACGGAATTAAAAGAAAAATACCCCACAATCAAGCGGATAAATTTCCGCAAGACCTACGAGGATACCGACGATTATACAATGCAGTTTTTAATTAAAGGGTACGAAGAAAGCATCTGCCCGAAAGGTGTTGGTAACGCCGGCAGAGCAAGTTATGTCGAACGCAATCAAGCGATGATTCGGGAGAGCGATGTCTGTATTTTTTATTATGACGAAAACTACCTCCCTGCCCGCAGAAGAACCACCCGCCACGACCTCTGCGACTACCAACCCAAAAGCGGCACAGCTCTTGCCTATCACTACGCCGAAAGAAAAAAGAAAGCGATTATAAATTGCTTCAACGCAAACTTTCAATGATTTTTATTTGACAGGGTGAAAATGAAAAGCGGAAAGCAAATAATCTACTAACAAAACTATTTTTGGGGGAAAGACAATTATTGTTTGTTGTTACATTTAAAGAAATTAGTCTAATGTGAAGAGACACGTATAATACCGCAAGTCTATTTATAATTGTTGTAATTGAATTACAACGATACGCAAAATGTCGTTTTTTGGAATTTATAGTTGACATTATCAAAATTTTGCGGTATAATGTTTACCAGCAAAGAAAAACGACTCAGATTCGATAGAAATCCAAGCCGTCGGTGAGCATCTTGTCGATACTTTTTAGTGGTGTTTAGAGTATAGCACAATTTTTTCATTTCGTCAAGATGCCACCTTATTTGTTAATAAATAAGACA
Source organism: Acutalibacteraceae bacterium (assembly GCA_045642065.1). Lineage (GTDB taxonomy): Bacteria > Bacillota > Clostridia > Oscillospirales > Acutalibacteraceae > UBA737. The sequence goes on from JAZUID010000005.1 coordinate 161,596, forward strand.
GGAGGGTAAAGTGGTGTTCTATATTGACGCTGTCCATTATGCCTATGATTCTAATGGAAACAAACTATATATTGAATCTGTAAGAGGCACATTTGACCTAAATGAAAGAGCTTCGAAAGTTTATACAAAGCAAGCAATTATTGATTATATCAACGAAGGCAATTCTGTTAAAACAAAATACTATCGCAATTATCAGTGGCGCATTGGTGAAGATGTTCGAGTTATCGACAACCAATATCTCCGTACCGATGCAAACGATATTAAATCCGATAACCTTGAAAACTTGCCTGAATACTAATTAACAATTGGCACGGGATTCTATCTAACCGTGCCATATTTGAAAGAGGTCACTTATGAAATACAAAAAATTGAAAGATGTCGCTGACATCAATTTTTGTACGGTAACTCCATCAAGGTCAAAACCTTCTGCAACGCCGACCAACTGGCTTTTGTGTGCAAATTTTCTTGCAGACAATCAGATTGATGGGTATATTACAACAAATTTTGTTATGCCAGATGAAAGCTGGTTACTACACAAGGATGATATTGTCGTAAAAAGAATCACGCCAACATTTGTGAACTACGTTGATACGATTGATATAAACACTTATTGCGGAAACAACTTGATTATTGTAACGCCGAAAGAAAATATTGATGCAAAGTATATTGCAATGATATTGAACGAACAAATCGGGAGTTTTTCAAAAGAAAGCTCGGTCGGGGCTGTAATGAAATCTATCAGTAAATCCGACCTTGAGGCGATGAGTATACCGTATCCCGATACAAAGATTCAAAAAAAGATTGGATTGCTTTGGTATAAGGGAATCGAACTCAAAAAGAAAAGAACTCGGCTTGCCGAGCTTGAAAATATAAAAATGAATTACTCAATAAATAAAGCAATTAAGATGCTTGGAGGTAAGGAAAATGGCTAAAACAACTTTTGATGATATTAAGCGTGCATTGTGGGCGGGTGCTAACACCTTCCGTGATAATATCGATGCTTCTAATTATAAAGACTATGTGCTATCAATGTTCTTCGTAAAATACTTAAGTGATACCTTTGACGAAAGCGTAAATGAACTGAAAAAAGAATATGAGGGTATTCGTCTTGAACGCCAAATCGCAAATTTGCCGTTTTCATTAAAGAGAGAATTCACCTTTGATTATCTGCTTGAAAATCAATACGCTCCCGATCTCGGCAACAAAATCAGCGAAGCACTTACCGGCATTGAAAGTTCAAATACGATTCTCAGCGGCATTTTCCGTGGAATTGACTTTAACAGTGAAAGCAATCTCGGCAAAAAGGAGCAAAAAAATCCCATTCTCCGCAACTTGCTTAATGACTTTGCCGATCTTGATTTGCATCCGAGTAATATTGAGGTGAACGAAAACCAAGTTCCTGCCGATATTATCGGTGATGCTTATGAATATATGATCGGCGAATTTGCTACAATGGCAGGCAAAAAGGCGGGCAGCTTCTTTACACCGCAGCAAGTTTCAGAAATCATGGCACAGATTGTCGATCCGCACGAAAACGACCGTGTATATGACCCGACCTGTGGGTCTGGTTCTCTTCTTATTCGTGCCGCAAGAAAAGGCGGACTTAAAAAGGTGCAGATGTACGGTCAGGAAAAGAACAATTCTTCTATTTCTATGGCTCGTATGAATATGTTTATCCACGATATTCAGGATGCTAATATCAAATGGGGCGATACACTTGCCAACCCCCAACATCTTGACAGCGACGGCAATTTGATGAAATTCGACTGTATCGTAGCGAACATGCCGTTCAGCTTGGATAAGTGGGCTTCCGGCTTTAACCCCGGCGGTGAAGTGTCTGTGGATGAAGATGAAGATAGCAAGAAGAACAGCAAAGGCAAGAAAAAGGAATTCAAGATGGAAGCCGGTCTTGACCGCTGGCACCGTTTTGATATCGGCGTTCCTCCGGCAAGCAAAGGTGACTGGGCGTTTTTGCTTCACATGATTAAGAGCATGAGCGGCAACGGTCGTGTCGCTGCCGTTGCCCCGCACGGCGTTTTGTTCAGAGGTGCAAGCGAGGGCAATATCCGAAAAGCAATTATTGAAAAAAATCTGATTGATGCGGTCATCGGACTTCCCGAAAACCTTTTCTACGGCACTTCCATTCCGGCTTGTATTATCGTTTTCCGTATGGGCAGAGCAAATTCCGATGTCCTTTTCGTTGATGCATCCAAGCAATTTAAAAAAGATAAGGCAAAAAATGTTCTGCGTGATGAAGATATCGAAAAAATTATCAGCGTTTACCGTGCTTACAGAAACGGTGAAAATGCCGAGAATGAGAAGTTCAGCCATGTGGCAACACTTGATGAAATCAAAGAAAATGATTATAACTTGAACATTCCCCGTTATGTTGACACATTTGAGGAAGAAGAAATCATAGATATTGATGCCGTTAACGCCGAAATAACGAATTTAAAAGTGCAAATCGCCGCCGTTGAAGCAGAGATGGACAAGTATCTTGAAGAATTGGGATTGAAGTAAAATGGATAATTTCGATTTTAAAAATTTCAAGTTGCCTGATTTATCTATAAACAGCGCTTTTATGGCAAATCAATTTGCCGAACAGCAGCGAGAGCAACAAAAGATATTTGATGAGATTGCTGAGCAAAATTCTAAAAGAGACGCTAAATTTTATGAGGCTGCTGATGCAAGCATAGAGCAAAAAAAGTTGTTGGAGCAACAACTCGAAGAAGTTAAAGAACAAAACCTGCAACTGAAAGAAAACTATCGTTTGCTGAATGAACTATATGAATCTGCAAAGGCAGATGCGCAAAGCAATGCGAAGGAAGCAAAGGCTAACAAGATATTCGGATGGGTGTCTTTCGGCGTTGGAACTCTGATAGGTATTGCCGGAATTGTTCTTGGTGTTTTGTTTTAAATACAAAGGAGAAAAAATGTATAAATTATTTTCGCAAAGAAAAAAGGAAGCGGAAGGAAATATGTCGGATGTATATTTATACGACGAATTTCCTGAATCTTTTAGAAATCAATTTTTAATAATAGTGGATGATGTATTAGATTGTGATAGTTCATATGAAACCAGAACAGCATACGAGTTTTTAGGTGATAACTATTGCCGTGAAAAAGGGTTGAAATCTCTATTTGGAGAAGATAGTTACTCCAATAGTAAAGATGCATTATCATACTATGTTGACCATTGTTCTAACGAAGATTTTCTTGATTTGCTTGACTTTGTTTTTGCCGGCATTTTTGTAAGCATACAAGACGAATATCCGTTTGGAGCCAAAGTAAATAAAGCTTTTGAAGAACTAAATTTTCGTTTTAATCAGCACTCATTAGGTTATGAATTTATAAATGATAATCTCATAGTTAAAACCAATGAGCAAATTCATAGAGAAATTGTGAAACCGGCTATTGCTTTGTTGAATAATCCGGAATTTGCAGGGGCAGAGCAAGAATATTTTGAGGCATTTGATTGTTATAAAAAAGGTAATAGCAAGGACGCTATCACCAACGCTAACAAAGCTTTTGAAAGTACGATGAAATCCATCTGTGACGGTATGGGATATAAATATAATGCATCAAAAGATACGGCAAAAAATCTAATCAAAATTTTAGAAGACAAAAATTTTTATCCCGCATATTTGAATAATTTTATTACAAATATAAGAACCACACTTGAAAGCGGTGCTCCAACCGTTAGAAATAAAACATCCGGTCACGGTCAAGGCCCATCTATTGTAAAATTGCAAGATGAATATGTTGAATACGCTTTGAACTTGGTAGCAACCAACATTGTATTTTTGGTGAAGCTTTATAACGAAAAAAAGGCTGGTAATTGATTTGAAACCTGAAATCAAACAACGAATTGAACAGATAAATAACGGAATTGTGCCGGACGGTTATAAGAAAACAACCGTTGGAATTGTACCTTTAGAATGGGCTGAATGTACCATTGGGGATTTTTTGGAATTTAAAAATGGGTTAAACAAAGAAAAGGAAGCTTTCGGTAAAGGTACTCCTATTGTTAATTATACCGATGTATGGAAAAAACGTGGAATACGGGCGAACGATATCAAAGGCAGAGTTGAGTTAACCGATAAGGAAATCGAAACCTACGAGGCTCGTGAGGGAGACATTTTCTTCACAAGAACATCTGAAACGGCAAATGAAATAGGTTTATCATCTGTTTTATTGGAGAATGTTGATAATGCAGTTTTCAGCGGATTCTTACTTAGAGGGAGACCTTGCAACGATACGGTGGTAAAAGAATACCACCAATATTGTTATTCTTCTAATTTAATGCGTCACGAAATTATAAGAAGAAGTTCAATGACCACTCGAGCGTTAACCAGCGGGCCGATGTTAAAACAAGTAAAAATAAACCTTCCCTCTAAAAATGAGCAAGAAAAGATTGCCGAAATCCTTATGAAATGGGATGAGGCGATTGAGTTGCAGGAGAAGTATATTGAGAAGTTAAAATTAAAAAGAAAGTCTATGTTACAAAAAGTCTTTCCAACGGATAAGTCTAACACTACGATAAAACTTGGAGATTACCTTATACAATGTACAAACCGCAACAAAGCTAATATAGACAATGTGAAAAGTGTTTCGAATATTCGCGGATTTATAGATCAAAAAGATCAATTTTCTAAAGAGGTTGCAAGCGAAGATTTAAGCAATTATAAAGTTGTTAAAAAAGGAAATATCGCTTATAATCCATCAAGAATTAATGTTGGATCTATAGCCATTTATGAAGATGAAAATCCTGGCATAGTAAGTCCTATGTATGTTGTATTTTCTTGTAATGGAATTTCTCCTAAATATTTATTGCTACTTCTTGAAAGTTGCAGAGGAAAATATGAGATTAAATCATATCTTTCTGGAAGTGTAAGAGATTCCCTTTCTTTCGAAGACTTATGTGATATTTCATTGCCAATACCGGCGATAGCTCAGGAAACAATAGTTTGTGCTTTTGAAGAAATCGAAAAAGTAATATCACATAACAACGATTTGCTTCAAAAGATGATTGATCAACGCAAAGCATTACAGCAATATCTTTTGAACGGAATTGTGAGGGTATGATAGGAGGGTTATATGAAACTGTTTTATTATTCAAATAGCGGAAAAGCTATTGTTTTTCAAGAAAAAGAACACCTTTTTACTGTTACAGGTGTTCCAGTGGCGTTCATTCGCAACAATGCTGTTTTTAGTCTTAACGGTAGTTTGCTTGGCTATTGCAAAAATGGTTGGATTCGTGATCAATATAATTGTGCAGTATTATATTCTGATAATCACTCGGGAGTAGGTCCTATTCCTCCAATTCATGAGATACCTCCAATACCGCCTATTCCACCCATTCCTCCAATACCACCTATTCCACCGATACCTCCTATCCCTCCGGTACCAAGTTACAACTGGTCTAACATCAGTGCGGAAGATTTTTTCAATATTTAATCAAGGATGATGCTTATGGATAATAATCAAATCATAATGTACCAAACCGAAGACGGTTTGACAAAGATTGATGTTACGCTTGAAAACGAAACCGTTTGGCTGTCGCAAGACCAAATGGCAGAACTTTTTCGGCGTGAAAGGTCGGTAATTACAAAACATATCGGAAACATTTTCAAAGAGGGCGAGTTGGACGAAAAAAGCAACGTGCAATTTTTGCACATTGCAAATTAAGACAAGCCGTTATGATATTACACAAGTTATCAAGGATTTCTTGACAACTGCCGTCAACTGAACATAAAGAAATAAAGTGAGGAAGATACCATGCCGGATCACAGAATATTCAATGAACGCCCGGAGTGTCAGGACAGATTGATTGATTTCCTGCAAAAGATGGGCTATGAATATGTTTCAAGGAGCGAAGCAGAACAAAAACGAGGTAGCTTGTCCAAAGTGATTTTCACGGACGAGCTTATTCGCTTTTTGAACAAGCAAACATTCAAATACAAAAACTACGAACTCAACTTTTCGGGTGAGTCTATTCAGCGTGCCGTTAATGCACTCGATCCTTCTCTTTTGCAAGGGCTTTCATTGGCGAGCAAGGAAATCTATAATCTTTTAACACTCGGCATTAGTCTTGAAGAAAATGTGATCATTGATAAAGATGTTCCCGTACGGCAGTCCTTTGATTTGTCCTATATTGATTTTGAACATCCGGCAAACAACATCTGGCAGGTAACGGAAGAATTCAGCGTTGAAAGACCTAACGGGCAATATGCCCGACCAGATGTTGTGCTGATGGTCAACGGTATTCCGCTTGCCGTTATTGAATGCAAAAAATCAAGTGTTGATGTTAAAGAAGGCGTTTTGCAAAATGTCCGCAATATGGGACCGGACTATATCCCCCACTTATTCAAATATACCCAACTTGTTTTGGCAATGAATCCGAACAAGGTCGTTTACGGTACTTGCGGTACTTCTTCGGACTATTTTGTTGAATGGCGTGAGGATGATATTGACTGGCAAAAAGAGATTTGCGAAAAATGCTCACCCGACGGTCGCATTTTGGAGCAAGACCGTATTTCAGCTTCGCTTTTTGATAAAAAGCGTTTTTTGACGCTTATTCACGATTATATTTTATACGACAGCAATATCAAAAAGATTTGCCGTCACCAGCAATTCTTTGCGGTTGAGAACGCCATGAAACGCATTGACGGTCTTGACCAAAAGGATTCGACCGGTGGTGTTATTTGGCATACGCAGGGTAGCGGAAAGTCGCTTACTATGGTTATGCTCGTTAAAAAGATTCAAAGCAGAAAAGCGGCAGAACAGCCCCGATTTGTCATTGTTACCGACCGTGTGAATCTTGATAAACAAATACGGGATAACTTTGCAAATTCTCAGATGGAGCCGGTGCGTGCCGCAACCGGAAAAGGTCTTAAAACATTACTGAAAGATAAAGGCAATCTTGTTATTACCACGCTTATCAATAAGTTTGAAACCGTATGCAAAAATCACTATCTTGAGCCGGACAGCGATAAGTTTTATGTTTTGATTGATGAGGCACACCGTTCCCAGTACAGTGCCATGTACAACTATATGAGAGAGGTTTTACCCAATGCCACTTTGATTGCATTTACGGGAACCCCTTTAATTTCCAAGAACAAGCGTAACACCTATAAAAAGTTCGGTGAACCTATCCACAACTATACCATGAAACGGTCTATTGAAGATAAAATCACCGTTCCGCTTGTTTATGAAGGCAGAAAGGTCAAACAGAATGACCCCAACGATGTCATTGACGATTACTTTGGCAGTCTTACGGAAAATCTTCCCGAGGACGCAAAGAAAGAATTAAAATCCAAATACAGCAAATTTTCAAAACTTGCCGAAGCCAGCAGCAGAATCAATCTGATTGCTTTTGATATTTACGACCATTTCGTAAATTATTGTTTGCCGAAAGGTTTAAAAGCAATGGTGGTCTGCTCTTCCCGTGCAACGGCGGTAGATATTTATAACATCATTTCTTCTTTGCCGGGCAAAAAAGCAAATCCCCGTGTTGTTATCACATTTGGTGACAAGCGTGAAGGCGATGACGATGATACAACATCGGCGGCAATCAAGAAAATCAACGATTATCACGAAAAGCATGTAAAACCGCTTTTTGGAGATAATGATGAAAAATATACTGATTCTGTTTGCGACGATTTTAAGAATCCCGAAGGCGATATCAATATGCTGATTGTCAAAGATATGCTTCTCACCGGTTTTGATGCACCGGTAGCAGGCGTATTGTATGTCGATAAGACTTTGCAGGAACATAATCTTTTACAAGCAATTGCCCGTGTCAACCGAGTTTACAAAGGCAAAGATTTCGGCTTAATTGTTGACTATTGGGGCATTTTCAAAAAGTTAAAGACTGCACTTGACCTTTACGATGATGCGGAGTCTTCTATGAATCTTTTTGACCGTGAAGATATTGACAGTGCTATTTTAGGCCCGATTGACGAAAAGAATAAACTTGAAGACGCTCACACAGAACTTGTGCAAATGTTTGCCGACATTAAAAAAGATGCAACTCCCGATGAATGGCAACTCAGTCTTTCCAAAGATGTAAAACGCAACGAGTTTTATGACAAACTCAAAAACTATGCCAATCTTCTGAATTTGGCACTTACGAACCGTGACATCTTTGTTGAAATCGGATTTGATAAACTAGAAGAGTATCGAAGTGATTACCGTTTTTATGATAAACTCCGTCAAAGTGTTGTTGAGCGTTTTGACAATGAAATAGACTTATCAAAGTACGAAGCGGGTATCAAAAACTTGCTTGATACTTTTGTAAATGCTACGGATGTACGGCAAATAGTCAAGCCGGTATCAATCACCGATGAAAGGGCAATGGCTAAATTGCTCAGAGGTAATGATCCGAAAAATGTCAAAGCAGATAAAATCAAAACTCGTATTGAATCAGAACTCAAACAAATTCGTTATGACGATCCGCTTCTTTACGAAGAATTTTCTGCAAAAATTAAGAAAACCATTGCGGATTATGATCAAGACAGAGATGCGGATAAATACTTCACCGCAATGGAAAATATGGCAGATGATTTCCGCAACGGAAGATTGACACAAGACTATCCTACATCCATTGCAAGCGATAGCGATACCAAAGCGTTTTACGGTTCCGTCATTACTGTTCTGCGCTCTAAAACGAAACTTCAAATAACCGCCGAATTAGAAGAATTGATTGCAGAGCATTCGAGAAATATCACAAAAGCAGTTTCCGATAACGCAAAGCGAGATTGGAAACATAACGAAGTTGTGCATAAACAGATTCACCGTGCTCTTGACGATTGCTTGTTTGATATGTTTGACTCCATCGGTTATGTTATTGACAATTCAAACATTGACACAATTGATTTGATGATTGATGAAATTATGAAAGTAGCGGTTGCAAGATACTGATGGAAAAAGTGATTATTGATTTAGGTGCCATTAACGGAGAAGTTTCCGTCAATGTTTATCGAAAGAAAATCAAAAATGTTCATTTGAAGGTGTTTCGCTCATTAGAAATTTCATTATCCGTTCCGGAACAAGTGCCGCAAGAATGGATAGAAAAGTTTTTGATCGAACGGACTTCATGGATAGATGAACAGATAACGAAATACAAAAAATCCAGCGGATATAATAATCTCACAAGCATCCGTAACGGTTCATCGACTCAATTTCTCGGGAAAGATATGAGAATTTATAAAGAAGCGTCGTTAATAAATGGTGTTCAGGTTGATGAAAAGAAAGTAACTTTGTATCTCAAAGATATTAAGGATGAAGACCTGGCACAAAAGGTTTTCAGCAAATGGTGGCGTATTACGGCGGCTGATATTTATCAACAAATTGTTGATGAACTCTATGATAGTATTTTCAAAAAATACGATGTTGCCAAACCGGTCGTGTCGATTAAAAAAATGAAAACTCTCTGGGGGAGCTGTACACCTACAAAAAGTAAAATCACCTTAAACGAATATTTGTTGAAAGCAGATATTCGATGCATTCAATATGTGGCTTTGCATGAACTTACACATCTGCTCTATCCTAATCACAGTTCAGAGTTCTATGACTTTCTGACCGTGCAAATGCCGGATTGGAAAGAGAGAAAAAAACGCCTTGATACGGAAGTTGTGCAAGGACTGTAATATTTTGCTGATTATTGTGCAATGGCTTATTAAATAATATCAAAGGAGAATGATTGTTGAAAAATAAAGACAATTGGCCAGAAGAGATTATTTTTAGTATTGCAAACGGAAAACAATATAGAAGTCTTTTAAATAAGTGTATAGGACACATGCCTCAAAAGAAATTGTATAAATACTATTCTTTTGATTCTCTATTCACTCTTGAAAACATAAAAAATGATACTATTTATTTGAGCAATCCTGTAGACTTTAACGATCCTTTAGACTGCAACATAGGAATATCACCAGATTTTGTCATTCGTATGCTTCTTCCGACTATTTCCGGCATTGATAAAAACAGCGAATATTACGATTTGCTGAATTCAATGTTATTTGATATTGCTGAAGATGAAATTGACAAAGACACAAAAGAAGCCGCTATTGCAGAATGCATGAAATACCCGCAATTTGCCAAATTAATTGAGCAACAACAAAACGGCAATAAAATCGATGACGCACTTATTACCGAAGCGTTTATGGAATGTCCGGAAATTTTGCCGAAACTTGCAAGCTTTGCATATCCGGACAAATTATCCTCTAATGAGGAATTAGACGCTCAAAAGCTCTTAAAATTTCTTTCCGCTTCTCCTATAGCACTCAAAAATTTATTTGGATGCATCTCGGATATGGATGTAGAACAAAAACAAATGTTAAATGTTCTAACGAAAGACGAAGATGCTCTTCGAAAAGCTATTGAATTAGCAGAGTATATGAATTTGCCGATAGATAAAAGCAAAATCGAAGAGTTTTATAGCGGATTAAATGAAGTAGTCAATAGAATACATAGTAGTTTAGGAAAAACATTTGGAATTTCATGTTTTACATGTTCGCCATTCAATATGCTGATGTGGTCGCATTATGCGAATAAACATACAGGAATTTGCGTTGAATATGATTTTGGAAAATTATTTTCGGGCGAACAAACTACATTATTGTTTCCGGTTAACTATTCAACTAGGCGCCCGTTACTTTCAATAGATAAAATCGTTAATTATGATAGCAATAATTTATCAATGGATGAAAGCAAGCTTAATATTTTACTGCCAGATATTATGAAAACATTGATTTCTAAAAGCGATGTTTGGCAGTATGAAAATGAATGGCGTTTGATCAAGAGTGTTAAAAGTAATTCTGAGAGAATAATACATTTGCCTTTGATAAGTAAAATATATACGGGAACAAATATTTCAAAAGAAAATCTCAATTCAATATCAGAAATTGCTAAAAATAAAGATATCCCACTTGTTCAATGCACTTTAAAAAGCGATAAATATGAAATTATTAGAAAAGTTTAACTACAAAAGTATCCTTTTAGAAAACATGAAATATTTCATAAGCAATAAGTTTTTAGGACATTTGGCGATTACCCGGGATTTCTTGAAAAGCGTCGTCAACTTATCGCACAAAAAATAAAGCATTATTACTATAATTTGTAATTGTATGGAGTGATAAATATGGATGTTTCACAAGCACGAGAAATCATAGAAGCATTGGCAAACGGTATCAACCCAATAACAGGAGAAGTTTTCCCTAAAAATCATAGTTTTAATGATCCTGATATTATTAGAGCGTTATTCGTAGCTACCGAAGAACTTAAAAAAGCAGAAAAAAGGGGCAATCGTAAACATCCCGAAAATGCTGGTAAACCTTGGAATGAAGAATTGGATAACGAACTTAAATCCATGTTTCTTGCAAGTAAAAGCAAAAAAGAAATCTGTGGGCATTTTGGGAGAACAAGCGGAGCAATTGCTGCCCGGTTAGTGCGTTTGGGATTGATTCAATCACGAGATGAGTTTCGTTATAAATAAAAAGAGGTTAGTATTATGCAAAAAGTATTAGATTTTTTGAAAAGTGCGGGAACTTATTATCTTGCGACTATGGATGGTGATCAGCCGAGAGTAAGACCTTTCGGCACGGCACATATTTTTGAAGGCAAATTATACATTCAAACCGGAAAGGTTAAACCGGTATCAAAGCAAATTGCTGCAAATCCAAAAGTGGAGATTTGTGCATTCAAGGACGGCACATGGCTTCGTTTGTCGGGTGAACTCGTTGAAGATGACCGTGTTGAGGCACGCAAGTCGATGCTTGACGCCTACCCCGAACTTCGCAGTATGTATGACGAAAACGACGGCAATACGCAGGTGTTTTATTTCAAAAACGCAACTGCAACATTTTCATCATTTACGGCAGAACCGAAGACAATCAAATTTTAATATGGTTTTCTTTTAATTAATTCAGCCATGTCCTTAAAAAATCATCGCCGCATATA
>JAZUID010000006.1:0-8077 GCA_045642065.1 Acutalibacteraceae bacterium
TTCAAGCAGTTCTCTCTTGGCACAATTTTCGACTTTTTCATCAATTTCAACCGAGCCGCCGAAATAACCCCACAGTTGATTATCTGCACGCCTGCCGAGAAGTATTTCTCCTGCATTGTTGACGATTATAACACCCGCACCGCACTGAATAAGCGTTTGGTGTCCTACGAATTTTCGCAAATGCATTATGTAGTTGCTCATTGTATTATCCTTTCAGTTCAAAACAACATCAATTTCATCTTTTTCCGGCATCATAAAAACAGAATTAAATTTGTGGATAAGACCGTCATCAACATAATAAGCACTTGTATTTTCTGCAAGCACCTCAGCGTTTCTTTTCTGAATATTATGTTGCCATTATATTTTCATCTCCATAAACCCAACTGTAAACGGCAAGTGTGTAAATTTGTGCGTTCCTGTATGAACAAAGCCTAAAGTTAAATACCAATTTTTCAGTGTTGTATTTTCTTCAATTATACCGATTGATATTTTACTGCCGCCATACTTCTTAACTATTGTAATAGCATAATCAATCATTGATTTACCGATACCTAAATGACGATATTCGGGCAATACTGCAAGATTATTTAGTTCCCATTCTTCGTCACTGCACTTTGCAAGAGAAAAGTAACCGACAGGAATAGTATCTTGAAAAAACAAAAACATCCGTCTGCCATCATCAAATTGCTTTTTAAGTTTACCCATAGTTATAAATGCAGTATGCGAAGGACAGTTGTTTTCGGTCAACTTAAATTCTTTCGCAACCGTTATAAAACTATTACGGATTATTTCAAGGCAAATATTCATTTGTTCTTTGTTTTCAACCTGTTTTATCATAAATCATCCCTCCACAAAATCAATTAACTGCTTCAGGTTTTGAATTGTCCGGTTATCTTTGTTTTCGCCGCTGCGGTCAAGAGAAAATGATGTAAAGCCCTGCTCTCTTGCCCCTTCGGCTTCTTCTTTACAATCATCAACATAGATACTTTCACAAGCCTTAACGCCCTGAGCATTCAGTGCCGTATTAAAAATAATCGGACTCGGTTTTTCACAATGATACGTAGAATTTGTTCATGTTAGAAACATGCAAATTTATTATTCAATTATAATATGGTTAGAACCTTTAAAAGATATGCTTCCGCTTATTTTATCACCGAGAATGAAAATGACAAACTGATCAGATTCCAAATGAACAAAAGATTCTTGATTAAGAGTTCCATAAATGTAGATTTCAACTCCGTTGTCAAATGAAACATAAAAATCTATTGGAGCATACGGGTAAATTTTTTCATTGTTTTGATTAAAACACGCCGTTTTTACTTTAACAGAAGAAAAATCCTCACTTAATATTTCACCGATTATTTTCGGTAACTTTGATAAATCGCCACAAACAGAAAACAAATACGGATAAAAAAGACTTACTATTCTTTTATGGTCATCGTCTCTGATTTTAACATCTCTGAATATCAGAAATTCATTAAATGACATCATATGATTTCCTCCACGAATAATTTTTGCATTATTCATTTTCTCGCCAACTGCAAGTCTATTGTATCGAAAATCGTGATTTCTCCGCCGTGTTGGTTTATTGCTTTTTCAATTTCAGAGAAAAACTCCAAGCGGATTTTTTCTTCAATCGCTATATGATCGGAATAAGTTCCGATAAGCGTTACATATTCTTCGGCGGTGAAAGTTCTTGTTCTGTAAAAGAGCTTATACCGTATATCCCCGAAACCGTATTTTTCGGCAATCAACGCCCGCCTGTAAGCCTGTTTCTCCGTAAACTCAGAAACCGTTTCGGGCGATTTGTTATAGTATTTGTAATAATATCGGGCATAGATTTCGTCAATCTCTTTTGACAAATCGGGATCATCTTTGCATCTGAACGGGTGATTTGCGAAACGGGCGAAAACGCCGCCGTCTTTGAGCAAATCATAAACCTTTTTATAGCCGATTTCTTCGGGAATCCAATGAAAAGCCGAAGCGGAATAAATCAAGTCGTATTCATCATGGTTAAAATCAAGATCTTCAAATTTTCCCGATACTGCCGAAAAGTTCGGGTAATCTTTGAATTTTTCACGGCAGAGAACGCAGAAGTTTTCACCGTAATTCACCGCCGTAAGAGAACATCCCGTTTTAAGGAACGGCAAAGTTGCCTGACCGCCGCCGATACCGACTTCCACGGCTTTGCTGTTTGAATCAATATTTATGTATTCAAAAATAGCACGGTATAATTCGTCAACATAACCGGGACGAAACTTTTCGTAAGTAGAAGCAACCGTATCAAATGTACCTTCTAAACCTTGCATTATTCACATACCCCTTAACACCATTTACACGGTATACTTAAAAAGACACTATTATTATTTACAAAGCCGATATTTTCATAAAAACTGGCCGTTTCTTTTGTGGTGTTAACAAGCCATTCTGAATTTGGGAATTGTTCTCTGCATCTTTTAATAAGTTCTTTACCTATCCCACATCCTTGATATTCGGGCAAAACTGCCAAATCATAAATAACAGACCTGAACATCTTGTCACTTAATACTCTGACACAGCCGACCAACAAATCATTATTCCAAGCAGAAATAACTATCGTTGAATTGATAAAAGGCTTATTGAAATTATCAATCATAGTATGTGTTGTCGTTGCTTCATCTGCCCAACCAACAGCAGAAAATAATTTATAAAGTTGTTCATTCGGTAAATCTTTTATTGTTTTGTATGTTATATTCATAAATTCTTACCTATTCTTCATTGCAACAAAATTTTCAACATACCCGATTTGTGTAGGCATTATATTTTCGGGAAGATTATCTATATCAAAAAATCTTAATTCCGTACTTTCACCGTCATGCTTTAATTCGCCGTAAAAATCGTTGATTTCATACACCACGTCGGTATAATACACTTCATCGCCGTTGGGATAAACCATATGTACATTTGCCTTAATATCAAACAACTTCGGATTTCTAAATTCAAGATTAGTTTCTTCTTTGATTTCTCTTTTAAGAGCATCTTCCAACGATTCACCAAGCTCAATAGCACCACCGGGAGTACACCATTCACCTGTATCAGTTCTCTTTTCAAGAAGCATACCTTTTTCTTTATTGTAAAGAATTGCCATAGCTGCGACTGCCATAATTGGTGCATGACCTACAAACTTTCTCATTTCACCGATGTAACTCATAATAACCTCCCGAATTATATTCTTTTAATAAAGCCGTTTCTGTTTCACATAGCATTGCAATAACTAAATATTCCCTTTGCCATTTCCCTGAATTGCTCACGATATAATTCTGCTATTGCAGGTATATCATCAACTGTTGCTTTTCTTATCATAAACTTTCCTCCCAAGCTTGTTTAAGCGCTTTTATACTTTGATAACGCTCGTTTCTTCTGTCACTTACTGCCTTTGTTGCAACTGCAAATGCTTCATCTGACAGTTGCCAATCATCACGGGTACGATCGTAATTGCCGAAAAGAGCAAAGGCAAAAGCACCGGCACAATAAACATTTGTTATCTCGTCAATATCTGCACCGAGTTTGTATTCTTCAGGAGACTGGAACTTTGAACTTCCCCACATTCTGCCCATATCGTTAATACACGGTTGTTTTCTAAAAAAGTCAATATCACAGATTGTTGTTTTTTGATTTTCGGCATCGTACATAATACTTCCATCGTAAAAATCAACTGCAACATATCCGCTTGAATTTGTGTAATCCAAGAAATCAAGAATATCTCGGAAAGCATTAAGCCTGTCCGCAACAGGTAAATTCATAAATCTGCGATGTTCTGCAGGGTACATTCTGCCCATACAGTCACCGTCAACCCACTTGAATACCATTGCAAAGCCACCGTTGATTTCTTTTGCTTCAACAAACTCAATAAGCTTTTTGTGTTTCAAATTCTCATATACCGGTAAAGTTGATTTCAATCGCTCAATCGCATCTTCGGGAGTGCCGTTATAGGCCTCGGTCGGTGCCCCTGCGAACTTTACAAAATACCTTTCACCGTCTTTTTCTGTTCCAAAACAAATGTTACCCGAATCTTGGTCATCAAATACTTTGAACACCTTTCCGTATTGGCTGATAAAGCTGAAATCGAAAGGTACTTTCATTTTATACGGCAAACCGTCAATATACTGCAAATAATAACCCTTGAAATACCAAGTCGGCACGGGATTCTGCATATTGTCATACCATTCGAGAACATCTTTCGCCTGATTCAGCATTGTCTGAATTTCGCCGTCACCGAAAGGAATTGCCCAAGGGATAGATGAAAGCATATTGCTGCTGATGTAAAGTGCAAGGAGTTTCCAAAAATCCATAGGTACATTGTCATCAAAATATCCGTTAACAATACCTGATGCAAAAATCGGGGCAGACTGTGCACACCACACAATGCGGTTAAATTCTTCCCACGGGTCACCGAAATCATATCTATCAAAATCAATAATAACGATTTTACCGTTTTCTATCATCATATTACCGATATGATAATCTCCGTGCTGATAACTTTGCGGTCTGTTCTTCAGCAAGTGCCGGTTAGCTTCTATGTAATCAATGATATAGTCGGAACCGTCAAACTTTATGGAGCAGTCATTATACATCTGTATTTTTCTGTCCATTTTCTTGTTGAATCGTTCTTCCCAATCTGGTTGGTCAGCAGGTGCAGGTATTGAGTGAATCTTCTTCAAAATTTTGCCTGCTTCAAGTCCGAGAGCATACTGCTCCGAATCTGCAAGATACGGAACAACTTCCTCGGCATCTTTTCCGTCAATCCAAGTCTGTAAAGTGTATACACCCTCGTCACACTTACCGAAATCAACAGGCTTGCACATAGGCACACCGAGTTTTTCAATCTGTTTCTGCATAATGTACATATTCTCACGATTGGCACTCTTTTCAAAAGGTGTAACACGCAAAAGATATTTTGTTCCGTCAGCAGTTGTGACACAGTATTTCTTGTCACCCGACCAACCTTTGTTTATGGGTTCTTTAATTATAAAGTTAATCATATTATATCCTCTTCATTAGCTTGAGATATTCTCCGTTTTCGTCTGTACCGTCAAAAAGAACCTCTGTGAAGCCGTATTTTCTGTAGAGATGCAAAGCATTTGTATTATCCTTATCAACACCTATTGTCATTTCAGAAAAGCCCATTGCTTTAGCTTTATTTATAAGGAACTCAAGAATCGTACTGCCTATTCCACGATTTCTGTATTCCTTTTTTACTATCATTCTTGAAACATAGACACGTTTGTTAGAAATAGTGTAATCTGCATCCCCTGCATCCAGAACCAATGCCCCTTCGCCAATGAACTCACCATTTATTTTGTAAATATAAACGAGACGATTGCCGTTTTTTATCTCTTCAAGCCATTTGTCAGCAAGAGGCTGAGTCTTCATGTTCCATATATTCGAACACTTGAAATAGTCTTCAGGATTGAGTGATTCTATTGACACATCAAAAAAATTCTTAATATCTGCTCTTCGAAAACCTAAAGAATGTATTACATTTAACATTGCAAGATTGACAGGCAATGTAGAACAAGTTGCAGTTTTACCTTGTTCTAATATCTTTTGTGTAACAAATGAAACTATTTCTTTTGATAACCCCTTATTACGATATTCTGAAACTGTTTTCACATCAGCAGCTTCCCATGCAGAATCGCTATATTTTTCAATAGCACAGCGAGCAACCGGCTTGTTATCAGCATATAAAAGATAATATTCTGTTCCTTCGTTCAGCCATTCGTTCCAATCTGATATATCTGCGCCTTTATAAAACAGTCTTTTATGTTTAGGTTTACAAAGTTTTAAGTGTTCATTGAACTCTGTATATTCAGCACGTTTTATTATGTGCTTCTGTTCAATTAAATTAAGTTTTGAAATGTCATCAATTTCAAAGATGATTTCTTCAGGATTTCGCATAAGTTCACCTTATTTCCATGTCTGAGATATAGTTTCCGTATTCAGGCAATACATAGATTATTTCGTTATCATTATTGTACTTAAAACCAATAATTCTCCCTTGACAATACAAAGCCTTAAAGCTGACGGCTCTGTTTTTGCGTGCGTTCCAAGCCATATTTTTAATATCTTTTCTGCGTGGTTTTCGTTTTGATTCCTTGCAATATTCTTTCCACACACCGTAAATCTCTTTTATCTGCGGCTTGTTATATGGATTTATGCTGATTAAATCGGTAAGCTTTACAAGCTCTGAAATCATCTTATCAATTTCCGCAGTATGCTTATTCTCTGTCAAATGCTTGCAGTAAACTAAATAATGTCCCCAACCCTGATTAATACCCGTATCATAATAGCCCATAGCTTTCCAAAACGGGATTCCGCAAACGGGGTCGGGATATAACAATATAGTAGCAGTTCCGTTAGCCTTGAAGATTTTCTCTATGTAGTTATTCAGAATTCTGCCATAGCCTTTTCTTCTGTGTTTCGGTGAAATGTAAAAATCATTAACTGTTCCATATCTAAAGGGAATGTCAACAATATCAGTTGCCGTTATAGAAACAGAAGCAAAACCGATTATCTCTTTGCCTGACATCATAACGATGAAGCTATCTGTATCGGTGTTCGAAGCTTTTGTAATGATGTTGTCAAAAAGATTATAAAATATCTTCTTTCCGCCGGGAGCTTCACCGTGATTACGAAGTGTCTTAATCTTATACCGTGCGAATACTTTTCTTAGCTTCTTGTACAGGCTTGCATTTTCTTTTGTGATGGTCGTAAATGTAAAATTACTGTTTGTTGTATTCATAAAATCCTCTTTCTGTAAAAAATATAGGCACCTCCGAAAATCGAAGATGCCTTGCTAATTCAGAAAGATATGTATTACATCAATCACAAACGGACAAAACGGCACTTCGATTTCGTAAAATAATAGTCATTGTCATTTTGTCCGCCTCCTTTGATTTGTTTGTTTTATTATAAAGAATAATATAAATAATGTCAATATGCAGATTTGAAGAATATAACATCACTTTTGCCGAAAACAAGTTCATTCAGTATTATCCGAATAGAATTCTTCCGGCTCCACATCAAGGGTTTTGCATATCTTAATCACCGTATCAAATGATGCACCGCCGATATCCCTTGATAGCAATGTCATCAGTGTACTGTACGGTATATCTGCTTCGGCAGAAAACTGCCTTAAACTCGGGTATTTATCAAGAATCAGATTGCGAAGCCGCAGTTGTCTGTATTATACCACAGATGTTTTTTATTTTCCACTTTATTTGATACTTTATTTACCACTTTAATTGCCACTTTTGAAGTGACAATTAAATTTACATCACCGTATCAAGCAGTTCGTCTGCAACACCATCGTTTTTACTCAAATCTGCGGCAAAAATGAAAAAAGTCAAAATTTCAAATCAATTCTGCGTTATATCCGGAACTTTTGAAATTCTGACTATAATAGTAATGTAAGGCTTTTCAGAAAGTCTTGAAACGAGCGGTTATGCTTTTCGGAGCATAGCCGTTTTTCTTATGCCCGAAAAAATTTTTTGAAAAAGGCTAATATTTTTTGTCTTTTCGCTGGCTACCTATTGAGGGGACTTTTTCAAATTGAGGCAAATCCACCCGGCAAATCAAAAAAAGATTTGAAAAGGCTTTACGTTTTGGCATTCTCATTTCCTATACAATTGAGGGGCTTTTTCAAGGCAAGACAAATCTATCCGAAATAATTTTTGCAAACGGTTAACTTTCTGGCATTTTCGCTGCCTACCTATTGAGTGCCTTTTCAAATTAAGACAATTTAATAGGTAAAACGAAAAAATATTTATTTAAACGGTTAACTTTCAGACATTTTCACTGCCTACCTATTGAAGGGCTTTTTAAAAATGTACCCGAAACGGCGAAATATTTCGCAAATAATTCAAAGGAGGAATTTCAAATGAATAACACATCATAGAAAAATAATCATCACAACAAAAGCGAGGGTTACTGATGCGGCGTAATGACAGACCCGTAAGGGCGCACTTCTATACTGTTTTCGGCAAACAGTATTGTGCGCTCTGCGAGGCCGATATGAAAATCCGAATTTTCATATCTC
>JAZUID010000007.1:0-22899 GCA_045642065.1 Acutalibacteraceae bacterium
GCCGGCGGCGGTTACGCGCAGGTCGTGCCGATGGAGGATATCAACCTCCACTTTACCGGCGACTTCCATGCGATCGGTGCGGCGAACAACCTGCTTGCCGCGATGCTCGACAACCACATCCAGCAGGGCAACGCCCTCGGCATTGACGTGCGCAAAATCACGTGGAAGCGTTGTGTGGATATGAACGACCGTCAACTCCGCTTTGTGGTGGACGGTATGGGCGGCAAAACCAACGGTGTGCCGCGTGAAGACGGCTTCGATATCACCGTTGCCAGCGAGATTATGGCGGTGTTCTGCCTCGCTTCTTCGATTACTGACCTCAAAGAGCGCTTGTCCCGCATCGTCGTGGCGTATACGTTTGACGATAAACCGGTCACGGCGGGCGACCTCAACGCTGTCGGCGCGATGACCGCGCTTCTTAAAGATGCGATTAAACCGAACCTTGTGCAAACGCTTGAAGGTACGCCTGCGTTTGTCCACGGCGGCCCGTTTGCCAACATCGCCCACGGCTGCAACTCCGTGATGGCGACCCGTTTGGCGCTGAAAATGGGGGACTACACCATTACGGAGGCCGGCTTCGGCGCGGACCTCGGCGCAGAAAAATTCCTCGATATCAAATGCCGTATGGCGGGTCTCACCCCCGATGCGGTCGTGGTGGTCGCGACGGTGCGTGCGCTCAAAATGCACGGCGGGCTTGCCAAAACCGAACTGAACACAGAAGACTTGACGGCGCTTGAAAAGGGTATTCCGAACCTGCTCCGCCACGTGTCCAATATCAAAAACGTGTATAAACTGCCGTGCGTGGTGGCGGTCAACCGCTTCCCGACCGATACCGATGCGGAAATCGACTTTATTATTGCGAAATGCCGCGAACTCGGTGTCAACACCGTGCTTTCGACCGTGTGGGCGGAAGGCGGCAAAGGCGGCGAAGACCTCGCGCGCGAGGTGGTGCGCCTTTGCGAAGAAGAGCAGGGCGATTTCACCTTCTCTTACGAGCTGGATGCCTCGATTGAGGAAAAAATCGAAGCGGTGGTCAAAAAAGTCTACGGCGGCAGCGGCATTACCGTGATGCCCAACGCCAAAAAACAGATTGCCCAACTGACCGCGCTCGGTTTCGATAAACTGCCGGTGTGTATCGCCAAAACGCAGTACAGCTTCTCGGATGACCCGACCAAGCTCGGTGCGCCGGAGGACTTCACCGTGACCGTCAAGAACGTGAAAGTGTCCGCAGGTGCAGGCTTTGTGGTTGTCTTGACCGGCGATATCCTCACGATGCCCGGTCTGCCGAAGAAACCCGCCGCCGAGAATATCGACGTGGACGAAAACGGCAAAATCACCGGCTTGTTCTGATTTTCCAAAAAGTAAAACGCCTTTTGGTTTTCCAAAAGGCGTTTTTTCTCTTTACGAAACCATAAATCTGTGATATACTACCGTTGTGTGAAAAAGGAGGGGAGACTATGGCCGAACAAACGTCGTCGTTGATGCCGGTACTTATGTGGTTGCCGAACAAACTGACTGCGCTCAATGCCAAAGCGGAGAAAATTGCCGGAAAACTGCCGGAAACGATTGTATTATGTCTTTACTGCGTGCTGAAAGCGGTGATGGGCATTTTCCACGAGCCGTGGTTTGACGAGGCGGTCGCGTGGCAGATTGCGCGCGAGGCGACGTTTAAGGACATTCTTCTCACCGTGCCGCATTACGAGGGACATCCGCCGCTGTGGCATTTGGTGCTTGCTCCCTTTGCAAAACTCGGCGCACCGTACGAGTTGTCGCTGGTACTTGTGAGTCTTATCTTTATGGGACTTTCAATGTTTCTCATTCTTTGGTATGCGCCGTTTCCGCGGCTTGTGAAATGGGCGCTTCCGTTCACCTATTTTTGCTTTTACCAGTACGCGGTGATTTCCCGCCCGTACTGTATGATGGTACTCGCGTTTGTGCTGTGTGCGCTTGCGTTCCAAAAGCGCAACGAAAAACCGGGACGTTACGTGTTGTCACTCGCGTTTTTGTGTCTGACAAGCGCATACGGTATTGCGGTGGCGGGCGGCTTGGCGCTCGCGTGGGTGATAGAAATTTTGCGCGAAAAACCGTTTTTGGAAACGCTCAAGGGAATGTTCCGTGATCGCCGCGTATGGTGGCTTTTGGCGCTCTTGATACTTGCAATTTTGCTGATTTTTGAGATTGTTCCGGCAGACGATACGTATGCGCTTAAGGCGAAAACCGCAATGGGGAACGATTTGTCGATTGGCTCGTTCTTATACGTGCTGCTCGCGATTCCCACCGACTGCTTTTTAGCTTCTATTTTCAGCGGATATGGTTTTGTGTTTTCGATGTCCTTTGACGGTGCAACCTTTTGGGCATCCTGCTTTGTGGGTGCTTGTTTGTGGATAGTGTTCTTCCGCTTGGCAAAACGAAAAGGGCTTCTCGCAACACTGTTTTTGCCGTATTTGTGTTTTGCGGCATTCGGTGCCATTGTGTATATGTGCAGCCACCACGGAGGGGTTGCGTATCTCTTTCTCCTCTTTTTCCTTTGGGTGGCGCTGAAATCTCCGGACAAACTGCCGCCGAAAAAATTGACGGTGGCAGAAGGCTTGAAGTCCGCATCGGTGGTGCTGGTGGCAATTTCGCTTTGTGTGTCGCTCGTTTGGAACGTCTCGTCTTGCATCTCGGATATAAAAAAACAGTATTCTCCTGCACGAGCGATGGCGTCATTCATTAAGGAATATCATTTAGACGACTATCGTGTGATGATTGGTTGGGCAGACGAAGAGAACGTGTTCGATATTAACCTGACGGAAGCGGCGGAATTGATGCCCTATTTCGACCATAACATATTCTTTAACTTTATGGGTGGAGACGACCACCAGAACTATATTACTCACCGCTATGCGAGCGAGGAGGAAACCGCCGCCGCGTTTGAACAATGGCGGCAGGGAGGACTCCCGGATGTGTTGGTGTATGACCCGGCGGCAGGCGATGTATTTGAAGATTTCGAAATGACCGACTACGCTGTGGTATTCCATACCATCGGCGGAAAAATCTGGAAAGGCGGCGAGCAGTTAGACGCGCGGTCCATCTTGGTTCGGCGTAGCCTTTTGGATACGTTGGGACTGAAAGAAATGACTGCCGCCGAAATGCTGGCGATTGACTACGAGCAGTAAATACTCAAAAAAGCTGTATTTCTCGTTTGAGAGATACAGCTTTTTTATTTTAATACTTTACGCGCGAGGAAAAATATGTTATACTGTTTCTGTATAAGAAAAAGTGGGGAAGTGTACCCCGAAAACGAAAGGAAGTATTAAAAATGAGCGAATGTACTCATGATTGTTCCACTTGCGGTGAGGCGTGCGCCCACCGCAATCAGCCGGAGAGCTTTATTGCCGAGCCGCATGAGCTGTCGCATATCAAGAAAGTGATTGGTGTGGTCAGCGGTAAAGGCGGTGTCGGCAAGTCGATGGTTTCTTCCTTGCTCGCAACCCTTTTCCGTCAAAAAGGTTATAATGTCGGTTTGTTAGATGCCGATATTACGGGGCCTTCTATCCCCAAAACCTTTGGCGTTAAAGGCCGTGCCATGCAAAACGAAATCGGAATTTTGCCTGCCAAAACCAAAACCGGAATTGAAATTATGTCGGTTAACCTTTTGCTCGATGATGTAGCTTCGCCGGTTGTCTGGCGCGGGCCCGTAATTGCAGGCGCTGTTAAACAGTTCTGGCACGATGTTGTTTGGGGCGACCTTGACTATCTTTTTGTCGATTGTCCCCCCGGAACGGGCGATGTTCCGCTGACCGTCTTCCAGTCGCTTCCGCTTGACGGTATTATTATTGTAACAACACCGCAAGACCTTGTTTCTTTAATAGTTAAAAAGGCTTATAATATGGCAAAGCTTATGAATATACCTGTGCTCGGTATTGTCGAAAATATGAGCTTTGTGAAGTGCCCCGACTGCGGTAAAGAATTTTCGATTTTTTCAGGCTCAAGCGAAGGTATTGCCGAAGAATTGGGCGTTCCGCTTTTAGCCAAGCTTCCGATTGATGTTTCCTTAACCCAAATGGTTGACAACGGCGAGCTTGAAAAAGCCGACTGCAGTTATCTTTTGGATGCCGCTGCCGCCATTGAAAAAGCAACCGAAAAAAATTAAAATATTTCAAATGTAAAATCAAATATTCTAATTGCGCCGCCGCTTATTTCGGTGGCGCTTTTCTTTTCTCCGTAAGCTGTTTCGACTGTTTTTTCGTAGGCGCGTGCCGACATTAAAAATCCGACTATTATACAAAAAACAAAAATAAAACTTATTGCAAAGCTTCTAAGAAAAACCGATTTCATTTTTTCTCCTTATTTTAGTGTTTTAAAGAGTTTTACAAGGCTTTTGCCTACAAGCTCGCTCGAATATTTTGCTTCTTCCACCGTGTTTGCATCTGTTCCGATTTCGATAAGTAACGACCCCGTAGTCAAACTTTCGTTATAGTTTTTAGACATCAAACTTAAAGGGCGTGCAAGGGTCGGATATTCACTTTCCAAGGTCTGCTGAAGCTTTATTGCCAGCTTTAAATTTTCCTGCCAATAGGGAAAATTTGTGACACCCCCTGTATTCGACCCCATAACGAGCATTACCTGTGCTGCTTTTTTGCCGTCTATTTTTGTAACCAATTTTGTTTTGTTTCCGTCAGCATCAGAAATGGCATCTCTGTGAATATCAAGCACGATTTTTATTGATTTATACTTTTTAAGATAAGCGCAAATTGTGTCGGCGGCGCGACCGTAGCTTCCGCTATATTGGGGGTAGTCGTGCAGCGTTTTGTCGTGCAAGGTTTTAATGCCTGCCTTGTTGAGCTTTTCAGAAATAATTTCCCCCATTTTTACCATATTATACTCGTTGTCCCGCGTTCGCGAAGAAAAGTCGGAGGTGTAGGTGTCGCTTTCCTTTTTCATGTATGTTTCGGTTGCGTGGGTATGTATTATAAGGACTTGAAAATCGTCGGTTTTATCAAGCTTAAAAGGCAATTCGCCACCTAAAAAATCAGCTATATTTATAGGATAATCGGTATTGTTTTTTAGGTAAACCTTTTTATAATTTTGCGGTGCGGAATAGGGAGAAATAAATTTTTCCTTTATTCCGCCTAAAACGGTGCCCTTTGCCGCTGTTTCTGCTGTTTTTTCTTCCCTTTCTTCTCTTTGCGTGTTGTATGTTTCGTTTTGAACAGAGCTTGCGCTTTTGTCGGTTTTTTCTTCAAAAACATCGTTTTTTTCGCTACCCGAAAGCAAAAAATAATATCCGCCGAACAAAAATACGGAACCGCAAATAAAAAGCGAAATTATCGTTCTTATCAAAGCCGCCTTATCCTTCAAAATGTTTCACCCCAAAAAATATATGCGGCGAAAAATTT
Organism: Acutalibacteraceae bacterium; assembly: GCA_045642065.1. Classification (GTDB taxonomy): domain Bacteria; phylum Bacillota; class Clostridia; order Oscillospirales; family Acutalibacteraceae; genus UBA737. Next base: position 5,382 of record JAZUID010000007.1, read on the forward strand.
TAATATGTTTGTTGTTGTTTTAAAACGGCTTAAATTTTGCTTTTTTTCGGTTAGGGTGATAACCCTTTTTTATGCCAAAAAACAAAATTAACGGCATTTTTGAATAAAATACGTTATATTTTAAGAAAAATCTTATTTTTTTGTTGAAAAGTATATTTAAATATGTTATATTTATTATATATATTATTATATATAGATTATAAGAAAAAGGATGGTTTACATAATGCCTGTTGGGTCTTTAAACGATATTTGGGCTTTGATATGTGAAGAATGCCAAAAAACAATTTCGGCCGTTGCGGTTAATTGTTTTTTAAAGGATCTTGTTCCTTATTCCTTTGAAAACGGTGAGCTTCAGGTTTTGGTTGAAAACGAATATATGCGCGGAATGTTGGAAGAAAACTATACCGAGCTTTTGGAAAACAGCGCAAAAGCCGTTTTGGGGCTTGATGTTGCCGTAAGGTTTGTTATTGAAGAAGAGGAAAAGAAAATAAGAAATATTGAAATGTTCAGCGAAGGTTTGACCTTTGAAGACTTTTTCACCTTTGATAATTTTATTGTCGGCTCGAACAACCGTTTTGCGCATGCCGCTTCCTTTGCGGTCGCACAAAGCGAAATTCCGAATAATGTTTACAATCCGCTTGTAATTTACGGCCCCTCGGGTGTTGGTAAAACCCACCTTATGCTTGCTATTAAAAATTACCAGAAAAAACATTATCCAAATAAAAGAATTGAATATATACGAAGCGAAGATTTTACAAATCAGCTAATTAAAGCTTTGCAAGACGGTAAATTAGGTCTTGGTACCATTGATGATTTCAGAAATAAATTCCGCAATCTTGATGTTTTGCTTATAGACGATATTCACTTTATCGCAGGCAAAGAACAAACCCAAGAAGAATTTTTCAACACCTTTAATACCTTAACCCAAAACAACAAGCAAATTGTTGTAACGCTTGACAGACCGCCGAAAGAACTTAAAACTTTAGACAACAGAATAAGGTCCCGTTTTGAAAGCGGTTTGTTTGCCGATATTACCCCGCCCGATTTTGAGACAAGGGTTGGCATTATAAAGAAAAAAACCGAACAGTTGGGCTTTAATTTAGAGGAAAATCTTGTTTATTATATTGCCGAACACATTAAGGTTAATACAAGGCAATTAGAGGGCGTTATTAAGAAATTGCAGGCCTATATCTCAATTCAGGAAAAAGTGCCTAATATTTCGGTCGTACAAGGCTTTATTAAGGATGTTATAAACGATACTCAGCCGGAGCCTATAAAGATAGAAAAAATCATTTCCGAAGTTGCAAAGGTTTATAATGTTTCCGAAAATGATATTCTTTCAAGCCGCCGTACCGCTTCGGTTGCTCTTGCCCGTCAAGTCGGTATGTATATTGCAAGGGAAACAACCGAACTTTCTTATAAAGCAATAGGTGAAGCTTTCGGTAAAGACCACACAACCGTTCTTTATAATGTGGGGCAGGTTGAAAAGTTTTTGTCGGACAAGCCTTATGAAAAAGAACTTGTTGAAGACATAATAAACAATCTTAAAAGCGACAGCGAAAACTTTTAGTTATTAAATTTATTAACTTTAATTAACATCTTAATTATTAAACTGCGTGTGAATAAAAAATATTGTTAAAATTATAAAGTTTTTATCAACAAAATTACTAACCTTAAAATTGTGGTAAATTTAAACATTTTTAGCAGTTTTTAACATTATTAACACATCTTATTATTACTGTTATTTTTATTATTTTATTTAGGGGGATTTTTTATGATTTTTACTGCTGAGCGTGCAGCCTTGTTAGAAGCAGTTACAAAAGCACAACGCGTTGTCGGTGCTAAAACATCAATGCCTATTTTAGAGGGTATTTTACTTTCTGCCGAACAAGGCAAAGTTACTCTTGTTGCATATAATCTTGAAATGGGTATTAAAAAGGAAATTTATGCGCATTGCGAAGAAGAAGGCGACATTGTTATAAATGCCAGACTTCTTGCTGATATTTTAAGAAGAATGAACGGACCGCAGGTTGAAATTTCTTGTGATGAAAGATTAAACTGTCATATTAAATGCGGTGAAGCAACATTTGATATTATAGGTATGGCTGCCATTGACTTTCCTGAAATGCCGTTTTTAGATAACGGTGAAGGAATAAAAATTAACGGCAAATTGTTTAGTGAAATGATTAAAGAAACTATTTTCGCCGTTGCTCAAACCGAAGGCTCTCGTCCTGTTTTAACAGGTGTTAATATAACTGTTGAAGACGGAATTTTACAATTTGTTTCTATTGACGGATACAGACTTGCCATAAGACGCGAAAAAATAAATGAAACAAACAATTATTCATTTATTGTTCCAGGTAAAGCTTTAATGGAAGTTATGCGTCTTATTGATGAAGAAACAGAAGATGTAATTATAAATATAAGTTCAAGACTTATTTCTTTTGATATAAACGGATATAAATTTATTTCCCGTTTGTTTGAGGGTGAATTTGTTAATTATGAAAAGACAATTCCCGCAGAGCACAAACAGGTTATTAAGGTTAACACCCGTGAGCTTATTGATGTTATTGAGCGTGTTTCGCTTTTAATAAATGAATCTTTTTCTACACCTATAAGATGTTATTTTAATGAACATTGTGTTGTTTTTACCTGTGCTACTTCTGTCGGAAGAGCAACCGAAACATTTAATACCGAGCTTAACGGTGAGCCGTTTGAAATCGGTTTAAACAGCAAATATTTGTTAGAAGCTTTAAAGGTTATTCAAGATGAAAAGGTAGAAATTTTATTTAACGGAGCAGGCTCTGGCGTTATTATTAAACAAATTGACGGCGAAGACTTTAAATATATGATAATGCCTATGCGTATTTAATTTATGAAAGAAATAAAAATAAAAGAAGATTTTATAAGACTTGATTCTGCTATGAAATTATCAGGCATTGTTTCTACCGGCGGTCACGCAAAAATTGTTATTCAAAACGGTGAAGTTTTGGTTAACGGTGAAATTTGCACAATGCGCGGTAAAAAACTTTATAAAGAAGATAAAGTAGAATTTGAAGATTTTAAATTTATAATAAAATGATTATAAATGAATTAAAAATTAAAAATTTTCGCAATATTGAAAACATTTCATTAAAACCTTTTAATGAAATGAATGTTATATACGGCGAAAATGCGCAGGGAAAAACAAATATTATAGAAGCAATTTGGCTTTTTACCGGCGCTAAAAGTTTTAGAACAAATAAAGACACTTCACTTATAAAATTTAATAAAGCTTTTTCTGAAAATAATTTAAATTTTGTTTCGCGCGGAATTGAAACAACAGCAAAAATTGTTATTGATAATAAAAAACAATTTTTTATAAATAATAAAAAAGTTTCATTGCAAAACGAATTTTTAGGGAATTTTAAAGCTATTGTTTTTTCACCGAATGATTTAAATATCGTTAAAAGCGGACCTAATGAAAGAAGAAGATTTTTAGATATTATTTTAGGCCAGCTTTATCCTAACTATGTTAATATTTTAAGGGAATATTCGAGAGCTTTAATTCAAAGAAACAAAATTATTAAGGATTATAAGTATGACCCTTCGGTTGCTGTTTTATTAGATAGTTTTGAAGAAGAAATAGTTGCTTTGGGTACAAAAATCATAAACGCACGGAAGAAAATAATTGAAGATATATTAAAATATTTTCCGAGTATTTATGACGGTATTTCAAGCGGAAAAGAAAAAATAAATATTAAATATTTATCCACCGCCGAAGAAGATTTTTCTTTAAAAATTAAAGAAAACAGAAAAAAAGACTGTGTTTTAGGTTTTACAACTGTCGGACCGCACAGGGATGATATTGAATTTTTTATAAACGGTATAAATGCAAGAAATTACGGCTCGCAAGGGCAACACCGCAGTATTGCATTGTCTTTAAAACTTGCGGAAGCTGAAGTTATTAACGAAATTTCAGGCGAATTTCCCGTTTGTTTATTAGATGATGTTATGAGTGAGCTTGATGTTAGCCGTCAAAATTATATTTTAAATCATATAAAAGGAAAACAAACATTTATTACTTGTTGTGACATTTCTAATATTGAACAACTTAAAAACGGCAAAGTTTTTAAGGTTTTTGACGGAGGAATTTTATAAATGTATATTCATTTAGGCGGAGATACATTGGTTAACAGCAAAGATATAATAGGTATTTTTGATTTAGACAGTACGACCGTTTCTAAAAAAACGCGCGATTTTTTAAAAATTGCCGAAAACAAAAAAGAAGTTATAAATGTAACCTATGAACTGCCTAAAACATTTATAGTTTGTTCAGAAAAAAATAAAAGTCAAAAAATTTATATTTCTCAACTTTCTTGCGCAACATTATTAAAGAGAACAAATATCAATTTTTAAGGATTGGAGATAAAAATGAGTAACGAAGTAAAAAAAGCCGTAACCGAGTCTTATGACGAAAATTCCATACAGGTTTTAGAGGGACTGGAAGCTGTAAGAAAACGTCCCGGTATGTATATCGGTTCGACAGGCGAGCGCGGTTTGCACCATCTTGTATATGAAATTGTTGATAACTCTATTGACGAAGCATTAGCAGGATATTGCGACAAAATTTTAGTAGAATTACTTGACGACGGTGTTATCAGAGTTTCGGATAACGGGCGCGGTATTCCGGTTGGTATTCACCCTCAACAAGGTATTCCTACCGTCAGCGTTGTATTTACCATTTTGCACGCAGGCGGTAAATTCGGCGGAAACGGATATAAAGTTTCGGGCGGTTTGCACGGTGTTGGTGCCTCGGTTGTTAATGCTTTATCTTCTTGGCTTGAAGTTGAAGTTAAAAACGGCGGGCATATTTATAAGCAGAGATACGAATTCGGTAACATTAAAACCGAATTGGAAATTGTAGGCGATACAAATGAAACCGGCACAACCGTAACATTTAAACCTGATGCTTCTATTTTTACCGATACTACAAGATATGATTATGACACGCTTTTACTTCGCCTTAGAGAACAAGCTTTCTTAAACGGCGGTATTCGTATTGTTCTTAAAGACAACAGAAGCGATGCCGAAATTCCCGACCGCGAAGATGACCTTTGTTTTGAAGGCGGTATTAAATCTTATGTTGAATATTTGCTTGAAAAGAGCAAAAAAGACCGTTTAAACAGCGATGTTATTTATCTTAACGGCACACACGGTGATTCAACAGCTGAAATTGCACTTTTATGGAGTACGGGATACGACACAAAAATTATGTCCTTTGCCAACACCATTCACACGGTTGACGGCGGTACCCACGAGCAGGGTTTTAAAACAAGCTTAGCAAGGGTTGTTAATAAGTACGGCCGTAATTTTAAGTTTTTAAAAGAATCCGACAGCAACTTAAAGGGTGACGATATTAACGAAGGTTTAATTGCGGTTGTAAGTGTTAAGCTTACCGACGCACAGTTTGAAAGCCAAACAAAAGCAAAACTCGGTAACACCGCTATCGGTACCCTTGTAAATAATATTGTAAGCGAAAAGCTTATGCAATATTTAGAAGACCATCCTGCGGAAGCTAAAATTATTCTTGATAAATCTATTGCCTCTTCAAATGCGCGCGAAGCCGCACAAAAGGCAAGGGATTTACAAAGAAATAAATCAGGCATCGGCGGAAAAACCCGTATGCCGGAGAAGCTGAAAGACTGTATTTCCGATGATGCCACCAAAACCGAAATATTTATTGTCGAGGGTGACAGCGCCGGCGGTAGTGCAGTTGAAGGAAGAAACAGTACATACCAAGCAATACTTCCTTTATGGGGTAAAATGCTTAATGTTGAAAAGGCAAGAGTTGACAAGGTTTACGGAAATGACAAATTAACTCCTGTTGTTGTAGCATTGGGTACAGGTATTGCCGAAAACTTTGACATTGAAAAATTAAGATACGACAAAATTGTTATTATGGCCGATGCCGATGTTGACGGTAGCCATATCAGAACACTTTTGCTGACATTCTTCTTCCGTTATATGCCCGAGCTTATTGAAACAGGACATATTTATTTAGCACAACCGCCACTTTACCGCGTGGCTAAAGGTAAAAAGTATTATGATGCTTTTACAGATGAAGAAAGAGACAAATTTATTGAAGAATTAGGCGGTAATGTTGATATTCAGCGTTACAAAGGTCTTGGTGAAATGAATCCCGAGCAGTTGTGGGAAACAACACTTGATCCGGAACACAGAACTATGTTAAAGGTTACAATGCAGGATGCAGAATTAGCTGATGCAACCTTCTCGATGTTAATGGGTGAAGAAGTTGAGCCGAGAAGAAAGTTCATTGAAGACAACGCAGTATTTGCAACCGATCTTGATATTTAAGGAGGGGATAAAAAATGGCTAATCATGAAAATGTTTACTGGCCGAGTGATGAAGAAACTAACATTCGTCCGGTCGAAATTGTAGATGAAATAAGACAAAGCATGTTGCAATATTCTATGTCGGTTTTAGTCGGCCGTGCTATCCCTGACGTTAGGGACGGTTTAAAGCCTGTTCACAGAAGAATTCTTTACACAATGTACGAAAACGGACTTACACCTGATAAAGCGTACCGCAAATGTGCCGACACAGTAGGTTCGGTGCTTGGTAGATATCATCCGCACGGCGACGCCAGCGTTTACGATGCAATGGTTCGTATGGCGCAGGATTTCTCACTTCGTTATCCGTTAATCGACGGTCACGGAAACTTCGGTAACATCGACGGTTACACTGCCGCCGCTTACCGTTATACCGAATCGAGAATGAACAAGCTTTCTTACAGCATGCTTGACGATATTGACAAAGAAACGGTTAATTTTACACCTAACTATGACAACCGTTTGGAAGAGCCGGAGGTTTTGCCGGTTAGATTTCCGCAACTTTTAGTTAACGGTTCTTCGGGTATTGCGGTTGGTATGGCTACCGAAATTCCGCCACACAACTTAGGTGAAGTTATTGACGGTATGTGTTGCTTAATTGACAACCCCGAAGCAGATTTACAAGAAATTTGCCAATACATAAAGGGGCCCGATTTCCCAACCGGCGGTATCATTATGGGCCGAAGCGGTATTCGCGCCGCTTATGCTACCGGTCGCGGAAAAATTGTTTTACGCGGCAAAGCCGAAATTGAAGAATTGAAAAACGGCAGATTCAGAATTGTTATTACCGAAATTCCTTACAAGGTAAGAAAGCAAGATTTAGTTAAAAATATTTACGATCTTGCTGCCGACAAGAAGATTGAAGGCATTGACGACGTTGTTGACTATTCTTCTAAACGCGACGGCGGTATCAGAATTATTGTTGACCTTAAAAAGGATGCTAATCCGCAGGTTGTTCTTAACAAGCTTTATAAGAACACCGCTTTGCAAACTACTTTCGGTGCTATTTTGTTGGCCATTGTCAACGGCAAACCACAAATTTTAACACTTAAAGAAATGCTTCAAAACTGCATTGATTTCCAATGCGAAATTATTGAGCGCCGTACCGCTTACGACAAGCGCAAGGCTGAAGAGCGCGCCCACATTTTAGAGGGCTTAAAGGTAGCGCTTGACTTTATTGATGAAGTTATCAGTATCATAAGAGCCAGCAAATCAATTCCGGAAAGTAAGGAAGCTTTATCGGAAAGATTCGGTCTTGATGATATTCAGACAACCGCTATCGTTCAAATGCAATTAGGTAAGCTTTCGGGTCTTGAAAAACAAAAAATTCTTGATGAATTAGAAGAAAAGTTAGCCTTTATTAAGGAATGCGAAGAAATTCTTGCAAGTCACGAAAGAATTTTGGATATTGTCAAAACCGAAGCATTAAATCTTCGCGACAAGTTCGCAGACGACCGCAGAAGCGAAATTTCGGATGTTGCCGGCGAAGTTGATATTGAAGACCTTATTCCTGAAGAAGAATGCGTAATTACAAAAACCGAAAACGGATATATTAAGAGATTACCTTCGGATACATACAGCGTTCAACACCGTGGCGGACGCGGAATAACAGGTATGACTACCCGCGAAGATGATGTTATTGAAAATATGTTCGTTTGCTCTTCACACGATTACATTATGCTGTTTACAAATCTCGGCAGAATGTATCGCTTAAAGGCTTATGAAATTCCCGAAGGCGGAAGAACCGCAAAGGGTATGAATGTTATAAACATCTTACCGCTTATGCCGGAAGAAAAGGTTACCGTTATTTTACCGGCAAGCGAACTTGATAATGAAAGTTATGTTTGCATGGTTACTGCCAAGGGTATTGTTAAACGCACTAAGTTAGAGCAATTTAAGAACACAAGAAGAAGCGGTATTATTGCAATTTCTATTGATGAAGATGACGCGCTGACATTTGTAAAACTGACCGACGGCAACAAAAATCTTATGGTTGCCACTAAGAACGGTATGGCTATTCAGTTCAGCGAAAAGGATGTCAGACCGACCGGCAGGAACTCCCGCGGTGTTAAGGCTATTACTATGAAGAGTGATACCGACGAAGTTGTCTCTATGTTGGTAACAGAAGAAAACACCAAGATTTTGACAATTACCGAAACCGGCTACGGAAGAATAAGCGATGTTGAAAACTACCGCTTACAAAGCCGTGGCGGTAAGGGATTAACTAACTATAAGGTTGAAAAATACGGTAATGTTGCCGCCGCTTTGGCAGTTACAGGCGAAGAAGATATTATAATGATAGCCTCAAACGGTATTATTATCAGGATTTCTTCTGCAGATATTTCTACCTTTGCCCGTCCGGCTAAGGGCGTTCGCGTAATGCGCGTTGCCGAAGGCGAAAGGATTTTATCGGTTGCTACCGCTCAACACGACGAAGCCGAAGTTACCGACGCACCCGAAGAAGCCGACGCTGATGCCGGTGCGGTTGAAGCCGAGCCGGCCGAAGAAGAAACCGTTGTTTTAGGGGATAACGAGTAATTATTGCGGAAATTATATCTTTAAAGGAAAGTGATTTCGCAAATGGACGAAAACAACAGTCAATCCTATCAAACGGGATTTGAAGGCGAAATGAATGTTAACGAAACGTCCTATTATCAGGCCCCGCCTGATAATAGGATTACCGAGAAGAGAGAGTTAAGGCGTGTATCAAACATAATGGGCGGTGCCTTGCTCTTTTTGGCTGCGGTTACTAATCTGTGGGCCTATGCTTACTATTTTGTTATGGAAAAAATAGGATACTCCGTGCAACAAGCTTACAAAATGGTGTCGGAGCCTGCGATTTTACAATGCGTTCAAATTGCTCTTTCAATGTTTTTATTCACCGTGCCGTTTATTTTTGCCGCACGCAAATGCGGATATCAAGTAAACGAGCTGGTCGAGTTTAAAAAGACCGACAGAAAAAAAGGACTTTATTTTTTCTTTATCGGAAACGCGTTTTGCGTTTTGGCAAACTTAATAATTGCAAAAATCGGGGATTTTTTACAGAACATCGGCATTTCTTATAATGTTGACACCGGTGATGACCCAAAAGGATTTTTCGGTTTTATGCTTGCCTTTTTGGCTACCGCCGTATTGCCGGCCTTTGTCGAAGAATTTGCTTGCCGAGGTGTTGTTTTAGGCGCCTTAAAGAAATTCGGATTTGGGTTTGGAATTATTGCTTCGGCATTGATTTTCGGATTTATGCACGGTAATTTTGAACAGATGCCGTTTACATTTTTAGTCGGTTTGATTTTAGCATATATTGCGGTTAAAACCGGCTCGTTAGTGGTATGCGTGGCGGTGCATTTTGTAAACAATTTCATTTCGGTTGCCTTTGTTTACTTTTTCACAGGCTTCACCGATGAAATTCAAAATGTTATAGGAATTATTATTTATTCGGTAATTTTGATTTTAGGAATTGTCGGCTTTATCAAGCTTTCCAACATGGGCGAAGATTTTAAAGTCCAAAAAAGCGGAACAAAACTAAAAGAGAAAGAAAAACTGGCTGTTTTCGTTACTTCACCGATGATTGTAATTTTCCTTATTGTTTGTTTAGCCGAAGCAATCAGGTACTTTTTCATTTAAAATTTTTAGGGAAGGGCAAATTTTAAAAAAGTTGCTTTTCCCTTTTTTAAAAGGTGCATTTATGGAAAGCAAATTTATGAAAAACGCAATTTTGCTTGCAAAAAAAGCGGCGGAATCGGGCGAAGTGCCGGTTGGCGCCGTAATTGTAAGAAACGGTGAAATTATCGCCGAGGGATATAATATGCGCGAGACAAAGCAAAGCGCTTTATCCCATGCCGAGATTGAAGCAATAAAATCGGCAAACAAAAAGGTCGGCTCTTGGAGGCTTGACGACTGCGAGATGTATGTAACTCTTGAGCCCTGCCCCATGTGTACCGGCGCTATTATCAACGCGAGAATTAAAACCTTGGTTTTCGGTGCTTATGATGTAAAACAAGGTTGCGCCGACAGTTTGATAAATATGTTTGACCTGCCGTTTGACAACAAAACCGAAGTTTACGGCGGAATTTTAGAGGACGAATGTAAAGAAGTTTTAAAAACTTTTTTTAAAGATTTAAGAAATGAAGAATAAAATCACCTTAATTGTAAATAAAAACGGTATTTCCGATGTCGGATTTTTAAAGTTTTCAGATGTAAACGACCACTTACTTGATTGTCGCGCAAAGGAAAGAATTCCGAAAAACGCAAAATCTATTATACTTTTGCTTTTTCCTTACAAGGTAAAAGACGAACGGCCGAAAAACATAAGTCGATATGCGGCGGTGCCCGACTATCACAAGGTTTGCGGTAAATATTTAGAGAAGATAACTGCCGATCTTAAAAAAGAGTTTTGCGAAAACGAATTTTCGTTCTTCATTGACAATTCGCCCATACCCGAAGTTTATGCGGCGGCAGCGGCAGGGCTCGGACTTTACGGCAAAAACCGAATGTTGATAAACAGCAAGTGGGGAAGCTATGTTTTTATCGGCGAAATTGTGACGGATTTAGAAATCGAAGCCGAAAAATCCTTGAAAAAATGCCCTTTGTGCGGCGATTGTTTTAAAGCTTGTCCATCCCTTATACATGGGACAAAATGTTTATCGGCTCTCAGCCAGCAAAAAAATGAGCCTGAATTCAGCGAAAAAGCGCTGTTAAGGGAAAATAATATTGTTTGGGGCTGCGATATTTGTGCCGAAGTCTGTCCGCTGAATAAAAATGCTCAAAACACCTACATAGAAGAATTTGTAAAAGGATACAGAGATGAGTATGTTTTAGGTGAAGAAATTAAAAACCGCGCTTACGAATGGCGCGGCGAAAAAACAGTTTTTAGGAATTATGTAAACCTAAAATAGCGATTGGTTTTATTTTGCAATATACCTGATTTCTTCAGTTTTAAGAGCTTTAAAACTAAAAAGAAACAGCAAAAAGAAAATCACCGAAATTATTGATATTGTTGTTATGTAAACTATATTGTTGCTAATGCCGGTCGAGTTTAAAATGTTTTTCACAGTAAAGGTTATTGCCAACGCCGACGAAAGCGGCAGCAAAACTTCCCTTACAATGCTAAATTTTGCGCCGGTAATTTTAATCAGTCTTATCACATTAAAACCACAGGTTAGGGCGTTTGAAAAATACATAATCGCGATAAATCCTTTAAGACCGTAAACCGGCAGGAAAAGTAAAATTAAAATTATTCGTAAAGTGCTGTCAAACACAGAAATTTTAAAAGTAAAAAGCTGCTCATCAAGACCTTTTAAAATTCCGTCTGCCACGCTATCGAGATACATTAAGGGAACGATCGGCGACAAATATTTTATTAAAAGGCCGACTTGGTCGCTTTTATAAACAACCTCGCCCACCTTTATTCCGCAAGTGAAGAAAAGGGCACCGAAGATTACCCCCATAAAAAATGTCAAGCGCAAAATCCTTTCGGTTGCCGACCGAACGACCAAATTGTGATTTTGCGATTTTGCATCCGATATTTCGGGTATCAGTAAGGTTGAAAGCGAGTTTAAAAGGGTTGATGGGAAAAAGAGAATTGGCAAAGCCATTCCCTTTATCATGCCGAATTGACTAAGCGCGTTTTTGCCCGAAAACACACATTTTGCCAAATTTTTAGGTACTAAAATATTTTCGGCGGTTCTAAGCAAGGTGTTTAGATATCTGCCGGCGGTGATAGGCAACGCAATGTGTTTAATATTCTTAAAAACCGCTGTATTATCGGGCTTTTCGCGAAGAGCGGAAATCTTTTTAAGGTCTTTTTTATAAAGATAATAAAGAAGAGTGCAGGATGCCGCTTCGGCCACCGTATCGCCGAAAAGAACGGCACCGCAGCAAAAAGCCAAGCCTTTAGCGCTGAACTTTGAAACGGCGGCGAAGACAACGGCAATGCGAACGGCTTGCTCAAATATTTGGGTTGCAGCATTGGGGCTTACCTTTCTTCTTGCTATAAAATATCCGCGAAGGCAGGAAGAAACCCCCATAAACGGAAGGGAAAAAGACAGTATGCGAAGAGCGGGCACCGCACGAATATCGGAGATTATGTAAACCGATATAGGTTTACTTAGAACAATCAACAAAAGAAGTGTAGCGCCGGCAATTATTAGGGTTATGTAAACCGCTTTTTTAAGGACATTCAGAGCGCCGTTACTGCTTTCGGCAACGAGCTCTTCCGAAACAAGTCGTGTAACGGCGGTTGAAATTCCGCTGGTTGCAAAGGTCGCAACTAAAACATAAACAGAAAAAATCAGTTGATAAAGGCCAATACCTTCTGCCCCGATAAAGTTCGCGAGCCAAACTCTGAAAACCACACCTAAAAGTCGCAAAATCAAGGACGACACGGTTAAAATTGCGGCATTTTTAATAAAAACAGTCTTTTTCAAACAAACTACCTCCGAAAAGGGCAAAATCTAATATAAATCTATGTCAAACAATAAAAAATAAGACCGATTAAGGAGAAAATGATATGAAATCACCTTTGGCGGACCGCATAAGGCCACAGAAAATTGAAGAAGTAGCCGGACAGCATCATTTATTAGACAAGGGCAAGGTTTTAAGAAAAATTATTGATGACGGCGAAGTGCCGAATTTAATATTCTACGGCCCCTCGGGTGTCGGCAAGACTACGGTTGCCAATATTATTGCCAAAAACGCAGGCAAGAAGCTATGCTATCTTAACGCTACAACCGCTTCGACCGCCGACATTAAGGAAATTGTCGGAGAAATCGGAACTATTGAAGCCGCCAACGGAATACTTTTATATTTAGATGAAATACAGTATTTCAACAAAAAGCAACAACAAATACTGCTTTCCTACATAGAAAACGGTGACATCACCCTTATTGCTTCGACAACCGAAAACCCGTTTTTCTATGTTTACAATGCAATATTAAGCCGTTCTTCGGTTTTCGAGTTTAAAAGCTTAACCCCCGACGATATTTGCGAAGTGCTTGTTCGCGCCGCAAAGCTTTTAGGCGAAGAGCAGAAAAGCAAGGTGCAAATCGGCAAAGAAAACCTTTTAAAAATAGCACGCGCGTCGGCGGGGGATGTCAGAAAAGCGCTCAATATGCTTGAACTTTGCTGTTTTGCCGCCGAAACCGACGGTGAAAGCGTAAATATCACAAATGAAATTGCAGAGCAAGTTTTAAGCAACAATGCCGTTCGTTACGACCGTGACGGCGACGAGCATTACGATATCGTTTCGGCATATCAAAAATCCATGCGCGGCTCCGACCCCGATGCCGCGGTTTACTATTTGGCCAGACTCTTGGAGGCGGGAGATTTGCCGAGTGCTTGCAGGCGACTGCTTGTTTGCGCCAACGAAGATGTCGGCCTTGCCTATCCCCAAATAATACCGATAGTTAAGGCGGCGGTTGATACCGCAATGATGGTCGGCTTGCCGGAAGCCAGAATTCCGCTTGCCAACGCGGTTATTTTAGTGGCAACATCACCAAAGTCAAATTCGGCATATAACGCGATAAATTCAGCTATGGCGGACATCGAAAACGGTGTCGGCGGACCAATACCGCGCCAACTGCAGAACAAGCATTGTGACGGCGAAGATGCCGAAATTAAGGGGCAAAACTATCTGTATCCGCACAACTTTAAAAATCATTATGTTAAACAACAGTATCTGCCGGATGCTGTAAAAAGCAAAAAGTACTATGATTTCGGCGATAATAAAACCGAGCAAAAGTATAAAGAATATTGGGAAAAAGTAAAGAAAGAGAATAATTAAAAAATTTTCGCGCAAGATATTCCTATATAATGTTTCACGTGAAACAAGGGGAGTGGTCTTGTGCGATTGTTTTCAGATTGTTTGTATGCTTTCTTGGTGGGCGGTGCTTTTTGTTTGGTTGGTCAGGTTTTAATTGATTATACCAAGCTTACCCCTGCGAGAATACTTGTCGCGTATGTAGTGAGCGGTGTTGTGTTGACGGGATTAGGTTGCTATGACCCGTTAGTTAAGACCGCAGGCGCAGGCGCCACCGTTCCGCTTACGGGCTTTGGCTACTGTTTAGCCAAGGGAGTTGAAGAAGCCGTAGAACAACACGGACTTATAGGCGCACTTACGGGCGGAGTCACCGGCGCGGCGGCAGGTATTGCGGCGGCGATTGTCTTCGGATATCTAATGGCGCTGTTATTCAAGTCGGGCGACAAATCATAACAACAAATAAATCGGGCCGAATTTGGCGTGTACTTGACTGAAAAGTCCAAAACGCCATTTTCGGCTCATTTTTTTATTTACAAAGCAAAACAAAGTTGTTATAATAAAGTTAAAGTTAAAGTTTCACATGAAACATAGGAGTAAAAAATGGGAAAAATTATTTCTGTTGTTAATCAAAAAGGCGGTGTTGGCAAAACCACTACCGCCGTTAATCTTGCCGCAGGGTTGGGAATTGCGGGCAAAAAGGTGCTTTTGATTGATGCCGACCCACAAGGCAACTCTACAAGCGGATACGGCATTAACAAAAAAAGCGCCACAACAACCGTTTACGAAATGTTGGTAGGTCGCGCGCGTGCCGAAAGTGCGATAATCAAAACAAAGTTCAAAAATGTTGATATCGTGCCGTCTTCTATGAATTTAGCCGCCGCCGAAGTTGATTTAGTCGAGGTTGAACACCGCGAATCGCAGTTAAAACTTGCCATCGCATCGGCAAGAGAAAAATATGACTACATATTTATCGACTGTCCGCCGTCACTTGGCTTAATCACTATTGATGCATTGGTTGCTTCCGACTCGGTTTTAGTTCCGATTCAATGCGAATATTTTGCACTTGAAGGGCTTTCGCAGTTAATGGCGAGCATCAGGCAGGTAAAGCGCCTTTATAATCCCACACTCGAAATCGAAGGCATTGTTCTCACAATGTTTGACGGCAGATTGAACCTAACTCAACAGGTTGTCGGAGAAATTAAAAAATACTTTGCCGACAAGCTTTACAAATCGGCAATTCCGCGCGCGGTCAGGCTTTCCGAAGCGCCAAGCTACGGCATGCCGATACAATATTACGACAAGCGCTCAAAGGGGACCGACGCCTACAACGCGCTTACAAAAGAATTTTTAAAGAGAAATAAGAGAGGTTAATGTTATGCCAGCAAAAAAAGGCGGACTCGGCCGTGGGTTAGAGTCTTTGTTTAACGAAAATGCAACCGACAACGGTGGCGCAGTAACACTTAAAATAAACGACATTGAACCGAACAGGGAGCAACCGCGCCGTGTTTTTGACGAAACCGCTTTGCAGGAGCTTGCGGAAAGCATCGAAAAGCACGGACTCTTACAACCCATTCTTGTAAGGCCTTTAAGCAACGGTTGTTACAGCATTATTGCGGGCGAACGCCGTTGGCGCGCTTGCCGTATGGCAGGTCTTAACGAGGTGCCGGTTATCATTAAGGAAACCGACGACAAATCCTATATGGAAATGGCGTTGGTCGAAAATCTGCAACGCGAAGATTTAAATGTTGTAGAAGAAGCGTTAGGCTACCGCGCTTTAATTGAAAAGTACGGTTTAACACAAGAAGAAGTTGCAGAAAGAATGGGCAAATCGCGCGTTGCGGTCACAAATACGCTAAGGCTTTTAAATTTGGCCGAAAACGAGCTTTCTGCCCTTAAAGACGGAAAAATCACCGCCGGACACGCGCGTGCGTTGTTGGCGTGTGAAGATGCCGAGAAGCGCGCCATGATGTTGCGTATAGCCGTTGCCGGCGCATCGGTTAGAGAGCTTGAAAGAATATCTTCTTCGGCAAAATCCGAAAAAAAGAAAAAAGAGGTTAAAAAGAACAACTTTTATAGCGAAGTTGCCCTTTCTCTTAAAAACGAATTACATAGAAAGGTCGAAATAGTTTCAACCGGCAAAGGCAAAGGCAAATTAACAATCGAATTCTATAACGACGAAGAATTGACAGAATTTGCCAAAAAATTGGCGAAAGAAAAGTAAATATGTGGTTTTTGCTCTCTTTGACGGCGGTTGTCTTTTGGGGTGGAAGCGATCTGTTTTCAAAAATCGGCTCTAAACCCGAAGACAAATACAGCCATTGGAAAATTGTTGTCGCGGTAGGTCTTGTGATGGGTCTTCACGCGACCGTTACACTTTTGCTCGGCGAGAGTTTTTCTCCTGCCGACTTTATAAGGTATCTGCCCGCAACGGCTTGTTATATTGCATCTATGGTTTTGGGGTATGTCGGACTTCGCTATATAATGCTTTCGGTCTCTTCCCCCATTTGCAATTCTTCGGGCGCAGTTGCTTGCATACTTTGTTTGGCTTTTTTAAAGCAAACGCCCGATAAATTAAGCACGGCAGGTATAATTCTTGTTTTAATAGGCGTTACTGCCCTTGCTTTTGCAGAAAAAGGAAAAACCGATAAATTTCCCGACAAAAAGGAAGAAAAATACCGTGCAAGCTTTATAGCAGTTGCGTTTCCCATCTTTTATTGCATTTTAGACGGCCTCGGAACTTTTGCCGATGCGCTTTTGCTTGACAGCGGTAAAATCAGCGAGTCATCCGCCAACATAGCCTATGAATATACATTCTTTTTTATGGCAGTCCTTTCCTATATATATATACGGGTTATAAAAAAGCAGAAATTCAACATAAAGAAAGAAGCGCCGAAATTTGCAGGCGCCTTATGCGAAACGGCGGGCCAGTTTGCCTATATTTACGCTTTGGGTGCCAATGCCGTTGTGGCAGCACCGATGATTTCTTCGTATTGCGTATTTTCGGTTTTACTTTCCCGTGTGTTTTTAAAGGAAAAATTGAGCTTGAAGCATTACGGTATTATATGTATAGTTTTAGCCGGAATTGTGCTTATGGGAATAAGCGAAGGCTTGTCGGCATAACATTATATATAAAAGAGACTAAAACAGTCCTTAGAAAGGGCTGTTTTTGTTTTGTTTTGTCCCGATTTAATGCAAAAAAAGAACTTTTAAAAAAATTTTAAAAAAATTGGAAAAAAGTGTTGACAAAGGTAGTTATGTGTGGTATTATAATCGGGCGCCCATAAAACGAAGGGGTGCGAAAAGCGGACCTTGAAAATTAAACAACGACAATAATAAGGACCCGACGATTCTTAAGAAATTAGTGAATCAA
>JAZUID010000008.1:0-11445 GCA_045642065.1 Acutalibacteraceae bacterium
ATAGTAATTATTAAGATTTCCTGTTATTTTTAACTTGCCATAGTTCTTAATTTGTTTATTCCCACTGCAAGAATAGGTAACCCCGTTTTGCACATTACCGTCAATCGTAACATCTGCATTCTCCGGGATTACCAATGTGCCACTTTTCGTCATCACGATTGCTTTCAATCCCACACTGGGACAATAGATGTGCCCACTTTCAATCACATCAGATGCACCTTGCAGTACGGTATCGCTTGTAATAGTCCAAGTCCCGAAATCGGTGATATTACGTTTATCTAATGAAAGGCGTTTGATTGAATCAATAATATCGTTGACATAGTCATAATAAAATGATTCATCAGCATATTTTGAAGAAACAGCATCAAATTGGTTTTTGTTAGTTGACAATACCATTTTTTCGGTTGCACTTATCGCCGCTTTAACTGACGCTTCATATGCAGTGATTATGGTCTCAAATTTGCTTATACTATCACTTGCAAAAGGTTTTGAAAAGTCGTCAATTTTACTAATAATTATACTATAAAAATTAGAGGCATACTCACTTAAAACCATTTGCTTTGTAAGATCATCAATTTCAGGAACATGAAACACTTTGTCAAAAACGATCCATGACACTACTTTATAAACAGCACCAATTAGTGCGTAACTGCCCGCTTGATCTTCTAATACGGATTCGGTTATTTTATTTACAACTTTGTCCGCTAATTCATTAAGCACTTTTTCTGATAAATAATTGTCTAAAAAATAACTGATAAAGCCATTTCTCAATTGATTCTTTAATCTGGTCATTCCGTCATAAAGCATCGTTCCAGACGGGGAATTTGCCAAGACATCATCAATCAAACCTATGCGCAAATCTTCAAGCATAATTCCTGTAGCAATAGTTTGTGCCGCAGTAAGAATGTCTGCACCTGTTTTCAGTCTGCTTGTAATGGTTGAAATATGAGGCAAAATATCCTCACTTAGTTCAATAATAGTCGTTTTATTTATGTAGGTGATATTTCCGACATCTTCAAGCGTTGCAAACATCGCCGTGAACACTTCGATTTCACTCATTTGAGATATATCGTAATTTTTGTCAAAAGTATCGTATACTTTCAAAATGTCATTGAGCTTTTTGACAACTTTCGCTTCTTTTTTATAAGTACTTGCTATTTCTGATCCGCCAAACATATTGTTTGCCAAATCAATATTTGCAGCATCCAATGCTTTTTCATAAGTAAATGTTGTTATACCTGCTGCATCGGATATTGTTTTGCACCATTCTTTTATGTTGAACGCTTTGTCAAGAGAATTGCGTATATTTGACCATGCAAAAGATGAACTGTTCATATAATCATCATATACTTGATTAAACAAACTTTGAGTATCAATGTTATAACTTTTCAAGAAATCAGATTTTAAATACGAACTATATCCGTAGAATAAATCGGAATAATATATTTTTTCATCTATTGCTTCATTTTCAGAATTTGTTGTTTCTTCTGCAAACACAGTCAAAACAGTTGCGGGAATAGAGCAAATAATCATTGCAATAACCAGCAACAATGATAAGATTCTCTTTGATGTTTTCATATGTCTTACCTCTATTTTTTCATCTTTTTGGGTTTTGTTTCTATTAATACAACTTCCGAATACTTTTGCTTTTTTATTGGATGATTCTCAAAAAGTAAACATTTTGAGAGCAATTTCTTATAGAGATTTTACCATATTTTTCTTCTTGAATCAAGAGTTTTCAAAGAAAAAGTGCATTATTAGTTGAAAATTATATTAAATTGCATTTAATGCACGAGTAAAAACAACTATTATCAAAAGGTTTACTTTTTGAGAGCCATTTTTATTTATGCGACAAACGGTATTCTCGCAATCTTCGATAAAATGTTGCTTCACTCATATTGCATAGTTTTGTGACATCGTGAATGGTAATTTGTTTTTTCTCCCATTTACGCACAATTTGACCGAAATTATCGGGGAGAGGACTTTCCGGTCTGCCGAATTTAACACCTCTAAGCTTTGCGGCAGCAATACCCTGTGCCTGCCGCTTTTTTATATTCTCCCGTTCACTTTGGGCGACAAAAGAAAGAATCTGCAACACCAAATCGGCAATAAAAGTACCCATTAAATCCTTGCCGTTTCGGGTATCCAAGAGGGGCATATCTATAACACATATATCAATACCTATCTCCTTTGTTAAAATCCGCCACTGATTTTGGATTTCCTCATAGTTTCGCCCAAGACGGTCTATACTCAAAATATAGAGTAAATCGCCTTTTTTAAGTTTCTTCACAAGCCGTTTGTAGTTCGGTCGTTCAAAATCCTTACCCGATTGCTTGTCAGCATAAATGTTATCTTTCGGAACATTCACATCTCGCAATGCCACCATCTGCCGTTCTTCATTTTGGTCAAAACTCGATACCCTGACATAACCGTATACATTTTTCATAAAAAATACCTCCGCATAGGAACATTTTACTTGTTTGTCTATACGAAGGTAATACATAATGTTGTTTTTAATTTTCAAGAAATATTAAATATGGCGGCGAAAATTCGCTACTGATGGGACACAAAAAACCGTATGGAATGATGTTCCACTCAAGGTCACTTGTACATAGGTTTTATTAAGTTTTTTAAGTCCAAAAAGTATCAATGTGTCCCGAAAAAACGGCTTAAAACGGGCGTTTTGCCAATAGGATAGGAAGTAACTGACAAAGTATTCAACCGCATTTTCAGGGAAAATTCTCGGAACTCACTGCAAAGCTGGGCTGCGAGGGTTTTATTGTGAGCGAGGACAAGGGTCGGTTTATTAACATTAGCAATAATATTAGCCATGGTAAAGGTTTTGCCGGATCCCGTAACGCCGAGCAGTACCTGTTCTTTATCACCGCTCTACCTCCTTTCAATTTTTGTTTTTCGTTTTGAGCATAAAAATAACGCCCATCCGAAGATGAGCGCCTGTTTCTATGATACTATGCCTTTATATTCAGAAAAAACACCGAACTTTATGAAGGACATCTTACCATAGTAAACTCCACCCGATCTTCGAATCAATTCGAATTCAAATGCATTCCTCAAAAGCCGATGAACTATCATCATTTGCTTTTGATTAAGTTTACTATTTAACCTCTCCTTCATTATTTTAAAATTCAGCATCATTAGAATAACACAGGTTAAGCCGTTTGTCAACCGCTTAACCCATAAAATTCATTTCTTTTTTCCGACTTTATTCCGTTTAGTTGCAAAATAGTAATTTTAGTCAAGCACATTTAAAATATAAAAAATTGTCAATCCTATTTCAATCCAATAAATTACGATTATTTAAAATCAACATTTTCAAATCAGTTTAAATCAAATAATGTTAGTTGTTCGCCAATTTGCTGAGAAAGGCCGAACACTTTTATTATTAATTGTCCGAAATCATTTTTATGAATTTCAAAACAAATTCCTTGGATATTTGATATCATTTTTTCAATGCTGTTGTTATCAAAAATTACTTCCCACTCGTTTACAGCGATAGGTAATGAATATCTAAACAATAGTCGGTCGCGTCCATTTTCATGATTCTGTAAGAATTCAAAATATTTTGTGTTTTCTCTATTAATTTTATTAATTTTTTTGCATTTTGATGGATCAAATTCTAATTCTTCGTCTATTACATTATCTTTTAAAACTGTTTGTTCAAGAATATAACCTTTTTCAAAAGCTCCAACTTTTTCTTCCTTTGAATGTTTTTGAGTTTCGATGTTCTGAGTAGAAATGTTAAGAAATTGACACATTTTTTCTACAAGCTTATATATTTTTTTTATATAATTAACCAATTGTTGCGAATTTTTGCTTTTCAGAGTTAAAGATGCATTAGTAATAATTTCATCTTTAATTCTAATTAACTCACTACTTATATGTTCCGTTTTAATCTTAGGGAAAGGATAGTTTTGCAAATTAAATTCTATTCTATAATTAGTTTTTTTACGTTTAACTGAAAGATTACCATATATATTTTCGTATTTAAATGTTTTGACAAAATCTTTATTAACAAGACCTATATTGAAATTTTTTAATAATATACATTCATTTTTAAAATAACCACTTTTGTTATATAGAATATCCTTACAAGATATTGCTGATTCGGAATTAACCTTTAGGATTGAGGTGCATAGTTCCGTTAAGTCTGCTAACTCGGAAATTATATCATCTGTTGTTTCTGCGTCATATACTTCAAACGCTTCTTCTAGTAGTTTTTCTAAAAGTAATCGATCCAACAGAGGGCGCGCCACAATAGAGCATTTTACATGCTCTCCGTTTGATATTATTTTTTCTGGAATTTTATCTCGTACTAATTTATTAAACTCAAGAGTGTCTAAATATAATAATTCATTTTTATCAGAACATACTACTTTTGCTCCGGTTGATTTTAATTGATAATACGAATGTGTTAATTGTGTACCATCCAATAAAATCATTATATCTTTATCAGCTGCAATTTTACCTATATTCGCTATTAAATCTTTATTACGCAAATCTTTTTCACAGTTTGGCTTTAATCTAACACATTTTTTATCTTGGAAATCTCCAGAAGAAATTAAATTCTGAAGTTCTTCGCTGTTGTTTATTATAATTTCCTCTTCTTTAAAGTATTTGCGTTTATATTCATCCGTAGTGTATGATTCAATATTTACTTTTTCATGGAACCATGGTAGATTATTGGCTCCATAAAAAGAATTGTCAATTCCAACAAACCACATAACAGATATTTCTTTTTGCAATTTATTGGCAAGCATTTGTGATTTTACCGATAAGTCAAAAATTGACTCATTACTTTCAATTGAGCATTTCCAATCATATGGTTCTTGAATATCACAAGCCACCCAATTCCCGTTTTCATTTGGGAATATGCAAATATCCTTAAACCTATTCTTTATCGTGACCTTTACATCTGATTGTGTGATTTTATCTAGTGATTTAGTGCCCAAATCAACAATAATAGTATCATGATAATTATAATATAGCCCTTCAGGTAACCCCCATAAGGATTGTATTTTTACCAATCTATTGTTTGGAAGCACATGTACAAACGCTGAAGATGTTGAAGGAATAAAATTATGAAATATAAAAACTCCATCTTGATTTTCTATGATAAAATTTGCATTGTTTTTAAGCCAAAGAACCACATCGCTATAACTATTAAGTTCATTGCTCCTTGGCAACATTTGTTTTTGAGATTCATTTCCATTACTAATATCCATTCTTATTACTACAGATTGAATTTTTAGTAATGTTTCTATATCTTCTTTCAATTCACGGCAAACTACACCTTGACATAAATCGTTTATTATTTTAACGTCATCTAAAAGATATAATGGAATGGTGCAAAAACCCAATTCATCATAAACCGTAACATTCTGTAATTTTTTAAATTTGGACGATTTGTTTACATCATATAGCCTTAGTACTTTTGGGTTCCATGTTTTGGAAATTCTATTAACATTAATATTATATGATTTTGGGTTAATTGCATTTTCTTTTTTAAAATCACAATCTGCTTGAACAATACATATATTATTTCCATCAAAAACAAATTCAAGATGAAATCTGCATTTTTTGTTTTTTGATTCGTTATACCAAAAATATGCCACTTTTTGTAATTCAGTCAAAACCATTTTTTCAGTTGCACACAATTTTTGTTTAATTAGTTCTTTGGTATCGTATTTTTTTCTCCACATTCTAACGCCTATAGAATCTTGCTTAAAAGTATCATCTTTGTAATATATTTCAACTTTCCAATCCCTATTTTCTTGTGAAAAGCGGCGTTCATTAGATAAATGACCAGTAAATAAAGGATCAATCATTTCCTGAACAATTATTGGCATACCATCATTAGGTATTTCTTTCAATATATCTAATAGTTTGATTAAAGAATTTGATAATTCATCCTTTGTTGTTTCAACAGAGTCAAATTTTCCGCGTTCGTTCATTCCTTCATTTACCCCAGAAGAACGCAAAATCAATTTGCCTTTCATATCAAGAATATCTATTATCGTATTAATATTATGCATATAATTATCTACAATTGTTGGATCATTGCATAAAACATATTCTGCAAATAAATCTTTCGATATTACAAAGAAAGGTAGCGACCATAAGCAAGGCACTTGGCATAAACCAAGTGCCTTACCTCCAATTGTCTGCACGTTTTGTTGTTCTGATTCTAATTTGATTATTCTGTTTTTTCCCGCCAAATAGATTGCATTTTCTAACATTATATTATTTATCCTCTTTGTCTTCAGAAGATTTTTTACTTGTATTAAATAACACTTTTGCAACCTCTGCCATTTTTCCAACAGCTTCATCGGAAAAATAACCCGTCAAAAAACCAAGAGTTGCTGCAGAAAAACCATTACCATAAATAATAATATTATCACTAAATATATTAGCCAAACAGAATGCAAAAGATAAGGAAATTATAGGTGTAAAAATCCGCCAGTAAATTCTGTCAATATTCCAATACCCATGTGCAATAGACTTATAAAACCATTTCATATCAAATATTGTTCCACCTAATAATCCACAAGCCACACATGTGATCATCCGCGAAAAAAATAATTTTTTATCGTCAGGAATTTTAAAACAATTTTCAATAATACCCACATAATTAAAATATATTATCAAAAACGCAACAAAAACTAGTAAAATAAGGTATATCGCTTCACATAATTGAGTACGGCGCACGATCTTATCTGAATACCTGGATTTCCATTCATACTGTTCTCTTTCGTCAGTTTTACCAGACATACCTGTTGAAACTTTATTTTCCATTTTTAATCTCCATTTTTAATGTTTCAAATGTTGCATTAGAAATATCAAGATTATTGTTTTCTTTATAATTATATTTTTCGGGACATCCCAATTTTTCAGCTATAACTTTTCTAAAGAACTGAGAAATAGGCTCATCTAAAATGTGAACGTAACATTTGGAAGTTTCTGCTTTATCAAAAACATCTGAATATAGTAAATATTCTGAATCTTTTACATAATCATTAACTTTATTAAACGAAATTTTCACAAAAGGCAAACATTCTAATATATCTTTTTCCAAAGAATCAAGTATCGGAACTATATGTATGTGACAATGGTTTGTTCCACATGCTGTCATAGATCCAAACTTATTAGCCCCGTGCTCAAAAACAATCACTTTATCTATGTTATACGCTTTTTTTATTATAGAAATACAGTTGTTTAAAAAATCATAAAATTCTTTGTTGTTATAATGATTTTTCATAGAGTATTCATGCTTTTTAGGAATAACCAAAGACCAACCTTCAACCATTGCACCAACACTTGATAATAAATAATAATTATCGTTTTCAATTATAGGTGAGTCAATAGTATCAAAAGTTTTTTCACCTTTTAATATTGAACAAAATCTACATTTGTCAGAACAATTCATATGTATACCACCATTAATAAATTTTTTAGGAATATTTATGTTTTTACTAAAAAACATAAATTCATTGCTTTTAATTTTATTTTTAACGCTGTAACTTACCTCAATTAGTTGCTGTCGATATTCGTTGTATAATTCAGAGATATAATCACATTTATCATATGTTACTATCCAATTTTTGTTACATTTATTTATGCAATTAAACAAAGAAATGTGATCTTCTTTTTTAAAAGAGTTTGTATATAATTGTGATCCCTTTTTCACATAGGGAGGGTCAAAATTAATAAAAACTTTATGCAAACCTTTTAAATATTCCCCTGTTATTAACTCTCTTGCATCTAGATTATATAGAATTATATCACCTTTGTGCTCAACAATATTACTAATTCTTTTTTTTAGTTCATTTTTATTAAAGCGTGCATCCATCTTATATGATCCGTCTTGTTTTATACCACCAATGATACCGCCATTTAATATACCAGATATATTTGTGCGATTTAAATAAAAAACAGAAAACGCATACTCTATTTCATTATTAATATGTCCTTTTTTAAATATCTCTTTTTGGCGTTTCCATTCTGCTACAGAAATTTCTGTTTTATCGATAAGCTTAAAGAATTCTTCAGATGAATTTAGTATAATTTTCCAAAAATAATAAATCGCAGGATCAATATCATTTAAAACAATTCTTCTAACATCATTTTTAAGTAATAATTTTATTGCCAAACCTGCACCGCCAGCAAATGGTTCAACATAGGTTCCGCCAATCAAATTATTAGATAATAGTATCTCTTTTACCAAATCATACAACTTCACTTTACCGCCGGGATACCTTAATGGCGAATAACTATATGACATATTAATGCCCCTTAACTGAAAAATAAATATAAATATTTATGATATGTTATGTTGTCAAGACTTATTAAGTTCATCAATGATATGTTGATCAATGCGATTCCTTTCGCAATATTCTAATATCTGCATTTTAGCTAATACACTAGGAACAGTTCGTCCATTCTCCCATCGGTTTACAGTGGAAAAACTCACTTTTAATTCTCTTGCCAACTGTTCTTGGGTATAGTTAAATTGTTTTCGAATTGATTTGATTATTTCAGAAAAAGACATACAAACCCTCCTAATTATTCTATTATAGCATATGCTATATCAAATAGCAAGGAAAATTATTTGCGAATATTCTTTATTGCGATGATTAAGTCGCAAAACAAACAATCGTTTTATGAAAGACTTTAATTGATTCACTCATATTTGAATAACTGTTGCCGTTTTGTAATTAATGTAACATTACATTCTGCGCAATCATTTTTAGCTTTATATATTACAGTTTTATATCTTGACATATCGGCTCAAGAAAATCCTGTATTCCGTCAATAACAGTTTCAAACTCTAAATTTTCATCTTTAATATTCTTCAAAAAATACTTCCACTTTTTAAGCATTTCCGGATCATCTTTAAGCGAAATGATTCTCTGAAAACTGTCTTTGTCATACAGTGTTCCCCGTCTTTTCAGCGTCTTAAAGATTGCTATTCGCAGTTTTTCTTCATCAAACTTATAAGTTTTGGAAAGATAGTATATATCATAAAAATCTTTCATTCTTCCCGTAAGTTCGAAGCGTTGAAGTATGGCATCGAATTTTTCAGCGATAGTACTTTCAAGTGAATAAGTCTTAATAACCGGCGTTTCAAATCTATCTAATTGCGTAATAATTTGATGTTCCTCCGCATCCGGTACAATAATATCGCCTACGCCAATATCAACATTGAACGGAACACGAACATTTTTTATCGTACAAATAATTTGCGTGCTTATTCCGTGATATTTCCTTTGCGGAGAAATTTCTTCAAATCCGTTTGCTTTCATTACAATATAATCGTTGCCAGTTGGCGTTTCTATTATTTTTTCAACAAGTGCCTTTACGTCGTTTACAGTATTTGAATAATTTCTCAATAGAAAATCCGCATCAATGGTTGCACGACTTTCAAAATTGGTAAGTGTATAAATAAACAAACCGCCTTTTAACACCAGGTGTTCCGAACAACCTGACTTTGAGAGTTTACGCAAAAATTCCTCTTGAACAAACAACTGCAAACATTGCTGATAACTGATTCCGCTTTGCTTTGCTTTATTACGAAGTTTTGCTAAAACCGAAGCTGCCACATCCGTCATTACAACCACACCCCTATCAAATCTTTAACCTTTTTGCTTACACGCAAAACTTTGGCGTATTCGAGCAAATTCGGAATATTTTTTTTTGAGTCATTTACATAACTTGTAATTGCTTTATTGAAAATTTCCTTATCCATTTTGCTCATATTGTGGAGAACATCACATATCGTCCGCTCTCTGTTATATATCCGCACGCACTCTCCGTCAATCATACCTTGACACTCACCAAGCTTGATTATTGCAGAATCAAGCCGATAATCTTTAATAAACGGATAATCTATCTTTGTACGATATCGTGAAGTATTTTTATCAATCGCAATATTCCACTCGGCAGGATTTCGGTCGCTGTAACCGTAATAAAACAAAGCCGTTTCCATACACAGCACCGCATCGGGAAAAAGTCTGTTGATAATAGATACTTCACTACCACTGAAATCTTCAATGTAATGATAATATCCTCGCCGTACCTTTTCGATTTTTCCGTCCCTCAAAAGATTTTGTATATCGGCATAATAAATTTTATTGTTGCTCAGTTCCGCCGTTGTCATGACATTGTTGTGTTCCTTAAACAGACGGCGGATAGCATTATTTTTATTTTCTTGTTCCATAAATTTCTCCAATATTAAATTAAACGATAATTCATCAATTTATGTTCACTTTAATATTATACGCATTATTTTTGTGCTTGTCAATATCATTATAATTTATTTCTATAATTGTATTTGTTCAATACCTGTTTTTTGCGTTTGGTTGTTACTTCAGTATAAATTTCAGTCGTTGAAACACTGCTATGCCCTAAAATTTCCTGTACCGAGCGTAGATCTGCACCATTGGCTAATAAATTTGTTGCAAAAGTATGCCTTAGATAATGCGGTGTCGATTTTTCATTGATTCCGCTTTTCTTTTTTATTGAATTGAATATGTACTCTATCCCATGTATGCTTATATTATTTCCGTAACGGTTGACAAAAACTTTGTCCGTATAAACGGCTCTCTGTTTCCGAACTTTCAGCCAATTCGTTAGGTTAATCCAAGTATCCGGGCATGAAATATAAATCAGCCGTTGCTTTCTCCCTTTTCCGTGAATCAAAATTGTTCTTTCTGTAGCAAAAATATCATTTAGCGTCATATTAGATGCTTCTTCAATCCGTATTCCGGTACTGATTAAAATATCTATCAAAGCCAAATTTCGCAAAGACAGCCAATGAGTATAATCTCCCATATCTTTCTCTGCTTCGTTTTTTAAATGCTTTAACAATCTTTCTGCATCTTTTGTGGCTATGATTTTGGGCAGCTTTCTTTCTTTTTTGAATTTAAAAATATGTGAATTGTAATAGTTCTCTTCTATGTAATTGTTACTATATAAAAACTCAAAAAACATTTTTAATACCACAAGTTTTCGGTTTATACTGCTCCCTTGTAACTGACGCTCTGTTGATAAATGTTTTACATATTCAATAATTGTTGAATCGTCTATTGGTATCTGACCTACAAACCCGATAAAATCAGACAAATCCGAACAATACGCAATTATTGTTTTGTCGGACAAGTTTTTGGTAGATTGCGTTTCATTTAAGAATTTTTGCGACATAAAATTTAATTCTTCCATATTGCACCTCATATTTCGATAATATATTGATTATTTTACCAAAATACGATATAATATGGACATAACAAACTTACAATAACTATTTATTATTGTAAGCAATAGAAAGGATATTAAAAATGAGTGAGTGTCTATTAAGCATAATAGTTCCTGTATATAATACTAGCCAATATCTCGTTCGCTGTTTAGATTCTCTTATAAATCAAAGCCTTA
>JAZUID010000009.1:0-6169 GCA_045642065.1 Acutalibacteraceae bacterium
GATTTCTTAATTCGAGAAAACAAATCAGCTCACGGCGAAACAACCACCCCGAATTGCCGCGAAAAGTGTGCAAATTGCGGCGCTAATTGTTATAAGGAGGGTGTATGCTTTGAAAAACGTTAGAGTTTTCTATTCAAAAAAGGGCAGAATGAAGTTTATATCCCACCTTGATATGAATAGGTTTATGACCCGCATGATTTTAAAATCGGGCTTGCCGGTTTGGTACACCGAAGGATTTAATCCGAGACCGTACTTAACCTTTGCTTTACCGCTTTCGTTAGGCTTTGAAAGTGAATATGATATTATGGATATTCGCGTTAATGACGATAATATTGGGAACGAGCAAATATTAAACGATTTAAGTGCGGTGATGCCCGAAGATATTAAAATTTTAAAGGTTGCCGAGCCTAAATTAAAAGCAGGCAAAGTCGCTTTTGCCGAATTTTCAGTTGATTTTGACATTGGTACCGGCGCTTTTTTGGAAAAGGTTTTGCAGTTT
Organism: Acutalibacteraceae bacterium; assembly: GCA_045642065.1. GTDB lineage: Bacteria > Bacillota > Clostridia > Oscillospirales > Acutalibacteraceae > UBA737. The sequence goes on from JAZUID010000009.1 coordinate 500, forward strand.
TCAAAAAGCCCAAGCATATTAGTAGAAAAGAAGACTAAAAAAGGAACTGTAAAAGAAATTGATATTGCACCGAAAATTAAAGAGTGCAACATTTCAAACGGAAAGATTATATTAGTGTTGCCGGCAGGCTCAGACGACAACTTAAACCCGACATTGTTTATCGACGCATTTTTTGCCGGCGAAAATACAGACAAGATACCTTTCTTAATTACACGAACGAAAATTTTTGATGCAAATATGAATCTTTTTGAATAAACCGATAAAAAAGTGTTGATTTTTATATTTTTTTGTGATAATATATTGTGTGTTATGAGTATTGTTAGGGAGGTGTCGTAATGCCAAACATTAAATCTGCTAAAAAGCGTGTTGCTACAAGCACTGCTAATTATGAACGCAATAAAGCTTATCGTTCAGCTTTAAGAACAGCTATGAAGAAGGCTGATGCTGCTATCGAAGCAAATTCTGCCGACGCTGCTGAAACTGTTAAGGTTGCAGTTAAAAAGATCGACCAAGCTGCAGGCAAAGGTCTTATTCATAAGAACAATGCTGCAAGAAAGAAGTCTAATTTGACAAATCGCCTTAACAAGGCTAATGCTTAATTAAAAATTTAAGTGTTTTATTAAACGGTATGGCAAAAGTCATGCCGTTTTATTTATTATTATAATGCAAAAAACACAAGTCCGGCTCTTAAAAAACAGAGCCGGACTTTTTATTACCTATTTAATTTTCTTCGTTGTTACCGTTAGAGCAAGACGAAATAATATGTAGCTCGCCTGAATCCATATCCATTGCCATATTTTTGCCAATTCGTTTCATCAAATTTCCCTTTGAGTCAATACCCATATTGTCGGAAACGGAATTCACAAAATCACCGTTATCTAAATTCAGAAAATGCTTTTTCATTTTTTTGTACCTCTTTTAATTAAATCTCTTGCCTGATTATATCACATTGTGTAAGCATATTCAAATGATATATTATTATACAGTAAAAATTACATGAAAATAATTGACAAATTTATGTAAATTAGATATACTATAAAAGGTTAAGTATTTCAATTATATAGATTTTTTCCGGCAAACAAAAAACTTCAAATTTGTCAAGCTTTTTAGGAAAATTCTGTACAATTATATAAAGCGCAAGCTTAAATATATGGTAAAAAATGAAAGGTGTATTAAAAATGAAAAAAACATTGCAAAAAGTATTAGCTCTTTTGTTGACACTTGTCATGGCGATAGGTCTTTTCTCCGTATCAGCCTTTGCGGACAACGAAGAGCCGGCTGCAAAGCCAACCTATAATCACTATGTGCCGATCGGCACCAGTATTACCGGTGGCTATGGCCTTAACCATTCAAACCGTAATTCCGCGGTTGGTAGTTTTGGTAACGGGGCATATCCAAGGCTTATTAGTGATTATTTTGATATTGATACGCATTATGATGGCGCTCTTCTTGGCACTCGCGGCTATGAATTCCGTATTGCTCTTGAAGATGAACTTGACGTAAAGGATGGCTTTACGGAGGGTTGGTCTCAGGCAAAATGCGGAAACGGCAAAAAGCATTTGAAGGAGATTGGCCCCAAATTCAAGTCAAATCTTGCAAATGCTGACCTGATTACCATTGAATTGGGAAGTAACGAGCTGTTAAGTTATCTGATTTTCCAATTAACCACTTACATGGAAGAACAGGCAGAGGGTACCTCATCAGAAAAACAGATTGACGCACTAATTGAATCTTTACGCGACAGCAGTGATGGTGATGCGTTTACCGGCTTGATGGCTATTGCCAATGAGTACAACATGCTTTTCCAATTACTGCCACAGCTCCTCGCTGATCAACGTCAGGCTATTGCTGATTTCGAGATTGATTTCGAAGCTATTTTAAAAGACATTCAGGATATTAAAGAGTTAACTGACGGCAGTGTTCCGTATGAAGATACTCAGATCGTTGTTACAAGCGTTTATAATCCTTTCCGCTTCCTACTTGAAAATGAAGTAACCAATGATGCAAACGGTAGTGGCACAATTCGTGATTTGATTTTCGGAACCGGCGATGTGCTTCATCTCCCCTCGAGTGTTATGACAACAGTTGTTGATGTGTTAACCGCTCCTATGGTCAGCCAGATCAACACTTTCCTTTCAACCGGCAACAAATACGCAAAAGACAATAACTACCTTTATGTAGATGTAACAAATATCGACCTGACCGGTAGTGCCGACGGCACACATCCGGATTTTGCCGGTCACCTTTACATTGCCGAGCATATCGAAACGGCATTGATGAATCAGTACCGTGTGAAAAACAATATAGCCTGCGACCACCAGCATACAGTCGTACAGGGAGCCAGTGTACCTACAAGATACAGTAGCGGCTCTACCGGAAGCGTAGTATGCATGGATTGTGGCGCTGTTCTGCAAGATGGTAAGACTCTGACTTATGAAGAATATCAGAGCCAACAATCGACCGATCCGGCAGAGGATCCGGAAATTGATTCCGGTTATCCCGATGTTCCTTATTCCGTGTTGGCGTTTACCTCCGATGTCCACAACAAGAAGGATAATGTCTCAGCTAACCGTTTACAGAGTTGGATTGTAAATGCGCAGGAAAACGAAGGCGCTTTTGATTTCCTCGGTTTCTGCGGTGATGTTGCGGATGGTAGCGGTAGTGCAAACGGCGATGCTTATTGGTCGTTGGCATCTAAAGTATTTGATGTTGTAAAGGCATCTGATGTTCCGTATTATGCCTTTACTACCGGTAACCACGAACAAGAGCACGGTAAATATGGTAGTGCAGGCGAGGGAACAACGAATGCTGTTGCTGAGAATGTAGTGCGCAATATTCCTGCCACCATTAAAGAAGATGCAAATTATGGTGTATATATGTTCGGAGCCGCACCCGTGGATAGTAGTAGCGATTATAAATTTTTAGATGACGAAATCACTATGCTTGATGAATATTTGAAGAAACAGCCTAAGGAAACTCCGGTATTTGTTTTGTCACACTATCCTTTGCACAACACCCGCCGAAGAACTATTAAAAATATTGATAAAGTTATTAACGTCTTAAACAATTATCCTAATGTTATTTTCATTTGGGGACATAATCATACCAATGCAAATAATGAAGAGCAACACTATGATCAAGTTATTACCGGTAGTATTGATTCTACACCAATTTCATTTACCTACGCAGCTGCCGGTTGTATGAGCGACAGTGAATACAGTAACGGTAGTTCATCGGTAAAGGGTAAAGGACTAATTGCTACCGTTTCCGATACCAACGAGGTAACGCTCGTTTATGTTGATGCTGACGGTATTGAGTTGAGCAAACCTGTTAACGTTGACCTCACAGGAACTGCCACAACGCCTCAAACTTCGGAGCCTGCTCAAGGTGAATATTCTTATAAAAAAGTTATAATAGTTTCAAAGGCTCATGGATTAAGCAGCACTCCCAATAGCGGTTACCAAAATGTAAACAACTACTTCTATACAGGATTTGACGGCACACCTGTCGTGTTCTCTGCAAGAAAAATAGAATCTTTTATTTCTGAGGATATGATATGGGATATAGAACCTGCTGGAAACGGTTACTATATTAAGCATGATGGTAAATATTTGAGTTCTATTTACAATAATGGTCGCAAAGGCGGAGATCTCCTTCTTGGTGATACAAAGGATATTTGGACATTTGAAGGTTCTCTCTTAAAGAGTACCAACTCGAGTAAGTATCTTACTTTTGATGTGATTCCTGATAATGAAATCACTGCCGGTCATTCTGAACTCTTTACTATTCGTTCAAAAGAAAATGCTAACGCTGTTGCCTTATATGATGTAACTGATATTCTCAATAATCAGCATGAGGATATGGGTGCATGTATCGGTTTGAGCAAAATCGCCGAAAATATCTATAACATTGTAATCAACAATCGCGTTATCGGTATTGATAACGGCAAGCTGATTGCCAATGAAGTTCCGGAAGATATTTCTTCTTTGAGCGATTCTTACAGATGGGAAGTTACCCGTTCCGGTGAATCAGGCTGGAACATTCAAAATGTTGCAACTAAGCAATATCTTGGTGTTTACACCAACACAAATAACGGTATCGTATCTGCTTCCGCTCACTTGACTTCTCAGCCATATAAATGGAATTACGATAATGGATTTATCGCTCCGATTTCTGTCAATGGAATGCTCGGAATTAAGGGAATTCAGAATTATTATCTTACAGTAAATGACTCTTTTGTTCTTCTTTCAAGCGTTGCAGTCAATAATTCTGCAAAGCTTTATAGGCATTTCCCGTGTCATAACTTTGTCAAGTCTGCAAAGAACGGCGTCTTCATTTACGAATGTTCTCATTGCCACAAGTCTTATGAAGAACCTTGTCCGGGTCACGTGTATGATGAAAACGACATCTGCATCAATTGTGGTCTTCACGATCCGTCAAAGGCTCCGCAGTGCATTGCAACTAAGACCGTATCCCTTAAAGAAGGCGATTTGATCTTCACACTCGGCGGACATACATTTGAAGAAGAATACACCTTTGCAAGGTCCGGCAACAACTGGACGATTAAGGACAGCAACGGTAAATATCTGGGCTTTGCCAATAACAGTCTATCCAATAATGCATTTGGCTGGACTTACAGTAACGGTCGCTTCCAGACTTCCGTAACCACGACAAGTGGCAGCACTTGGCCGTTCGGTGGCACTCGCACCACAACCACCACTTACTATTTGGCGTATGTCAATGGAAATATCACCGTATCCACAAGCTCGACCGGTGCAAACGCTTCTTTTGCAGAGAAGATTGAAAACTACAACCATACCTATGACAATGACTGGTCAAAGGACGGCTCACAGCACTGGCACGAATGTAGTGTTTGCGGCGATAAGACCGACATTGAAAACCACGTCTATGACAACGCATGCGATACAACTTGTAATGTATGTGGCGCTGTTAGAACAATAACACACGATTACAAAACCGTATGGTCAACTGACGGCACACAGCATTGGCACGAATGCAGTGTTTGCGGTACAAAAAAAGATACGGCAAATCATAGATACAACAACGCATGTGATACCACATGTAATGTTTGCGGATATGTTCGAACAGTAGGCGACCATGTCTATGACGATGCTTCTGACACAACCTGCAACATTTGCGGTCATGAAAGAAGAGTAATGGAAGACGCGTCTGACCCGTCACAATGGTACTATGAAGCAGTTAATTACTGCGTTGAAAATAAGTACATTAACGGTTATGCCGGTACAAATGTATTTGGTGTTTTAGATGCTATTAAACGGCAAGACTTTGTTTGCGTTTTGGCAAACTATTGCGGTGTCGATTTAAGCGACTATCAAGATAAAAACTATTTCCCCGATGTGCCTGTTGGTACATATTATACCGCTGCTGTTAACTGGGCTTATGAAAACGGCATTGTAAACGGTTACGAAAACGGATATTTCGGTGCCGGTGACCTTATTGCGCGCGAGCAGTTAGTAACTATGCTTTATAATTTTGCAAAGAACTATATTAAAATAGATGTTACGGCAGACGGCACAAAAGCACAAAGCATGGCTGATTACAGTCAGGTTAGCGATTGGGCTAAACCCGCAATAGAATGGGCGGTAGAAAATGGTGTTATTAACGGCAAAGCCGGTCTTTACATTGCAC
>JAZUID010000010.1:0-27185 GCA_045642065.1 Acutalibacteraceae bacterium
TTGATTCACTAATTTCTTAAGAATCGTCGGGTCCTTATTATTGTCGTTGTTTAATTTTCAAGGTCCGCTTTTCGCACCCCTTCGTTTTATGGGCGCCCGATTATAATACCACACATAACTACCTTTGTCAACACTTTTTTCAAAAAAACTTTAAACTTTTTTTGCTTTTATTTTTCGTTACTATATATGGTATTATTACGCTTACATATATACTATTCATAGGCCGTTATTTAAGCATTTCTCTTAACTTTTTTAAGGTCCTTTTTTCGCACCTTGAAACCTGCACCTGAGAAATGTTTAAAATGCTTGCCGTATCCGACTGAGTTTTAGATTGGTAGTACCTGTATTTAATAATATTTCTTTCCTTTTCATCCAAAAAGCTTAAAGCGGATTCGAGCAGTAACCGGTTATCAATTTCTTCGCTTTTATCGCTTTCGGGAATATCAATAACAGAAAGGTCGTCTTCGCCCGAGGTCAAGGACACAGCCGGAACATTAGCCGTAAGTGCTTCGGTGACTTCTTCGGCCGATACACCGAGCTCGGACGCAATTTCGTTTACGGTAGGTTCTCGCCCCCAGTTAAGTTCAAGTCGGTTGCTGACCGACTTCACCTTTAAAAACAGTTCTTTTAAACTTCTTGAAACCTTAACCTGTCCGCCGTCGCGAAAGAGCCTTCGAATTTCGCCAAGCACTACGGGTACGGCATAGGTCGAAAAGCAGAGTCCCCGTTCAGTATCAAAATTATCGGCCGCCTTAATAAGCCCCATACATCCTGCTTGATATAAATCGTCATATTCTATTCCTTTGCCTGTAAACCTTTTGCAAAGACTGCGAACTAAGTTAAGGTTGCTTTCTATAAATTCTTCACGTTCGGTTTTTTCCTTAAGCATTATGGCTTATGCGCGGACTTATTTTTTTAATAAGCGTAACGGTAGTCCCTTTACCTAAAGCAGAACGCACCTTTATGCTATCCATGAAGCTTTGCATTACAGCAAATCCAAGCCCTGCCCTTTCGCCGCCGACGGTTGTAAAAAGCGGCTCCATTGCTTTTGATACATTTTCTATTCCGCAACCCTTGTCCCTTATTTTTATGCGAATAGAATTATCTTCCAACAGCTCAGCCGATATGTATATTTTCCCGAACTTTTCTTTATAGGCATGAACTATGCTGTTTGTTACCGCTTCGGAAACTGCGGTTTTAATATCGTTAATTTCTTCGAGAGTCGGGTCTAATTGGGTTGCAAAGGCGGCAACCGTTGCCCTTACAAACCCTTCGTTGGCCGAGCGTGATATTACGCTTAAATTAAACTTGTTGTTTACCTTCATAACTTCCTCCTAATCTATGCTTGCAAGGCGCTCTATGCCTGCTAATTTCATGACCTTTTTAATATACGGCGGTGCGCCGCTTATTTGCATTGTTGCGCCCGTTTTTGCAAGATTTCTGTATCTTCCCATGACAAGACCTATACCGGAGCTGTCCATAAAACTGATGTCTTTAAAATCGAGCACCAAAAGAGTCGGCATATTAAGTTCAACCGCCGTGTCAATTTCTTCGCGCATTTCGCGTGCGGTGTGGTGGTCGAGCTCGCCTTTAAGGTATGCCGTAACGACTTCACCCGTTACATTTATTTCTATTGCCATAAATTTAAAAAATCCTCCTTAAAATAAAAAAGTCGGCACTATATATGCTATACATATATAATACCGACTGGCGTTTGAAAATTTTGTCACATCGTGTTATTAAATTTTATTTTTTAAAATACTCTTTCAGGTACGGTCTTATACCCGATGCCAAATAAAGCGAACCGAAAACGACAACCGCTTTACTGCCTTTGCTTAAAGCTTTTTTTACGGCATCTTCGTAATTGTTTGCCTTGACCGATTTGCAGTAATTGGTGGCGGCTTTACACAGTTTGTCCGCACTTAAAGCGCGGGGCAGATTTTCGGGCGTTACGGCAACTGCCAAAGCACAATCTTTGAGTACTTCTTTTAAAACGCTTTCATAATCTTTATCTGCCATAACACCTATTATAGCGGTAAAATCCTTTAAACCGCTAAGTGCACTTTTTAATGCCTTAGCGCCGTCAGGGTTGTGAGCGCCGTCTAAAATAACAAGCGGATTTTCGGAAACTATTTCTAACCTTGCGGGAAAAGTTGTATTTTTAATTCCGTTTTTTATTTCTTCATAGGTAATTCCTAAATTCAGGTTGTCTAAAAGCTCTATAACGGTAATTGCGTTTTCAATTTGATGTTTACCGATTAAGGAAGTTTCATATCTTTTGCCGTTATACATAAAACTGTTGCCCGAATAGTCACTTTTAATAATTTCTGATTTTTTATCAGCAACAAGTAAATTGTTCGTAAACCTTTTTATTACGGGATAAACCCTTTTGTCTTGAAAGGGCGAAGTTGCAACCAGTTTTGTATTTTTAATAATACCGCATTTTTCGGCGGTTATTTCTTCTATCGTGTCACCTAAAACAGCGGTATGGTCTAAACCTATTTTAGTTATTATACAACCCTGTTTTTCTTCTGTTACATTCGTCGCGTCTAACCTACCGCCGAGTCCCGTTTCGAGAATGACAATATCGCAATTCTTTTCCTTATAATATATAAGGGCCATAGCTGTTATAAAATCAAATTCGGTAAGTTCTATGTCAGTCCTTTTTACCCTTTCGCAAAGGTCGGCTAAATCTTGGCGGTTTATAAATTCGCCGTTTATTTGTATTCTCTCGGTAAAATCTATTATAAAAGGAGAAACAAAAAGTCCTGTCTTATAACCTGCGCCGATAAATACATTGCTTAACATAGCGGCGGTTGACCCTTTGCCGTTAGTCCCCGCTATATGAATAACTTTTAAGCCGTTTTGCGGATTATTAAATTTTTCCAACACTGCTTTTAAGTTTTCAAAGGGTGCATTATCTGAAAAGCGTTTAAGTGAATGTATGTATTTTACAGCTTCTTCATACAGCAAGAAAAATCACTTCCAAAATTTTACACAAATTTTTTGAATTTATTATAGCACAATATGATTAGGGTAACAAAAATATTTTCCCGAAACAGTACCTTTTAGGGTATTGATACCACATATTTTTGCCGCCCTTTTGGTTTGGAAACCGTTTTTACAGGGCGGTATATGTTGATTTTAACCTAAATTACTGTCAAAGGAAAACGGACAAACCGTATAGAGAGACCGACGGCTTTTTTAATAAAGCGGTCGGTCTTTTGTTTTTTACATATTCTCTATTTCCTTAATGCTGTTTTCAAGCATCTTAATTTTTTCAAGTACCTTTGCTAATTGCTCTCTTTGTTGTGCAACAACCGCTTCGGGTGCTTTGTTTACGAAGCTTGGATTGTTAAGCTTCTTCTCGAAAAACTCTTTGTCAACTTCTGCCTTTTTCATATCCTTTTTAAGGCGTTCAAGCTCGGCAGTAAAATCAACAAGTTCGCGCATAGGCATATAGATTACCGCGTCGTCGGTTACAACACGAACCGAGCCTTCCGACTCGAAGCTTTCGCCCGTAACAACTTCGGAAGCATAGGCTAAACGGCAAATATAAGCAGAGCCCTTATTAAATGTATCGCCAAATTTTGTCGCGATATTAACCTGCGCTTTTTTAGATGGCGGAACATTCATTTCTGCCCTTCGGTTTCTGATTGCCTTAATAACGGCCATAATGCGTTCAAACTCGGTCTCTTCTGCGGTAAACTCGAAGTCCTTGTTGTATATAGGCCAGTCGGAAACCATAATAGACTCACCTTCGTGCGGAAGTGACTGCCAAATTTCTTCGGTAATGAACGGCATAAACGGATGAAGCAATTTTAATGTATTTGTAAACACATAAACTAAAACACTTCTTGCGGTATCGGCAGCAAGATCGTCTTGACCCGTCAAGCGCGATTTTGCAATTTCAATATACCAGTCGCAGAAAACATCCCAAATAAAATCATAAAGCTTTTGAACTGCAAGGCCCAATTCAAAATTATTAAGATTTTCGGTTACTTCCTTTATTAAAGTATTGTACTTAGAAAGTATCCACTTGTCTTCAAGTGCTAATTTTGCACTTTCAAGCGGAAGAACTTGGTCGCCTTTCAAATTCATTAAAATAAATCTTGCGGCATTCCAAATTTTGTTAGCAAAATTTCGGCTGGCTTCAACGCGTTCTGGGATATATCGCATATCGTTACCGGGGCTGTTGCCGGTAGCAAGCGAAAATCTAAGTGCGTCGGCACCAAACTCGTCAATAACTTCAAGCGGGTCAACGCCGTTGCCTAAGGATTTTGACATTTTCCTGCCCTGACTGTCCCTTACTAAGCCGTGAATAAGTACTGTATTAAACGGAACTTCCCCTGTGTGCTCAATTCCCGAGAACATCATACGCATTACCCAAAAAGGAATGATATCGTAACCGGTTACCAATGTGTTTGTCGGGTAATAATGCTTTAAATCTTCGGTGTTATCCGGCCAACCCAAAGTAGAAAACGGCCAAAGCGCAGACGAAAACCAAGTATCAAGTGTATCGGGGTCGCGCTTAATATTTTTACTGTGGCAATGCTCGCATTCGTGTGCTTCGGTCTTTGAAACGGTTATCTCACCACAGTCTTCACAATACCAAGCAGGAATTTGATGTCCCCACCAAAGCTGGCGCGAAATACACCAGTCTTTGATGTTTTCAAGCCAATGGAAATAAACCTTTTCAAAACGCTTTGGTACAAATTTTGTTTCTTCTTTCTTTACCGCTTCGATAGCTGGTTTGGCAAGAGGCTCCATTTTCACAAACCATTGCTTTGAAACACGCGGTTCAACGGTAGAAGAGCAACGGTAACAGGTGCCGACGTTGTGGGTGTAATCTTCAATTTTTACTAAAGCGCCTTCGGCTTCTAAGTCGGCAACAATGGCTTTTCTCGCTTCATATCTGTCCATGCCGGCGTATTTCGGATAGTCGGCGACAATTTTTGCGTCCTCGGTTAAGACATTTATAACTTCCAGATTATGTCTAAGACCTACTTCAAAGTCGTTAGGGTCATGTGCCGGTGTAATTTTAACAACGCCGGTGCCGAAATCGGTTTCAACATAGTCGTCGGCAATGACCGGAATTTCTCTCTTGACGATCGGCAAAATTAAGGTTTTGCCGACAATGTTTTTGTACCTTTCGTCATTCGGGTTAACCGCAACGGCAGTATCACCCAGTAATGTTTCGGGACGGGTAGTGGCAAGCTCTAAATATCCGCTTCCGTCCTTAAACGGATAGCGCAAGTGCCAAAAGTGGCCTGCCTGCTCTTCATACTCAACCTCAGCATCTGAAATAGAAGTTTTACAATGCGGGCACCAGTTAATGATGCGTTCACCGCGATAAATTAAACCCTTGTTATAAAGATTAACAAAAACTTCATTAACGGCTTTGTTACAGCCGTCGTCTAATGTAAAGCGTTCTCTTTCCCAGTCACAGGAAGAGCCTAACTTTTTAAGTTGTTCAATAATACGTCCGCCGTATTGCTTTTTCCAGTCCCAAGCGCGTTCTAAAAAGCCTTCACGACCGATGTCGGCCTTTGAAACGCCTTCTTTTCGCATTTGTTCAACAATTTTAGCTTCGGTAGCAATCGACGCGTGGTCGGTGCCCGGTATCCAAAGTGTATCATAACCCTGCATTCGCTTAAAACGAATTAAAATATCCTGCAAAGTGTTATCAAGCGCGTGGCCCATGTGTAATTGACCCGTGATGTTCGGTGGCGGAATAACTATTGTATAGGTTTCCTTACCCTCTTCCCGCTTTGCGTGAAAATATTTGCCCTCTATCCAAGAACGGTAAATTCGTTCTTCAACATCTTTAGGGTTATACTGTTTTGCTAATTCCTTAGCCATTTTTCATTACCCCTTTAATATGGAAAAAATTACATAGTTAATTTTTAAATTTCAGCACATAATACTTTTGTCGGCTTAAAAAATTTATGCGTTTGCAAAAGCCGACCCGCTTAACAAAAATTTTTGTTAAGCGGTTTTTTGTTTTTAAAATTCCATTTCTTCCTGTTTTGCGGTCTTTGCGGCAGGTTTGCTGCCTGCGGCAGGAAGATTTTTAGTGCGATAGCGGTGCTCTTCGGCCAACTTTCCGCTTTCGTACTTTTCGACCGTTCTTATGCGCTGACCTTTTTTCTGGGTCATAACCGCAATACCGCCGTTATCCCTTGTTGTTTTTACGGGGATGCTTGCGGTGTTAACAAGCAACATTCTGCCGTTGCTTGATTTTAACAACAAGTCGGTATCTTCCTTTAAATAAAGAATAGTATGAAGATTAAATTTAGCACAGTAAGCGCTGATTAACTTTTTACGGTTGTTCTTTGTCATATAAGAACTTAAAGGCACCTTCGAGACTCGGCCGTTATCGAAGACAAAAATCATAAAGCCCTTATAGTCGCGGGTAGCAACCATATAAATGGCATTTTCGCTTTCTTCAAATTCAAGCTTTGACGGAATATATTCGCCGAGAACACTCGCCTTGCCGTCGTTAAAATCTGCCGTTCTCGATTTATATACCTGTTGCTTATTGGAGAAGAAGAGCAAATCGTGCGCGTTTGTAATTTCTTCGGTTTGCGTAATTTTGTCGCCGTCTTTAAGCTTCTGCTCACCGCTCATTCTTAAAGATAAGGGAGTGATTTTCTTAAAGTAGCCTTCGTTAGTAAAGAAAGCCGTTACGGGAGATTCGTCTAAAACCTCCTCCGCTTCGTCGTCATACTGAGCTTCGGTACTGCTTACAATTTTAGTCTTTCTTTCCATGCCGTATTTTTCGGCAACCTGTTCCAATTCTTTAACAATAATCTTTAAAAGCTTTGCCTTTGAGCTTAAAACGCTCTCCATTTCGGCAATTTCTTTTTCAAGATTTTCTGTTTCGGCTGTTCTTTTAAGGATATATTCCTTATTTAAATGGCGCAATTTGATTTCTGCTACATATTCGGCTTGAATTTTATCAATGCCGAAGCCAATCATCAAGTTTGGTACAACCTGAACTTCCTCGGCGGTTTCACGCACGATTTTAACAGCCTTATCAATATCAAGCAAAATCTTTTCAAGACCTTTTAAAAGGTGCAACTTATCCTTTGCCTTGGAAAGTTTAAAGTAAACCCTGCGCCTTACGCACTCTTGGCGGAAAGCAACCCATTCGCTGATAATTTCCTTAACACCCATTACGCGCGGTGAACCGGCAATAAGAATATTAAAGTTACAGCTGAAAGTGTCTTCAAGCGGAGTTGATTTGAAAAGCTTTTTCATTAACTTTTCATAGTCGGCGCCACGCTTTAAATCAATAGTAATTTTTAAACCGTTTAAATCGGTTTCGTCGCGAATATCGTTAATTTCGGTAACCTTTTTAAACTTTACAAGCTCAATCACCTTTTCGATAATTGCTTCCGACGTAGTTGTCGGCGGAATTTCGGTAATATCAATACAGTTTTGCGATTTATCGTAACTGTAAACACCGCGCACCTTAAAGCCGCCGCGACCGGTTTTATAAATTTCCTCCATTTGAGCGCGGTTATATAAAAGCTCACCGCCTATCGGAAAATCGGGCGCCAGCAAGGTGTCGGCAACATTTATATCTTCATCCTTAATATAAGCGATAGTGGTTTCGCAAACTTCTTTTAGGTTAAAGGGACAAATACTGCTTGCCATACCGACCGCGATACCTGTATTTGCGTTTACCAATATAGACGGGAATGTTACGGGGAATAAAGTCGGTTCTTTCATTGTTGCGTCATAGTTATCAACAAAGTCAACCGTATCCTTGTCGATATCGGCAAAAAGCTCGCTTGAAATTGCCGAAAGCTTTGCTTCGGTATAACGCGAAGCAGCATAAGCCATGTCGCGCGAATACGCCTTACCGAAAGAGCCTTTTGAAGCAACATAAGGATGCAGTAATGCTTGGTATCCTTCGGACAAACGCACCATTGTTTCGTAAATAGCGGCGTCGCCGTGCGGATTCAGTTGCATGGTACGGCCGACTATGTTGGCGCTTTTAATGGTACCGCCGTTTTGAAGCCCCATATTATACATTGTATAGAGCAACTTGCGGTGCGACGGTTTAAAACCGTCAATTTCGGGAATAGCGCGGGAGACAATAACACTCATAGCATAAGGCATATAGTTGGTTTCGAGCGTTTCGGTAATATTCTTTTCTTGCACCGTACCGGCACCCGCAATAAACGCGTTAATATTCGGTTTTAATGATTTCTTTTCTTCTGTCTTTTTTCTTGGAGCCACTTTATACTCTCCTTAACATTAACTTAAATCTGCATCTTCAAGATAAAGGTAACCGCATTCGGCTATATGGTCCTTTCGGCCTTGAAGATTATCGCCCAAAAGCAGGTCAAAAACTTCGCTCGTGCGCATAGCATCTTCGGGCAAAACTTTAATAAGTCTTCTTGTTTCAGGGTTCATTGTTGTAAGGTTCATCATATCAGGTTGGTTTTCACCAAGACCTTTTGAACGCTGAATGGTGTACTTTGCATCGCCGATTTTTTCTAAAATTTCATTTTTTTCCTTTTCATCGTATGCAAAATAAATCATATCCTTTGTGCCGATTTCGTAAAGCGGTGTTTCGGCAATAAATACCTTTCCGCTTTCGATTAAGGTCGGCATAAGTCTGTAAATCATGGTTAAAATAAGGGTACGTATTTGGAAACCGTCAACATCGGCATCGGTACAGATAATAACCTTATCCCAACGAAGATTGTTAATATCAAAAGTAGTTAATCCCTTGTTTGCCTTAGACTTAACTTCGACGCCGCAACCAAGCACTTTAATAAGGTCGGTTATAATTTCACTTTTAAAAACCTTTTCGTAATCTGCCTTTAAGCAGTTAAGAATTTTACCGCGTACCGGTATGATTGCTTGGAAATTAGCGTCACGCGCCAACTTGCAAGAGCCCAATGCCGAGTCACCCTCAACTATAAACAGTTCGCGTTCGCTGATATCCTTTGAACGGCAGTCAACAAACTTTTGAACACGATCCATCATAGAGTTGTTACTTTGAAGCGTTTTCTTGATGTTTATTCTTTCGCGTTCGCTTCTTTCACGACTGCGTTTGTTAATAAGCACCTGTTCGGCAACTTTATCGGCTTCCGCCTTGTTTTCAATAAAGTAAACCTCTAACTGATGCTTAAAGAAATCGGTCATAGCTTCTTGAATAAAGCTGTTGTTAATTGCCTTTTTGGTTTGATTTTCATAAGAAGTTACGGTTGAAAAAGAAGAGACAACCATAACTAGACATTCTTCAATATCGGCAAAAGTAATCTTGCTTTCGTTTGCCTTATATTTATTTGTTTGCTTAATATACGCATCAATTTGCGAAACAAAAGCACTTCTGACTGCCTTTTCGGGCGCACCGCCGTGTTCGAGCCAGCTTGAATTGTGGTAATATTCCTTTAACACGTGGCGGTTGCTGAAGCATAATGCTGCGTTGATTTTCACCTTATAATCGGGCTTGTCCGCGCGGTCGCGACCTTTACGCTCGGTTTGCCAAAACTGCACCGAGGTCAGTCTTTCTTCACCGACGGTCTCATCAATATAATCTCTGATACCGTTATTATAAACAAACTCTTTTGTTATAAAGCGTGCACCCTGTTGCTCGCGGAAAATAAATACAAGTCCGTCATTAACGATAGCCTGACGCTTAATAATATCATAAAAATATTCGGTGGGGATGTTAATGTCTGTAAAAACCTCTATATCCGGCTTCCAACGGGTTTTGGTACCGGTGTCTTTACCCTCATAGGGCTCTTTTTTCAGACCGCCTATATTGAAGCCTTTTTCAAAATGCAGGTTATATTTATAGCCGTCGCGCTTAATTTCAACATCCATATATTCGGACGAATATTGTGTTGCGCAAAGACCTAAACCGTTAAGTCCGACCGAATATTCGTAGTTGGCGCCGTCGTTAGTATTATATTTACCGCCGGCGTACATTTCGCAGTAGAGAAGTTCCCAGTTAAAGCAATCTTCCTTGCTGTTATAGTCAACCGGAGCGCCACGGCCGAAGTCTTCAACCTCAACCGAGCCGTCTTGATATTTAGTTATAATAATCTTTTTGCCGTAGCCCTCGCGTGCTTCGTCAATAGAGTTAGATATAATTTCAAATGCGGAATGCTCGCAACCGTCCAAACCGTCCGAACCGAAAATAACCGCAGGGCGTTTACGCACCCTGTCCGGTCCTTCAAGTTTTTTAATGCTGTCGTTGCCGTATTCTACCTTTGCTTTTGGCATTGCACAAAACTCCCCGATGATACTAATTATTATTCAGTTTATTATACACCATATCTTGTGTTTTAGTCAAGGGTAATACACAGTAGTATGTTATTTTTATCGTTTTTTATTGCTTTTTTGGTAAAATTGTTATATATTGATATATATTAAGAGCCAACGGAGGTAATTATGCAGGTTTTAAAGCAAGTTTTGTTAAACGGCGCCGTCGTTAACTTTTTGCTCGTATTACTGGGCAGTGTTGTCGGCACTTTACTTAAAAAAGGCATGCCGCAAAAGTTAAACGATGCTATAATGGTCGGTATGGCACTTTGCGTGTTGTATATTGGCATAACCGGTCTTTTTGCCGATAATGCAAAACCTATTATAATTATTCTTTCTTTCGCAATAGGCGGTGTCGTAGGCGAGCTTATTGACCTTGACCGTTTAATAAATAAGTTGGGCGTTAAAATTGAAAATAAATTAAAGAAGAATGACGATTCTGAAATCGCCCAAGGCTTTGTGACCGCAACACTTTTATTTTGCGTTGGCGCTATGACGATTGTCGGAAGCATAGAAAGTGGCCTTTTGGGTGACAACAACACCCTTTACTCTAAATCGGTTATAGACTGCATTTCGGGATTTGTATTGGCTTCAACATTCGGTATCGGCGTTGCTTTTTCGGCTATACCCGTACTTTTAATAGAGGGCGGACTTACCTTATTGGCAACACTTGTTTCACCGCTGCTCGGCAACACCGTGGTTTCTCAAATTTCAATAATCGGTTCAGCCTTAATTATTGCCCTTTCGCTTAATATGTTAAAGCTTACTAAAATTAAGGTTATGAACTTTGTTCCGGCAATTTTAATGCCGATTATTTTTCAATTTGTTTTTGAGGTGATATAATGGCAACCGGCAATGCTCGTAAAAAAGCAATTTTAAAACGCAATTTATTCTTAGGCGGATGCGCCGCCGTATTAGCGGTTATTATTTTAGCCGTTATTCTGCTTGTAAACGCTATTGGCGGAAATGACAATTCCCCCACAGTAAAAAGCGCCGAAAAGAAAACCACCGTTAAAGCCGATGCTAATAAGGTTGTTGCAACCGCAACGGTTTTAAACACCGGCGACATTATGGTGCACAGCACACAGCTTACCGGTGCAAAAAACGGTAACGGATATGATTTTTCGGACTTTTTTAAAGCCGTTTCTCCCTATTTTAAAGAAGCCGACTTTTCGGTTGCTAACCTTGAAGTAACTTTCGGGTCCGAGCAATCGGGTGTTTACAGCGGTTACCCTGCTTTTAATACTCCCGATGTTTTAGCCGATAACATTAAAGACAGCGGTCTTAAATTTTTAATTACCGCCAACAACCACTGCTATGACACCGGCCTTTTCGGTCTTAAACGCACCTTGGAAGTATTAGACAGCAAGAAAATTCCCTATACCGGTACAAGAAAAAGCGAAAGCGAAAAGAACTATGCCGTTAATAATGTAAATAACATTAAAATCGGTATGGCTAACTTTACTTATGAAAACACAAACTCTTCTACCCCTGCCGGCAGAAAGAGTCTTAACGGCAACATTATTGCAAGTGAAGCCAATGCGTTAGTCAACTCATTTTCTTACAACGATTTAGATAAATTCTATAATAACGCCCAAAATATTATTAAAAATATGAAAAAAGACGGTGCCGAAGCGGTTGTATTTTATATGCACTGGGGTGAAGAGTATCAGCTAAGCCAAAACACTTGGCAAAAAACGATAGCCCAAAAGCTTTGCAATATGGGTGTTGATGTTATTATCGGCGGTCATCCGCATGTTATTCAACCTATGGAAATGCTTCACAGCGAAGACAGTCAAAACACAACCCTTTGCATTTATTCTTTGGGTAACGCGGTTTCTAATCAGCGCCAAGAAATTATGCACCCCGAATGCACCACAGGTCACACCGAAGACGGACTTTTATTTAGCTATACTTTTAAAAAATTCGGTGACGGTACGGTATCGCTTGCCGATGTGAAATTTATTCCGACTTGGGTTGATAAGTATAAAGCCGGCAACGGTTATCATTATACCATTTATCCGTTGGAAAACGAAAATTCCGGCACCGAAAAGTACGGTTTGACCGGTGCTTCGGCCACAAAATCCAAAGCATCATACAACAGAACTTTGGCATTATTAGGTGAGAGTTTTAACAAATGCTTAGAAGAAATTAAGGGCAAATAATCCTTTATTTATAAGGCTTTTCCGCAGTTCTTAGGGACTGCGGATTTTTTATTTTAAAATTTTTGTTGACAAACTGTACTACTTGGTGTATTATTGTGTTAGTACAGTAGTACAGTTGATGAAAGGAGGCAACCTTATGGAATGGAAGCTTGATAAATCGCGTCCGGTTTGTCCGCAGATGTGCGAAAGGATTTGTGTGGAAATTGCGGTTGGCGAATTGCTGCCTAATAACCGCATTCCGTCGGTCCGAGAAATAGCGGTGGATGCCGGCGTAAACCCCAACACCGTTCAAAAGGCTTTAGAGCAGCTTGAAGGTATGGGACTTTTATACTCTATAAGGGGTACGGGTTGGTTTGTTGCCGGCGATACTTCAGCCGCGACCGACACACTGAAACGGTTGTTGGATGAAAAAACGAAAGAATATTTTTCCGGTATGTCAAAACTGGGGCTTTCAAACGAACAAATTAAAGATTATGTTAAGGAGTGGAAAATATGAGCGAACTTTTGCGTTGCGAAAACCTGACAAAGCGTTACGGAAACCTAACGGCGCTAAACAGTATAAATCTTACCGTCGAAAGCGGCAAGATTATCGGCCTTTTAGGCCCTAACGGTTCAGGTAAAACAACCCTTATTAAACTAATTAACGGACTTTTAACACCGACCGATGGCGAAATCACCGTTGTCGGTACAAAACCGGGTGTTGAGAGCAAAACAAAGGTATCTTACCTACCGGATACCAGCTATTTAAACAGTTGGATGACGGTTGATAAAATTATTGAAATGTTTACCGATTTTTATGCCGACTTCCGCCCGAGCCTTGCCTATGAAATGCTTGAAAATTTAGGCATTGAGGGTGGTGCTAAATTAAAAACCCTTTCCAAAGGTAACAAAGAAAAGGTTTGCTTGATTTTAGTAATGAGCCGTAATGCTCTTCTTTATGTTTTAGATGAGCCTATTGCCGGCGTTGACCCTGCCACACGCGACTATGTAATTTCGACAATTATCAACAATTATAACCCCGAAGCATCTGTTTTAATTTCTACCCACCTTATCACCGATATCGAACAGGTGCTTGATGAAGCAATTTTCATTAACAACGGTGAAATTGTTCTTCAAAAAACCATTGACGAAATCCGTGAAGAAAACGGCAAGAGCGTTGACGAATTGTTTAGGGAGGTATTCAAATGGTAAAGAAACTTTTTAAATATGAATTTTTAGCATTTTTGCGCGTAATGTTGCCGGTTGAAGTTGCTGTTTTGGGCGTCGGCATCGTTACCCGTCTTATTCAGCTTTTTGACAATGATACCCTTTCTTACAACATTGCATTTGTTTCTTCCTGCGTGTTGCTTGGCATAGCGGTTGTTGTGTCGGCTGTAATGGTATTTATTGTAACGCTCAGAAGATTTTATAAAAATCTGTTTACGAGCGAGGGGTATCTATCCTTCACCCTGCCTGTAACCCCCGCACAGCACATTTTGGTTAAGGGTGTTACCGCAGCGGCTTTTGATGTTATCGGTCTTATTGTCGCAATTCTTTCCTGCATGATTGCCTGCGATTTTGAATTCCTGACCGAAATATTCAAAGCGCTGAACTACTGTGTTGACGCTGCTTTCAGACTGTTACCAAATACCCATTTGATTTTATGGCTTGTTGAAATATTTGTATTCTTCCTTTTATGCACGGCATCAAGTATTTTACTTTTTTACGCCTGCATTTCCATCGGTCAAACAGCGAAGAAAAATCGCGTTGGTGCCGCTGTCGGCGTTTACTTTATCTACTATGCAATCACCCAAGTTTTAGGCACGGTTTTCATTATTGTAAGCGCTGTTATTACGGAAACGGAATGGTTTATTAAGCTTCTGAACTGGATACCGAAGCACTATATTGCAACCATGCATATCGGCCTTATCGGCGCCATCGTAATTTGCGGTGCAATAGGCACGCTGTTCTTCTTTATAAGCCATAATATTATGCGTAAAAAGCTTAACTTGGAATGAGGTGCGACTTTATGAAAAATAAGGCTTTAAAACTGTTATCTTTAATTCTTTGTCTTGGTATGATTTTTGCCCTTTGCGGTTGCAGTACACTTGATAAAATGAAGGCATCAACCGGTTATTATCAAGATAAAAACACCGTTCTTTTTGACGGAAAAACATACAAATTGGTGCCCTATTGCAAGTATCTTTCCGCTTGGAACGCCAAAAACATTCAGCTTGCACAAAAAGATGTTCCGCTTTTAATAGCAAATATCAGTTCGGGCAGAAATTCCGTTAACGAAAATAAAACTGCCATTTTCGGTGATTGGAAACACGACGAGCAGGAAATTTTTGTGCGGATTGACCTTTACAAAGATGTTGTAAGCAGAATCGAAAGCGAAGACTTTTTCGATACATTAGCTTATACCTATTACGGAAGAGGCGACGCGTACGAGAATCTTGAAAATTTAAATTTTGAAGATGCCGGCACTTTAAACAACATAATTCTCGAATCTGCAAATTCGACGATTGATGCAATACCCGCCGAATCGGTTTACTATGTAAATATCAAAAGCGCAAGTAACGACCAACTCTTTATTAAGGAGCTCGGCACATTTTACGCTTTGTATGACGAAAACGGCCCAACGGCTTTCAGTTACAGCTCATATGACGGCGAAACCGAAAAATTTTACTCGGTTCCCGCAAGCTATAACGATACCCTTATAAAACTTTTCGGCAAACTTAACTGACAAACGGTAATTTAAGTTAACCGCCTTTCGAATGCTTGACATAAATGGTATAAATATATATAATATATTCTATGGCATTTATTTAATGACTTTGAAAGGCGGTTTTTGTTATGGCAAAAACAATTAAACTTACAGATGACGGATTAAAAAAATTAGAAGAAGAACTTGAATTTTTAAAAACCGAAGGCCGTGCTGATATTGCTGAAAAGATTAAGGTTGCGCGTGGCTACGGCGACTTGTCCGAAAACAGCGAGTATGACGAAGCTAAAAACGAGCAGGCTAAAATCGAAGCGCGTATTGTAGAGATTGAAGCCATGCTTAAAAATGTTGAAATCATTGAAGACATTAAGGGCAAAGCTAAAACTGTTGTTGTCGGCGTTAAGGTTAAGGTTTTTGACGAGGCTTACAACGAAGAATGCGAATACCGTGTTGTCGGCTCCACCGAAGCTGACCCGCGTCAAGGCAAAATTTCGGATGAATCCCCTGTCGGCAAAGCGCTTTTAGGTAAAAAAGTCGGCGACGAGGTTGTAGTTGAAGCTCCCGGCGAAGAATATAAACTTAAAATTTTAGCATTATCAAAATAATTAGGATGTGAATTTCTTGGCAGACAACAATGCACAAAACACACAAGCGGTTGAAGACCTAAATGAAATTTTACGCGTAAGGCGCGAAAAGTTGGCTACCTTGCAAGAAAACGGTAAGGACCCTTTTAAGGTTATGAAGTACGACTTTGACTCTACCTCGGTAGAAATAAAGGGCGACTTTGAAAACTTTGAAGGCAAGACCGTTAGCATTGCCGGCCGTATTATTGCCCGCAGAATTATGGGTAAGGCAAGCTTTGTCGGTCTTCGCGACGGCAAGGGCGATATTCAACTTTATGTTCGCAGAGATGACGTCGGCGAAGAAAATTATGCCGACTTTAAAAAGTGGGACATCGGTGATATTATCGGCGTTAAGGGTTTTGTTTTTAAAACCCAAACCGGTGAAATCAGCGTTCACGCAACCGAAATTGTGTTGCTTTCTAAATCTCTTTTACCGCTTCCCGAAAAGTTCCACGGCTTAAAGGATACCGATACAAGATACAGACAACGCTATGTTGACCTTATCGTTAATCCCGAGGTTAAGGAAACTTTTGTTAAGCGTTCTAAAATTATCGCTTCGGTCAGAAAAACTTTGGATGAAATCGGTTACACCGAAGTTGAAACACCGGTTCTTTCAACCATTGCCGGCGGTGCTTCGGCCCGTCCGTTTATCACACATCACAATGCGCTTGACCTTGATATGTATATGCGAATAGCAACCGAATTGCCTTTGAAAAGGCTTATTGTCGGCGGTATGGACCGTGTTTACGAAATCGGCAGGATTTTCCGTAACGAAGGCATGGATACTAAGCACAACCCCGAATTTACTTCGATTGAATTCTACGAAGCTTATACCGATTATAAGGGTATGATGGACCGTACCGAAGCCATTATCCGCAATGCCGCTTTGGCTGCTAACGGCGGATATAAGGTTACATTTAAGGGTGTTGACATCGACCTTCAAAAGCCTTTTGCAAGAAAAACTATGGCAGAAGCCGTAAAGGATGTTACCGGCATTGACTTTGAAAGCTTTGCGGGGGACAACGAAAAGGCAGTCGCCATTGCAAATGAAAAGCATATTGAAATCGAAAAGGGCAAAGAAACTTGGGGCGATATTCTTGTTGGCTTCTTCGATGAATTTGTTGAAGAAAAGCTTGAACAACCAACCTTTATTATGGACTATCCGGTTGAGGTTTCTCCCCTTACAAAGCGCAAACCCGAAAAGCCATATTTGACCGAGCGCTTTGAACTTTTCATTTTGGGTACCGAATACGGCAACGCTTATTCAGAGCTTAACGACCCGATCGACCAGTTGGAAAGGTTTAAGCACCAGCTAATGCTCCGCGAATGCGGTGATGAAGAGGCAAATATGCTTGACGACGATTTTGTTACCGCGCTTGAATACGGCATGCCCCCAACAGGCGGTTGCGGTATCGGTATTGACAGACTTGTCATGCTTTTAACCGGCAATGAATCTATTAGGGATGTAATTTTGTTCCCGACGATGAAGCCGATTGAGTGATAAGACTCGGAAAAACGGCTTAAAATAAGGACTTTTGGGCGTTTAGGATAACAGTTTACTACACCTACTACACCTTTACTACACCCAAATGCACATGGAAATGCACAAGTATTTTTTATTAGAGTTATAACAAGCATGAAATGAGCACCGTGCCAAAAACACGGTGCTCAAATTATATCTGTGAATATTAGTTTTATTTGGATTTGAATTTTCTGAAAGACTCTATTGAATTTTTCAGAAACTCTGCAAGAATCATTTGCTCTTGCGGTGTGCATTTTGAAAGTACATCTTCAAGCATTTTTACGGAGATATGAGAATTTTTAATTAAACTACCGCAAACCAATTCATCAAGGGTTACTTCCAGTGCATTTGCAATATTCATCAAAGTCGGCAAACTGACTTTCGTAGCCGCTCTTTCGATATGAGATAAATTTGACGGTTCAATTCCGGCTTTTTCTGCAAGAGCCGCTTGTGTTAAATTTGCTCTTGTTCTGGCTTCTCTGATACGCTCACCTATTGCAATATAATCAATTTCCATAATACATACTCCAATACCAAAATTACTTTTATATATTGTATATCCTATTAGGATATGATAAAATAACGCATATATCCCATTCGGATATATGCGTTATTTTGATAAAGGTTTGGAGATGTTTGAAATAATGGTCTGCACATTTTTCGGTCATAGAACTGCACCGGATAGCATCCGACCGATTCTGCACAACACTTTAATAGATTTGATTGAAAATAAAGGCGTTGATACATTTTATGTCGGCAATCAAGGTGGGTTTGATTCTATGGTGAAAAAAGAATTAAAACAGTTGACGGCAATTTATCCGCATATCAAATATTCGATTGTACTTGCTTATATTCCGGGTAAACGAGATGAATTTGATATTACCGATTATTCAGACACGGTATATCCTGACGGTCTTGAAAGTGTGCCTCTGCGATTCGCCATAGATAAGCGAAACCGTATGATGATTGAATGGTCGGATATCGTTGTTACCTATGTTTGCTATTCAAGTGGCGGTGCGGCAAAGTTCAAGGAGATTGCCGAAAAGAAAGGCAAACAAGTTATCAATCTTTCACGAAAGTGAATTTTCACAGAAAAATCACTTTCGTGATTGACAAAGTGAAAAAATCGGGTATAATATAAAGTAGTATCTTATAGCGTTTTGCGTAGGAGGAACACTTATGAATTTTGAAACTGAAAATATCGAATTTAAATCTCAGTTTACCGAAGAAATATATAAGGAAGTTATCGCATTCGCCAATACAGACGGCGGTATTGTTTATGTCGGCATAGATAACGAAGGTAACGCCATTGGACTTACCGATGTTGACAACGAATATACCCGTATCACTAACGGTATCCGTGATGCCATTATGCCTGATGTAACCATGTGTGTAAAATTCACCATTCAGGATAACAAGGTTGTCCGCATTACAGTGAACGAGGGCACGAATAAGCCGTATTACCTGAAAAGCAAAGGACTGAAACCAAGCGGTGTTTATGTCCGTCAAGGAACATCCAGCGTTCCCGCTTCTCCCGAACAAATTCGACAGATGATTAAGGATAGTGACGGCGATACATTTGAGGAACTGCGTTCGCTTGAACAAGACTTGACCTTTGATGCAGCGGAACGGGCATTTAAAATGTACGGTGTTGAATTTAACCGTGAAAAATACCGTGCACTTGGTATGGTGCAAAATAAAGACGATATTTTTACGAACCTTGCCTTGCTTCTTTCCGACCAATGCCCGTACACCACAAAAATCGCTGTTTTCAGCGATGAAACCTGCACGGTATTCCGTGACAGTAAAGAATTTGGCGGTTCTCTTTTCAAGCAGTTTGAAGATGCCGTCAATTATCTTGCATTGTGTAATAAAACAAGTTCCATTATTAAAGGCGTAGTCAGAACCGATAAAAAAGACTATCCCGAAGAAGCCATCCGTGAAGCACTGCTCAACGCATTGGTACACAGAGATTATGGCTTTAGTGGCAGTATTATTATCAATGTGAATGACAGTAAAATGGAGTTTATATCCCTTGGCGGTCTTCTACCCGGTCTTTCAACCGATGATATTCGTATTGGTATTTCTCAGCCGAGAAATAAAAATCTTGCCGAAGTATTTCACCGTCTGCGGCTGATTGAAAGCTACGGCACCGGCATACGCAGAATTTATAAACTATATGAAAACTGCACCGCACAGCCGACCATTGAAGCAACCGGGAATGCATTCAAGATTGTGTTGCCAAATATGAATGAAGCACCCGAAACCGCACAAAAAGATGATGTTTTCGTCACCGCCCAAATGCGGCAGGTGCTTAGATTTATTTCCAATAACGAAAATGCAACCGATGCTGATTTAGAGCAATTTTTGGGTGTCAAGCATACCCGCCTTTATAATCTGCTCCGTGAAATGAAAGAACTCGGTCTTATTCATGTTGTCGGCAGAGGAAAAGAAAAAAGGTATGTTACGAAATGATTTTTAATAATTTGGAGGATTTCTATTATGGCGAAGAACAGTGTGAGAAGTATTGAAGAGCAAGTTGAAGATTTAGCAAAAAGACAGCTTGGATCTGTGAAATATTATACAAAAACGGAAACGATAAATTCCGAAATTGAAAACGCATTAAAATCAGCACCTTCTAAGAGCGGCGGTGCCGGTTCAAATATTCCTGATATAAAACTATTTTTGGAAACATCCGGAATGCGTAGAATTCCTGTTATGATAGAAGCAAAAGGAAAGAAAGGCGACTTTATCAAATTGACACCTGATGGTGACATAGATAACAAGAAAAAAGATGGGACAGAAAATTTCACTAACATAAACAAATATGCCGTAAACGGAGCAATTCATTACGCTAATGCAATTATTGAATACACAGATAGTTATAAAGAGGTTGTAGCAATCGGTATAAACGGATACTTTGATGAAAGTGGAGTTTTAGTATCAGAAATAGGGGTTTATTATATCTCTTTAGATAATTTCTGCATTCCGAAAAAAATTGGGAATTATAGCGATTTATCTTTTCTGACAAAGAAAAACCAAGCATCATTTATTGAAGAAATTGATAAAGCCGGATTGACTGAGGAAGAAATTGAAGCAAAAGCCAAAGAATATGAAAACGAAATTGAAGTAAAACTCAAAAAGTTAAATCAAACGATGCAAGATACCCTAAAAATTTCTGTTGGTTCTCGTGTTGAGTTGGTAACCGGAATGATTATGGCGGGTTTGGGAGTTAAAGACAAGGTCGCTCCTTTAGAAATCTCCGAACTCAAAGGCGAAAAAGGCACGAAAACGAATGACGGTCGTGTTATCATTAACAAAATTGATTCTTTCTTGGAAGAGCGGAGTCTACCACAGGAAAAGAAGGAAATGATAGTTAACGACCTTTCTCGTGTCTTTGTTTATTCAGATTTGTGGAAACCCATTAACGGTGAAAGCAAATTAAAGAGCGTGTACACAAGCGTTAAAAACGATATTATGCCTATCTTTACATCTGCAAAACATCTTGATTTTACAGGGAAACTTTTTAATGTTCTCAATGCTTGGGTAGATATTCCCGATAGTGATAAAAACGATGTTGTATTAACACCTCGTTATGTAACTGATCTTATGGCAAAGTTAGCACAAGTAAACAAAGATAGCTTCGTTTGGGACTATGCCGTCGGTTCAGCAGGGTTTTTGATATCGTCAATGAAGTTGATGATACGGGATGCAGAAGAACGCATACATAGCCCTAAAGAATTGAGTGAAAAAGTTGCATCTATAAAGTATAAACAATTACTCGGAATCGAAAAAAGATCAGATATTTATTTGTTAGCTGTCCTTAATATGATTTTAATGGGAGATGGTTCATCAAATATTATTCATAAAGACAGCTTAACAGAATTTGAAGGAAAATATGAACAAGGTGAAATGAATGGTGAAGATTTCCCTGCAAATGTATTCCTGCTAAATCCTCCTTATTCCGCTCAGGGCAAAGGATTTATTTTTGTAAAGAAAGCTCTTTCAAAAATGAGTAAAGGCAAAGCCGCTATTCTTATTCAAGAAAACGCAGGAAGCGGAAATGGTTTGCCATATACTAAAGATATTTTGGAAAATAATACATTGTTAGCAAGTATTCACATGGCGGATATTTTTAAAGGAAAAGCAGGCGTTCAAACCGCAATATATGTATTTGATGTAGGAACACCGCATAATGAAAAACAAATTGTTAAATTTATTGATTTTTCTAATGATGGTTACACAAGACAAAATCGCAAAAAATCCAGCCAAGATGCAAATTTAAAAAACACAGATAATGCGATAGAACGTTACGAAGAAATTATAAACTTAGTATTATATGGAAAAGCATATCTCCATTACTTCTCTGAAGATGAGTATATAGAAGATACAATTAGTTTAGAAGGAAATGATTGGACATTTTCGCAACATATAAACTTTAACACAATTCCTACGGAAGACGACTTTAGAAATACCATTAAAGAATATCTCGGGTGGAAAGTGTCGGCTGTATTAAGGGGTGAAATAGATGGTTAGGTTTAAAGAGTTCAAAATCGAAGATATATTAAATTGGCAACCTCAAAAGGAAATTGATCCTTTGAAAATTCCCGATTTAACTGTGGCGAACGATGAAAAGTATCCATTTTGCGGACAAGCGACTATTAACAATGGAATTATCTCCTATCTATCCTTGACAGAAAAAGTATTGAACAATCCTGAAGGAAAGCCTACCATTCTAATTCATTCTAACAATCAAAATGTAGTATATCTTGAAACGCCGTTTTACCTAAAAGATGGGCATGGTGCGACAAGTGTTTTACAATCGGATTTTTTAAACGAAAAAATAGCATTATTTATAATAACATCCATAAAAAAAGTTATTACAAAAAAATTTTCATACAATGAAAAAGCCACGAAAATTGCATTAAAAAACACATATATTAAATTGCCAATCAACGAAAATGATGAGCCAGACTATGAATATATGGAAAACTATGTAAGCGAACTCGAAGAGGAGCGGATAAGCGAACTCGATTCATATATGAAGGTGAGTCAATTAGAAGATTATCATTTAACTGACAAAGAGAAAGAGATATTAGTAGCTTATCAAAACGGAAATATCACATATGAAGATTATAAAATAGGAGATTTATTTGATATTCACCCGACAAGATCATATAAATTAACCAATCGTTTATTATTTAAAACGGCTGGAAAAACCCCGGTTGTTGTAAATTCAAGTATCGGCAATGGAATAGGTGGCTATGTGAGTTTAAATCCCACCGAAGAAGGCAATAAGATAACATTTACAGATACAACTACATCTGAAGGAATTTTTTATCAACCAAACGATTTTATTGGATATTCTCATATACAAGGATTATACCCCTTAAATGATGTTAAGTGGTCTGAAAATTCGTTGCTGTATTTTTTGTCATTATTTAAAAAGAATGCCGCCGGAAGATTTGATTATGCGACAAAATTCACACGAAAAGTCGCATCAGAAATGATTGTAAAACTCCCCATCAATGATAACAAAGAAATCGATTTTGAATTTATGGATGCTTTTATGCAAATTCAAAAGAAGTTATCTATTAGAGATGTTGTAGATTGGAAAGACAAGATTATAGCAGCTACAAAAGAATGTGTAACGCAATAATTATTGCAGTTAATTTAAATGCAGGAAGGTGTAAAGCATGGATAAACAAGTAATAAATTTAACTATTTTTCTTATAAAAGATTATGTCCAAGAATTTAATGATTGCATGAAATCACCGGAAAATTTGTCATCATCAACTGTTAAGCAATCCGTTGGAGTGGATGGAATAATTTATTATTGCGATAGCAAGAAAAAACCTCCTCGCTGGAAACCCTATCTTGATGTATGGTCACAAGACGAAATCGACATATCGGATAATGCATCGAACAAAGCTATAATGTTGCTAAAAGTAAAAAGCAGAATTATGGCAGTGGTTTTTGGTTATGGTAGATCGTTTTTAAAAGAAGAATGCATTGAAAGAAATTTTGGCTTTAAAGTTGCATTAAATACAATTAATCCCAATAAAATGCGTAGTGTGAATGCAGCAACGATTGAGGATATGGTTGTTACTACTCAAAGGCAAGCCAGCTATAGCACATCACAAGATGAATTTGGCCTCAATGTCACAAATGACATTATGAAAGGTATAACCGGAGAGCCATACGATGAAGAATACGGTAGCCACATAAGTGGAAAAGATTCGTTGGTAGTGTCGGTATATATGGATTTGAGCGAACTAAAAGATAAACTGGAACTATATTATTCTGCTTATACGGATGATCGGTACAAACATATCGGATTTGAATGGGTAGACAATGTTGCAGAAGTAAGAGATTCATTACTGTCAGAAACTCTTGATTTTCAACTTGCAGATGCAATAGAAAAAAAGAATATAGAGCATTTGCATATTGCTCCACCGGAAACAACTGATTGGGACAGAATCATCGGCTTTTGTTATTCTGGAATTGGCAAGAAAACTGACAAACCGGAAAACTATAATTTGAATTTAGACATTTCTGAATATATTAATGGCATTCGTGATGATACGAATGTATATTCAAAAATAAGAAGAGATAAATTGTTCGCAATGAATTCTGATGGCACACCATTTGCTATATGTAGCATATATGCTGCACTTGTTTTTCAAACAGAATATGAGAACAAGAATTATATATTCTGTTCGGGTTCTTGGTATCAAGTGGAAACATCATTTTTCAATCAAGTAAACAACTTTATTGCTAATAGGATTCCTATATCTACATTAACGCTTCCTGAATGCGAAAAAGCAACGCACGAAGGTGATTATAACAAAATGGTTGTAGATAAAAACGATGATTTTTGTTTGTTCGATTGTCAAATGCTTTCTGCTGATGGAAGCCCTAAAAAAATTGAAGCGTGTGATATTTATACCAAGCAAAAACAGTTCATCCATGTAAAAAACAAAGGGCAGTCTGCACAACTTAGTCATTTGTTTGCACAAGGCAAGATATCCGCTGAATGTTTTTCAAGTGATGAATCATTTAGAAGACAAATTGTTGATATTGCAAAGGAAAAGTTTTTAACGGAACCTTTTGACGCTTCTGCTAAGCCATTATCTAACGAATATGAAGTAATATATGCGATAATCGATGATAAGGATTCAGGGTTGAATGAAAAACTTCCTTTTTTCAGCAAAGTCAACTTAATGTTAACTGCTCAGGAATTGGAAAGAATGCACTTTAAATATTCCGTTTGTTTAATAAAGCGAAAAAGCTAAAAATACGCTTAAAACAAAATTGTTTTCGCTTTCTTCGGAATTATTTTGGTGGTAAATGTCATACAATCATTTTGATTAAATATTTTTTTCAAAAAAATTTACACTCTTATCCGACCTACACGGAACTGTATAACCCTACATAACTCTGTATAACTTTCAAATGCCCAAAAACTGTTGATTTTACTGCATTTTCGGGGTATTGACAATCAAAAAAGAGTGTGATATATTATGCTTGCAGATGGAAAATCTGCGCCCACAATTGAATAAAGTTTAAGGAAATTTTAGCTGATATCTATCCGTGCGTTTTTTAAATTTATTTTTGGTTTTCTATATTTAACGGATTAAATGTATGAACTGTGGAAGTAAGTTTTTTAAACGTATGGAATGGGTATCGGCTATTTTTTATCTCTTTGTTTTTGCTCTTGTCCCCTCAAAGGTAGGTCAGGCAAGTCAAAATATAAATTTTGAAAATGAAGGAGAAATTCAAACAGCGAACTTACGGAAAGGAAATCAAAACTCGTTATCACTTGTAGGTAACGGCAAACAGAACATGTCGTTGAGGCAGGTCAATTCCTCAAAGACATTAAACCATGTACGGAAAATGTGTTAACTTTTTTCGGAAGGAAACCTGAAAAGAATATGTGCCGTAAGTACGGCACCAAACCGGAAGCCGTTATTACCCGGCAGACCGTGGACAGCAAGGAAGGATTTTGTGTACGAAAATCTTTTGTTCTTGTGTTTAATCCTCAGCATTTTTTGAGTTCAGAGCAAAGATCAGCCTATTCGGTTTTCGTAGATTAAAATCAGGCAAGCAGGTAATAAAAAAGCCACGGACGGCTGTGAATTAAAATTGCAGATATATCTGGATTTTGATTCACAAGATTCGCAATTTTTTTGAGGATAGTTTGATTGTAAACTAAAAATCCCCGCCGAATAGTCTGCTGAGGGGCTATACAAGTGAATAACTTGGAATCGGTGTGAGTGCCTTTCCGCTATGCGGGAGCCTGCAAATATGCAGGTCGGCACGGTCGGTGTTGTTCTGATTGCAGAACGATACACGACACGAACTCACCTTATTGGGACAATTCAATATGATTTTCTGTTCGATATTAAGTTTCGAAATGAGTGTCCTTTTGAGTTGTCGGAAGTCGGCACGACAGTGCCGGTTGCAGACAACATATGATATATGATAATCTTTTCGAAATGGCATATGACTTTCTCTTCGAAATGATATATGACAATCATTTCGGGAAAAGCCGTTTCTATTATGCGGAGCGAAGCGGAACAAAATAGAAACGGCTTTTGCCGCAGCAAAAGCCGTTTGTGCACAGGGCAATAGTCCGCCATTGATACGCAGAAAACATTAGAAATGAAGAAACTTGACAATGGGTGGACTATGCCCTGAAGTGCACAATAACTTTCAATTACATATGACAGCCGTTTTAGAGTAACTCTCATAACCATATATGATATACATTTAAAATGACCTTCATTTAATATGATATTTTAATATGATTAACTTTTCAGTCCTTCATTTTCAATATGATTATCTACTGAAATATACAAAAATGATTATCCTTTTGAAATAACCTGAACTGTTCTTATTCAGATTAATTTCAGATAACATACAGATTATTTTACACGCCTTACGGCGTGGTACCTGTGTTTAATGTTCAATCAATAGATTAAACATTAAACACAAGTGAAAAAAGGATTTACATTAAGACATATAGTTTGTTCTTCTGCCGAAAGAATTGTAGTCGGCGAGCCGGTATTAGTAAACAGCAAGCCTATGGTACTTCGTACTGTTGACAAATCCCGTTCTGCCGACTGAAAGGCAAACAAGCAGAAGAAAGCACAGATTTGCTCCCGCTGTAATTTTCATTTTGAGATGATATATGACTATCGTTTCGAAATCTGCAATTTGATATTTGCCCTCTTTTCGATATGATATATGACTGTCATTTCCAAATGAGGAAAACAAAAATATGACTATCACTTTGATATGACACCGGCTCCGGCAGTCTGCGAATCAGAGTGCCGGAGCCGAAAATTTTTGAGGGCAAAATTTTAATCTACAGATTTTCATTACGAAGCAATCTCTCTGAATACAATTTTTCGTTCACAGAATTTGTTTCGTTGAAAATACATTTTTTCGTCTACAGAATTTCATATAACCGCCTGAAATCTCTGAACTAAAATTATTCTATAGACGAAAATCCATTCTTTCTTGAAAACTGAATACAGAATTGCCTATTTAATTTATGGCTGTCCTTGATACATAACTCTGATTATAGAGTAATAATCAAATCCATGTTATGTGAAAGGAATAGCATGATGTTAAATTTTTCCCCTAAGGCACAGAGGACAGCCAAAGACAATCTGATGGATCAGGCAAATGCACTCGTCAAGAACGCACGGATCAAAGGCATCAAAACACGGGTTCGCTATCTTGAATGCTTCGACCACTTTGCACAGTATTACGCAGATGAATGGCACGGTCAGAAGATTGCGAACATTTCAGCCAAACATATATACGGCTATGCCGAATATATGAAAGAAATCAAGCACTATTCGCCGTCTACC
>JAZUID010000011.1:0-2392 GCA_045642065.1 Acutalibacteraceae bacterium
GCTCAGTTCGCAGGTTCTTCTTCGGTTCCTGCCCATGTTGAAATGATGGGACTTATAGGTGCCGGTAACAACCCAATGGTCGGTATGACCGTTGCTTGTGCAGTTGCTTGTCAAGAAGCACTTAATAAGTAAGATTTATAAAAACAAAATTTAAGACCGCCCTTGGGCGGTCTTTTTTTATGTTCTTTTTTGCTTTTTTACGGTTATTATCTTATCACATAGACTTTCGGCTTCAGCAGTATCATGAGTTATAAGCATTACCGTTTTGTCCTTAGTCTTTTCTTTAACAAATTCTGTCATTTGCTCTTTAAGTTCGCTGTCGAGTCCCTTAAACGGCTCGTCTAACAAAACAAGCTCGGCATCACTTAAAACCGTTCTTAAAATCGCAACTCTGCGCTTCATTCCGCCGCTTAACATTTTTACGGGGATATTTATATCTTCTTTTTTTAAGCCGAGCGATAAAAGGTCTTTTTCTACCTCTTTTTTCGAAAACTTTTTGCCGTAAGCAAATTTTATATTGCCGACAGCCGAAAAGTCTTCGCAAAGTCTATCCTCTTGAAAAAGAAAAGAAACGGACGAAAAGTTTTTATTGAAAACGCCCTCATTAAAACCGTAAATACCCGAAACTATACGGAAAACCGTTGTTTTTCCCGAGCCCGATTCACCCATTAAGGCAACCTTTTCGCCTTTTTGTACGCTTAAAGAAAAATCTTTTAAGACCTTTTTTTCGCCGAAGCTTTTATACATATTTTTTATTTCGAATAAATAACTCACCGCTTAAATACCCCCTTAAAAATCAATTTAAGGAGAAACGAAAATATTTTTTCGCTGACAAAACTTATAAATATAATAATAAGTGTCCAGCAAAGAAGGTTGGCATTTTCAAAGCCTACCTTTGCGTTATAAAGCTTTTCACCTATAGAGCCGGTTACAATTCCTATAACCTCTGCGGCAACACCGGCTTTCCAAGCCATTCCGACAGAAAGCGAAGCGGCAGAAAGTATATAAGGTCTTTCTGACGGCAAATAAACATATACAAGCCGTCTTAAATAGGGTACCTTATAAATATCGGCAACCTCCAAAAGTTCTTTCGGTGCTTCTTTTCTACCCTTTAACACATTAGTGTAAACTATCGGAAATGTTATTAAAAACGTTATAAAAACGGTTAGCGTATTAAAGCTTACCCATGTTAAAAACAAAATAATGAACGAGGCGACCGGCACCGCTGTTGTGGCGGTTACAAACGGTCTTAAAAGATATTCTGCGGCTCTTACTTCTCCGGCAAGAAATGCAAATACCGTTCCCAAAACAAAAGCCGATAAAAAGCCTACCGAAATTCTTAAAAACGAAAACAAAAGAGTAAGGCGAAACTCTTTTTCGGGTATTAGAGTAAAAAATCTTAAAAAGACATCGAAAGGAGAAGATAAAAGCATTTTATTTGCCACGATAAGCGATGCCGCTTCCCAACACAAAAGCGCAAAAACGACTGCCAAAATTCTGTATATATATGTACGCTTCATAAAATTCTCCTTTCTTTTTTATACATATTAAAATAAAACCGCAGATTATTTAGTTGCAAATGCAACGAAAATCACAAAATCTTAAAGGTGTTTTTATAAAAATCTATAATCCCCTCTTTTTTAAGCTTTGAAAGCTCTCTTGAAAGGGCGGCACGGTTTGTTCCTAAATAGTTTGCCATATCTTCCCTGTTAAAAGGCACCGTTATTATTTTATCTGTTTCGTTTTTCTTATTAGCCGAAATGAAAGTTATGATTTTTTCTTTGAGTGTTACTTTTGAAAGTATCTGAATATGTGTGTTCTTTTCCAAAACCTTTTTGGCTATCATAGTAGAAAAGCGTCTTTGAAGGTCTGAATTTTTAATATCCGTACCGCAAAAAAGACTGTCGGCTTTAAGCCATAAAACGGTCGTATCTTCGAGCGCCTTTGCATACATCGGCGAATTTTCTTTATTTATAAGATTAAGAGCTTCTCCGAATGTTTCACCGCTTTGGCAGACATGCATAACCGTTTGGTTTCCCTTTATATCGTCAGCACAGACATTAACAGTGCCTTCAAGTACAAGCGCAAATTTATCGTTCTTTTCGTAAGGGAAATGCAAAAAATCGCCTTTTTTATAGCTTTTTTCCGTTGCACCAAAAACAGAAAAGACATCAGCCGTTTGTTCAAAATTAAGTCCCTTAAAAAGCTCACATTTATTTACGGCATCATTATATTTTTTTATAATTTCTTTCATATTTTTTATCCTTTCGGACTTTTCTTTATATTATTTTAGCATATAAACCGCCAAATTACAATTTTTAAGTACCGTTTGACCTTTTATTCTTTTTTATCTTATTTTTTTATCCTTTAATGTGACACAATTTTTAACGGA
>JAZUID010000012.1:0-14358 GCA_045642065.1 Acutalibacteraceae bacterium
TTATAAGAAGATGTAAGGAAATCTTTAGCATTAAGTACTTCCTTTTCTACGCCCATAGAATAGGTGTCGTCTTGAACATAGTCACCTACCATATTGTTGGCATAACCTTGTTCGGAATAAGAAGCATCAGGGTCACCCGAAAGGCCTCTTACAACACCTATAATCGGTTTTTCGCCGCTGATCATTCTTGCCTTAAACTTAAGTTTAGCATAGAAGTTTGAAACGCCGTTAAGCGGCTGACCTTCGGCAATATATGGTGTAAAGTTGAGCGGAATAAATACGTTAGCAGTATCGCTGCCGTTTGAATTTATTCTGAACATTCTGAAGCCTAAGAACACTTCGTCTTCCGTAGCTTCAATAGTTCCGTACTTATCCTTAAAGTATTTACCCTTACAGTATTTACAGTCACATGTATAATACTCGATATTACCTTCTTCGGTAGCAGTGCGCTCTTTTGCTTCATGCTTAACATAATTATGGCCGTTTTCAAAGAAACCGTCCGGAATATTAACAGCATAAACATTTTCTGCGTTGCCGTCCTTACTCCATTTACCGTACGGAAGCTTTGTAAAGGAATCGTTAGCAGAATCGCCTGACTTTAAGCACTGATATACTATATCGTTAAAGCTGCTGTCTTTTCCGAAATTAAGAGAAGATTCATAAATGTCTTCAATTAAGTTCTTATCGGAATACTCAACACCGTTTTCGTTAACAAGTTTAGCTACAGGGTCAGCGAAAGCGAACGAAAGCGAAGAATCATAAGCATCCGCATTAGCAGAGCTTGTTGTATTCTTATGCTCGGTATTGCCTATGGTAATTACCTGATGAACTCCGTTAGGCAATTTATTGTTGACACCGGGCTTAGTAACCTTAATATAAGCGGTATAAGTATTCTTTTCGCTGTCGTAAGTACACGGTACGGCATTCATTTCAGAAGTTGAACCGGAATCGTTTGTTCCGCCTAACTTGTTATTAACATTCTTAGCAGCAGCCGCATCGGACTTTGTTACCATAGAGCCCGACTTTGTAAAGGTAACATTACCTACAATGGGCTTTTCACCGTTAAATACCTTTGCCTTAAAGGTAAGCTTTACATAATATTTAGAGCCGGTAGCACCGGTAAATAAATCTGAAAAATCGTTAAGCGGTATAGCAACACCCGAAATATTATTCTTATTAAAGGACTCTTTATTCTCAGTTGCCTGTTTTACGACAATCATTTTTTGCGGAAGCTTATCTATTGTAAGTTCTTCCTTTGTGTATTCCTTATCATGATTTTCGTCAAACATTCTCGAGCCGCATTCACTACAAGTCCAGTACTCTTTCATACCGGTTTTACGGGTAGTAGCCGCAACGGGAGCATGTCTTGTAAGTTTATGGTTACTTACAAAGTAATCTGCAGAAGGAATATTTTTAATTTCAATACAAGAGTCATCGCCGTCAATGCTCCATTTGTCAAGAGGAGCATTAAGGAGCTGATTTTCCGCCTTGCAGGGGTTATCGGAATGCTTGTATACAACCTGCGTATAGAAATTAGCTTCACTGATTTCAGGAAGTTTTACTTCTTTAGGATTACCCGTTTGAGAATCTATTTGCGGGTCAAGTGAGTCTTTGCTCAAAATATAAAGATGCGGGTCGGCAAATTCAAATGATGTATTATAATCATAAGCATCGTGCCAGTTGCCGTTATGCTCGAAATCACCGATAAGAAGACCCATGGAAACGCCGTTTTCGAAGGTCATCCAAGCATCATTACAACGAAGCCTAATTATAGCAGTATATTCATAGGTTTGCTTACTGTAAACCGATGAAAGAAGCGTATAATCAGAATCCTTGTCGTCATTCATGTTATTGAATACATAACCTTTTTCGGAAAATGTACTGTCGGCATATTCGAGTGTGTTAACACTCTTATTACCTCTGACAACACTTACAATAGGTCTATTGCCGCTTTTCATTTTAGCCTTAAAGGTTAACTTTGCGTAAAAACTTTGCGGGTCTGTACTGTCAAAATAGCTCTTAAGGTTAAGCGGAATAAAAACATTTGCAGGCTGTTCATTACTAGATTGCTTGATGTAGAACATCTTGCCGTTAGAACCGTCAGCGAAGCTTGTTAGTCCCATAACTGAAACAGTTGTGATAAGCATAGCAACAGTCATAACAACAGCAATTGCCGTAAAAGCCAATTTGGGTGCTTTCTTTACTAAACTTTTAATCAGCATAAAAACATTCCTTTCCAAATCATTTATTCCCACTTCTTAATAAATATCTTGTTATAAAGAAGTAAAATAATACCAATTACCGCCAAAACGATTACAAAATAGAACCAAAGCATTGCAGATGCCGTACTGTAGTCCATATTTCTCATAAGTTCAACAGAAGAAGATACTATCTTGTTCGTTGACGAGGTGAACATTGAAATCATTGTATAAACAATAACTAAGGACAATACATGTCGAAGCATCGGTACAGTAATCTGCCAAAACTCTTCCCACTTATTGGCGCCTTCGATTTTTGAAACCTCATACAATGACTCGGGAATACCTTGAAGTCCCGCCAAGAACAAAACTATTTGAACACCGCAACTCCATGTTAGCGTAACCGCATTACTAAGGAAGAATGTCAAATATGTTGTAATTGCTTCGGGGAGGTTAAGATTTCCCAAAATGGTTGCGTAATCGAAAAGTCCCTGCCCTTCCGTGCTCATATTAAAGAGCGGAGCATTTATGGAACCGTCCGAAAGAAGCCTTACTATAACAGAAGACTCAATAATAACGGGTAAGAAGAATATTACACGCATTACGGCTCTGCCACGGTACTTTTGATTAAGTAAAACCGCTAAAATAAGACTTAAAGATACAACCATAGGCAAAGAATAGAACATCGAACCTAAAGCATCTCTGATTTGGTCTAAGTAATCAGGGTTTTCAAGTAAGTTCTCGGAAAAATTCTTTAATCCTACAAACGAAAGCTGAAATCCGGCTTCCGTAACTGAAACATCACTGAACGCATAACCGATTGAGTAAATTACGGGAATGAAAAAGAAAGTAAGTAATCCTATAACCCAATGCGCAACGAATGCGTATCCGTATCTTCGGCGTAAAGCCTCGATACCTCCTTTTTTCTTTCTTTTCACTTTAATCACGCTCCATCTTAAATCCGTATGCCTTTAACTTGCCGACAGGAGAATCGACAGCAAACGAGGCATGGTTTGCATAAACGGTTACGCCGTTTTCAAATGTTGTCTTTGTGACATTATCGTCAACCAAATCATAACGGTCTATCTTTTGTCCTTTAATCTTATCATAGATTTTTGCGTAGGACTTTAACGAAGACTTAATGAGTTCGGATGTATTATCATAAGAACAAGCATAAAGCTTTTCAACATTCGTTTCCATGTAATCCTTACTGAAGTTCTTAGCCATATTGAAACCAAGACCGGTTCCCGTTGATGCGGCTAACATAATCTTCTTGTTAGGATCGGAAGCAGTATTGACAGAAGCTGAATACAAAGGAGTTACACCGGCGAATACCATCTGATAGAAAGGTATTTCTCTGTCAAACTGATATTTGCCGAGCGGGTCAAGCGGAGCATCAAATACAACATCGAGCAAACCTGCTGCAAAATATGTTGATGCGCTGCCGGATACCGCTATTTTATTATCCTTAATCTTGTTAATATAATCTTTTGTATCCTCTGCCATCAGGCCGGTAACGGCATATTTATCGCCGTCTGTGTAGTCAGAATATGAATACTGACCGAGCGAAGCCAAAGATACACCGCTTATATCTTTCTTTTGCGCCATCTTTATTAACTTATCGACTGCTTTTCCTAACTTACCTCTGCCGAGAAGTCTGTAAGCGGTCTTTTTGTTAAATTCACGCAACGGAATATTTACGGCATAATTTTCGGCAGTATGCAATGTTGCGGTCTTTGCCGCATCGTTAGCATAGGAGAAGCCGTTTCCTGACTTTGAATAATTAATCATATCAAACTCAATGAATATCTGCATCTTTTCGTCTTGACAGTATTTCTGGAGATTTAATCTGTCTTTATTACTGCCGAAAAGCGAAGCAAACTTATATCCACCGGCTATTTTACCGATATTAAGACCGCTTTCGCCATAGCCTTGCAAACGAACAACCGGTTTTGTATCGGTTTCTTTAACAATGTTTTCTACGAGTTCCTTTGCTTCGTTAAAGGTGGTCATAGATTTAAGTGTTTGAACAGGAACACCTACAATCGAAGACAAAGACTTAACACCGCCCATGGCAGTTACAGCATAAGGAGAGCTGAAATCTTTCTTCGTGTTTGAAATGTATCCGCTGTCTTGTAAATATTTACGGTAGCGCTTAGCCATTCCGTTATAGTTGGCGTTTTCGCCGGATAACGGATAATAACCTACCGAAACGGTTAACTGAGCTCTATCTGAAAGAAGTCTTACATCACCGGCATTAGAAGCTTTACCTTTTGTATAGTCGGTGTCAACAAAGAAGTATTTTGGATATACTTTTGAGTAATCTGACTTTACATCCCCTGCCGTAAGATAAACACCAACGGCACCCGAAGTGTCCTCAGGAATACCGAGCATTGCGGCTTCGTTGGCTTTAACACCGAAAACCCTGATGCCCGAAGATTCCGTTTTGTTTGTTTCGGAGGTTGTGGAAAGTGCGGCGATATTTGTGTTGTCGCCGTCAATTCTCTTTTCACCGTCTGCGCATTCGTTATTATAAACTATTGCACCCATACCGTCCGGTATGAACAAATAAGAATCGGGCAAGGTCTTTTCAACAGCCATAAGCATCGGTGAAGGAATAGCATACAAAAGACGGTACTTTTTACCGCTTTCGGTAATCTTCTTGCTGTCGATAGAAACCTTCAAAGAATCTTTTCTTAATTCGTATCTTACAGGTACCGAAACTTCAACCTTATCAAAATAATATGTAAGCTCAATACCGTTTTTAATCTTTTTGCTTGATAACTTATTATTGTTTTGAGCATCAAGTCCCGAAATAAATTCGGACTGGAAAATTTGCATGTCTTGAACAGTAATGTCAAGGGTTGACGTATTTTTCCATGTTCCATCGGCGTTTTGTGCCAAGTTTGACCAAATTTTTCCGTTTTCTTTATCCTCAAGAGTTATACCCTTAAAGGTATTGTCCCAAGAAAGTTTTAATCTATCGTTCTCAGCAAGTACCTGAGAAGAAAGAGTTTCTATTTTAGCATCGGATTTATAGGTATATACAACCGATGTTGCATTACCGCAACCGGCAAAGATTAAAACACAAATTGAAACAATAAGCAGTACGGATACTGTTCTCTTTGCAAACATCCGAAGTTCTCCTTCCAAAAGCATAAATTATCACCTGTATATTGCTTCTTTGTAAATCGAAATGAAAAACTCTCCGACTTGTTCAAGCAATACACCAACCAAAAGGAATACCGATACCATCAAAATCATAAACAATATGGTAATAATGGTTGTTGATAAGAATTTGAAGAAATCAAATTCATGTACTTGCATTATCGCAATGCAAAGAATAAATAAAGTAAAGATAATAACTGCAACTTCTATTGCATTCATAATGTCAAGTCCGGCAAGAGAAAGTATATGAGATAATACTACTCTTACAAACTTGAATATAGTAAGCGGAATCATACAATAGCACGAAACTATAAATACTTGACTGAATTTACCCTTGCCGGAATTCAACGAAGCGATAAGCCAGTTTGCAACCGACCAAAGTGTTACAAGGCCAATTGTAGATAAAATCGTGTAGAATGTATTGTATGTTCTCGGGTCACTTGTTGAGAATAAGAAGCCGGAAGCCGTTTGGTTGAGCATTTCGGCGATATAGAATAAGAGCAAGAACAAAAGTGCAAGTGGTACAGAGCCTTTATCCTTATATCTTATCTCTTCAAAATTCCTGAACGGATGAACCGAAGAGCCTAATGCAAGTTTAAGTTTTTCGTTATTTATAAGAACTATCTTTTTCTTTTTCTTGATAATAAGCCATGCAACAAGACCGACAATAAGTACTACTGCTATGGTAAATATCCAAGCAAAGTTTCTGTTTAAATACTTGCTGAAAACTACATCCCATGCCAAGTTATAAGTAGTATAGTCAAGGCCCTTTTCGGCATAATCAAGTGCTTTTTCGTATTCGCCGTTTGTATAGCAGGAAATTGCAAGACCTCTGTAAGCCAACTGACTGTTTTTGTTAAGCTTAAGAACCTTTTTCCATAACGGCGCTGCTTGTTTATATTCACCCTTAAGGTGCTTTGTTTGTGCATCAATAAGCATCTGACCGTATTCGGTACGCTTAAATACCGTAAGTGCCTTACCGTCTGAGTCAACTACCAAAATATCGGTACCGTGAACCTTAAGTGATTCGGGGTTATCGAAAATGCCTAACTGTTTAGCATAGTCATAACCACCCGCAAAACCTGCAAGCATATTACATTCACTGTCGTATATATAAATAAGACCGTGAGTTGCATCAAGTGCATAGATAAAATCGTTTTCGTCAACATCAACCGCAATAATATTCTGCGGTTTGCTTACACCGAATCTCTTAACAACTTTTTCTTCGAGGAAGT
Organism: Acutalibacteraceae bacterium; assembly: GCA_045642065.1. Classification (GTDB taxonomy): domain Bacteria; phylum Bacillota; class Clostridia; order Oscillospirales; family Acutalibacteraceae; genus UBA737. The sequence goes on from JAZUID010000012.1 coordinate 6,602, forward strand.
TAATTGTTTCGGAGGTGGCAGAAATACCTTTTGTGCTGCGCTTATAAAGGATATCTTCACCGCCCGGTGAAAGCTTTCTTATCTGACCTGTTCCGTTTTTCTCGGGGTCCGTAAGACCTGTACAGGTAATCATATAAGATTTAGAGTCAAGACATAAATCAACGAAAGAGTACGGCAAGGTCTTAACCGACATAGCCTTCTTTGCATCGGTTTGAGTCATTTTGTCCCACAAATATGAAAGTGTATCAAGTGCAGTTGCTTTAACGTTGTTTGCACCGTAAAATCCGATAAACTTATTTTCCGGCGAATAAGCAAGAGCACCGTAATAACAACCAAGACTCAAAATGTAAGTGTAACCCTTATTATCTCTTACAAGTCTGACCGGTTGATAGTAAAAGTCTTCCGGAATAAGGTTTGACTTAGGCGACTCCCATTTTTCTTTAACAACACCGTCAATTCCGAAAATGAGAACTCTTGAATTTGTTGTATCGCAAAGATAAATATCGTTGTTATCGCCAACATAAATACCCTGCGCACCTTCAAAATTAATCTCACTGCCGGATTCGTCAACAACTGTTATTTCACTGTATAATGTATAGTCCTTGTTCAGAACAACAATTCTTGAACGTTCGCTTATGAGAAGATAAACCTTACCGTCTTTACCGCAGCAAAGGTCTTTAAGTCCCATAAAAGATTTTTCAAGTCCCAAAGTGCTTGCCGTAATAACCTTTGAAGAGGCGTACATTTCAGCCGAGAGTGTCGAAGCAACCTTGCCATCGGCACTGTCTTCGTGAGTAAATGTATCGGTAGGCTCTGCACAGACGGAAAGAGAAAGTCCGATTACAAGAACTAATATGATGCTAATAACTGATAGCAATCTTTTCAAAGAAATCTCCATCCTTCTAAAAAACATATCTTTATTCCTTGATACCCGAAGTACTCATGGTTTCCATAACATTACCTTGAGAAATAAGGAATACGAGTATAGGCGGAATCATCAAAAGAACCGTAACCGCCATGGCACTACCCGAACGGGCGATACCACCGGCAGAAATTGAGTTCATAACCTGAGGCAAGGTCTTAAGTTCTTCACTGAAAATAGTACCTTGCGGAATAATGGTCCACATTTCTTGGAAAGAGAGCAAAAGCATTGTCATCCATGCCGGTTTAAGAATCGGCATAATAACGCTGACATACATACGCATAACGCTTGCGCCGTCTATTCTTGCGGCTTCCATCAGAGCATCCGGAACGGAAACATCCATAAACTGCTTCATAAGGAAGCAACCGGTGGCAGACGGTATTGCCGGAAGAATATATACCCAAAATGTGTCAATCATATTGAGCTTTGTATAAATGTAATATCTCGGAACAGCCAATGTAACCGAGTTATACAAAAGCATTATCTGAACTACCCAGAACAATGCGTTTCTTCCCTTAACCTGCGATTTTGAAAAAGCAAAAGCAGCAAGAGAAGCAGCAATAATGTGGAGTAATGTACCCGCAACAGCAACAAATAAGCTGTTAAAGAAGTATCTTGAAATCGGAACCTGAATCTTACTTAAAAGTGACGGCAAAGCCAAGTAGTTAGTAAGAGTAGGTCTTTTAACAAAGAACTGAGGCGGGAAAATAAGCAATTCGTCTAGCGGCTTAAACGAAGTTACGATACAGTAAATGAGAGGTAAAATCGTGAAAGCACCCGCTAAGAAGAGAATTGAAAAATAGAATACGTTACCGGCTTTCGAACGAGTGTAACGGCGATACTGAGGAGTTGACTTTTTAATTAACATAATTCACACTCCCCCTTAACTATCGCTCTTACCGACAAGGTTAAGAAGGGCGCCTATACCGAAACGGAACGCCAAAACCATGAAGAATAAGAAGATTGACAAAGCCGAAGCGTAGCCCATTTCGTAACGGGCAGTACCGACATCGGATATGTACGAAACTATTGTATCGACCGAGTTGTTAACACTCGGGTAACCGGCAAGAGTCGTAATAACGGCACTAACCGAGAATACTGCTTGAATTTGCATAACCGAGCTGAATAAGAGTATGCTCTTCATTGAAGGCAATGTAACATACCAAAGCTCATGCCAACGGGTACGAACACCGTCAATGGCGGCAGCTTCGTAAAGCTCGGCACTGCAGTTTTGCAAACCTGCGATATTGGCAAGGAACGAAACACCCATACTCATCCATAACTGAACGATAATGATAATTGTCATATTATAAGAGGTGTTCTGGAACCAGTTTATAGGCTCGGTAATAAAGCCGAAGCTTATAAGAAGGTTGTTTAAGTAACCGTAAGAGTCACCGGAGAAGAATACCTGCCAAATGAAATATGCGTTACCGACAAGAGCCGGAGCATAGAAAATGAAAGTTAAGATAACACGAACAGTTTTTGAAAATTCGTTAATCATCCAAGCAAGCATAAACGAAAGAAGGAAGCTTATAGGTCCTGCGATAATCGAGAACTTAAGAGTGTTTCCGAGAACTTTCATAAATACTGCGTCACCGGTAAACATACGGGAGTAATTTTCAAGTCCCGTGAATATCGGAGATGAAATCATATCGTAATCGAAAAAGCTGAGTGTCATAGATGCCAAAACAGGCAAAATGTTGAAAAGGAAGAAGAAGAGCATGAACGGTATCATTATGATATAGAATGATACATCTTCGCTTGTAAGACTTCTGCGCTTTTTAAGTGAATTTTTAGTTGTCATTCTCTCTCCTCCTTATCTGTTTTCATACTGTTTCCACTTACGTGCAATTTCCTGATCTGCCTCTTCAGCATACTTAAGAAGCATATCCTTCGGGTTTTGGTTGTTTTCAACAACATTCCAGAAAGACTGGTAAACCGAACGGGATACATAGTAGCTTCCGGGGTATTCCGGAATTTCGGAGCACTGTTCAAGAGCAGTAATAATGGCGTCCTTCATATTGGGATCCCATTCCATACTCTTGAATGCCTTTGTGTTGGAAACGGATACACGGCCGGTAGGTCCTAAAATAGATTCAACTTCACTCGAATATGCAAGTTGAGTTTCGTCACTTACCCACCACTTAAGGAATTCCCAAGCCGAATCGGGCTTATCGGAAAGCTTAAGGATAGAACAAGCGGAACCGCCGCCGGAAGTAGTGTGATTAACGTTGCCGTTTTCATCGGGAGTACCCGGAACTAAAGCAATATTCCAAAGTCCGTCAATTTCAGGAGCCGCAGCTTTAAGAGTTGTATAAAGCGTATAGGTTGAAATACCGATAGGACAAGTACCCGTACGGAAACGGTTATAGAAATCGAGTGTTCTCGGAAGTTTTAACTTCGAGTACATATCGGTCCACTCGTTAAATGCAACAACAACATCGGAATCTGTTAAGTTTGTTGCTTTACCGGTCTTATTGTAAACATTCAAATTTCTCTGAAGCAATAAGCTCGGGAAAAGGTTAATACTGCCTATACCGATGTCTGCCTGAGCAACACTCGTAGCGGTGTTGTTGGGAAGCCATGCTGTAAGGTTGCTTCTTGCGAGAAGTTTAACAGTTTCCTCAAAATCGTCCCAAGTTTCGGGAATTTTGAGTCCCATTTGCTTAAATAGGTCGGTACGGTAGAACATCAAATAGAACTGCTGAGTATCGGGAAGACCGTAAAGTCCGCCCTTATAGTAGTAAGGAAGCTCAGCACCCTTATGGAAGTTCTTAAGCACCTTATCGCAGTCGTCAAACTCGCTTAAATCGTAGAGCATACCACGCATAGCAAGGTTAACAGGCTCGGAACGGGAGTGCTGGATAAGACAGTCAGGTCCCTTGCCGGAAAGAACGGCTTGAACTACCGAAGCATTAACAAGCTGAACATTAACAGCTATATTTGTTTTCGGAGTAAACTCAGTTTGAATAAGTGAGTTAAGTACCTGAGCTTGGTCACGGCCCCAGTTAACCCAGATGGTTATATGGTCGCCGTTTTCGTCCGCACCCGAAATGTTATTGTAATCTTGTGTAAACGAAACGAAGAACTTTTCAAATGAGAAAGCGGTTTTCTTAAAGAAATTTGCTTTTTCGAAGGGCTTTTCGTTACGGGGAGCACAAAATACCATTTTATCAAGGTCCAATGGCATCTCACTCATTTCGTAAAGAACAGATGCCGTAGATGTGTACTTAGAATAATATTCGCTCTTGTATCTGTGAGCAGTATAGCGGTTTTCGAGCATCAACTTAACGATTTGCTTCATATTATTGATAACCGAAATGTATGAACCGCTCTTTTCACCCGTGATTTTCTGCAATTCCTCGCTTGTTTTTGCAAGAACTTCCTTAATATCCTTTAATCTCTCTTCCATGTCGGGAATTTGAGCAAAAAGGTCATAGTCACGGTAAATATCGACCGATTCGCCGGTAATCATTGTAATATCAACATATAAATCGCCGAGCTTTGCAACCGCATCTTTCATAAGATTACGAATTTCGGTAATGTCACCGGGAACTACGGTTAAAGATAAAGTATGTTTACCTTCGGGGATATAAATTAAATAGGGATTATCATTTTTATCGGCAAAAAATTCTTGTTGCCAGTTATAAGAATACTTAAAGCCTATGGCTTCGGCTTCCTTAAAGGGAGATTTACCGTCAATTTTAAGACTTCTGTAAACCTTTGCGCCCAAAACTGAACTTTGACGGTAGCAAAGACCTAAATTATAGTAACCGGCTTTCATTTTGGGAGTTTCCCAAGTTAAAGTCTGACCCGATGTCTGCCAGTTGCCGCCGCCTATGTAGTTGGCAAGAGTTTTATAAGCATCGTTAGGAGTTACATCAAGAGAAGAGTTATCGGACTTTGCAGCAAGCCAATAGCTTGTTTTAATATTTGAGGTTTCGCCCTCAATAATAATATCTTCACCCTTGTAGTACTTCGATTTATCTGACGGTTTTGTGTATTTTTCGACATCTTTTTTGTTTGAAAGCAAAGCATAGTTTACTTTGAACTTGCCCGTTGACGGAACAAGAGTAAATGTATGCTGACCTGCGGTTAAATAAAAATAATAATCGTCCGCCGTCCATTTTGTAATGTCTTTTACGGTATCGAAATAATAATCGGTGTAGATTACCTGCTTCGGGGCAAACTCATTGCCCATACCGTCAACACGGTTTCCGCCCTTTTTATTGGTATAAATTCCGTAAAGTTCGAGCTTTTTCGCCTCACTGAACGGATATTCACCGTCAACTTTGAGCCCGAATATGTAATGGTCACTGTCTTTATCGGCGGCTTTGTACGAAATACCGAAATTATAGTATCCGTCCGCCGGAATGTTGACAGTAAAATCTGCGGGGTCTTCCTTAACCGTCAAATCGAGGTCGGTTTTAACGGAATTCTCCGCAGAAACAACATCACCGTAATTTTTAAGGTAAGCCTCATAAGAATCTGACGATTGTTCGGAAGAAACGGGGGTTATCTCCCCTGCCGTTTCGGTTGTAGACTCTTCTGCAAATGCAACAACAGAAGCGGTTGACAAAAGCATCGTCACCGAACATAATAATGCGCCAATCTTAATAAACTTTGTTTTCATGGATATTAAACCTCAAATCGTGAATGATTTTCTTGTTAAATTGTCAAATATAAATTTGATTTTCAGTATGGCTTAAAAATATTAAATAAAGCAATACTGAAAATAAAACTTACAGATAGGTCAGTGTATAGGGGTGTTTCCACCCCTATACACGAAATTTAATAGGTTAACAGTTTAAGAAAATTAAATTGTTAGTTAAGACCTATCGGAGCAACCCAAGCAACGGTAGCATAGTTCGGGTCAAAGGTTTCAATAGCAGTTTCAAGACCGCCTGTACCTCTTGCATAAGTGTAACCGTCTATATCGCCGTAGCTGTTTACACGGTCTTCCCAAGAGCCTATGCACTGATAGAATGAGTTACCGCCGGTTGTTACACCAACATGAGTTTCATTGCCGTGACCTGCAGTGTTCTTCCAAGTCCAGAATACATGAGAGCCTCTTGTGCAGTCGAATGTATTGTCCTGAATCTTGATGTTAGAACACTTAGAGTACCAAGCATCACGGGTTACGCAAAGGTTAGCACAACGTGTATTACCTTCGGAAGCCATACGCTCGTCACCGGATACACCGTAACCTGCAAATCTCATAATGTTGCCGGTAATCGTTATGTTCTTCATAACACCGCTTATGCTCTTAGAAGAACCAACCTTATTAGCAGCAGTTTCAACCGTGAAGAACTCGATGTTATAGTAACATTTTTCAACAAGGTTATTAGTAAAGTTAATACCGTCAAATGTTGAATGAGCAACTGTATCGCCGGTGTATGACTGGAATGTCAAACCTGCATCGAAGCATTCAGTTACATAGCAGTGGTCAACTGTTGAGCTTGAAGCGTAGTCAGAGAACTGAATACCGTTACCGAATGCCAAGTCGTTATTCGGAGCACCGCCGATGTAGTGAATGTCGCAGTAAGAAATATTCATGTTGGTAGCACCTGCGGCTACATAAATTCCGTGACCGCCTGAATATCTTATATCAACATTCTTAATCTGGTTGTTGGAACGAGCCTCGATGGTATGACGCTTCTCGGCAAGTTCAATTCTTGAATACTTAGTTGCCGGGTTAGAAGAACAGTAAACGTAACAGAAACCGTCATTAGCAACGTTAGGAGCTACATAGAAGTCGCCTTCCTGAGATAACTGCGAGTAGCTTGAGAAACGAGCGCCGTTAACAATTCTTCTGCCTATAACTGTCGGAACATCGGCAGCATCGTCAGCAGAGTTGAAGAGGTAAACACCACCGATTTGGTTAGCGTCATGAATCGTATACTGGTTTTTCCAGTTCTTATCATAACGTAAGTCAACCTTCCAAACATTGCCGGTAACATTAGTCCAGTGGCTTGAGTTAGAAGAGCCGCCGTAGTTCATAGCAGAGCCGTAAATCTTCGGCTTAGCACCTGTACCGTAAGCGCCTAAATGAACGCCGTTAATTAATACAATCGAATCTTCAGAGTTATCATCAATACGCTGAACAGTACCGCGCTTTAAGAAAATAGATTTATTACCGCCACTTGAACCAATCTTAGAAATAGCCTTTTGAATGGTAGCGAGAGGTGCATCTGTAGATGTACCGCTGTTGTTATCGTTACCGTTTACAGCGTCAACATAATAGTTTGTTGAAGTTGTAGCTAATTCAGAAGTGTTGTTCTGGATAGTAGCCTTAAGAGCAGCTGCCTTATCGGGAACACCGCCCTTATCATCGGGGAATGCAACATGTTTCTTAGACTTAATATAGTCAAGAATGTTAACTACTTTGTCGGTGTTATTATCATAATAGGGGTTGTTAGCATCGGCAGTAGCCTTATGGAGAAGAACATTCTTAAGAGTTGCAAGAACCTGAGCAGATGTCTGATAGTTAAAGAAGTCGTCACTAACCTTAACGATTTGTGCCTCTGCAGAACCGTCACCTGATGTACCTAAAAGGTTATGGAAAGCGATACGTCTAACTGCAGTAGCATCGTCCTGAGTAAGTGTTAAGTCTTCATGGTCGCCGACATTCGTAATAGCAGGATAGTTATAAGAAGCGAATATCGGGTTAATATCAGCTACAAGGTTCGGGGTAATGGCATTGCCGCTACCGTCAACTCTATAGAGTCTGATATTGGAAACATAGAACTCACTTCCGTAACCTGCCTGACCGGTATAGAAACGGAAACGGATATTCGGGTCATTATCGCTATAATGAGTAGCGTTTTCGTTAAGT
>JAZUID010000013.1:0-64479 GCA_045642065.1 Acutalibacteraceae bacterium
TGCCGGTACTCTTTCAGACACATACGCAGACGATGCTGCATTGGCTGCTAACAACCTCGTCTTCCTTCCCGCTGCGGGCGACCGCGCTGCTTTCAGTGTCACCGTTGTCGGCAGCGATGGCTTCTATTGGTCGTCATCTACGGACAGCGAGGACGAGCCGTACGACCTGCACTTCACTAGCAGCAGTGTCAAACCTAACCGCACCGACAAGCGCAACATCGGCATGAGTGTCCGCCTCGTGACAGAAGTGAAAGCAGGCGACAACAGTGCACCGGCAAACGAACCACTTAAGACTTCTGCTCCTGCCGCTCCTGCAACAATAACCCCCGAAAAGCAGCAGGACGGCACCTATCAGTTCAAAATGCCCGCCGCAAACGTCACCGTCACGGCGGAGTTTGAAGAAGTACCTGTCCATACCCATTCATTCACTTACACAGCTAACAATGGCAAGCTTACTGCAACCTGCACAGCGGGCTGTGATAAGGGGTATGACACGACTCCTCTCACTTTAACGCTGACCGCTCCGACAAGTCTTGTCTATGACGGAAATGCCAAAGCATTCATCTTTGCAGACGGCGAAGCGACCGCATGGACGGGTGCAGGACTGGAACTTCCGACAATAATCTATTATGTGAAACAAAGCGGACAGTCTACATATATGCCACTGCTCGGTACTCTTAAATCTGTAGGCAACTATATGGCGGAAATCACTGTGAATGAAAAAACCGCACAAGCGTATTTCAGCATTGAATCTCCCCACACCCACAATCCCGTTAAGGTCAACGGTCAGGCGGCAACCGAAACGGCTTCCGGCTGGAAGGATTATTACAAGTGTGATTGCGGTGCATTGTTTGCGGATGAGAACGGAACTACGCCGATTGAAAATCTTGAGGCTTGGAAAGCACAGGGCGGAAACGGATATATTGCAAAACTTGAAAAGCAGACAGACCCGACCGATCCGAAATCTCCGCAGACCGGAGACACAAGCAATATGACTCTTTGGGTGATGCTGCTTGCACTTTCCTCTACGGGACTTTGTGCTTGCCTTGTTCTCGGCAAAAAGAGGAATAAGTGTTAAGTGTTAAGTGTTAAGTAAATCTTAAAACTTAAAACTTTTCAAAATATTTAATCGAAAACAGCGGCAAGGAGAAATCCCTGCCGCTGTTCGCATATCTATTCTATCTGCAATAATGGCAAGTCCATGCTTTGACCTCTTCGCCGCAGTTCACTTCAAAAATACGACTGCCTTTTTCAATTTCTTTAATTTTTCCTTACTGCCCGTTGCCTTTTTTGCAACACATTTGATGTTACTTCTTTATATAACAAAATTTATTGCAAATGTAAATAAAAGGTACAAAAACTATAGGGAATTTAAGAAGCGGTCAAAATACAGTATCAAAAAATGAAAGCACCCGATTAAGACAAAACCGCCTTAAATCGGGTGCTGAATTTATACAAAGGGAAAAATCTGTGTTATAAACAATTAAAGTTAACATAATACCGCTTTAACCCTGTCGGTAAAGCTTAAAGGGTTTATCAAAAATCGTCAAAGCCGTCATTATCAAAACTATCTTCAAAATCAGAATCGCCATCAAAGCTATCGTCAAAATCGGAATCATCATCTTTATTATCGCACATAATTCTTTGAAAATCATCTTCCTCGTTTAAGTATTCTTCCAAATCAACACGGCCGTCGCCGTTTAAATCACCGAGCCCGCCTGTTAAGAAGCCGTAATCTTCATCATCAATAAACATAAAAAAACCTCCAAATAATTTTTGCGGTGCTTAACCGCTTTTTTGTTTGAAACTATTATAACACAGTTTACTGTCCTAAAATACGGACTTTAAAATCTCAAACAAGAAAAATTAAAAAAGTGCGCACAAACTTTTTATACAGACTTTGTTTAGCTTTGAGAGAGCTCTATTTTATTTTGAAAGCGGTAGGGGATTTTCCTGTCTGCTTTTTAATGACCTTGCTAAAATATTTTTGATTATCAAAGCCACTTTTTTCGGCAACCTCCTCAACAGAAAAGTATCCGGATTTTAACAATTCCACAGCATAAGAAACCCGCAAATTGATAATGTATTTAAGAGGTGTGGTGCCGAAAGACGAAACAAATATTTTTCTAAAATATGTATCACTCATTCCAAAAAAGGCGGAAAGCTTTGCGACAGTTAAATTTTGTTCGTTAAAATGGTCGTGTATATATTCCTTTGCGTCATTTACAACATTGCTTTTGAAATCAATTTTGTTTTGCATTTTTTGTTTATAAAGCCGTGAAAGAATTTTATAAAATATTGAAGTGCACTCGTATTCATAGCCGAATTGTTTTTTTGACCACAAATCATACAGTGTCAGAAATTTATCATTCAGGTATTGCAAATCCATCGGTGTAATCAAATCAATTTCTTTTTCAGGTGCATTTTCCATATCAAAATGTACGACAATCAGTTTTTCATTTTCGGCACAAAGGTGATAATCATAATCCTTCGGAACGAAAACAACATCGCCGCCTTTAGCATATGTTTTTGTGCTTTTGTGAGAAAACGTCGCGTTCCCTTCAATGCGGTAAGAAAGCGCATTAAAAGGGCGTTTTGAGGCATATTTATCGCATTTTTCCCAGCCAAGAGAAAGAACCGATATAATGTTAACTTTTATATCATTCCGTTCAAAAAACATATACTATCACCCAAATATAATTATATATTAAACTGCGGTTATGTCAATAAATTTTGTTGGGAAATTTGCACTTTTCAGTTGGAAAATTAGGTTTCAAAAATCGGTCCTTTATGATAACATTTGCTTAAGAAATACTTGGAGGGATAATTATGTCAATTAAGCACACGGCGGTCAGTTACTACGGTTTTAACTATGTAGAACACGCAAAGCAAGATTTTATCGAAATGAAGGAACACGGATGTGATACGGTTATTCTTGCAATTACCGAGTTTGATATGGATTTTTGGTTTCCGAATATCAACAATATTGTTAAGACGGCGCATGAAGTCGGTCTTCGCGTTTTAGCTGATACTTGGGGTATTGGCAAATACTTTGGCGGAGAGCAGGTATCGCTGTTTTTACAAAATAATATTCATCACAGACAGGTTTCTGCATATACGGGCGAAGTATTAAATGCTGCTTGTTTTAATACAAATGCGTTTAGAGATTATTTTAAGGGTATTTGCTTAAAACTTGCAAGAGAAACCGAGGTTGACGGATTTTTCTGGGATGAGCCACACTATGCTTATCCTAAATCCTATGCTTCAATCACCGGTGGCGCAGGCGACGACTGGTCTTGCAGGTGTCCCGAATGCATGAAGAAATTCTATGATTATTACGGTTACGAAATGCCAAAGTTCATGAATGACGATGTAAAGCAGTTCAGATGGCGCGAGGCATTATTCACACTTTCCGATACATCAAAGGCGTTAAAGGAATATAACCCCAACCTTGAAATAACCTGTTGTGTTCACGCAACAATGAATACATATTATGTAACCGAGCTTCGTGGTTACGATAATTGGGAAATGGTTGCCGCCTGCCCTTATTTTGACGTTTTTTCAACAACTATTATAAATTGGTCGCTCCCCGAAAGCTTCTTCAAGGATATTACCGAAAGAACGGTTGCTATGGCTAAAAAATACGGTAAACAGAGTGAGCGTTGGCTTATGGGTTATAATAAGCGTCCTGAGGATATGAATCAGGTGGATAAAGTAGTTGACCTATATGAGTCGATGGGTGTTGACCGACTTGCCACATGGACTTACCGTGGTGGCTACGGCACATCGGTTGCCGCAAAAGACCCGATAGAGCTTTGGGATAAAATCGGCGAAAATTACAGAAGAGTTTTAAAGAAATGATTTCACAAAAATATTTTGGTGACATTACCAATCTTCTCTCTAAAGTATCCACTACTCAAAAAGAGAGTATGGAAAAAGCTTCAAGGGCGGTTGCAAATACCATAAAAAAAGACGGAATTATCTATGTTTTCGGTTGCGGACATTCACATTTATTGGCGCTCGACTGTTTTTATCGTGCCGGTGGTCTTGCAAATGTTTCAGCCATGCTGGATACTGATTTAATGCTTCATAACGGTGCCGCTAAAAGCAGTAGTATGGAAAAAATGTCAGGCATAGCAAAGTGCATTTTTGATAGATACCGCCTTACAAAAAACGATCTCTTGATAGTTATTTCAACATCAGGTAAAAATGCTGTTCCGGTTGAAATGGCAAAGGAAGCAAAACTTAACGGAATTCCCAATTTTTCCATTGTGTCTTCAAATTATTTCGGCACAGGTAAAGAGATGTTATATGAGTACAGTGACTTTTTCATAGATAACTGCGTTCCATTAGGTGATGCAGTAATTGATATTCCGAATTGTGAAGCCAAAATGGGAAGTACATCAACGATTATCGGTTCCTTTATTTTGCAAAGTGTGTTGGCACACGGCGCGGAAATTGCAGCAAACGAGGGAGTCAAAGTTCCGATATATAAAAGCGGAAATGTAAAGGGCGGTTCCGAATATAATAAGGCATTGATAGAAAAGTATTATTCCCGTATTAAACATTTATAGTGGAGAAAAGGATATGGCAAAGGTTTCTTGTATAGGCATTTGCGGGCAATCAACATTTTTAAGCGTTGACCATTTCCATAAAACCGGTGAAACTATTTTCACAAAAGAAATTTTTGAGGAGATAGGCGGAAAAGGAATAAATCAAGCAGTGGCTGCTGCACGAATGGATGTTGATGTTTCGTTTTTAGGAGCAATAGGAAACGATCAAAACGGACTTCTGTGCAAAAAGCTTCTTAAAAAAGAGAATATTAAGGATTGTCTTGTTGTAAAGGAAGGTATCCCGACAACTTTTGCATTTATTTTGGTTGATAAAAAAGGGGAAAATCAGGTTACAGGTTTTCACGGTGCAGAACTAACACGCCAAGATGTTCTCGATTTTTCCGAAGAAATAAAAACCAGTGATGTATTGTTGCTTCAACAGGAAGTACCTTCCGAAGTAAACGAACTTGCAATTTCTATTGCAAATCAAAATAATATTCCCGTTATTTTAAACCCTGCTCCTGAGGGACTTAGTCCTGATTTTAAGGGCAAACTTTTTGCAGCAACACCTAACGAGCACGAAAGCCGATTTGTTGATTTTAATAAATTTGAGCATACAGCTGTTTCTCTCGGCAAAGATGGGTGTCTGCTTGACGGCAAGACAAAAATTCCGGCTTTGAAAGTAACGGCGGTTGATACAACAGGCGCAGGAGATACTTTTAACGGTGTTATGTCAGCGATGATTGCAAAAAAATCAGATTTTGATAATGCTTGTCGATATGCTGTTGTGGCGTCATCAATGAGTGTTACAAAAAAATATGTAATAGACTCAATTCCAACTATTAAAGACATAGAAAGGGTAATGAATGATGAACGACTTTGGATACTATAAATCAATAATTGAAAATCTTGAAATGGTAAACTCAACACAAGAAGAAAACATAAAAAAAGCGGCGGAACTTATGACCGAAGCTATTGCAAATGACCGCCTTATCAATGTTTACGGCGGTGGCGGACACACTACACTTCCGGTAGGTGAAATGTTTTTCAGAGCAGGCGGACTTTCCTGCATAAATCCTGTTATGGAAACCGGACTTTCGGTATTTAACCAAGCGCTTAAATATCTGGAACTTGAAAGAACGGTTAATTTCGGTGCTGCAATAATTAAATATTATGACCTTAAAAAAGACGACGTTTTAATTATTTTTCATAATATCGGTATTAACCCTGCTACAATTGATGCTTGTATGGAAGCTAAAAAGCGAGGGGTTAAAATTATCGCAATTTCAAGCTCTGCTTGGCAAAACGAGATGCCGGCCGACCACTTTATCAGACATCCGAACAAGACAAATCTTTTTGATTATGCCGATGTTTGCATTGAAGATTTTAACCCCGTCGGTGATGCTGTTGTAAATGTACCGGGGCTTGAAACTCCAATTGCACCTACATCAAATATTGTTGATTTTTACATCGCTCATTTACTTGAAATAGAGTGCGTTAAACAGTGTATTGAAAGAGGAATAACGCCTCCGGTTTGGTCTAGCGCAAATACACCGGGTGGCGATGAAAAAAATGCTGCATATTTAGAAAAATACAGACCGAGAGTTAAAATGCTTTAATAAAGGGGATTCTGATAATGAAAAATTTACAGGAAAAATTGGATTTTTTGCTTGAAAAGTACTTCGTTCAAACAAAAGCGATATTAAAAGATTCCTCAACTGTGGTTATTGACTCGATTGATACACCTATTCTGCCGCACAGAGCCGAAAGAAGGTTTACTGAACTGAAAAATATTGTGCAGGGTGGAACTTTACAGGGAATCAGCGTAATGCGAGTTGCAAGGATTGTGCCAAATAACAATGATGTTTTTGATGCGCTTTACAGGGAATTTGATTTATGTCAGTATATACTCGGCCGGAAAATAGTGGGCGTTACGGCAATGCAAAATGATAACACGCTTAATGTAATTGCTACTGCCGAGGGCGGTATTGTATGCACAATAGAAATTTCCGCAACCCTTAAAGTCGGCGATGAGCCGAAAGATAAACACGAGATTATCTCACAGCGTGGTATTGCCTGCGATATCGCTGTTGATACACAGTTAAAACAAGATTCTCTTTATGTTTTCGGAATTGAGAATAAAAAATATACCGATGTTGATTTTGAACTTTACGGTTTGTCTATTGAGGATGCAGCTATTGTTCGCGCGGCATTTTCGGTTGCGCAAAAAGGCAATAGGGATGAAATGATTTCTATTGACAAGAACTTAAATGGTTTGGTAGAAAAGGCGAAATTATCGGTAAAAACCGGCGAAAGGCAGGCGGTTTAAAATGAAGCCATTGAAAATTGCAATGATGAGTATGACTCACGGCCATACAAGAAAATATTATCAGGTTTTAAAAGAAAATCCAAAGCTTGATTGGGTTGCCGTTTCAACGGCAAATGATGAAGTTAAAAAAGTATTTTTAGATTCAGTTCAAGACATTCCTTGTTATGACAGTGAAATCCAAATGCTTGACGCACATCCTGAAATTGAAGCTGTTGTACTTGCAAGTGAAAACAGCGATCATTTAAGACAAATGAAGCTTTGTGCAGAGCGTGGCATTCATATCCTTTCAATGAAAATCCCGACATTCGATATGGAAGAATATGACAAAATGATTGATATTGTCGAAAAAAACAATCTTGTTTGCCAAGTCGAGCTTGAAATGCATTATAATCCCGTGATTTCAAGAATGAAAGAACTGGTTAAGAACTGTGAAATAGGAAAAATCAAATCTTTTAATGCTACAAACATCACACTTTCACCTGTTTGGGCTTTTCCGTGGCAGGGAGTTCCGGAAAAAAGTTACGGCAAGCGTGTGCCTATCAAAAACGGTGACAACCGTTTCAGAGGCGGGGCACTTTGCGACCACCCGCATATATTCGATATGATAAGACATATTACAGGCAGTGAATTTGATACAGTTTATGCAGAGGTAGCGCCTAATATCCGTCCGGATATAGAGGAAGAAGATATGCTTTCTGTTATTGGAAAAATGAAAGACGGCACAATATTTTCGCTTGACCCGTCATGGTCAAAAATGGAAGAACGCATTAAAGTTCCGGCCCCCGGTTGGGAGGTTTTCCCAAAACGAATGGAAGTTAACATCACACTTAACGGAGAAAAAGGAACAATTATGTCGGATTGTTTTGGACCGAATGTTTATCACAACGGTTGTCCTAATGACCGATACACCGTTCAGTACACGTATTTTGATGAGTGGGTAGGTCTTATTGACGAGTTTGTGGATAATGTCAGAAACAATAAAACCCCTCTTATTAACTTAAGGTGGCACAAAAAAACCATTGAAGCAATGAACGCTGTTTATGAAAGTATTGCAACCGGAAAACCGGTAAAATTGTAATTTTTTTAACTAAACCGTAAAACCGGATTGGCTTAAAAGCTTTGTGTTTAATAAGCACTTTAAATTAGCAATTTTAAGCCGATTTAAGATCAGATGAGAAACGCCCGAAAGTCCGCATAAACAGAGGACTTTCGGGCGTTTTGGCATAAAATAAAACCGTCTTAAAAAAGGCGGTTTTTTGGTGGGAGAGGGTGGATTCGCCCTTTCGGGACCGCGGGTTAAAAACAGTCCACCGGACTGTTTTTGCCGTCTGCGGACGGCACACCCTGTTCGAATCACATACTCTCAGCCAAAAATAAAAAAGCACCAACCTTACGGTGGTACTCTTTTATTTGGTGGGAGAGGGTGGATTCGAACCACCGAAGCTGAAAGCAGCAGATTTACAGTCTGTCCCCTTTGGCCACTCGGGAACTCTCCCATATTTAATTGTCGCTTCAAGTCCGAAAAAAGCGGACAAAAAAGCTGGAGCTGGTGGACGGACGCAACCTTTCAAAGAAAGTTTGCCGTGCTTGTGGCATAGCCACTGCACACTTCGTGTCTAAAAACATCACACCGTGATGTTTTCTTAACGCCGCTCACCCTCTTAGGCTTCAAGTCCGAAAAAAGCGGACAAAAAAGCTGGAGCTGGTGGACGGACTTGAACCCCCGACCTGCTGATTACAAATCAGCTGCTCTACCAACTGAGCTACACCAGCATTTTCAAAGCGCCTAAATAATATACCATATAGAAGCCTCAAAGTCAAGTGAAAAAATGCAATTTTTTAAAAAAAGCTCAAAACAGTACAATTATATTTAAAAAATAAAAATCGTAAGTGAGTAAAACGGAGAAAACGGAAGAAAATGAAAGAAAAACAGAGATAGCAAATTCTAAATTAAAATTTTCAAAAATAAGTGTTGACTTTGTATATTGCTTGTGGTATCATAACAAGGCTAAATAAATTTGTTGGAGGTTTTGAATTATGTCTACATTTATGGCAAAACCTGCTGAAGTTCAGCGCAAGTGGTATATAATCGACGCTGCTAACCGTCCGTTAGGTCGTACCGCAACTAAGGTTGCTGATTTACTACGCGGTAAGGGTAAGCCCGAATTTACACCGCACGTTGACTGTGGCGATCATGTTATCGTTATCAACGCTGAAAAGGCAGTTTTAACAGGCAAAAAGTTAGAAAACAAGTATTATCGTCGCCATACAGGTTACATCGGCGGTCTTAAGGAAGTTAAATATGACACCCTTATGAAAACCCGTCCTGAACTTGCTATGGAACTTGCAGTTAAGGGTATGGTACCTGATACTACAATCGGCAGAAAAGCTTTATTAAGACTTCACATCTACGCCGGTGCTGAATATGCACAAGTAGCTCAGAAGCCTGAAAAGCTTGACATTTAAGAAGGGAGACAGTAACTATGTTTGAAGGAAAGCCTTATTTTTACGGAACAGGCAGAAGAAAAAGTTCTGTTGCCCGTGTTCGTGTTTACAAAGGTACAGGTAAGATTACTATTAACGATCGTGACATTGACGATTATTTTGGTCTTGAAACCTTAAAGCTTATCGTTCGTCAGCCATTGGCTCTTACAAACACAGGCGATAAGTTCGACATCGTTTGCCGTGTTGCAGGCGGTGGCGTTACAGGTCAAGCAGGTGCAATCCGCCACGGTATTTCGCGTGCTCTTTTACAGTTCGACGGCGAGCTTCGTCCGGAACTTAAGAAGGCAGGCTTCCTAACACGTGACCCACGTATGAAGGAAAGAAAGAAATACGGTCTTAAAGGCGCCCGTCGTGCACCGCAGTTCTCGAAGAGATAATCTGTATTTTGCAAAAAATTATCCCGATACCGTTTGGTATCGGGATTTTTGTTTAAAAAGTTGACAAAACAAATTATAATAGTGTAGAATAGATCTAAAATCAATCATGTTAATTAAATTCACCAAATCGTTTCGAAGCTATATCAAAATATTCTTTTTCTAACTCAATACCGATAAACTTTCTATTGTTTTTAATTGAAGCAATACCGGTTGTACCGCTTCCCATAAAGGGGTCAAGAACGAGATCATTTTCATTGGTGTGAATTTTAATGATATCTTCCATTAATTTTAAACTTTTTTGTGTGGGATGTGATGTGCGTTCTTTACCAGAAACAGTTGCTGTTTCATAACAAGAGCGAAGATAGGATTTATCCTTTGGTTTATTAAAAACCCATTTAGAGTTTTTCTTCACAGCCCAAATTGCAAATTCAGTATCTTGAACGTATCTTCTTTCAATATTTCTTGGCATAGGATTTGTTTTTTTCCAAATCAAAATATCTTTAACATGCATATTACATAATTCAAGCTTATTTATAATAAAACTAATGAATTTGTAAGAACAAAAAATTATCATTGAACCGTTTTTATCAAGAATTTCTGAGTAGTCGCTTATCCAACTATATAGATCAAAATCTTTATCCCATTCACCGAAATCAACACCTTTTCTAGGATTTTTCATTGAAGAAAAATTATTGTTTTGGGAAATGTTATAAGGTGGATCGGTTATAATATGATTAACAGTAATGTTATTGAGCTTTAATTCCTTTATCAATGAATAAGAGTTACCACAAAACAGTTGATAGTTTTTTGCTTCAATCTGGTCTGTATTATAAGCTTTAACAATAGCTTTGCCAATTGCTTTTGCTAAAAGTGGTGGGACGGCATTACCGATTTGTTTACAAATAGCAGTTTTAGGACCATAAAAGACAAAATTATCACTAAAGCTTTGGATGCGAGCTGCTTCGCGCGGAGTAATAGCTCTATTTAAAAAAGGGTGTGAGTTTCTACCGTTTGAAGGAGTATCAAATCTTGTGTCAATTGTAGGGCTAAATGTGTCCCATTGCAATCTTGACCAAGTTGTTGAAAATTTTTGTTTGCCTAATAGTTCTATTGGCAAAGCGCTTTTATCGCCTTCGGGTGGTATCATATTTAATTTTTCCAAAGCGGTTTTCGAATGACTTGTGGCAATATGGTTATAAAGTTGTTTTCCCCTAAGTTTCTTTTGGTAATCGCTTTTTGGATCGGATTTATAGTTTGATACAAATGAGCCTTCCCCAGAGTTAAGATAAGCCAAATCAGAAATAGCATCTCTAACTGTAACAATTTTAGAATTGCCATTTGGCAAATCAATACTTTTAGTAAGAGATCCAATAATAAATGCTCTTTCTCTGCTTTCTGGCACGCCAAAATTCTTTGCATTAAGGACTCCAACATTAACAATGTAACCTAAAGAAGAAAACTTGTTTAGTATTTGATTTTTAAAATATCCGTTTTCCGAATTTAAAATGTTTTTAACATTTTCTATTACAAATATTTCTGGGCGTATTTCTTTAACAAGATCAAGATATTCTAAAAACAAGAAATTTCTAGGATCATCCATTCCTAAATTTTTACCCTTAAGGCTAAATCCTTGACAAGGCGGTCCACCAACAATCATATTAACATTTTTCCTTTTTGCAAGATCTATTATTTCTTTTTTTACATATTTATTTTTTATATCACCCGTAACTACTTGTGCATCAGGAAAGTTTTTAGAAAATGTCTCTGTTGCATATCGATCAAAATCTAAAGCCACAACAGTTTTTATGTTTTTAACGCTATCTAATCCCGAAGAAAATCCGCCAGCGCCAGCAAACAAATCTAAAACATTAAATTGCATTTGAATATCCCCTCCACAAAGCTGAGGTACCAAATTTTTGTACCTCAGACAAATTATATCACTAAAGCAAATTAATTGCAATACTTTAGATTAAAAAATATTAATATTAACAATTGAAAAGGAGAGAAATTTATGAATTTTTTAAATGTTAGTGATTTTTTAGCAAAGGAAGTATCACCATTGGTACTTGGAGCTTTTTTTAGCAGAAGAATCTTTTCAAATAATGGGGAATATATTTTTGCATATACTTCTTATAAGAAATCCGTAAAAATTAATACAAAGAAAGTAATTTTTAATACATATAATAGGCAGTATATAGAAATTTTAAATGAAAAGAGCTATCCTTTTTCGTTTTGGGCAACTAAAGAAGAAGTTTTAAATAATACAAGCATATTAAAGCACGAACTAAAGGGTCAAGCTTTTTTTGTCTTGAAGAACGATGTTAAAATATCACCAGAAAGTTTTTACAATAAATTATATGTTAAAATCATATCAACTTGCGAATGGGCTTTCGACGAAAAATTGAATGAAAACAAGAAGGCTTTTATACGCGGATATATGGAATTGCGCGGAAGCATAGACACAAATCGAGATTATATTACACAAGATTATTTTTATAATACTCGCTATGAAATAAAAAAAGCAAGAATATTTGTCGATTTTTTATCGGTGCCACACAATGTGATAAATATTAATTTTAGAGAATTACAAAAAGACTTTTATTCGGGGAAAAACAAAAGAAACACTCAGTTTAGGATAGATTTATGGTGGTATATGGAAAACATAGGAATTATCAATGCATATAAGGCGGAGATTTTTGCTTTATCTCGTGGATTAAAATTGAAATTGTCCAAAGAAAAAATTTATTATTTCTATAATGACGGCAAAGAGAGAAGAAAAATTAATAACTTGTTAGATGAAAGATTGAATTTTTATGCTTCTAATGTTTTATTAAAAGAGATAACAACGGATGACATAGCAAAAATGAGAAAAGAATTAGGATTTGATTCTGAAAGAAAAGTTGTAAGGAGCAACGCCTTAGTTGAAGCAATTAAATATTTTACACCAGACGAGTGTGTGTGTTGCAAACATAAGTATAACATTGCTGACAGATCATACATAAATAAAAACACAGGTAGATATTATTTTGAAATTCATCATGTAATATCTATAGGCGGAAACAAAGAACTTGATGATGAGAACAATATGGTTAAATTGTGCCCGACTTGTCATAGAAATTTAAAACGTGGATCTGGGACAGAAGAAGATCAAAGATCATTGATTAGAGACATATTTAACAATTCACCAAATACATTAGATTTTGCAAAACACTTTTTTGATACGAATGATATCGAAAAAATTATTTATTTAACTTATAAAAACTTAAAATAATAAAAGCCCACACTTTAAATGTGGGCTTTTAATTTTATTTGTTTAGGCTATTGCAAACGGGTTAAAGAAGCAAATAAACACAACATAGGCAAGGTAGCAAGCAAGCAACAAAATACCTTGAAGTCTTGTAAACTTTTTAGTTATAAGCATCGGTATAACGGCGAGTGCCAAAACGCCTAAACAAATGGGGGTATCAATATAAATATTTTGCTTTAATGCCTTTAAACCGTCGTTTGAAACAAACGAACAAATAGGCAAGATAATTGCAATATCAATTAAGTTAGCACCGATAATGTTACCGACCGACAAAGCCGATTGCTTTTTAACGATAGCGGTGATGGTTGTAACAAGCTCGGGCAAAGAGGTGCCGATTGCAACAATAGTTGCCGAAATAACGGCTTCGGGCACGCCGCTTACCTTTGCAATTTCGGTTGATGTACCGACTAAAAAATCCGCCCCGACGACAATGCCGGCAGCCCCGACAATAAATTTTAAAATGTTTTTAGGCAAATCTTTTTTACTGAATTCGGTCTTTTCGGTTACTGCCGATTCTTTTTTAGCACTTAAAATGCTTTCAACCGTTGCGGCAATAAAAATGGCAAACAAAGCCACGCTGCCTAAAAGTGAAAATCTTTCACCGAGCGATGCAACATAAAGAATGATGGTTGCAACAAGCAAAAGAATTGATTTAAAAGCATATTGCTTTCTATTAACAATATGGGGAATACATATAATTGATATTGCCATTATAAGCCCGGTGTTTGCTGTAACCGAGCCGACGGCGTTGCCGATAGCGATAGCATTTGTACCGCGTGCCGCACCGAAGACCGATACTATAAGTTCGGGCAAGGTTGTTGCGATGCTTACAACGGTCGCGCCGATAACAAAGTGCGGTATGCCCGAAACTTCCGCCATCCAAGTAGCAGCATCAACAAAAAAGTCGCCACCTTTAACAATCAGCACAAGACCTATTATAAAGGTAACAATCAGCGCAAGCATGGGCCAGCCTACAACATTAAGCATATAAAATCCTCCTAAAAATAAAAGACTTTCAGCACCGAAAAGTGCTAAAAGTCTTGTTCCTTAAAAAAGGCGTGCGGCCATCGGTGTGACCCGAGGTTGTGTTGACCGAACGATTATAACTACTCCCTTTTAACAAGTTAAATCTATCATATTTTATGCAGTTTGTCAAGTTTTATGCCTTTGCCATTTTCATAACAAGTTTTATAGGCAAAAGTTTAGAAACAAAGCGATAAAATTTGTAAAAAACTTTATTTGTATAAACGGTTTTACCTTTAATGGCGGCTTTCAAAGATTTCTCGGCCATAACAGCGGGATTCACGCGCGGCAGGGTATCAAAAGTATGGCTTGAACCTTTTTCAATGCCGGCAACCGGCAAAAACTCGGTATCCATAGGGCCGGGGCAAACGGCAGTAACGGTAATGCCGTTTTCTTTTAATTCATCACTTAAAGCAAGAGATAAACTCATAACATACGCCTTGGTTGAGCTGTAAACGGCAAGTCTTGTATTAGGGGCAAAAGCGGCGATAGAACAGGTGTTAAGAATATGACCGCCGTTTTTTATATAAGGTAAAGTAACATTTGTCATAACGGTCAGCGCTTCGCAATTAAGGCGGACCATGTCGGCGTTGTCTTTTGTTGTTATGTCACAAAATTTATTAAGTCTGCCGAAACCGGCATTGTTAATTAAAAATTTAACTTCTGCGCCCGAATTTTTAAGCTCGTTTTCGTAAAGCTCAATGCCTTTTTGGTCGGTAATATCAAACGCCAAAACCTTTGATTTTGTATTTAATTTTCGGCTTAATTCCACCAGCCTGTCTTTCCGCCTTGCAACAAGCCAGATTTCATCTGCCAAGTTTAAAGCGTCAAGGGCTTTGCAATATTCCGTGCCAAGTCCGCTTGAAGCACCGGTAACAACCGCAATTTTCAAAATAATTACCTCCTAATCGGTAGTTTTAATTTATGGTAACATATTGTGTCTGCTTTGTAAAGGCGAAGAGCTTAAATTTGTTGACAAAATTTACATTTTAAAAAGCATTGCTTTTTTGAGCTTATTATGTTATAATTCAAAATAGAAATTTATATTTTATTAGGAGTGATTTTAGTTGTTAAAGCGTTTTAATAAACTATTGGCATTGGTAGTTGCGGTGGTTCTGCTTATTTCAGCTTTGGGTATTTCAGCATCTGCAGCACCTGTCGTTCCCTCGCTTACTATTGGTACTGCCAGCGGTGCTGGCGGCAGTGATGTTACCGTTAATATTACCGCGCAAAACTTTAATTCGGTTTGCGGTATGGAGTTTTATATTAACTTTAACGGTCTTACCTTAAAAAGCGTTACATCAACCGTCTTTACGCTTAAACAAAACGAAAACTATGCAATAAGCTCATTGGGCGGTAATGTTTTATCCTTTGTTGAATCGGGCGAAGCCGGTACGGTAAGTGACACTATTAATCCTTTGGTGAATACAAACAGCAGTACAACGGTTATGACCCTTACATTTACCATTCCGAAGTCAGCAACATTAAACCAAAAATTTGAAGTTTCATTTTTAACAACCGCCCCGAGAAAGAGCATTTTTGCTGATACAAACTCGGCTTTAATTACTAATGTTTCGTTAGTAAACGGTTCTGTCACCTGCAACAAGGCAGTTCCCCAAATTTCTTTTGGTGATGTTACCGATGAAAGCATTTGGTTTTATGATGCAGTAATGTATTGTGCTGAAAACAAATACATTAACGGTTATGCTTCCAATAATTTATTCGGCGCCTTAGATGCTATTAAAAGGCAAGATTTTGTTTGTATTTTAGCAAACTATTGCGGTGCTGATTTAAGCGGATACCAGAACAAAAACTATTTCCCAGATGTGCCGGTAGGTACATACTATACGGGAGCTGTTAACTGGGCTTATGAAAACGGTGTTGTATCCGGTTACAGTAACGGTTATTTTGGCGCGGGCGACCTTATGGCGCGTGAACAGTTAGTAACGATGCTTTATAATTTCGCAAAACAATATTATAAGATAGATGTTACTGCGGACGGCACAAAAGCGCAAAGCATGGTCGATTACGGACAGGTAAGCAGTTGGGCTAAAGCACCGATAGAGTGGGCTATAGATAAGGGCGCTATCAGTGGTAAGGGTGGAACTAATATTGCACCGTACGATGCTGCGGCGCGTTGCGAAATAGCGCAAATAATTAAAAACATTGATGACCGCGGAATATTTAAAAAGTAAAAAAGAAAACAGCCAATTGATTCCAATTGGCTGTTTTTTTATATGGTTTAGCGGGGAAGCTCGTTTTTATGAAAGGTTTGCCAAATAATGCGTTTGACGGCAAATTTGTAAAAACCAACTTTATCAACAATTTTCATATGGTTCCAAAATTCCCTAAGCCACCAAGATTTATAATTTACCTTCCAAGGCTTATCAACACCGGCGTAATGAAGAATTATAGAATTTTGGAGTCTGTAAATAGCCTCGTTTCTATCTTTTATATGTAAAATGGTCTGATTCCAAATATGCCAATCAAGGTATTTGATTCTGTCATAGAACATAGCATTTATAGTATCTTGATCGTGATATTTAAGAACATTATGGTGTTCGGCGATAAATTCCCAAAAAGAATTTTTAGTTAATTCTTTACGCATAGCGTTAAGGTTCATCATCATAACACCGCCATTGCAATACAGCTTATCATGTGGAATGTTTAGGCTGTCATAAACACTGAAATCTCTTTGAGAAACTCCGGGCCCTTCGCATGCAATAAACATAGCCTCTTTGCCGTCGTCCATAGAAAAAGAAGTGTTATAAAAAGCCTCAAGCGAGCCATGAACAATGATGTCACTGTCAAGATAAAAAACCCGATCAAGATTTTTTGGTAAGAGTTCAAAAGCTAATAGCCGATAGTATGTTTCAACGGTTATATGGTTTGAAACAGGCAAATCACCAAGATCGCTTGTTTTTATTTTATAAAACTTAATTGCAGCACCGTTTTTCAAAACGAATTTTTCTATTTTTTTTACATTTTTTTCGCTTAAATCGGAGTGAATAATATAGAAATTAAGTTCGCACTTATTATATTTGAAAATTGATGCCAATAGCGCCATAGCAGGCATGGTATAATAATTATTGGGACATAACAGAATATTCAAAATTTTTCTCCTTTCAAAAGCCAAAAGGGATATTTTTTATAAAAATATTATATTATAAAAAACAATACAAGTCAAGTAAATAAAGTTTGGTAAAATAAAAAGCCTACGCTTCGCGGCGTAGGCTTTTTTATGAAGGGTTGATTATAAATTTTTATAAAGTCCCATATCGGTAAGTTTAGCCAAAGCGTCAACAACGGTTTGCTTATCTTCCTTATAGGTTACGCCGTACCATTTGTCTTCGGCAACTAAGACACTTACCTTCTTTGTGCCGTTTTCAATTAAGCTTGAAACAACACTTGGCAGATAATATTCGGATTTAGGAACATTTATCTTTTCTTCTAAGAAAGCCTTAAAGCCGGTTTCGATATAATTAAAGATGTCAGGCGTAAAGCCCCAAAGGTTCATAGAAACGATAGCGTCGCTTGGCAGGCTTGTCCAAGTGGCACCGTCGTCTTCGGTAAAGTTGCAGTCCATAATTTTCGTGCGTTCGGTAACGGTTTTTAATTCACCGTTTTCAACCTCACAAACACCGCGGGAAACATATCCGTTTTCGGTTAATGTGTTTGAAAGTCGGAAACCAACCATGCAATAGTCACCGGTGCTGTTTTTTAAGAACTCTGCAATTTGCTTGTATGCGTTAACGCCGTAATAGTCGTCGGCATTAACAACTGCAAAAGGCTCTTTGACAACATCTTTGCAACAAAGAATTGCGTGTGCGGTGCCCCATGGCTTTTGACGGTCATCGGGGCAGGTGAAGCCTTCCGGCAAAGCGTCAATTTCCTGATACACATATTGGACCTTAACGAGTTTTGCAATGCGTTTTTCAACGATTGCTTTAAAATCTTCTTCAATGGCATGCTTAATAACAAAAACAACCTTTGTAAAACCTGCGCGAACTGCATCATATACAGTATAGTCAAGTAAAATTTCGCCGTTTTTGCCAACCGGCTCAATTTGTTTAAGACCGCCGAAACGACTGCCCATGCCTGCTGCCATAACAACAAGTGTAATGTCCTTTTCCATTATAAACACCTTCTAAAATAAAAAGATAAAATATAAACCCCATCACTACTGCGATAGGGTTTTATTTGGCGCGCTGAAGAAGATTCGAACTCCCGACCTTCTGGTCCGTAGCCAGACGCTCTATCCAGCTGAGCTATCAGCGCATTTTTCGTGCCAAAATATAATAACACAAAATAATAATAAAATCAATACCCAATTTAAAAATTTTTTTAAAACGCAAAAACACAGGGCATAAGATAAAACTTATACCCTGTGTTAAAATGCCCCTAAGCGAAAAGGTCGGGGGCGGCAATATATTATTCTGCAATTCCCAATATAGAATAAGGCGAAACACATTCGTCATTCTTGTAGGTTTCTATATGAATGTGACTTTGGTCGGCAGATTCGTTCGGAACAACACTTACATTTCCTATTAAGGTGTTTTCGCTGATAACGTCACCGCTTTTAACCGCAATATCCTTTAATCCGCAATATTTAATAACAATATCGTTGCCGTGGTCTATTATTACGGTACCGCCTAAGGTCGCGCTGTCAATAACATCTGTAACGGTGCCGACGCCGCAGGCAAACACTTCTGCACCTTCTTCAGCGGCTATATCAATGCCGGTATGAATTCTTAAATCGCCGAATGTTGCCGAGTATTGAAGCTCTTTATCGTTATAAGCTTTTGTGATATTGCCGTTTATCGGAATGGTAAAATATTCGGCGGCAGGTTGCGGGGCGGCGGAGCTTTCTTCACTCGAATATGTTTCGTTTTTTACATTTTTGCCGACGGATTTTTCTTCACTTACGGTCTTTTCACTATTAGTATATGACGAGGCAGAGGAAGAATATTCTTTAATGTTGTTTTCCTTTTTGCCGACATCTGCCGATCTGTATCTTGAAACGGCAAACCAAGAGGCCGCGCCAATCGCTATAATGCAAATTGCAACGGTTGTATAAAAACCGCGACTGCCAATAAACTTTTGAAACTTTGTTTCGGTATATCTCATTATTAAATGCTTCCTTTCTGTTTTTAGTATTATTGCCTTCTGTAAAGCAAAAAATACAAAAAGTTCAAAAAATATTCATAAAAAGAAAACAGTTTAATAAAATTTACCCGTTATTATATATAATGTACATTAAAGGAAAACCGCAAGCCTTTTAATGTATGTTTTCGTATGAACGGAAACCTCTCCTTAAACCCCTAAAACAAAAAAGTTCCTTAAAAACATTCGTTGTTTTAAGGGGCTTTTTTGTTTTTGTTAAAACTTAACCTTTTTGCTTGATTTTTAAAGCGTCTTGTGTTATTATGTTATGGCAATAATAGGTGCACTATCTCTATTTATATTAAGGTGGAGTTTTATATGGAAAAAGCCGCGGCAGGTATAACGGTCTTTAATCCGAATATTGACAGGCTTAAGCAAAACATAGAAAGCATTTACCCACAGGTAGAAAAGGTTTATATTATTGACAATCATTCGGACAATATTGACTTTATTCGCCCGTTAGCGCAAATAAGCGATAACATAGTGCTTGTTGAAAACTGTGAAAACTACGGCATAGCAACAGCGCTTAACCAAATGTGCAAGCTGGCTCTCAGAGATGGGTTTGAGTGGATATTAACCCTCGACCAAGATTCTATTGCCGAGCCCGAGTTAATTGAAAAGTATTCGGAAGTAACCGACAGAACGGATGTTGCTATTGTAACGCCATATATTGATGATGAAAATGAAGCGGATATTGTAAAGTCGTCAATCGAAAACCGGTACGAAGCGGTACACAGGTGCTACACTTCGGCAAGCTTTATGCGTCTTTCGGTTTGGTACGAGGTCGGCGGTTTTGATGAACGCATGTTTATTGACTGCGTTGATTTTGATTATTGCACAACCGTTGAAGAGCACGGGTATATTATTTTAAGAGATAATCTCGCCAAGATAAAGCATATGTTAGGTGTTGCAAAGGAAGTTCGCTTCTTTATGCCTATCGGTCGCTTTTTCGGAATTAAAAAATTAAAAAAACCGTTTTATACATATAATCATTCTCCGCTTCGCACATATTATTATGCGCGCAACATAAGGTATTATATGTTTAAGCACAAAGACTTTATAAATATGTTTACCGAAAGACGTGTTTATTTGCAATGGCTTGTTTTAAAAATCGGTTTTGAAGAAGACAAAATTGCAAAAATCAAGGCAATATTAAAAGCAAAAAAAGATGCAAAAATACTTATTAAAGAATTCAAAAACTCAAAAGGGGAGTCCGAGTTAATGAGAGAACATAAAAACGTAAGTGAGCGCGTAAGCAGGTTTAAATTAAGCGGTACCGTAACATATTGTGAGCCTTACGGTAACGGTCACATCAACGACACTTATTTAGTTGTTATGGATAAGGGCGAAGGTGTTACAAAACGCTACATTTTACAAGCTCTTAACAAAACCGTTTTTCCGCATCCTGAAGAGGTAATTGAAAATATTGAAAGAGTAACTTCTTTCTTAAAATCAAAAACCGACGGTACAAACGGTGTTTTAAGGTTGGTTACCGCGCGTGACGGCGGAAATTTTGTTATTGACGATGAAGGCGAATATTGGAGAATGTATAACTTCATCGAAAATTCCATTTGTATTGACATTCCCGAAACACCGGCAGATTTTTATGAATCCGGCTTTGGCTTCGGTAATTTCCAAAGCAAGCTTTGCGATTTTCCGGCAGAGGTTTTGCACGAAACCATTCGTGATTTCCACAACACACCAAAGCGTTATAACGACTTCCTTAATGCCGTTAACGAAAATGCTTCGGGCAGAGCAAATACCGCCCAAAAGGAAATCGAATTTGTTAAGGCAAGGGCCGATTTCTATCCGATACTGATGGATGCCTGCAAAGAAGGAAAGCTTCCTTTAAGAGTTACACATAATGATACAAAGCTTAATAACGTTTTGTTGGATGAAAAAACAAGAAAAGCTCTTTGCGTAATCGACCTTGATACTATCATGCCGGGCTTCTCGGTAACCGATTTCGGCGACTCTATTCGCTTTGGCGCTTCTACTGCCGCCGAAGATGAAAAGGATTTGGATAAGGTTAGTTTAAGCATGGAAATGTTTAAAGCTTATACCGACGGCTTCTTAAAAGGTTGCGACGGCCGTCTTACCGACCAAGAAATTATGCTTTTACCCGAAGGCGCTAAAATGATGACGGTTGAATGCGGTATGCGATTCTTAGCTGACTATATAGCAGGCGATACATATTTCAGAACGGCTTACAAAGAGCACAATTTAGTCAGATGTCGCACACAGTTTAAGCTGGTAGAAGAAATGGAAGCCCATTGGGATGAAATGAAAGCTATCGTTAAAGAATATTGCAAGGAGAAATAATTATGTTAAACACTTTTGATATTTGTGATTTCGGCGCAAAGGCCGACGGCAAAACCGACTGTACCGCAGCTATACAAGCAGCGTTAGATGCTGCCGCAAAGGTTGGCGGTAAGGTAATTGTTCCTCCCGGTGAATTTTTATGCGGTTATGTAAAAATGGGCAGAAATGTTACATTAGAGGGTACATACGCTTGGGAATTCAGAAATT
Organism: Acutalibacteraceae bacterium; assembly: GCA_045642065.1. Taxonomy (GTDB): domain Bacteria; phylum Bacillota; class Clostridia; order Oscillospirales; family Acutalibacteraceae; genus UBA737. Next base: position 21,787 of record JAZUID010000013.1, read on the forward strand.
TCGGCGGTTCAATTTTAAAGCTTAACGACAGAAAAGCAAAGTGCCTTGTTGATATGACCGGTGCTTTCGGCGCCGCTATTGTCGGTATGAATATTAAGGGCTGTATGCCTGATGTTAAATCGGGCGGTGTTGCAAATGCCGGTGAATCAGAACTTAAAGACGGCGAATGCACACACGGCGTTATGGTTGACTGGCGCGACGGTTGGAGCCACCGTAAAGAATACGGCGGTGCGGAAGATACCCTTTCAATAGTTGACTGCCGTATCGGTAATTTCAGCGGTGACGCCGTTCACTGGCAAAACATCTGGTGTGTTTCTATCCGCCATACAATGCTTTGCTATTCAAGAAACGGACTTTATATGAACGGCTGCGACGGATTTTTTGTTGACAACTGGTTTAGTGTAAACCGCGAAGCCGGCGTTTACGGTGACGGCTTTATGTCGGGTACATTCAGCGACAACCGTTTTGAATGTAATTTAGGACATGGCGTTTATTACAAAAATACCGGCGCAATGCAGTTTACAAACAACTACTTTGACGCAAACCATTTAGCAGGCTTCTATTCGGCAGAAGAAGGCGAAGACTACCGCGGTAACATTATTCTTAACAGCAATATTTTCTACCGTTCGGGCTGTGAAGAAGAAAGAGAAATTCCGGACGAATTTAATACACATATCAATCTTTCAAGGGCTGTTAATGTTTCGATTGTCGGCAACGACTTCTTCGGCGACTATGCCGCTTGCAAGGGACCTAAATTCGGTATGATAGTCGGCAAGCTTCGTTCTTGCGTAATTAAGGATAACGTTATGAAAAATGCCGGTTACGAAAAGAATTTTGTTGACCTTGGCGGTCATAAGGAAGATGTTATTATTAAGGATAACGCCGGCATCGACCACGCTATGCCTACTGATAACAAGAAATTCTGGCCGAGATTTGATGATTGATTTATAATCAAAAAAATAAATTTTTGTTGACAATGTGGGTATATACCAGTATAATCAATAATTGATAGTTTGAGTATAAGGGCAAAAATACCCACTCAAAAAGACTCGAAACCAAGAAGGAGGTTTAAAATCATGAAAAGAACTTATCAACCAAAGAAGCTTCATCGTAAAAAAGAGCACGGCTTTTTAAAGAGAATGGCTACTGCTAACGGCCGCAAAGTACTCGCACGTCGTAGAGCAAAAGGCAGAAAGCAATTAACATACTAAAGCCACAAACTTTGTGGCTTTCCTTTTTTTAAGGCTTTAAAAATGGAAAAGATTATTAAGTTAAAGGAACGACGCGATTATAACCGCCTATACAAAATAGGAAAGACATTTGTTGACCCTTGCTTTGTACTTTATAAAGCAAAGGGAAGAACAGCGGGAATAAGACTTGGCATTACTACGGGTAAAAAGCTCGGAATCGCCGTTATGCGAAACCGTGCACGCAGGGTTATTACCGCGGCGTTTAGGGAATGTTTACCGCACATTAAAAGCGGGACCGACATTGTAATAGTTGCAAGGACCAGAATTTTAAAATTAAAAAGCACGGAAGTTGCCGTTTTACTCGAGAAGCAACTGAAAAATGCCGACTTGTGGAAAGAAAATGCGTAAAGTTTTAATTTCACTTATTAAATTTTACAGGCGCAACATTTCGCCTGCAAAAATATCTTGCTGTCGGTTTACTCCGACATGCTCTGCCTATGCTATTGAAGCAATAGAGAAACACGGAAGTTTTAAGGGGTGCGCCCTTGCGTTGTGGCGCTTAATAAGATGCAATCCTTTTTGCAAAGGTGGTTTTGACCCCGTACCACCGCCAAAACAAACTAAAAAATAACCACCGCCTTCGGGCGTGAATGGACGGTGTATAATGGATAAACTTTTTTATATAATCAATAAACCTTTAAGTATTTTGCTTAAATGGCTTATGGGACTTTTCGGCGGTAATTTTGCAATAGCTGTATTTTTGTTTACACTCGTTGCAAACTTAGTGCTTATTCCGTTAAGCATTAAAAGCCAAAAATCAACCATACAACAAACCCGCATTAAGCCGAAATTAGATGAGCTTAAAAAGCGCTATGGCGATGATAAGCAAAAGTACAATCAGGCAATGCAACAGCTTTATTCTGAAGAGGGCGTTTCAATGTCCGGCGGTTGCTTGCCGATGATTTTGCGCCTTATCTTTATGATGAGTATTTTCTATCTTTTAACAAGACCGCTTACTTATCTTGTAAACGGCGCAACTGCTGATGTAATTTCCAATATGATTAAGACCTTTGACCTTAAAAAAGGCGCAAGCGAATTGCAGGTTATTAAGGAACTTATTAAAGCACCAAAAGCTTTTCCGGAAATTACAAATCAGTTAAAGCACATAGACTTTACATTATTCGGTCTTGACCTTACCGCAACTCCGAAATTCTCTTTTGACATTTTCCATGATGCCCAAGCACTTTGGTTAATGCCTATTATAGCCTTTTTGGCGCAGCTTTTAACAAGTGCGCTTACTCTTGTTGTAAACAAAAAGACCAATCCTGACGCTCCGAGCATGGCGGGTATGATGCTTACAATGCCGCTTTTGTCGTTGTTTATCGGTTTCGGTTTGCCGGGTGGCGTTACTTTCTATTGGATTTGCTCATCCATTATCGGCGGTGCAATTCAACTTATTATTCAAACACTTTACGGCCCGCACAGAATGCTTTCTCGCGAGCGTATTAAAGAGCTTTCAAAGCAATGTGACTTTGAAAACAAAAAGCATAAAGTCAGCGACGAAGCCGTTTTGAACGGCAACGCCGAAAAGTAATTTGGAGGGAATTTTCTTGATTAAGGAAGCACACGGCTTCGGCACTACAATAGACGAAGCAAGGGAAGACGCTATACTTAAACTTGCAGCACCGGAAAGCGCTGACGTTCAGTTTGAAGTAATAGCTACACCTAAGAAAAAAGCACTTGGCCTTTTCGGTGGCAACAAAGCCGAAGTTAAGGCTTATATAGAATTACCGGATGAAAAGCCGGCAAAAAAAGCAAATAAGGCTTTAACAACAGAAAAACCTGCTAAACAGCCAAAGGCTAAAAAGGAAAACGATTTAAGCTTTGCAGAACCGGTTGATTTCAGCGAAATTGACCCTTCTTCAAAGGCAGCAACAGCCGTTAAGTATATCCGCACAGTATTGGATTCTTTACATTGCGGTGAGGTTGAAATTAAGGTTGCAGAAAAAGATAATGCCGCTTTGATTTTACTAAACGGCGAAGATGTCGGTGTTGTTATAGGACGCAGGGGCGAAACACTTGACGCTTTGCAATATCTTGCCGGTCTTGCCGCTAACAATGGCGGTGGATATTATAAAATCACGCTCAACATCGGCAACTATCGTGAAAAGCGTGAAGAAACCTTAAAATCCTTGGCATCGCGTGTGTCTGCACAGGTTTTAAAGACAGGGAAATGTCGCGCTCTTGAACCCATGAACCCTTATGAAAGAAGAATTATTCACACCGCCGTTCAAGATATTGAAGGCGTATATTCGGGCTCGTTCGGTGAAGGTGAAAACCGTCGCGTTGTAATCGGTGTTGAAGGCACCGAGCTTTATATGCCGCGTCACAGCTCTTCACGCGAGCGCGGTAACGAAAGACGTCACGGTGGCAGAAGCGACCGTCATTCGATGTCTTCGGTTGTTTCCGACCCTGCAAGAGAGCCGAAGAAGGATACTGAAATTCCGCTTTACGGAAAAATTAACTAAAAATTTTTAACGGCAGAATGTACCTGTTCTGCCGTTTTTTGTCGCTTTTTTTGGTTTTTTGTACCTTAAAAAAAGGAAATAAAAATTGACAAACAGAACAAAAATAATTATAATAAGTATGTATGTGAAAGTTTATTTTTAAATTTTCGGGACATACTTTTTTTAGGTCCGTTCAAATGGAACTTTTACCTTTTAATGGGGTGTTATTATTTTGGAGAAGTTTGTAATCGCCGGCGGTACTCCGCTTAAAGGCGAAGTGCGTATAAGCGGTGCTAAAAATGCGGCGGTTGCAATATTGCCGGCAGTACTGCTTGCGGACGAGCCGTGCGTTATAGAAAATCTGCCTAATATTTCGGACGTTAACGCTATTTTGCATGTTATGCAAGCGTTGGGCGCAGATATTAAGATGATAAATAAATCTACCGTTGAAATCGACCCGAGACACGCGAATTCTTACATTGTTACCAAAGAAATGGCTGAGGGTATGCGTGCTTCAAGTTACTTTATGGGTACCTTACTCGGCCGTCACGGCAAGGCAAAAGTTGCCCCTCCGGGCGGTTGTGATTTCGGCGTCAGACCAATAGACCAGCACATTAAAGGGTTTGAAGCCTTGGGCGCTACCGTTACCATAGAAAACGGCATGGTGGACGCTAAGAGTGAGTCTTTAACCGGTTGCTCGGTTTATTTAGATGTTGTGTCTGTCGGTGCCACAATAAACATTATGCTTGCCGCCGTGAAGGTTAAGGGCTTAACTGTTATTGAAAACGCCGCAAGGGAACCGCACATTGTTGACCTTGCCAACTTCCTTAACAGCATGGGTGCCAATATTATGGGCGCCGGTACCGGTGTTATTAAAATTCGCGGTGTTGAGCATTTAAGCGGTACGACTTACAGCATTATTCCCGACCAAATTGAAGCAGGAACTTATATGGTTGCCGCTGCCGCCACTATGGGTGACGTGCTTATTGATAATGTTACACCAAAGCACTTGGAATCTATTATTGCAAAGCTTAAAGAAGTCGGCGCAACCGTTACAGAGTACGATGAATCGGTGCGCGTCACAATGACCAAAAGGCCTAAAAAGTGCAATGTTAAAACTATGCCTCACCCCGGTTTCCCGACAGATATGCAACCGCAAATTGCCACTTTGTTAGCTATTGCGGACGGCACAAGCATTGTAACTGAAGGTGTTTGGGATAACAGGTTCAGATATGTTGAGCAATTAACCCTTATGGGTGCAGATATTCAGGTTGACGGCAAAATGGCGGTTATTACGGGTGTTAAAGAGTTAAATCCGGCTCCGCTTAAAGCAGTTGACCTTCGTGCAGGCGCCGCTATGATTATTGCGGGGCTTATGACAAACGGCGTAACCGAAGTTGATGAAATTGACCACATTGACCGTGGTTATGAAGACGTTGTTAAAAAGCTTACAGCATTAGGCGCCGATATTAAGCGCGTTCCGGTCGAGGCAGGCGCAGTTAAGTTAAAACAAGCGTAAATAAAAATTTAAAGGCTTCGTTAAGAAGCCTTTTTTGATAGGATGTGAAAAAATGGCAACAGTTTGTCCGCTTTTCAGCGGTTCTACGGGAAACAGTACATATATCGCGGCACAAAACGGTGCCATTTTAGTTGATGCAGGGGTTTCACTTAAAGCCATAACCTCGGCAGTTGATAATATGGGCGGAAGCATTGAAAAAATCGCCGCCGTCGCTGTAACCCACACTCACGGCGACCACATTTGCGGTATAAAGGCTGTGCTTAATAAAACAAAAGCGCCGATTGTCGCTTCAAAGCTAACGATTGAATATTTAGCAAGCCATGATAAAATACCGAGCCATACCGAGATTATTGAGATAGACAGTAAAAGCCCTGTTGAAATTGCGGGCTTCGGCCTTTCTTTTTTTGATACTCCGCATGACTGTGAAGGCTCGGGCGGATATTCCGTCTTTTTGCCTGACGGGAAAAAGATGACGGTTTGTACCGATTTAGGGGTTGTTACCGAAGACATCAGAAAAAGCTTAATGGGCAGTAACTGCGTATTGCTCGAATCAAATCACGATATTACCATGCTTAAAAACGGACCCTACCCACCGCAATTAAAGGTCCGCATTTTGTCGGACCAAGGGCACATATCCAATTTAGCTTGTGCCGCCGAACTGCAAAATCTTTTAAAAAGCGGTACAACAAGGTTTGTTTTAGGGCATTTAAGTCAGCAAAATAATATGCCGATGCTGGCAAAAAGCACAAGTGAAAACGCACTTGCCGATATGGGCGCTAAAAACGGCGAAGATTATATTTTACGCGTTGCCGCACCCACAGGAAACGGGGTAACGGTATTTTGATTAAGGTTACAGTAATAGCTCTCGGCAAGCTTAAAGAAGATTATTTGAGAAAAGCTTCCGCCGAATATGAAAAAAGACTTTCGGGCTTTTGCAAACTTAACATTGTTGAGATTGAGCCCGTAAAATTACCCGACAATCCGTCAGACAAAGAAATCGAAACGGCGCTTTTAAAAGAAGCCGTGTTAATTGATAAAAACATTCCGAAGAACACCTTTAATGTGGCTTGCTGTATTGAAGGCAAGATGATAACAAGCGAAGAATTATCGACTTGTATCGAGAAATCCGCTATACAGACAGGTAGTGTTACGTTTATAATCGGCTCGTCTTACGGACTAAGCGAAGCGGTCAAGAAAAAGGCAGATTTAAAGCTGTCGGTTTCGGCCATGACCTTTCCGCACCAGCTATTCAGGGTAATGTTGTTAGAGCAACTTTACAGAGCCTTTAAAATAGAGGAAGGCACCCCTTATCACAAATAAAATTTTATCGCAAAAATCGGCAAAAAACACTTGACCTTACAAGAGGTATGTGGTATAATATCCATACCTCTGAAAAGGTTCTTTTTTTTTGTTTAAAAAGAGCCGGTTAGCATATCTGCAACATGTTGCGTTGTGCTTTACGCGCGGTGCTATATGTAGCGTGCGTTGCGGTGTGTTCAGGTATAACCGAGGGAGGCGTACCTTTTAAAAATCTTGGTCTTGTCAGGATTTTTTAAAAGGCAAAAAATAATTCCGTAAAGCGGGAGGTGCCGTTATGAGAGTTAAAATTACACTCGCTTGTACTGAGTGCAAGCAGCGCAACTACAACACAATGAAGAACAAGAAAAACGATCCGGATAGGCTTGAAATGAACAAGTACTGTAGGTTCTGTAAGAAGCACACCCTACACAAGGAAACAAAGTAGGAGGGTCGCAATGAAAGTATTAAACAGAATTTGCCAGATTCTTACCGTTGTTTTCGGTGTGACCGCGCTTGTATTATTCTTTACAAGATTTGCGACAATTGTAAGCGCCGGTAATGACGTTAATGTTGTAGGTGCTCAATTAGCTTTCGGAAGCAAGGTTAAAATTGCCGACAGAACTGTTGATATGGCTCGTTCGGCTGATTTGCTTTTCTGCTTCTGGCTCACGGTTATTTCGTTGGCGTGCAGCGCTTTCTCCTTCAAGTTTAAGGGTTTACGCTATGCAGCTCCGGCCTTTGGCATTGTAACAGCAGTTTATATGTTGGTTGTTGCAGTTTCAAATCCTTGGAAGTTTGTTGATACACGTCCGTTAACCGATGTTACAAAGGTTACTTATGGACCTTTTGTATTGTTCCTTGCAATCGCTTTGTTTGCTTTTGTAGTGGCAGGCGTTGCATATCTTTTAGTTGACGATTATCTTGAAGTTTTGGCTTCAAAGGGCAGCAAGCTCACAATTCCTAAGCGTATTATTCGTTTCTTTAGGGATTATAAGAGTGAGGTTAAGAAAATTGTTTGGCCCGGCTTTAAGGATGTTGCCAAAAACACAATAATCGTTATCGTAATGTGCGCATTAGCCGGCATACTTATTTGGGCTGTTGACTTTGGCCTTGGTAAGTTACTTGCCTTAATTCTTGGCGCATAAATTTCCGGGAGGGTGAAAAATGGCTGAAAATAACCAAGCAAGATGGTATGTTGTACATACTTATTCGGGTTATGAAAATAAAGTTGCAAGCGACCTTGCAACAATGGTTGAAAGCCGTGGAATGCAGGATTTGATACAGGACATCAAAATTCCTACTGAAACCGTCACAGAAATCAAAGAGGATCAAAAGCGTGAAGTTGAGAGGAAGATTTTCCCCGGCTACGTTTTGATTAAGATGATAGTAACCGACGACAGCTGGTATGTTGTAAGAAACATTCGCGGTTGTACAGGTTTCGTGGGTCCGGCTTCTAAACCGGTTCCGCTAACCGATGAAGAGGTAGCTGCATTAGGCGTTGAAAAGCACAGCGTTGAGGTTGGCTACAATGTAGGCGATCAGGTTAAGATCATCAGCGGACCGTTAGAAGGTTACTCGGGTACGGTTAAAGAGTTGGATACTGCCAACAACAACGTATGCGTAGTTCTTTCTATGTTCGGCAGGGAAACACCGGTTGAATTAGAACTCGACCAAATTTCCCGCGCAGAATAACAGTTTAACTGTTATAAGTCTCATGGCACGAAAAGTGCCACGGTGGGAGGAACGGGTAGATGACTGTTCCGCCAAGCGCAAAAGCGCTGTTACCACGAATAATGGAGGTGCAAATAAATGGCTCAAAAAATTGAAGGTTACATTAAACTGCAGATTCCTGCAGGCAAGGCAACACCGGCTCCACCGGTAGGCCCTGCTCTCGGTCAACACGGCGTCAACATTATGGCGTTTACTAAGGAGTTTAACGAGAGAACAAAGAACGACGCAGGTCTTATTATTCCGGTAGTAATTACCGTATATGCTGACCGTTCGTTCAGCTTTATCACAAAGACTCCGCCTGCTGCTGTACTTATCAAAAAGGCATGCGGCATTGAGAGTGCTTCCGGCACACCTAACAAAACAAAGGTTGCCAAGATCACCAGAGAGCAAGTTAAGAAAATCGCAGAAACAAAGATGCCCGACCTTAATGCAGCAAGCATTGAATCCGCTATGAGTATGATAGCCGGTACCGCTCGCAGCATGGGCATTGAAGTTGTAGATTAAGTTCTCTCTCGTGGGAGGATAATTCCGATTTAACCACTTATTGGGAGGTAAATAATGAAACACGGTAAAAAGTATATTGCCGGCGCTGAACTTATTGAAAACGGCAAATTCTATGACGCTAACGAAGCTGTAGAAATTGCAGTTAAAACAGGCACGGCAAAATTTGATGAAACAGTAGAAATCCACGTTCGTTTAGGTGTTGACTCTCGCCACGCTGACCAACAGGTTAGAGGCGCTGTAGTTCTTCCTAACGGTACTGGTAAAAAAATCAGAACTCTTGTTATAGCTAAGGGTGACAAGGCAGATGCTGCTAAAGAAGCAGGTTCCGACTATGTTGGTGCTGAAGAGCTTGTTGCAAAGATTCAAAACGAAAACTGGTTAGATTTCGATGTTGTTATTGCAACACCCGACATGATGGGCCTTGTTGGCCGTCTTGGTAAGGTTTTAGGCCCGCGCGGTTTAATGCCGACACCAAAGGCCGGTACAGTTACACCTGATGTTGCAAAGGCTGTTACCGAAGCAAAATCCGGTAAGATTGAATACCGTCTTGACAAGACAAACATCATCCACTGCCCAATCGGCAAAGTTTCTTTCGGTGCTGAAAAGCTTCAAGAAAACTTTGACGCTCTTATGGGTGCTATCGTTAAAGCTAAACCGGCTTCCACAAAAGGCCAATACATTAAGTCTTGCGTCATCGCAACAACAATGGGCCCCGGTATAAAGCTAAACGTTGCTAAGTTTGGTGCATAAATTTGATTTTAAAGTCCGCGATTACATTTTGTAATTGCGGACTTTTTTTATTGACTTTGTTGGGTTTTGTGGTAAAATGAAATTTGTATAAAGGGGTGTTTAAAATGTCCGAAACATTAAGAAGATTTTATAGCAATATTGATATTAAAAATGCAGGATTAGAGGCAGAAGTCAACAGCAATATCGAAAAATACCGAAAGGGCAATTTTACTGTAAAACTGCCTGCGGATATTAAGGCAAAAAGCATAAAGGTTAAGCAAACAAAGCACAAATTTATGTTTGGTGCCAACACCTTTATGCTTGATTCTTTTAAGTCAGAAGACCAAAATACAGAATACAGGCAAAAGTTTTTAAAACTCTTTAATACTGCGGTTGTCGGCACTTTTTGGAAGGACTATGAACCGCAAAAAGGCGTTTACAGATTTGATAAAAACAGCGAATTTGTTTACAGAAGACCGCCCATTGAATCGGTGTTGGATTTTTGCAAAGAGAACGACTTAACCCCAAAAGCGCACAACCTTATTTGGCATCAAGGCGTTATGCACCCCGACTGGGTTAACAAGGACAAAACAAAAATTATGCCTGATATTTTAGATTATATGAAGGCGTTAAGTGACCGTTTTAGGAATGAATTCCCCTATATTGATGTTGCCAACGAGCATCTTTGCCGCGGAAGAATCGGGCAATGGGGCAACGACCAAATGCCTTGGGACTATGTTTATAAAGTTTACGAAGAAGCCGATAAGCTTTTTCCGAACTCTAAGCTTATGACCAACGAAAATCATATGTTCTGCTGGGTTGATTATTGCTTGGATTCAAGCCCCTATTATATTCATTTGCAAAATATGTTGTCACGCGGATACAGAGTTGACTCTATCGGCATGCAGTACCATGCCTTTATAAGCGACGTCCACGAAAAATTCTTCGGTACGGGTATGATGGATATTAACTGCATTGATACCGTGCTTAAAGGGTTCAGCCGTTTAAACAAACCGCTTCAAATTTCGGAGATTACAATTCCCTCAACCCTTTTCGGCGAAAAGGTGGATGAAGGTTTACAAAGAGAAATCACCGAAAACCTTTTAAGACTGTGGTTTTCAACACCTAATATGGAAGCGATTATTTGGTGGAATTTGCTTGACGGCACGGCCTATCAAAATGAAGATATGTATAAGGGTGCTTTGCTCGACAAGGATATGCGTGAGAAACCGGTTTACACCATGATCGATAGGTTAATTAACCATGAATGGCGCACCGAGGAAACCGTTTTTGCCGATGAAAACGGCGAATTTAAGTTTAACGGTTTTTACGGTGATTATGACATAATCGTCCAAACCGAAAAGGGCGAAAAAACATTAAAATATTCTTTTTAGAAAAACAAAATCTAAGCTTTCTTTTGTTTGCAAAAGAAAGCTTATTTTTATGCCCGAAATTTAACAAAATGTCTTTATTTTTTGAAAGTTTTATGTTATAATCTATTATATATAAGTATATACAATAGGGGTGGTATGCGGATGCGTAAAGTTATAACAATTTTAACACTTTGTTTGTGCCTTGCTTTCTCGGCCTGCGGTTGCAAATCCGCAACTCACGAACCAGCTGATATGTTGAGCCCTCCAAAGCTCAGCGGTGCATTAGAACCGATAGAAGAAGCACTCAAAAAAAGCATCACGGGGGACTATACGCTTATGTACCCGACTATCGGCGAATATAGTTCCGCTGTTATTAAGCGCAGTCTTTCTAAGAACGGCAAGAGTATTGCGCTTGCCTTTTACAAAACGGTTGACGGCAACGAAACTTTTATGCATTTGAATGTAATTACCAAAAAAGGCGACGAATGGCAAAGCGTTGCCGACCAAAAGGTTTATGCCGGCGGTGTTAACCGTGTTGACTTTTGCGATTTAGACGGGGACGGCGTTTGCGAAATTTTAGTCGGTTGGGAAGTTTACGGAACAAGTGAGATGCGCTTGTCGGTTTATAAGTTTAATAATAAAAAGCTTACCGAAGAAATGAATGAGCGTTATTCCTACTTCCTTTGCTCGGACCTAAATGAAGACAGCAAAAACGAAATTCTGATTATTAACTTTAACAAGGTTGAAGGCACTAACTATGCCGGACTTTATGAACTCGGGAAAGACGGTCCTGCCGAAATCGGCGGTTGCGGACTTGACCCGACGGTTAAAGCTGTAAGCCAACCCGTGCTTTCGAAACTTTCCAATAATAAGCCCGCCGTTTATGTTGAAGAAACAAAGGGCGCCGGCGCCGTAACCGAAGTGTTGTTTTGGGAAAAAGGCGTACTTGTTAATCCGCTTTTGGATACGGTTACCAACGAAACAAGCAGAACATTACATTCCTCCGCAACATATTGCAGAGATATAAACGGCGATAATATTATTGAAATTCCGATTCGTGAAGTTCTGCCGTCCTTCGGGAAGACAAGCGAAGAAATTCTTTACTACACCAACTGGTGCAAGTATAACGGTGAAAGCCTGCTTTCTATTGATACAATGCTGATTAACTTTGTTGACGGCTATTACATTGATGTTCCCGAAAAGTGGTACGGTAATATTTCGGCCACAAAAAACAGCGACAGCGGTCTTAGGGAATTTTACCGTTACGACGCGCAAAACGATGTGTCGGGCAGAAAGTTAGTGGCAATTAAAACCTTTAACGCTAAAAAGTGGGATAAGGGCGATTATAAAAATCTTGATTACACTTTACTTTGCCGAAACGGCGAAACGGTTATTGTCGGTTGGGTTTGTGCTACCGATGACCCACTTGCCGTTAATATTGAAGAGCTTAAGTCCTATATAAAAATCATTGAGTAGGGGAAAAGATATGAAAAAAATCCTTATTGTTGAAGACGAAACCGCGATACGCGAATTTGAAGCAATAAATCTTACTCGTGCGGGTTACTCGGTAACCGAAGCCGCTTCGGGCGAAGAAGCGCTTGACCTATATGAAGCCGAGGGCGGAAATTTCGACATTGCCCTATTAGATATTTCAATGCCCGGCATGGACGGTTTTACACTTTGTAAGGAGCTTCGCAAAAAGAGCGGTAGCATCGGCATTATAATGCTAACTGCAAGAACGCAGGAAATGGATAAGATAAGCGGGCTTATGATGGGTGCTGATGACTATATTACAAAGCCTTTCAGTCCGGCGGAGCTTTTAGCCCGTGTCGATTCGCTTTACCGCAGGGTTGAAATGCAGGCAGCAAAGAGCGAGCCTACATATCTTGAAGAAATCACTTTGGGTGATTTTACACTAAACATTCACCGCCGCACACTTTTAAAGCGCGGTCAAAATATTGAACTTACACAGGTCGAGTTCCAAATGGTTGAATATTTCTTTAACCATCCCGATGTTATATTGGAACGCAACGACATTTTAACAAAGGTTTGGGGCAGCAGTTATTTTGGTGATGACAAAGTAGTTGATGTTAATATAAGGCGCCTTCGCATGAAGGTAGAAGACGACCCGTCTGCGCCAGTTCACCTATTGACCGTTTGGGGCAGAGGATATAAGTGGAGTATTTGATTCATAACGAATTTTACTAAATAAAAAAAGGAGGAATTTAAAATGCAGTTTGAGCTGAAATTTAAAAGCATTGCGGTTAGATGGTTTGTAAACGTTTTCTTAATTGTTGCCATTATTGTAACCGGTATGGTTATCGGCTTTTCTGTGTCATATTCCTCCATTTACCGTGAGAGAATAAGAAACACGGCGGATTCTTATGCCGAAGAATTTTCGGCGCTTTCAAACGCAACAAAGCAAACCTTTTATGCTTCGGCAGTTGCTATTTCCGCGAACTTTGCTTATAAAGATAAAATTGAAGTTCAAGCAATTAACGCCGACGGCAAGATTGTCCTTTCAACAACCGGTTTCCAGTCTGCCGACACGATAACATCAATGCCCGACTATGACGAGGCATTAAAAAGCAAAAGCGGAACGGCTTATTTTAACGGTAAAAGTCAAAACGGCGAAAGCATTATGGCGAGAACCGTTCTTGTTAAAGATTCTTCGGGTAAGCATATCGGTGCTTACCGTTGGATAACCTCTATGGAACCGTTCTATGCAAGGACAACCACAACGACCGTTGCGGCAATTTTGGTCGGCACGCTCTTCTTGGCTTTAAGCGCCTTTTCGGGACTTTACTTTACCCGTTCAATAATTATCCCGATAAGAGATGTAAGTAATATGGCAAGGAAAATCGCAGCAGGCGATTTTGAAAGCCGGATTGAAATTGAAAAGAACGATGAAATCGGCGAGCTTTGCGACACGATTAACTATATGGCGTCGGAACTCAGCGAAACGCAAAATCTTAAAAATGATTTTATTTCATCTGTTTCTCATGAACTCAGAACACCGCTTACCGCAATACGCGGTTGGGGTGAAACTGCAAAAATGTCGGTCGGCACTGACGACGAACTTGTCAGTCGCGGACTTGATGTTGTGCTGTCCGAAGCCGACCGCCTTTCGGGACTTGTAGAAGACTTGTTAGACTTTTCGCGAATGGAGAACGGCCGTTTAACCCTTTTGGAAGCTCCTGTCGATGTTACTCTTCTATTAAACGAAGCGGCAGATATGTACACCGAGCTTGCCCGAAAGCAGGGCATTGACCTTATTATAACAAGGGCGAGTCACCCCAAAATGGTTATGGGCGACCACGACCGGTTAAAGCAGGTGTTTATTAACATTATTGATAACGCCGTCAAGTACACCGAAAACGGCGGTCAGGTTTTAGTCGAACAATTATCCGACGAAGCCTGCGTTAAGGTTGTTGTTACCGATACAGGTGTCGGTATTCCAGCGCAGGACCTTGACAGGGTAAAAGAAAAATTTTATAAGGCAAACAAAACCGTGCGTGGCTCCGGCATCGGACTTGCCGTTGCGGATGAAATTATTAAGCAACACAAAGGCCTTTTGTTTGTAGAAAGTACCGAAGGTGTCGGTACAAAGGTTACGATTGTTTTGCCGGTCATTGAAGAGGTTTCCGACAACAAGAAAACCGAGCAAGAAAATCTTTAAATTATCCCCGAAAGGAAAGCAAAATGGGTAAATTTACATCAATAGGCGGTCAAGCACTTATTGAGGGCATTATGATGAAAAGTCCCGAAAAAACTGCACTTGCGGTAAGGTGCCCCGATAAGCAAATCGACATAACCTATTTAGAAGAAAAAAGTTTAAGAACTAAATACAAATTTTTCGCTTTGCCGATTATTCGCGGTGTTGTCGCTTTTGTTGAATCAATGATTCAGGGATATAAAGCGATGATGCTTTCGGCTGAAAAATCGGGATATACCGATTTTGAAGAAGAGGGCGAAGAAAAAATTGACGATAAAAAGAAAAATGCTATTGTAAATGCGATTATGGTTGTCGGCACAGTACTCGGCGTTTTGTTGGCACTTGTACTCTTTATGTACCTTCCGCGCCTTGCGGTCGGCGGTTTGCAAAAGCTTTTTTCGGTTTCTTTTTCTAAAATAATCCGCTCTTCAATAGAGCAGTTAATTAAACTTGCCTTTTTTGTTCTTTATGTTTGGCTTGTATCATTTATGAAAGATATTAAGCGTGTGTTTATGTACCACGGTGCCGAGCACAAGACAATCTTTTGTTACGAAGCAGGTTTAAAGTTAACTGTTGAAAATGTCAAAAAGCAAAAAAGATTTCACCCGCGTTGCGGCACGTCGTTTATGATTTTGATGATATTGGTAAGCATCATTATTTCGACGGTAGTTCAAATGATTTGGAAAGACGTTTATAACATTGCTTGGCTTTGGGTAGCAATTAAAATTTTAATGATACCTGTTATTTGCGGCATCGGTTTTGAAATTTTGAAAATTTGCGGCAAATACGATAATGTCATAACTCGAATAATCTCTGCTCCGGGGCTTTGGTTGCAAAGAATAACAACAAAAGAGCCCGAAGAGGATATGATTGAAATTGCCATTGCGGCATTAAAGGCTTGCGAGCCCGAAAACCCCGATGTTGACCGCAGTATAGATAGCGAGGAACAAGTTGGCAATGACGATATTTGAAGCATATAATCTTACAAAACAAAATTTAGAAAAAGCGGGAATAGAAGATTACGTTTTTGAAGCAAAGCAAATTATTAAACATATAACCGGTATGACAAATGTTGAAATATTAAATCATTACACAAATGTTTTAACGAAGTACCAGTTGGATAATTTAAACGCTATTGCAGAAAAACGCGCTGCGCGGTATCCGTTGCAATATATCTTCGGGAACTGGGGCTTTTACGGGCTGACCTTTAAAGTGGGAAGCGGTGTTTTGTGTCCGCGGGCGGATACAGAGCTTCTTGTCGAAACGGGCAAAGAATTAGTTGGGGGAATTAAAAACCCGAAAATTTTAGACCTTTGTTCGGGAAGCGGATGTATCGGAATTGCGCTTGCGAAAGAGATAGACGGCGCGAAGGTCGATTGCCTTGAAAAATACGATGAAGCGTTAAACTATTTAAAGCAGAACATTGAACTTAACAAAGCCTTTAACGCTTGCGCTTTTAGCGGTGACATTTTTAATTGCGATAAGGCCGACGGAAAGTACGATTTAATTGTTTCAAATCCGCCTTATGTTTCGGCTGACGAAATGTGTGAGATTTCGCCCGAGGCCGAGTATGAGCCCGAAACGGCTTTGTACGGTGGTGAAGACGGACTTATGTTCTACCGCGCTATTACCAAAAACTATAAAAGCAGTTTAAATAAAGGCGGTGCGCTCGCCTTTGAAATCGGATTGACACAGGCTAAGGCTGTCAGCGAAATTTTAGCGGTGAACGGCTTTAAAAACATTACTGTTAAAAAGGATATCGAAGACCGCGAGAGAGTAGTTTTCGGGACACTTGATTAGTTAAAATATAACCACATTAAATATAATGGAGGAAATAAAAATGGCAGGAAAAACAGTTACAACCACAAAGGCTCCCAACGAAGATAGGGAAAAGGCTTTGCAAACTGCAATGGCGCAAATCGAAAAGCAATACGGCAAGGGTGCCGTTATGCGACTTGGCGAAAATGTCTCAATGGAAGTTGAACACATTCGCACGGGCTCGTTAACGCTTGATTTGGCACTCGGCATCGGCGGTATTCCAAAGGGCAGAATTGTAGAAATCTACGGTCCTGAATCTTCGGGTAAAACAACAGTTGCACTTCACTGTGTGGCAGAATGCCAAAAGGCAGGCGGTACAGCAGCGTTTATTGATGTTGAACACGCACTTGACCCTAAATATGCCGCCAACTTAGGCGTTGATATTGACAGTCTTTTAGTTTCTCAACCCGATTCGGGCGAGCAAGCTTTGGAAATTGCCGAAGCATTGGTTCGTTCGGGCGCTGTTGATATTATTGTTATCGACTCGGTTGCGGCATTGGTTACAAAGGCTGAAATTGAGGGCGAAATGGGTGACGCACATGTTGGTCAGTTAGCGCGTTTAATGAGCCAAGCTTTAAGAAAATTAACCGGCGCACTGTCTAAAACCGGTTGTGCGGCAATATTTATTAACCAACTGCGCGATAAAATCGGCGTTCTTTACGGCAGCAGCGAAACAACAACCGGCGGCCGCGCTTTAAAGTTCTATACAAGTGTTCGTATTGATGTCAGACGAATTGAATCAATTAAAGAAAACGGCGAGCTTATCGGCTCACGCACAAGAGCTAAGGTTGTTAAAAATAAGGTTGCGCCACCGTTTAGAGAAGCCGAATTTGACATTATGTATGGCAAGGGTATTTCGCATGACGGCGAAATTCTTGACTGTGCTTTAACGCTTGGCATTCTTAACCGCTCGGGCGCTTGGTTCTACTATGGCGATACGCGCTTAGGTCAAGGCCGTGACAATGTTAAAAAGTTGTTTGCCGAAAACCGCGAGTTAGCCGCCGAAATCGAAGAAAAGATTTTTGCAAAACTTCAAAGCAACGATAACGGCGAACCGGAAGAAACAAACGAAGAAGTAATTATTCCCGAACAGGCCGAAACCGCACGCCCGCATAAGAAAGTTAATATCGACATCGCGGTTGACGACTGATGTTAGTTTTAGAAATCAAACCGAATAGAAAGCATTTAACGAATATTTTGTTCGATAACGGCGAAACGGTTTTGCTCGATAACGATACGGTTTACGAAAACTGTATAAAAGAGGGAAGCGAATTAACCGAAGAAAAGGTTAAAGAATTAAAAGAAGATTCCGATTACCGCCGTGCAAAATCACGCGCACTTTGGTATTTAGACAGAATGCCGTTGACCGAAAAAGCGCTTTACGAAAAACTCGTTAAGGCGGGGTTTTCGTCTTCGGCATCGGCTAAGGTGCTTGCTAAGCTTGTTGAACTTGGCCTTATGGATGATTACCGTTATGCTGAAAATTTTGCCGCTTTTTGCGCCGAAAGAAATATTTCTAAAAGGGAAATAAAACAAAAGATGTATTTAAAAGGCGTACCGAAAGAAATTTCGGAAAAGGTGCTTGAAAATTTGGACCAAAGTGAAGAAGACCAGATTAAAGCGCTGATAGCCACAAAATACAAAACAAAAATAACGGCTGAAAATGGCATTCAAAAGGTTTACGCCGCGCTAATAAGAAAGGGCTTTTCCTTTGGTGCCGTTAAAGCCGCGTTAAAGCAATACAGCGAAGAACTGGAATATAGTGAGGAATAAAAAAGGATGTATAAAGTAAGTATGGTTTCGCTTGGCTGTCCTAAAAATCAGGTTGACGCCGAGCACATGCTTTCGCTTTTATCGGTTGCAGGGTTTACTATAACCCCCGAAGAAGCCGCTGCGGATGCGATTATTATTAACACCTGCGGTTTTATAGAAGCGGCTAAAAGCGAAGCTATTGAAAATATACTTGAAGCGGCAAAATACAAAACCGACGGCAAGTGCAAAGCGCTGATTGTTACGGGTTGTTTAGCCGAAAGATATAAGGATGACGTCACAAACGAGATACCGGAAGTTGATGTTTGTGTCGGCATCGGCTCCAACGAAAAAATTGCCGAAATAGTGAAAAATGCTATCGAAGGCAACTGTAAAAACAGCTTTGGTCCTAAGGAAGACATTGTGCTTTCGGGCGAGCGTATTTTAGGTGGCTTCCCTTTTAGTACATACTTAAAAATCGGCGACGGTTGCGACAACTGTTGTACCTATTGCGCTATTCCGAAAATACGGGGCAGAATGCGAAGCCGCACTATTGAAGATTGCGTAAAAGAAGCCGAAAATCTTGCAAAGCGCGGTGTTAAAGAGCTTGTTGTCGTAGCGCAGGATACAACGGCTTACGGCGAAGACCTTTACGGCAAATCAATGTTACCCGAACTTTTAAAGCGCCTTTGCAAAATTGACGGACTTCATTGGATACGCACTTTATACACCTATCCCGAACGAATTACCGATGAATTGCTTGACACAATAGCAAGCGAAGAAAAGCTGGTAAAATATTTAGATATACCGCTTCAACATGTTGACGGCGATATTTTAAAACGAATGAACAGAAGGGGCAACCTTCAAACGATTGAAGCGCTTATAGAAAAAATAAGGGCGAAAATACCGGATATCACATTAAGAACGACCTTCATTACCGGTTTTCCGGGCGAAACCGATGAGCAGTTTAATACTTTAGCCGAATTTGTAAAGAAAACCCGATTTGACAGACTTGGTTGCTTTACATATTCAGCCGAAGAAGATACCGCCGCCGCTTTATTTGATAATCAGGTGGACGCGCAGGTAAAGCAAGACCGCATGGAAAACATAATGGAAACTCAACTTACCATTTCGGCAGAGAAAAACGCCGAAAAGCAGGGCACTTTAACCGAAGTGCTGATTGAGGGTTGGGATGATTATATAAAGTGTTATTACGGCAGAACACCTGCCGATGCACCCGAGGTTGACGGTAAAATATTCTTTATTTCTACAAAGCGCCTTAATATAGGCGATTTTGCAACAGTCAGGGTAAATGACTGTATAGATTATGATTTGTTGGGGGAACTTGAATAAAATGAACACACCGAATAAATTAACAATTGGCAGAATTATTGCAACACCGCTTTTTATGGCGGCACTTATGATTGAATTTCCATACCACTATACTGTGGCGCTTGTAATCTTCATTTTGGCTTCTTTAACCGATATGATTGACGGCAAGATGGCAAGAAAATACAATTTAGTAACCGATTTCGGCAAATTTTTAGATCCGCTTGCCGACAAGATGTTGACAACCGCCGCATTTTTAGGCTTTATTAAAATGGGCATCGGTTGGCAGGTTACTTGGATATCATTTATAGTTTTGTTCCGCGAATTTGCGGTTTCGTCTTTAAGGCTTGTTGTCGTTTCAAGCGGCGGCAAGGTTGTGGCCGCAAATATCTACGGCAAGCTTAAAACCGTAACCCAAATGGTCGGCATTATTGTTGCCCTTTTCGGTTATGCGCTGATTTCGGATTACAGCTTAATCGCTGTTAAACCGGCTATGGATATTATTATTAGCATACTCTTATGGATCTCCGCCGTATTATGTATTATATCAGGCGTAATTTATTTTGTTGCTTGTAAAGAACATATTGACCCAAGTAAATAACAGTTTGGGTTTTAGGGGGAATTATTTTGTTTGACCGTATAAGAGAAGACGTTCAAGCGGTTAGAGAACGCGACCCTGCGGCACGAAGCTTTTTGGAAGTTCTGCTTTTATATCCGGGGGTTAAAGCTATTAGAATGCACCGCAGAGCAAACTTTTATTATAGACACGGACTTTTGTTTTTAGCCCGTTATGTTTCGCAAAAGGCCGTTAGAAAAACGGGTATAGAAATTCATCCGGCCGCCAAAATCGGCCGTAGGTTGGTTATCGACCACGGTGTCGGCATTGTTATCGGCGAAACTGCCGAAATAGGCGATGATGTACTTATTTATCAAGGTGTTACACTGGGTGGTACCGGTAAGGATGTCGGTAAGCGTCACCCAACCATCGGCAATAATGTTATGTTAAGTGCGGGCGCTAAGGTTTTAGGACCCTTTAAAATAGGTGATAATTCTCGCGTTGCGGCGGGTGCCGTTGTGCTTGAAGAAGTACCGCCTAATTCTACTGTTGTCGGCGTTCCGGCTCGCATTGTCCGTCAAGACGGCAGAAAAATTTGCAAAGAGCCACTTGACCAAATTCACATTTCCGACCCTGTGGGTCAAAAGATTGATTGCCTTGAAGCTAAGGTTGCCGAGCTTGAAGGTTTGGTTTCAATTAAAGGAGAAAAGTAAAAATGCGCATTTTCAACACACTAACACGCAATAAGGACGAATTCGTTCCCATTAACGAAGGCGAGGTTAAAATTTACGCCTGCGGTCCTACTGTTTACAACTTTATTCACATCGGTAACGCAAGACCGCTTTGCGTGTTTGATGTTTTGCGCCGTTATCTTGAATGGCGCGGAAACAAGGTGACTTTTGTTCAAAACTTCACCGATATTGACGATAAGCTTATAAAAAAAGCGAATGAGGAAGGCATTACCGTGCCCGAGGTTGCCGAAAGATATATTAAGGAATTTTGGGTAGATGCAAAGGGTATGAATATCCGCGAAGCTTCGGTTCATCCGAGAGCTACCGAAAACATTGCCGAAATTCAAGGCATTATCAAAAAGCTTATGGATAAAGGCTTTGCTTATGTTTCGGGTGGGGATGTTTACTTCCGTGCTAAAAAATTTGATGAATACGGCAAGCTTTCGCATCAACCGCTTGAAGATTTAGAGGCAGGCGCCAGAATAGATGTTGCCGATATTAAAGAAGACCCAATGGACTTTTGCCTTTGGAAAGGCGCCAAAGCCGGCGAACCGTTTTGGGAATCGCCTTGGGGTAACGGCCGACCGGGTTGGCATATCGAATGCTCGGCTATGGCAGGCAGATATTTAGGTAAAACCATTGATATTCATTGTGGCGGTCTTGACCTTATCTTCCCGCACCATGAAAACGAAATAGCACAAAGCGAATGCGCAAACGGTTGCGAATTTGCACATTATTGGATGCATAATGGCTTTATAAATGTTGACAATCATAAAATGTCTAAGTCTTTAAACAACTTCTTTACCGTAAGGGATGTTGCCAACACCTACGGTTATGAGCCAATTAGATATTTAATGATTTCTTCGCAATACAGAAGCCCTATTAACTATTCTGTTGAAATTATCGAGCAAGGCAAAAAAGCCCTTGAAAGACTTTATACCTGCCGTGACAATATTGATTTTGCACTTAAAAGCGCACCGGAAGGCGGAGAAATCCCTGCCTTCTTAAAGCAACGCGAAGACGAGTTCATTACCGCCATGGAAGATGACCTTAACACCGCCGACGCCTTAGCCGCCGTATTTAATCTTGTAAGGGATATTAACACCCTAATCGCAGGCGGTGCCGGCAAAGCTTCGCTAAAAGCGGCCGCAGAGGAATTTGACACCTTGACCGGTGTTTTAGGTCTTGTTTACAACCGCGGAAATAACGATTTAGACAGTGAAATTGAAGCTCTTATCGAAAAGCGTACCGAAGCGAGAAAGAATAAGGACTTTAAGACTGCCGATGAAATAAGGGACAAATTAAAAGAAATGGGTATTGTGCTCGAAGATACCCCACAAGGTGTAAAATGGAGTCGCAGTTAAAAAAGGAGCCAATCGGCAAAAACCTTTTTATAAACGTTTCACCGCACCATACTTTTGGTACTGATGCGGTGTTGCTCTCTTACTTTGCTTGCCCTAAACGCAAGGACAAGCTTGTGGATTTAGGCACAGGTTGCGGTATTATTCCGTTTTTAATGTTAAGGGATGTTGAACTTTCTTCTGCCACAGGTGTTGACATTAGCGAGGAAGCAATTTTTACTGCCGACAAAACCCTAAAAGAGCAGAACTTTAAAAATTTAAATTTTGTTTTAAGTGACCTTAAAGATTTAAAGGGCAAAGTGCCGTTTGGTGCCAATACCCTTGTAACCTGTAACCCACCGTATAAAGCTCCGAATGCGGGGCTTAAAAATGACGACAGCATTGTCACTACCGCACGCCACGAGGTTGACTGCACTTTGAGTGATATTATAAAAGTATCGGCAAAGCTTTTGCAAACCTCGGGCAGACTTTGTATGTGCCACCGCCCCGAACGGTTAAGCGAACTTATGTCACTTATGTCGGCTAATGGCATTGAGCCTAAAAGACTTCGCCTTGTATCTAAGCAAAACGGCAGTGCACCTTGGCTTGTTTTGGTTGAAGGCAGGCGTGGCGGTAATATAGGTCTTACTGTCGAGCCGACCCTTTATGTTTATGAAAACGGGGAGTTAAGCCCCGAAATGTTAGATATTTACGGACCGTATAAGGAGGCGTATTTATAAAAATGTCCGGTACATTATATGTTGTTGGTACGCCCATCGGCAATCTTTCGGATTTTAGCCCAAGAGCCATTGAAACCTTAGAAAAGGTTGATTTTATTGCGGCAGAAGATACGCGCGTTACGGTAAAACTTTTAAATCATTTCGGAATTAAGAAAGAAATGCTTTCTTATTACGAGCATAATAAAATGGAACGCGGCGGTGCCATTATTGCGAGATTACTGGAAGGGGAAGACTGTGCCATTGTTTCGGATGCCGGCATGCCTGCTATTTCCGACCCCGGTGAGCAGCTTGTGAAAACGGCGCATGAAAACGGCATTAAGGTTGAGGCTATACCCGGTCCTTCGGCATTCGTTACGGCGCTTGCCATTTCGGGCATGCCGTCGGGCAGGTTCTGTTTTGAAGGCTTTTTGTCTGTAAACAAGCCGAGCCGACGCTCGCATTTAAACGAGCTTAAAAACGAAAAGCGCACAATGATTTTTTACGAAGCACCGCACAAGCTTTTGGCAACCTTAAAAGATATGCTTGAAGTTTTCGGCGACCGCGAAATTGCCATTGCGCGCGAACTTACAAAAATTCACGAGGAATTAACAAATACCACCCTTTATGACGCGTATAATTATTATAGCGAAAATGCGCCAAAAGGTGAATTTGTTTTAATAATATCGGGCGCACCCGAAGAAGCCCCCGCACTTTACACATTGGATGATGCCGTAAAAATCGCAAAACAACTTATGGCAAAAGGTGATTCGGCGTCTGTGGCAGCTAAAGAAGCCGCCGCCACATGCGGTGTAAAAAAAGGTGATATTTATAAAAAAATATCGGAATTAAAATAATTTTTTTGGAGTTTTAAATGGAAAATAACAACAATTCTTTTGAAGAACAAGAAAATATTTCCGAGTTCGAGGATATTGTGAGCGACAGCGCTTTTGTTACAGGTAACGGCAAAAAGTACCGCAAAAAGAAGCGTGGCATTAAAAGACTGTTTGAAAGAATCGGTTTTTGGTGGTACAGCCTTAAAAAATGGCAAAAACAAACGATAATAACCGTTACATCGGTTCTTCTTGTTTTTGCAATGCTTATCGGCGCTTTCTTTATTGTATTTAACTATAATTACAATAACATCACGGGCGACCCCGATGACTTGGGCTTCGAAAATGTAATCAACAAAAAAATAATAAATATTGCTTTATTCGGCATCGACTCGCGCGACCCGAAATCCTTCAAAGGCCTTTCGGACAGTATTATGGTTATGAGCCTTAATACCGAAACAAAGACGGTTAAGATTATTTCGATAATGAGGGACAGTTTAGTACCAATCGAGCAAAACGGAAAAACCGTTTACAGCAAAATCACAACCGCCTATTCGCGCGGCGGCCCTGAGCTTGCAATTAAAACCTTAAACCAAAATTTCGGGCTTGATATTTCAGAATATGCCACCGTTAATTTTTATGGCATGACAGATATTATTGATGCCGTTGGCGGTATTGATGTTGAACTTTCCAAGGGCGAAATTAATGTTATGGGATATGAAGACGGCCACTCGGTTAACTTTGGTATTAACGGTATGATTTGCGAGCAATGCGAATATATGGAAATTGATCCGGAGCCGTATTATATCAGCTCTGCCGGCAAGCAACATCTAAACGGTGTTCAAGCCGTTGCCTACGCACGAATAAGACACGCCGCTAACATTGACGGCACAAACAATGACTATGGCCGTACCGACCGTCAGCGTTATGTTATGGAGCAGCTCTTTAATAAGGCCGTTAAGATGAAAAGCAGCCGTTATATCAAACTTGCAAAGGCACTTATTCCTTGCAGTGAAACTTCACTTTCTTATAAAGAAATCATGGGTCTTGCAACCAACATATTGCTGAAATCACCGGAATTTTTGCAAACAAGAATTCCCTTTACCGAGTATCAAATGGAATCAAAGTCAGTTAAGGGTGCAGGCTCTTGCATTTACTATGACTTAAATTTTGCAAAAAAGATTTTGCATGCTTTTATTTATGATAATATAACACCCGAAGACTACATTGCACAAAACGGCATTGAAAAGCACGACTGGTACGGTAATCGAAACGCCACAACACAAAGTGTGACTTCAAGCACTTATAACGAAGAGCCAAGAAGTCACACAACCACAAGCGAGGACGCTTATTCTTCTGTCTATACATCAAGTGAAGACACTTCGAGTGAAGACACTTCAAGTGAAGAGGGTAACGAAGAATGAAAAGCACCATTTGCGAAAACTGCGCTAATTACGTTTATGATGAAGAATATGACGAATATGTTTGTGATGCATATTTAGATGAAGATGATATGGAAAGGTTTTTATCTTCTGACAATTCCGCCTGCCCTTACTTTAACGGGTATGACGAATACGGCATTGTCAGAAAGCAAAATTAGGCGGTGAAAAATGCTTTATATTTATTTAATAATCAGCGCGGCGGTCGTGCCGGTTTTAAACAACTTTTTGCCGATTTTAAAACAAAGTTATTCTTATTGGTTAGTACCGTTAATTTTTGTCGGCTGTTTTGCTTCGCTCATAATTTTGCACTTTTTGTTCTTTGCCGTTTGCGTTTTTTTGGTAAATATGAATTCGAAACAGCAAAAAGGCTCTAAATTTTACCGTGCTTTGGTATCGGCAACTTTGCCGATAGGCTTTAAACTTATGGGTATTGAAGTTTTGGCAACGGGGCTTGAAAAGGTCCCTGACGACACAAGATTTTTGCTTGTTTGCAATCATCAATTCGACTTTGACCCTGCGATTATTCTTTCGGCTTTACCCGAAAGCGAGCTTGCTTTTGTCGCTAAAAAGGAAGTTTACAGGGACCTTAAATTTGTGGCACGGGTTATGCACGCCTTAAACTGTTTGCCGATTGACAGAGAAAATAACAGGGAAGCGGTTAAGACAATTTTAAAAGCCACAAATATTATTAAAGAGGATAAGAACTCTATCGCAATTTTTCCCGAAGGCTATACCTCTAAAACATGCGAGCTTTTGCCGATGCGCAATGGCGCTTTTAAAATAGCAACTAAGGCTAAGGTGCCGATTGTCGTTTGTGTTATCGACAAAACAAGGGAAATACCGAAAAGCATGTTCAGAAGAAAAATCACAATACCGTTTAGCGTTTTAGATGTCATTTATCCCGAAGATTATGCCGATAAAACTACCACCGAAATAGGTAATGCAGTAACAGAAAAAATGCAAAAAGGTTTAGATTTAATAAGAAAAAACAATTAAGCAATATAACAAAAGAACTCTGCCTTTTACTGAAAGGCAGAGTTCTTTATTTTAGTTATTATTCTTCTTTATTTTCGCCGCCGAAAAGGTTGTCGTCTATTTTAAAACCGCCTTCAAAACCGCTTTCAATATGGGGGATGATAATTTCATCGTCATCATCTAAAATGCTTTTTCGGCTTGGATTAGAAAGTGCTTCATCTTCTTCGGATTCTTGAGTTTTCCATTGTTCTAAAAGAATATCGCCTTCGGGGTAAACCTCTTCTGAGGGATGATTCTTTTTATAGATTAAGCAAACAAGCATATAAACAATAAATACTGCTACACCGCCGGCGGTTGTTTTAAGACCGAGCGAGAGGCCGGGAGTTTTATAACTGAATTCAATGGTGCTGTCGCCCTTAGGAACTAAAACTGCCATAAAGCCGACATTGACGCGCTCAATCTTTGCGGGCTTGCCGTTTACTGTTGCCGACCAGCCTTCGTCATACGGAACCGAGAAGAAAACAAGGTTCTTTTTCTCGCGTTTTACTTTTGCCGTAAATCCGTTTTTGGTGGTATTGAAATAATAAGCCGAAGTTTTTGAGAGTTCTTTGCAATCAGCTTTATATGCTTCTTGTGTTAAAGATAATTTTGAGTTATTAGCACCCGACTTTTTGAGGTCTTCAATATTATCCAAAATGCCCGAATACTCTTTAATTTGTCGGTCACTTAAAGCGATGGCTTTAAGCATTAAAGCACCGCGGTCGCTTTGCTTATAGTTGTCGCAAAAGCTTTTACTCATATAATAGTCATAAGAGAAGCCGTAGGGAATATAACATTCGTTTTGGTAAATGTAATATCCGCCGCTTGTTGTTACATATTTGTAGTAAGGCATTTTTGTGTCGCCTGAATTTTCAACAAAGCTTTCACCACCGGTGCGGTTAAGCAAATATTTTACCGAAAGCAACGGTCTTATAGCATATTGATTAACTTCGGGGCGACTGCCGACATCACGGGTAACGCCGATGTAGGTGTAAAAATCAATTATAGAACTCGGCACAACCGAATGGAATGCGTTAATACCTGCAAGCCCCAATGTCATTGAGGTATTATCGGCGCAGGAATAAGTATCCACCCTGTAATTATAAGATTTTTCAAGTGCAACATCGCCTTCGATAAGCTGGTCAATAACAACAGATTTGGGGTCGAAAGAGTGACTTCTGCCTTCATAGATAAATAATCCGCCATATACTATTGAGGCGATGCAAACACACGCAACCGAAGCTGTAAAGAAGGCTTTTCTGTTTCGCTTTAAAAGTCCTAATAATAGGTAAAGAACGAAGAGAGAAATTATTGCAATAAGGCAGGCGGCAATAAACCGAAGGGTGTAGGTATTGCCTGCATCTTGAGTATAAAGGCCAAACGAAATGTTACCGTCTTCATCGGTTTGCGGGAACAAACCGATAACTAAGGTAAATGCAAAGGTTATGCCTAAAACCCATTTAAATCCGCTTGACCAGTCGGCTGAGCTGTCTTCCGCCAGCATAACCGTAGCCAAAGCCATCATAAGTATCGGCATATAGAACCAACGCGCATAATAGGCGTTGTTGAATGCATAAAAAGAGCTATTTAAAATCGGAACAAGAGCCATAAACGCGCTAATACCGATTAAACGTTTCAGCCAGTTACCTTTTCGGTTGGCAAACCACGCGAAGACACCGACCATACTGAATATAGGCATCCAACCGCCAAGGCTCGACCACTTAACATCGGCACCGGGGAAGAAGACCGGACGCGCCGGAATGTCGGGCGGGAAGAAGAAACACTCAATAACATTAAGATAAATTTGCTCTTTACCGTACATTATTGAGTTCCAACCGAGTGTAATCTCACTAATACGGCCGTTTCCGATAATAGCGAGTATTGATGGTATCAGCAAGAAGCAAGCTAAGGATAAACCGATAACCGCTTCTAAAACCAAAATTAAAAATCTTGAAAATTTAGGTTTAATTGCATGGGAAAAGAGTCGTACAAAGAAGTAAATTATCGAGAAAACTACCATGCCGAAGAAGAAGAAATAGTTAACAACGGCACAAAGGGCAACCGTTATTGCCACAACACCGCGTTTGTTTTCGGTTATAAGCATTTCAATAGCCAAAAGCAAAAGCGGGAAAACGATTATCGCTTCGTGGAAGTGGTTGAAGAAAATGTTGTAAATTGAAAATCCCGAAAAGGCATAGAGCAAAGCGCCTAACCTTGCGGCTTCGGGTGTTTTTGTGAAACGGCGTATGTAAAGGTAGGCCGTAAAAGCAGCGCAACCGAATTTTAAAATAAGCAACGGTCCCATTAGGTAGGGTACGACAGAATTAGGGAAAGGAATAGTAAGCCAGAAAAACGGACTGCCTAAAAGATAAAAACTGTAAGAGCCGACAAAATTGGCACCCAAGTCGGTAAGCCAGTTCCAACCCATTGTACCGTTTCTGATTGCATTATGGCATTGCATATAAAACGGAATTTGCTGAACATTAAAATCCCCATAAAAAATAAAATAACCTTTGCCCAGAATAATAAAAGGCAAGAAAAAAGCCGTCGCAGTTATTATCGCAATAATAAAGGTTGAAAGCTTTTTTTCCTTATTAGGGCAAAGAAGTGTGGCTTTATTATAAGAAAAACCCATAACAGCCAACCTCCTTTATATTTCCTTATTGATATTATAACAATAAATGGTATAATATTCAAGAAGGGATGTGTTTTTTTGAACAGTCATTTTTATGCTTTTATGTCGAGAATGAAGAATATATATCGTTGGGGGCTGATGCGTAATACCCACAGCGAAAATTTGAGCGAGCATTCGCTTGAAGTCGCTATGGTGGCGCACGCGCTTGCGGTAATCGGCAACAAGCGTTTGAATAAAAATTATAATCCTTATTATATTGCAACCGTTGCTATGTTTCATGACACGGGTGAGATTATAACGGGCGACATGCCGACACCTATTAAATATTATAACGAAACGATTAAGAATGCCTATAAAGAGATTGAAGAAGCGGCTGAAGAAAGCCTTATGAATATGTTGCCGAGCGATTTGCGCGAAGAATTTGTCCCGCTTTATAAATTTGATGACGAAACTAAAAGATTGGTAAAGGCGGCCGATAAAATTTCGGCACTTATTAAGTGCATTGAAGAAACCGAAAGCGGTAATAAAGAATTTGCCACCGCGAAAGAGTCCACCCTTAAAGCAATTAAGGATATGGATGTTACTGAAGCGGATATATTTTTAGAAGAGTTTATAGAAAGCTTTTCACTATCATTAGATGAACAAAAGTAAGTATAAAAAGAAAGACCTGAAGAATTTTCTTCAGGTCTTTTAGTTTTAATTAAATTATTTAATCATGCTTGCAACTTCGCTGGCAAAATCGTCAACGCGTTTTTCAATGCCTTCGCCCTTTTCGTAACGGATAAAGGATTTAATCTTTAAGTCTGCACCAAGCTCTTTAGCTGTCTTTTCAA
Source organism: Acutalibacteraceae bacterium (assembly GCA_045642065.1). Classification (GTDB taxonomy): domain Bacteria; phylum Bacillota; class Clostridia; order Oscillospirales; family Acutalibacteraceae; genus UBA737. The sequence continues at coordinate 51,350 of JAZUID010000013.1, forward strand.
CATACTTACCAACGGTTAAGTCGCCGTCAATAACATATTGTTGTTCAACAAGGCAGTTTTCTTTATAGTACTTGCCAATCTTGCCTTCAACAATTTTACCTAAAACTGCTTCCGGCTTGTTAGCCATCTTAGGATCTTCCTTCATCTGTGCAATAAGGATTTCCTTTTCCTTATCAAGAACTTCTGCAGGAACAGAAGCTTCATCTAAGTAAGCGGGGTTCATTGCGGCAATTTGCATTGCAATGTTTTTACCCATGGCAACAAAGTTAGCATCGTTAGCATCAAGAGTGGTTTCAAAGTCAACCATAACACCGATTTTACCGCCGGCATGGATGTAAGTTACAACATTGCCTTCGATACGAACGAAACGGCGGATTTTAATGTTTTCGCGAATGGCAAGGAAAAGTTCCTGTACCATTGCTTCAACGGTCATGCCGTCCTTTTCGCATTTGTTAAGTGCGTCAAGGTCGGCAGGATTTTGTTCGGCAACAATTTCGGCAACCTTAGCAGCCAAAGCCTTAAAGCCGTCGCCATTAGCAACGAAGTCTGTTTCGGCGTTAAGCTCAACCATAGCGCCGACACCGTTTTTAACCGTAGCACAAACTGTACCTTCAGCAGCAACACGGCTGGCCTTCTTAGCTTGGGAAGCAAGGCCTTTTTCTCTTAAATAATCGGTAGCGGCTTCCATATTGCCGTCACATTCAACAAGAGCTTTCTTGCAATCCATCATACCGCAACCGGTTTTTTCACGCAAAGTCTGTACGTCTTTTGCTGTAAAAGCCATTTTAATTCCCTCCTAAATTATTCAGCAGCTTCTTCTGTTGCTTCTTCTGTTTCTTCAACAGTTTCGTCATCAGCATCATCAATAGCAGCGGTGCCCATTTCGGTGCCTTGTCTGCCTTCAATTACTGCATTTGCAATTGCTTCTGAAATAAGCTTAACTGCACGAATAGCATCGTCGTTACCGGGGATAACAGCATCAATTTCATCCGGATCGCAGTTAGTGTCAACGATAGCGATGATCGGAATGCCTAATTTCTTAGCTTCGGCAACGGCAATTCTTTCTTTTCTCGGGTCAACAATAAATAATGCACCCGGAATTTTCTTCATTTCTTGAATACCGCCAAGGAACTTTTCAAGCTTTTCAATTTCAAGGTTTAACTTGATAACTTCCTTTTTAGGAAGAAGCTCAAAAGTACCGTCGTCACGCATATTGCGTAATTGATTTAAGCGTGCGATACGAGTGCGGATGGTTGTGAAGTTGGTAAGCATACCGCCCAACCAACGAGCGTTAACGTAAGGCATACCGCAATGCTCTGCTTCTTCTTTAACAGAGTCCTGAGCTTGCTTTTTGGTACCAACGAACAAAATGTCGTCGCCGTTTGCTGCGATTTCACGAGCAAACAAATAAGCTTCGTTAAGCTTTTTAACGGTTTTTTGCAAGTCGATAATGTAAATACCGTTACGTTCTGTGAAAATGTACTCAGCCATTTTCGGGTTCCAACGTCTTGTTTGATGTCCGAAATGAACACCGGCTTCAAGAAGTTGTTTCATGGATACTACTGCCATTTCTTTTTCCTCCTGAGGTTTTCCCTCCATCCCGTTGCACTTTGGGGAAACTGCGCTTTTAAGCACAACACCTGCCCAACAAAACGGAATGTGTGTAATATTTACCAATGTTTTTACATTAGCCTAAAAATTATATCATAAAGAGCGGTGCTTTGCAAGCATTTTTTGAAGAAAAATAACAAAAAATCCGCACTTTTTACGGTGCGGATATATAGTGTGTTTTAGGGGGATTTTAACCACTAAATAATGTGTATATTTATATGTATATTAAACGCCGAATAAACATTTTGCGTTTCTATAAGCTTGGTTTAGCACTTCTTCCGTGCTAATGCCCTTAATCAGTGCTATCTTTTCGGCGGTTAGATATATCATACCGCTGTGGCAAAGCTTACCTCTAAACGGCTCGGGCGCTAAATACGGGCAGTCGGTTTCAAGCAAAAAACGGTCTAACGGAACCTTCTTTATAACTTCGGGCAAGCGCCTTGCATTTTTAAAGGTGGCAACACCGCCGATACCGATATACATACCGAGTTTCAGTATTTCTTCGGCCATTTCTTCGCTACCCGAAAAGCAATGCACAACGCCCTTTGGCTTGGTTTCTTTTAAAATTTCAAGAGTGTCGGCATGGGCGTCGCGGTCATGCACAATTATAGGCAAATGGGCCATCTTTGAAAGTTCAATTTGACCTTTAAAAAGTTCAATTTGTTCTTTTTTGTTTTCTTCGTTAAAGTTGTAATCAAGACCGATTTCACCGATAGCAACAACGCCTTTTTCCTTTGTAAGAGGTAAAATTTCGGTTGCCGTGTCACCGCTGTCAATATTTTCGGGGTGAACGCCGACGGCGGCGAAAACCCCGTTAAACTTGTTAGCAAAGCTAATTGCGGTTTTACTTGACAACGCGTCACACCCGCAGGTTATAACACCCTTAACGCCGTAAGAATTAAGATTACTTAAATAATCTTCATAAATGCCTTTAAATCGGGCATCGTCATAGTGCGCGTGGGTGTCGAAAATAAGCGGCTTCGATAAAGGTGGGGAAAACAGTATTTCTTCCATTATCTGACCTTGCACCCTGCCGGAATATTGTCGGCAAAAATAACCTTAATGTCATCATCTTTGCAGTCTGCCGCAAGAATCATACCGTTAGACTCAACACCGCAAAGCTTGGCAGGTTTAAGGTTGGAAACCAAAATTACTGTGTGACCTACCAACTCTTCGGGTTTATAGTATTTGGCAATGCCCGATGCTACCGTACGGGGTGTATCGGTGCCGTCATTTAGTGTCAATTTTAACAGCTTCTTGGCTTTCGGCACGGGCTCGCAGGCGGTAACGGTTGCGGTTGTCAGCTCAACCTTGCAAAAATCTTCAATGCCGATTTGGCTGACGGTTGCAACATTTTCGGCATTTGCTTTTTTGGCCTTTTCGGCTTCCTCTGCTAATTCTTTTAAGGTAGCTTCCATATCAATTCTTGCAAACAAAGGCTTTGCTTCACCGACGGTAAAGCTGTCGGTTGTGCCGAATTCGTTACTGCTGTTTGCCGTGCAAAGCTGAGCCAAAATGCTGTCGGCACTTTGCGGAATAATCGGCTTTAACATATTAGCAAGTAATCTAATACATTCAAGTAAGTTATAAAGGACATCATTAAGGCGCGACCTTTGTTCTTCATCTTTGGCAAGCGCCCAAGGCATAGTTTCGTCAATATACTTATTGCACCTTCTTGCAAGGTCCATAACGGCGTTAACCGCATCGGCATTACGGTATTCGTCCATAAGTCTTGTAAAGTCGGCAAAGCTCTTTTTAGCGGTGGCTAAAAGGTCTTTGTCAAGCTCATTAAACTCTTTTGATTTGCTGACGGTACCGCCGAAGTATTTGTTAGTCATGGCGATACTTCTGTTTACAAGATTGCCGAGTGTATTGGCAAGGTCGGTGTTAAATTTAGTAATAAAACTTTCGTAGGTAATAGTGCCGTCTTGCGAGAAAGGAATTTCAGAAAGAAGGTAGTAACGAACTGCGTCAATACCGAAGCGGTGCGCTAAATCGTCGGCGTAAATAACATTGCCTTTTGACTTTGACATTTTGTCTTCGCCGACCAGTACCCATGGGTGACCTAAAACCTGTTTTGGTAAAGGCTCGCCTAACGCCATAAGAATAATCGGCCAGTAGATAGTGTGAAAACGGACAATATCTTTACCGATAACATGAAGGTCAGCAGGCCAAAGCTTTTTATATTGCTCGCTACTGCCATCAGGGTCATAGCCGATACCGGTAATGTAGTTGGAAAGCGCATCAAGCCAAACATAAACAACATGCTTGTCATCAAAATCAACAGGTATGCCCCATTTAAAAGACGTTCTTGAAACGCAAAGATCGTTAAGACCCGGCTTTAAGAAGTTGTTAATCATTTCGTTCTTTCTTGACTCCGGCTTAATAAAGTCGGGCTCATTCTCCAAGAACTCTAAAAGTCTTGCTTGATATTTGCTTAATTTTAAGAAATATGCTTCTTCCTTAGCGTCGGTAACTTCTCTTCCGCAGTCGGGGCATTTGCCGTCAACTAATTGCGAAGGGGTAAAGAAGGATTCGCAAGGCACGCAATATTTGCCTTCGTAATGGCCTTTATAAATATCGCCTTGTTCGTAAAGCTTTTTGAATATTTTTTGAACGGTTTTAACATGGTCTTCATCGGTTGTGCGAATAAACTTGTCATAGCTTGTGTTAAGGCTGTCCCAAACACCGCGAATTTCCGAAGAAACGCCGTCAACATATTCTTTCGGCGTAACACCCGCTTTATTCGCATATTCTTCTATCTTTTGACCGTGCTCATCAGACCCTGTCATAAGAAAAACGTCGTAACCTTGACCGCGTTTATAACGAGCGATAGCATCGGCTAAAACGATGTCATAAGCATTGCCGATGTGCGGTTTTCTCGAAGTGTAGGCGATGGCGGTGGTAATATAAAACTTCTTGTTTTGCATAAAATATCTCCCTTTAAACTACGGTTTTTCTATTAAGAAAAGCAGGTATGAAATCACCGTAGAAACAATACTGAATAATAAAACGAAACTACTGCTTAAAAGCTCGCCCGAGCCCGAGAACGGGGCATATAGGAACATAAGTATTCCGGCGCAAAGGGCAAGTATGTATGTAACGGTTAAAAGCAGGTTTGATTTGCGGATTTTAGCCGAGCAGTTTACAAGTGAAGTAAGACCCGTCGGATTGCCCTTATAAAGACCGGGGGCAGAAGTTTCGGCAACGGGGTGAACGGCATTTTTATACATATTGCTGCCCGCAAAACGCATAACCTTAACCGAGTCTTCGTAAAGACCTAAATAGTCGCAGAGCATCTCTTCGGTTAAGTTGGGGTCACAGCTGTTAACCAAAACGGTAATACCGCTTGCGGTAACCTTTTTAAGCTCGCGCGCAACATCGGGGTCAACACCGTATTGAACAATAAGCAAAGCATAGGCTTCACCGTCGCTTGCAACATAAATGGGGAAGAAGCCGTTTCTTAAAATTTTGTAATCGGTTTCAACCGGCGGTGCGGAAATCCCATGAGATTCAAGCAAGGTACGGTTGCCGATAAGTAAAAGTTTATCATCAACCCAACCTGAAATACCGCGCGTTTCTTCATACTTAACGCTGTCAACCTTAGGCTCGGGCGAAGTACTGTTAAGCGTGCTGACAATCCGGCTGAATACACCGTCAAGCGGTGAGTCGATATATTTGGTAAGCGCCGCAGCGCGAATGATAGTATCGTCAATACTGTTTTCACCTAAAACGTGCATATTGTGTAAGGTGATGGTACCCGACGGGAAAATGTCGCTCGAGTTAAGAATAACGGCGTTAGCGGCTTCAATTTGAGCGGCGCCCGATTTTCCGATAACGGCGGCACCTTTTTTCTTTAATTTTTTGTTTGCGGCAAAAAGCGGCAGGCTGTCAATAAAGAAAAGTGTGGGTAAAGCCGAAAAGCACAAAACCGAAGCAAATGTTAAATAACCCGAATAAGAATTATTCGTAACGCTTGCGTTGACAAACGCAAAAACAACAGCTAAAAACAGTGTAACGGCGGTTATAAGAATTTGCTTTCCGCCTAAGAAAGTGCCGTATTCCGAATATTTCATAAAGTCAAGAATTTGACCGGTTTTTTGAGGTGCCGCAATAAGTGCTTCACCCTCAACAGCGTCACCTGCCATAGCATTAGTAACGGCAGGCTCGTTAATAAGCTTAACGGCCCTTTTTTGGCTTATGGCCGAAATCGACTTGAAGGTTGAAAGCATTTGCGAAGCATACATAAATTTGCCGAGTGAACGGAAACACAGTATAAATTGCAAAAGCAAAAGAATATCAATATTGGGCTCACCCGAATTAAAACAGGTGGCGGTGAAAACGCCGGTACCGAGAACTGCCAACAAAGCCGAAATATCACCTGTGGCTTTTTTCTTAACAAGGTCCTTAACTGATTTAAAAATATCGATATTTGCAATTACACAAAGAAATGCAAAGACGGCGCAAACACCCATACAAGGTGTCGGATAGGCAACCATAAAATCATATAAAACCGGAATTTTAAAGGTCGCGGTCAAGAGCAGCAAAACAAGTGATGCGGAAAATTGTAAAAATCCGTTACGGTTTTTTACCGAGAGCATTCGCAAAATGCGTTTTAGGTCGCCGGGGCCTTCGTATTCGGTAGAAGGTGTAAACTCATCAAAATCGTTTACTTCAAGCTTAACGGTTTCGGGCTCAAATTTTTCTTCGTGTGGGAGTTCGGTGGCTAAAAGTTCGCCGGTTAAATCAATTTTTCTTGTGCTGTGGGAAACAACAACGCGTTCAACATCATCACCCTTTTTAATGGGTGTGAAGCGGATGGTTTCGCCAAGCTCGGCTGTGGCTTCAATAGGATTAGGGGCAACCTTTTCTGCCACTAAGGAAATGTTGTCAATATCCGAAATGTCGGGCAAGCTTGTTTGAACTTCGGTCACCGGTACGGATTCTTCCTTGACGGGTAAAGGTTTTTCCTCATTTTTATCGACTTTTGTCGGCGTTTCTGCAAGGGTGGTGGCATAACGGCCCAAATTATCAAAAGTAACCTCATACTTTTTAGCCAACTGTTCGACAATCTTATCGCTGTCGGCATTTAAAATATTTTCCACACTTTCGAGTGTGTATGACGGCTTTTCTTCGGCAGCATTGTTACCCGTGTCGTCAATAATATAAGGCATACATTTTTCTAAAAGTGAAGGCTCATCACTCTTTTCTTGCTTGGGCGCCTTTTCTTCTGAATTAACTTCGATCTTATAATCATCTAAAATCTTTTCTACAAAAGCGGCGGCTTCGGTTTTTTCTTTATTTTCTGCAACCGATTCGTAAGCCGGATTTTCTTGACCGTTCTTTTCGTCAACCACTTTTTCTGTATTAACGTTAAGGTTTTCTTCAACACTCGCGATTATATCGTCAATAGAAAAGTTGATTTCGGCTTCTTCCTTTTTTGATTCTAAAACGATAGGGTAGTCAGATTCCTTAACAAGCTCATCAACGGGCAAGGATTCACTTTTTTCTTCTTTAACAGGCACCGTTTTTTCTGCCGGCGGTGCTTCGGCGACAACTCCGCGCGCGGAATTACGCATGCGCGCCTTCAACGATTCAAGCGGATTATTGCCAGACTCGGCGGTTTGCTTTGTTTCGCCACCGGCAATTTCGTCTGCGGTAAGCGCATGGTTAGGCATAATTTTCTCGTGCTCCGAAAGATTAAAAATTAAATCTTCGGCTTCTAATTCTTCTAAGATGTCGTTATTGTCTGACTTCTTTGAAAACAATCCCATTAACTTCTCCTCTTTCGTACAACTTCATACATAAGAATGCCGGCTGCAACCGATGCGTTCAGCGAATTTATTTTGCCGAGCATAGGTAAACTTACAATACCGTCGCAACGTTTTGCGGTTAAAGCGCCGATTCCGTGTCCCTCATTCCCGATAACGATGGCGCAGGGCACATTAAAATCAACTTCTTCATAGTCGGTGCCGTCCATATCCGCACCAAACACCCAAACACCCTGCTTTTTAAGGTCTTCAATAGTGTTTGCAATATTTGTAACGCGGGCAACCGACATATATTCAAGCGCACCGCTTGATGCCTTGGCAACCGTAGCGTTAAGAGAGGCGCTTCGGCGTTTCGGAATGATGATGCCGTGAACACCGCTTGCTTCTGCCGTACGGATGATAGCACCAAGGTTGTGCGGATCTTCCAACTCGTCGCAAATAATAATAAAAGGCTTTTCGTTTCTGTCATAAGCGTTTTGCAAAATATCCGAAACTTCGCAATAATTTTGAGTTGCGAACATAACCGCAACGCCTTGATGGTTGGCACCGCCACAATAATAGTCAAGCTTTTGGGGGCTAATTTCTTTTATCAAAATTCCCTTTGCAGAGCATTTTGCGATTATTTCGGTGACACTGCCGCCCGAAACACCGTGTGCCACAAACAAACGGTCAATCTCACGGCCCGAACGTATTGCTTCAAGCACCGAATTGCGACCGCAAATTATATTGTTCTGTTTTTCTTCAAAATTGTTTTCCATAATGTATCCCTTTTAAAGTCATATATAAGACATTATAACATACAATATATAAATTTTAAATAGAAAATTGAAAAATTTTTAAAATTTATTTTTGGAATATATTGTATTTCTAATTGCAAACGACAACTATTTGTGGTATAATATAGCAAATATTATCTTGGGGGAAGTTTAATATGAATTTTTTTGAAGATTTAAAAGATTACGATAGCGAAGTAGCGGCGGCTTGCGAAAAAGAATTAAACCGTCAGCGCCATAATATTGAGCTTATCGCTTCTGAAAATATTGTTTCTAAGGGTGTCTTATTAGCAGCCGGCGGAATTCTTACAAATAAGTATGCCGAAGGCTACCCCGGCAAGCGCTATTACGGTGGCTGTCAATATGTTGATATTGTTGAAGATATCGGCAGAGAACGCGCTAAAAAGCTGTTCGGTGCAGAGCATGCCAACCTGCAACCGCATTCGGGTGCAAATGCCAACTTAGCCGTTTTCTTTGCACTTTTAGAGACGGGTGACACCGTTATGGGTATGAACCTTGCCGAAGGCGGACATTTATCCCACGGCTCACCTGTAAACATTTCGGGTAAATATTTTAATATTGTGCCTTACGGTGTTAATAAGGATACCGCGTTAATAGATTATGATGAGATGGAAAGAACAGCACTTGAATGCAAACCGAAGCTTTTAGTTGTCGGCGCCAGTGCATATTCGCGCATCATCGACTTTAAGCGTTGCCGTGAAATTGCAGATAAGGTCGGTGCATACCTAATGGTTGATATGGCACATATTGCAGGTCTTGTTGCAGCCGGCATTCATCCGTCACCGGTGCCTTATGCCGATGTTGTAACAACCACAACACACAAGACTTTGCGCGGTCCGCGTGGCGGTATGATTTTGTGTAAAAAAGAATTTGCACAAAAAATTGACAAGGCTATTTTCCCCGGCACACAAGGCGGCCCCTTAATGCATATTATTGCCGCCAAAACAGTAGCACTTGGCGAAGCAATGACCGACGAATTTAAAGAATATCAAAAACAAATTGTTAAAAATACAGCCGCACTTTGCAAAGCCTTTGACAAAAACGGCATCAAGATGGTTTCGGGCGGCAGCGATAACCATTTGGTTTTATTGGATTTGCGCGGTACGGGAATTACCGGCAAAGAGCTTGAAAGCCGGCTTGACGAAGTGCATATTACCGCCAACAAAAATACGATACCCAACGACCCCCAAAGTCCGTTTATTACAAGCGGTTTAAGGCTTGGATCCCCTGCCGTTACTTCACGCGGTTTTAAAGAGCCCCAAATGGAGCTTATTGCCAGCTGGATTAAGGATATAATGATCGATTTTGAAGGCAATAAAGACCGAATCACAAAAGAAGTTATTGAGCTTTGCGAAAAGTTCCCGATTTACGAATAAAAGAGGTAAATTTTATATGTTGCAAATAAACAATCTTACCAAGATTTACGGTGAAAAGAAAGCAGTTGACAATCTTTCAATTCACATCAAATCCGGTGAAATATACGGTTTTATCGGTCATAACGGTGCCGGCAAAACAACGACTTTAAAGTCCGCCGTCGGCATTTTAAAGTTTGAGCAAGGTGAGATTTTCGTAGGCGGTATTTCGATTAAAGAAAACCCGTTGGAATGCAAAAAGCAAATTGCCTACATTCCCGACAACCCCGATTTATATGAGTATATGACCGGCATTAAGTATCTTAATTTTGTGGCCGATGTTTACGGTGTTTCTACTGCCGAGCGCCAGTCAAAAATTAAGAAATATGCCGATATGTTTGAAATTTACGGTGATTTAGGGCAGTCAATCGCCTCTTACTCACACGGAATGAAGCAAAAATTAGCCATTGTTTCCGCTTGGCTTCATTCACCGAAGCTGATTCTCATGGATGAGCCGTTTGTTGGGTTAGACCCAAAAGCCGCCCACACCTTAAAGGAAATGATGCGTGAGCATTGCGATAACGGCGGTGCGATTTTCTTCTCCACCCATGTGCTTGAAGTTGCCGAAAAGCTTTGTGATAAGGTTGCAATTATTAAGGGCGGAAAGCTCATTAAATCAGGTACTATGGAAGAGGTTAAGGGCGACGAATCGTTAGAGGAAGTTTTCCTTGAATTGGAGGACTAACCGATGCTTAAAACTTTAATAAAAAAGCAGTTGGCAGAGCTTAACAGAGGCATCTATGTTGACAAAAAAGGAAAGACACGCTCTAAAAAATCTTCGCTTTTAGTCTTTTTGGCAACCTATGTGTTGTTGTTTTTAATAGCCATCGGCGGTTCTTTTACGGCGGTTAGTATTTTACTTGCAAAGCCGTTGGCACCGGCGGGTTACGGCTGGCTTTATTATTTGGTTATGACCGGCGTTGCTCTTGTTTTAGGCGTTTTTTCATCATCCTTTAACACCTTTGCAAGTCTTTATAACGCGAAGGATAATGAAACACTTCTTGCGATGCCTATTAAAACTTCGGATATTATCCTTTCGCGTATGATCGGCATTTATATTTTTTCATTGTTCTTTACGGGAATGGTTATGTTGCCGGCAGTTATTGTTTATGCCATTGTCATTAAAAGTGTTTATGCACTTGTTACCGGTTTGATTTTCAGCTTTGCAATTACTGTTTTGGTAATGGTGATTTCTTGTATTTTAGGCTATTTTGTTGCAAGAATAAGCAAAATTGTTAAAAACAAAAGCTTTACGACCGTTTTGGCCACACTGCTGTTTATCGGTATTTATTATGTGGTTTATTTTAAGGCGCAGGTTGCCATAAGAAATCTTGTAGAAAACTTTGCGACAGTCGGTAAACAGGTAAAGGACAGCTCATATTTGCTCTACTTTATCGGTAAGTCCGCCACAGGCGATATTATACCGCTTTTAGCGGTTGTGGCAGCAGTTGCATTGCTTGCATATTTAATCTATTCCCTAATTGAAAAAAGTTTCATAAAGGTCACTACAACAGCCGACCGCCAAGCACGAAAAGAAGTAAGAAAAGAAAGTATGGCGGAAAAAAAGTTAAGCTCAACCTTGTTCGGAAGGGAAGCTTCACGGTTTGTTTCAAGCCCGACATATATGCTTAACTGCGGTTTTGGTGTTTTGCTTTATTTAGCGCTCGGCATCATTGTCTTAATTAAGGCAAAGGATATTAACAGCGTCGTTTTGTCCTTTAACTTTGTTAATAAATATTTACCGCTTATTGCGTCGGGGCTTCTTTGCTTAATTTCGGTTATGAATGATATTACGGCACCTTCGGTTTCTATCGAAGGCAAAAGCATTTGGGTTGCTTTATCAATGCCGATTGACATTAAAAAAATATTTAAAGCCAAAATTAAGCTCAATATGGTCTTAACCTTAATACCCCTTGCAATTTGTGTTTTTTCACTTTCAATAGCGGTGCCGATTAAGATTTACAACATAATTTTAATTCTTTTAACGCCGTCAATATTTACTTGGCTTATTGCTAATTTTGGGCTTTTTGCCAATCTTAAATTTCCCAATCTTGATTGGGCTAACGAGACGGTTGCAGTAAAGCAGGGTCTGGCACCTGTTATTGCAATTTTCGGCAGTTGGATTTATCTTGCGGCGCTTGCCGGAATTTACATTTTGGCACGAAAAGCAATCAGTGTCAGCTTGTTTTTAGTTCTTGCGAATATTTTAAACATTGTAATATCCTTAGCTTTACGCAAATGGATTATGACAAAAGGCAAAGAAATTTACGAAAATTTAGCATAAAAGCAACAAACCCCACAACCTTAAATAAAGTTGTGGGGGTTTGTTTTTATAATGTTTAAAGACAAAATAAAAAGCACCGCTATTGCAGTGCTTTATGTTGGCATCTACTTATCTTCCCAGGCAGCTGCCCGCCAAGTATTTTCAGCGCAAGTGAGCTTAACTTCCGTGTTCGGAATGGGAACGGGTGGACCCTCACCGCAATCAACACCAACTGTGTTTTGTTATCACTCTTGACAACGATGCAATTATATCATAGTGATACTGTTTTGTCAAGTGTTTTTTTAAATATTTTTTTAAAAAAATTCTCTTATAATGCTGTATATGTGGATTATTGTACTCTTTGCCTAATGATTTATCTATTTTAAAATCAAATTAAGTGTTTTTTGTAGAAAATGCACAAATTTCGGTGAAAATATAGTTCTTGATACTACTTGAAAAAATTGACAGAATAATGTATTATATAATGTATATAATAATATAAAAATAATTTTTCTGTATATGGAGATGTTTATATGACTGAATATTCTGTTTCAAGGCTTACCGATATGCTCGAAAAAAAGCTGTCACATAACTTCGGTGTAACACCCGAGCAGGCGTCTGACGAAATCTTTTATAAGGCTTGCGTACTTGTTTTACTCGAAATTATGAGCGAGAAAAAGGCACAGTTTAAAAACAAAGTCGATGAACAGTCGGCAAAAACCGTTTACTATTTAAGTATGGAATTTTTAATGGGCAGGTCGCTTAAAAACAATCTTTATAATTTAGACCTTACCGAAAAAATGAGTAAGGCGCTTCAAAAATTCAAGGTTAAACTTGATAATCTTTATGATTTTGAGCCTGATGCAGGTCTCGGTAACGGAGGTCTCGGCAGACTTGCCGCCTGTTTCCTTGACGGACTTTCTTCAAACAGTTATTCCGCAATGGGATACTGTATTAAGTATGAGCTTGGTATTTTCCGTCAAAAATTAGTTGACGGCTGGCAGACCGAGATGCCCGATTTCTGGCTTCCCGGCGGAAGTGTTTGGCTTGAACAACGCCCGTCTTCTGCCGTTGATATTCATTTTGACGGTCATATTGACGAGTGGTGGGATAACGGGTATCATCACGTTGAGCATAGAGATTTTGATAATGTCCGTGCCGTTCCTTATGATTTGAAAATTGCCGGCAAAGACGGCAAAACCGTTAATGTTCTCCGCCTTTGGAGTGACGAATGTCAGGATTTTGATATGTCGGCATTCAATCAGGGCGATTATGTAAG
>JAZUID010000014.1:0-33574 GCA_045642065.1 Acutalibacteraceae bacterium
CTTTTCGCGGCAATTCGGGGTGGTTGTTTCGCCGTGAGCTGATTTGTTTTCTCGAATTAAGAAATCCTTTGTGACAGCATAATCCAAATGGTCCCAAGGCGTAATTTCATCAAAACTGCGTGTTCTGTTTGCATAAAATTCAGGTGTTAAATTATTAGCCTTAAATGCCTCGTTCCATTTTTGAAGGTCAAAGCATTCGTTCCAACTGTCAAACTTGCAACCCATTTTAAAGGCGGTTTCGATAACATTGCCAAGCCGTCGGTCGCCACGCGCAAAGGCACCTTCTAAGAAGCTTGTCGAAGAATCGTGCCATGAAAGGTTAATCTTTTTAGTAGTAATGCAACTTAAAAGATACTTTTGGCGCCTAATCATCTCTTCCCTTTCGATTTGCGGTTCAAATTGGAAAGGTGTAAACGGCTTTGGCACAAATGTAGAAACGCTTATAGATACCGAAACCGATTTACCCTTAGGTCTTTCGGGTAAACGATAGTATTCGTCAACAATTTTTTGTCCTAAATCCGCAATGCCTTTTAAATCTTCATCTGTTTCGGTCGGAAGGCCTAACATAAAGTAAAGCTTAACCGCGGTATATCCGCCCTTAAAGGCAGTACGGCAGGTTTTAATAATTTCTTCTTCTGTTATATTTTTGTTTATAACATCCCTAAGCCTTTGAGTGCCGGCTTCGGGCGCAAAGGTAAGACCGCTTTTCCTAACATGGTTAATCTTTTCTAAAAGCTCGTCCGAAAAATTGTCAATTCTTAACGACGGCAAAGCAAGACTGATGTGTTTTTCTTCGGTCCAAGTAAGCATTTCATTAAGCAACGGTTCTAACTTTCTGTAATCACTCGTGCTTAAAGAAGAAAGTGAAATTTCGTCGTAACCCGTACTTTCGCAAATGGCCCTTGCCTGCTTATTTATAAGCTCGGGCGACTTTTCGCGGACAGGGCGATAAATATATCCGGCTTGACAAAAACGGCAACCGCGAATGCAACCGCGGAAAATTTCCTGCACGGCTCTGTCGTGCACAATTTCGATATACGGCACGACAAATTTATCGGGGTAATGTGCTTTATCCAAATCACGCATTATTCTCTTTTTAACGGTTTTCGGTGCACCGCACTTCGGTGTTACCGACTTAACCGTGCCGTCTTCATAATATTCGATATCATATAAAGACGGAACATAAACACCTTCTATTTTTGCGGCGGCGGCTAAAAATTCCTGCTTTGATTTGCCGTTTTTCTTAAATTCTTTATAAAGGTCGATTACTTCAAGGTCAACTTCTTCGCCCTCGCCTAAAAAGAAAATATCAATAAAATCGGCAATCGGCTCGGCATTGCAAACGCAAGGACCGCCGGCAACGACAATCGGTGTAAAATCTGTTCTGTCTTTGCTTCTTAACGGAATACCGGCAAGGTCCAACATATTAAGCACATTAGTATAAGACATTTCGTATTGAAGCGTAAAACCGATAAAATCAAAATCCGAAACAGCATCTCTGCTCTCGAGTGCAAAAAGCGGGATATTGTTTTTACGCATAACTTCTTCAAAATCTATCCACGGTGCAAAAACGCGTTCACACCAAATATCATCCCTGCTGTTAAACTGCGAATAGAGAATTTTCATACCAAGGTGCGACATGCCTATTTCGTATGTATCGGGAAAACAAAAGGCAAAACGAACATCCACCTTGTTTTTATCCTTAATTATGCTGTTAACTTCCCCACCCGAGTATCTGCCCGGTTTTTGAACGGTTAAAAGCAGTTGCTCAAACTTTTTATTGTCCATATCATATCTCCAAAATTTTATAGATATATTTTACAACAAAAAGTTGATTCTTGCAAGTTAAAAACTTTGTCTTAAAAGGGCGATTATCAAAAAGTAAGCACCCATTATATAAAGTGAAATGTTGAGTTTGTCTTTTACGGTTAAAACTATGGCGACCAATATAATTATCAGCGAAACGAAAACCGTTATTAAGCGCATTATTTTTAAAGCTGTTTCGTGACTTTTGGTTTTAAGCAAGCGGTTTTTAAGTACTGTTCCGCCATCAAGACCTATTATCGGTATAAGATTAAAAAGTGCAATTACCAAATTTATAAAAGCGCTGTTTAAGGATAGTTCGGTTTTAAATAAGAGATAGTTAACATAAAGCGAGAAAAACAGTATTATGTTAACTAATGGCCCGAATAGTGCTACCATTGTTTCAGCCTTTTCCGAAAGGATTTTTCCGTTTACTATTTGCACCGATGCCGGTATTAGTTTTATCCTTTTCGGCTGACATTCATAAAGCCACATTGCAAACAAATGCCCCGTTTCATGAGCACAAATTGAGAATAGTGACGGCAATATCAACCCCGTTTTATCGGTTGCTATCATAATAACCACAACTGCTCCGAAAAGGAAAGAAATATAAATTTCGCTGCCGAAAAGCTTAAATCTCATTTAAAAAATCCTCAACGGTTATTTCACCGCAAAATTCGTTTTCATAAAATCTTTGTATTTTTCTGTATGTTGGCTTAAAAAAGCACTTGGTGCAAAGTATAAATGCCAAAATCAGCGCCACCAAAACACATTCGGCAATAATTATTTTAAAAATCGGCTCGGCGTTGCTTTGCTCTTCAAAATACTCGTTTTCTTCCATAAGTTTAACTCCTTGTAATGGTAAAGCTATTATGATATACTATTAGTATATTTTGATTAAGGGTGAGTTTATGCCTTTTTTACCGATTACAGTTAAAGAAATGCAAAATTACGGTTGGGATACACCCGACTTTATAATAGTTTCGGGGGATGCTTATGTTGACCACCCGAGTTTCGGCACTGCAATAATTTCCCGCGTGCTTTATAGTAAAGGATATAAGGTTTGCATCATTCCGCAACCGACAAGCGACAGCGATTTTACACGTTTTGGTAAACCGCGCCTTGCATTTTTAGTTAACGGCGGTAATTTAGACTCTATGGTAGCACACTATACTGCCGCTAAAAAGCGCAGGAGTGATGACGCTTACACCCCTGCCGGTAAAAGCGGAAAAAGACCGGACAGAGCTGTTATTTCTTACTGCAAACGGCTGCGTGAAATTTACGGTAGCGTACCCATTGCCATTGGCGGACTTGAAGCTTCGCTTCGCCGTTTCGCACATTATGACTATTGGGCTGACCGCGTGATGCCCTCAATTTTAGTTGATTCAACCGCCGACCTGCTTATGTATGGCATGGGTGAAAAGCATATTATTGAAATTGCCGACCGATTAAATGCCGGTGAAAGCATTAAAGATTTAAAAGATATTAAAGGCACTTGTTATTTAGAAAATGTTTTGGATTATAGTCCAATCAGTGCGAAAGAATGCCCGTCATACGAAGCGGTAAGTGAAAACAGTGAAAAAGGCAAAAAACAATATGCCATTGCCTGCAAAATGCAACATGATGAGCATGACTCGGTTCGCGGCCGCGCTTTAATTCAGCGGCACGGGAAATTTATTTTAGTGCAAAATCCACCAATGCCACCGCTCACAACCGAAGAAATGGACGAGGTTTATTCTTTACCTTTTATGAAAAACTACCACCCGTCTTATGAACAACAAGGCGGAGTGCCTGCCATTGAAGAAGTAAAATTTTCGGTAGTACATAATCGCGGTTGCTACGGTGCTTGCAACTTCTGTTCCATTGCCTACCACCAAGGCAGACAAATTTCGGTAAGAAGTCACGAATCGGTCGTTAACGAAGTTAAAAAATTAACCGAATTTCCCGATTTTAAGGGGTATATTGCCGATGTCGGCGGGCCGACCGCTAATTTCAGGGCGCCTTCTTGCAAAGGGCAAGCAGTAAACGGTATGTGCGCCGGCAAGAAATGTTTGGCACCGACACCATGCAAGGCGCTTCATGTTGACCATAGCGATTATGTTGAGCTTTTACGCAAATTGCGAGCTATACCGAAAGTTAAAAAAGTATTTATCCGTTCGGGTATTCGCTTCGACTATCTTATGGCAGATAGCGACGATACCTTCTTTAATGAACTTGTCGAGCACCACATAAGCGGTCAATTAAAGGTTGCACCCGAGCATTGCTCTGCCGCAGTATTAAACGCCATGGGTAAACCCGATATCAGCGTTTATAACCGCTTTAAAAAGCGCTTTTACAAAACAACCGAAAGAATAGGCAAAAAACAATTTTTAGTGCCTTATCTGATGTCTTCGCACCCCGGAAGTCAAATAAAAGATGCTATTGAACTTGCGGTATTTCTTAAAAAAGAAGGGATGCATCCCGAACAGGTACAGGACTTTTACCCGACACCCGGCACTATTTCTACCTGTATGTTTTATACCGGTCTTGACCCATATACCATGGAGCCGATTTACGTACCGCGTACGCCGAACGAAAAGGCGCAACAGCGCGCACTTTTACAGTATTTCTTACCGCAAAACCGTCATTTGGTTTTATCGGCTTTAAAGCGTTGCGGAAGATATGACTTAATTGGCACAGGAAAAGACTGTCTTGTAAAAGATGACGCACCGCAAAATTATAAATCCGGTGGGGTGCAAAACGGACGGTCTATTAAGCAAAAAAAGAAAAAGACAATAAGAAACATTCATAAACCGAAAAAGAAATAAAAAAAAGAGCTATTGGGTAAATCCAATAGCTCTTTAATTTTTCAAATTAAATTTTTCTTAAACTGTGCTTTAAGAACTTCGGCCTTGGCTTCCTCGGTTGCTTCCTTAATGCACCGTTCAAGATTTTCGATATCAGGTAAAATATGCCTTGCACCCGTAATTTTGTTGGTTGAATTATCAGATTGATATGCAACCAAAACGGAGCGAGAAGTAATAACGCGTTCGCGAAGCGGTGTGCAAACATATTCGTACATAAGTTCAAGAATAGAAATCCAACTTGAACCATGGTTGCCAAAGTCAATAAAGGCAAACTTTTTGATTTCTTCATCGGTCGCCTTATTATTAACATAATCAACTAACTTTTTGGCAATAGCTTTATCCTTAGAGGTGTATTCAAACACATTTGTAAGACCGAAAGCTTCGCGCATATAAGTCCAAAATGACTTATCTGTACAGTTAAACCAACGGCACAAATCTAAGAAAGCAAGTTGACCGGTGGTTTCCCAATGCTTAATGGTTTTACCGGTTTTGCCCATAGCCTTTGCCATATCCGATTGTTCAAGGCCTGCATCTTCGCGTGATTTTTTAAGCATTTGAGAAATTGCTCTATCATAATCCTCCGAAGAAATTTTAATTGTATAAGTGCTCTTACCCTCTTTTAGTGAAAGAATGGCGGCATCAATAGCTTCACACAAAAGTTTAGTGTTATCGCT
Source organism: Acutalibacteraceae bacterium (assembly GCA_045642065.1). Lineage (GTDB taxonomy): Bacteria > Bacillota > Clostridia > Oscillospirales > Acutalibacteraceae > UBA737. The sequence continues at coordinate 5,324 of JAZUID010000014.1, forward strand.
AACATCCTTATGGATGTATGCCGAGCTTAAATTTGCACTCATTTCATAAGAAATTTGAATAATTTCGGCAACCTTAATACGGCTTTCCATAGAGGTGTGCAAGTGTGCGCAAGCCATATCCAAAATGCCCGACCAATCAGACCCGTGGTCGCCGAAAAGAATGTAATCCATCTTTCTCAGTTCCTCGGCGTTGGCAATTTTTGTGTAGTAAGTGCAAAGCGCCTTTCTGAGCTCATCAACAGTAGAGTCGTACCTTAAAGAGCCAAAATCCTCATACCAAAAGAAACCGAGCATTGCCAAAAACGGGTTGGCATCAGTAATTCGGAACCAATCCATAATAGCTTTAAGGTTGGGTGAACCTTGACCGGTTTCCCAGCACTTAATTGTGCTTTCGGAAATATCAAGTTCTTCGCTTAACTTTCTGCGACTTATTCGGGCGGCTTCGCGACTACCCGCAAGGCTCTTGGCGCACAAATCAGCAATTAGTACATTGTAATTGATTGAATTTGACATAAGTTAATTCCTTTCCGAAATTTCTTACTGTTATTATATCATAAATTCAAAAAATAACAAGAAATATTTTCCTAAAATTTTAAAAAATATTAGTTTTATATTTTTTCTGCAAAACAAACTGCTTATTTGACAATTTTTTTACTCATTAAAAATCAAAAAAGCACCCTAACGGCTAAAACCCATCTGGGTGCTTTTAAATTCAGTCTTTTATCGCTTTATTAAAGGCAATGGTCAGCGGTTTATACAACACCAAAGCAATAATAAAATTACCGGACGAATGCAACAAATCAAACCAAAGTCCGTTTGCTATATAGGTTATACCGAATGTAAAACCGCCATAGAAAAAATACGGTATTGCACAAAGTGTACCAAAGGCGATGCCGTATAATGCCGACAAAAAAGCATAGAAAAATGTGTTGTCAATTTTTCTTACAAGGCAGACGACAACTGCCAAAACAGCCCACACATACAAATAATTTACCACCCAAACAGAAAAACCGTAGGTAGCTATTTCGCAAAAAACAAATATATAAACCGATATTAAACTTTTATAATTAAACTTGCGCGCGATAAGAATTATCAATAAAGATACAAGTTCGATATTCGGTAACGACGCCATTATGACCTGTGAAACATACATAACAACACCCATAACGGTCAAGAGTATAAGTTCGAACAATCTTTTACGAAATGGTATATTCAATGCTGAATTTATCTCCGTTCTTAACTTTTAGGTCATTCATGCCCTTTTGCATCATTTCGCCGTCTTGCTTTATACACCACCAAGAACCGTCAACCGAATAGTCGGCCTTAACCCCGTCAATTTCGGTATAAAAGCCCGATTTAAATTCTTGCTTCGTGACTAATCCCTTTTCGTATAAAGCTTCGCCCAAAGTTTTCTTTTCGGTGCATATCTCAACCGATTTTTTTTCGCCGTTCTTACCTACAATATCAACCGTGAATTTTGTTACGGCTGTACTTACGGTAATACTGCCGCTGTTTTTTTCTTGCTTTTCTTTGCAGCCTGCAAAGCAGGTTGCCACCATAATTAGCGCAAACAGCAACGCCAAGCTTTTTTTAAAAATATTTTTCAAAATAAAAACTTCCTTTGTGTTGAATTACATAAAAAATTCAATACAAAAGAAGTCAAGTGTAACAAAATGCAAATAGATTTTTCCAAAACAACACAGTGAAAAACCTATATTTGTACACCGCCAATTACTCGTGGCTTTTGTACTGAAAAATCCTTTGCCAAGTATTCCGACTTATTGCTATGGTAAATGTGGGCTTGATTTACCGCGAAAAGCACCTGCCTTCCCACACAATGTGCAGTGGCTTAAACTGTACTTTTCTTCGCAAATTACGGCGACGAGTTCGCAGAGGAATTTCACCTCTATTCCATACGGTAAAACCGTGTGCTACGCACCGCAAAGGCTATTTTATGCAAATATTATTATATAAGTTATCGCGTTGTTTGTCAATTAAAGATTAATATTGCCGTCGTTTTTAACTTTAAGATTATTTATTGCCTTGCTTAAAGACAGTTTCCAAAGATTATATTCTTTTTTGCTTTGTTTTACTTTAATGCGCATTTGTGCTTCGGCGGCTATTTTCCTTTCGGCTTCGGCATCAATTTCATCAGGATAAAGTGCGGTTTCGCAAAGCAAACGCACGCGATTGTTTTCTACATCTAAAATACCTTGAGAAACGGCACAAATTTTCTTTTCACCGTTTTCGGTAACAAAAGTAATCTCCCCTTCGGGTACAGCCGAAGTCATAGATGAATGGTTAGCCATTATACCAAGCATACCGTCGCCGACGGGGATAGTAATCGACTGTGCCTCCCCGACAAAAAATGCACGGTCAGGCGACAAAATTTCAAGATGAAATGTATTCATATTAAATCATTCTTCCAAAAGTTTTGCTTTTTCTTTTACTTCTTTGATAGTACCGACATTAAAGAACGCGGATTCCGGATATTCATCCATTTCGCCCTCTATTATTGCTTTAAAACCGCGAATGGTTTCGCTAAGCGGTACATAAATGCCTTTAACGCCCGTAAACTTTTCGGCAACGCTGAACGGTTGCGATAAAAATCTTTGGATTTTTCTTGCTCTGTGAACGGTGATTTTATCTTCATCAGTCAATTCATCCATACCGAGAATTGCGATAATATCCTGCAATTCTTTATAATGCTCTAAAATTTCCTGAACTTTTCGGGCGACCGCATAATGCTCTTCACCGACAACATCCGGCTCTAATATCCTTGAAGAAGATTCAAGCGGATCGACGGCAGGATAAATACCGAGTTCGGCGATTTTACGGCTTAAAACAGTCGTCGCGTCTAAGTGCGCAAAGGTTGTTGCAGGGGCAGGGTCGGTTAAATCATCAGCCGGCACATAAATTGCCTGTACCGAAGTTACCGAGCCGTTTTTAGTTGATGCGATGCGTTCTTCAAGCTCACCTAAATCGTTAGCCAAAGTCGGTTGGTAACCAACCGCCGAAGGCATTCTTCCGAGCAAGGTTGAAACCTCACTTCCGGCTTGAATAAAACGGAAGATGTTATCAATAAACAAAAGTACATCTTTATGAGATTCGTTTCTGAAATACTCTGCCATTGAAAGTCCTGAAAAAGCAACGCGCATACGCACGCCGGGGGCTTCGTTCATTTGACCGAAAACAAGTGCGGTTTTATTAAGTACTCCGCTTTCTTTCATTTCGGTCCATAGGTCATTACCCTCACGGCTGCGCTCACCTACACCGGTGAATACAGAATATCCGCCATGCTCGGTTGCAATATTATGAATAAGCTCTTGAATAAGCACGGTTTTACCAACGCCCGCACCGCCGAACAAGCCGATTTTTCCGCCTTTTGCATAAGGTGCTAAAAGGTCAATAACCTTAATACCGGTTTCTAAAATTTCTTCGGTGTTGCTTCTTTCGGCATAGGTTGGTGCAGGTCTGTAAATACTGCTTTTTTCTTGATTTTCGGGTAATTCGTCGCCACCGTCAATGGTTTCGCCCAAAGCGTTAAAAAGTCTGCCTAAAACATTTTCACCGACAGGCACGCTAATGGGGCTGCCGGTTGCCGTAACCGGCATACCGCGGTACATGCCTTCACTGGCGCCGAGCATTATGCAACGCACAACACCACCGCCAATATGTCCGGCAACTTCCATATATCTTAATTTATCGTCAACGCTGACAGTTAATTTTTCGCGAATTTTAGGCAAGTTTGCTTTATTAAAGGCGACATCAATTACCGGACCGTTGATACCGACAATTTTTCCGATATTAAATTTTTCTTCTAATTCATTCACAGTTCATTCCCCATATCCTTAGGAATTTTTATTTTTAAGTGCCTTTGCACCCGCGGTGATTTCGGTCATTTCACGCGTAATGGCGGCTTGCCTTATGCCGTTATATTGCATTTTTAACTTTTTAAGCATTTCTTCGGCATTTTTTCCGGCAGTACTCATAGCGCTCATACGGGCCTGTTGCTCGCTGCAAAAGCTATCAACAAGCGAACTATAAATAAAACCGGTTAAATAGCTCGGAATAATGTCTTTAAGCAAGCTTTCGGCATTGGGATAAAATTCTTTAAATGTTTCGTTCTTTTGGCTATTATGATTGTAAAAGCTGCTCTTTTCAAGTGGTAAAAGGCAAACCCTTTTACATTCACTCGATTGGACGCCTTTATTAGCGGTATAAACAATATTTATTTCTTCTAACCGGTTGTTATCAAAATATTCAAGCAAATCAGCACAAATACGGTTGGATTCATCAACCGTCGGAAAATCCGCCGAATATTCAAATTCTTCTACGAATTTAATTTTTCTTGAAGAAAAATACTGTCTTGCATATTCGCCTATTATAAAGAGCACCGTTTCGGAATGACGGCGCATATAATCTTCAACAACTTTAATAGCGGTATTATTGTATGCGCCCGCTAAACCTTTATCGGATGATACAAGCAAAATACCATGTCTTCCGTGAAGAGCGCCTTCGGGCAATTCGGTACGGAAATACCTGCTTTTTAAGGGTGGAATATACTTAATTAAATCACTTATTTGCTCGGTTAAAGCGTTAAAGTAAGGTTTAGTGTTTTCAACTTCCTTTTTTGCTTTACGCAATTTTACTGAAGAAATCATATACATGGCATCGGTAACCTTTTTGGTTTCGGATATACTGCTTATGCGCGTTTTAAGCTCAGATGCAGTTGCCATATATATTCATCTCCGTTCTAAATTTGTTCATTAAAAAATCTTTGCGCGTTCTTAATTATTTTGCTCTTTAACTTTTCGGAATAGGTTTTTTCGTTTTCGATATTAAGGCAAAGTGTTACACAATGTGTTGCAAAGTAATTGAGTAAATCATTTTTAACCTTTAAAATTTCTTTAATAGGTATGTTTAAGAACATATACTCCTTAGCACAAGTAAGAATAACAACCTGTTGCCACAAAGAATACGGTGCGCCGTTTGGTTGTCGGAATAATTGCATTAAGCCGGCGCCGTAGTTAAGTTGTTTTGTCGTCGCCTCGTCAAGGTCGCTGCCAAACTGCGCAAAAACCTGCATTTCGCGGTATTGCGCTAAATCAAGTCTTATGCTTCCGACCGATTTTTTCATAATATTTGTTTGGGCTGAACTGCCGACACGCGAAACCGAAAGGCCCACATTAACCGCAGGGCGTTGACCGGCAAAGAAAAGTTCACTTTCTAAAAAGATTTGACCGTCGGTAATGGAAATAATATTAGTCGGTATATAAGCCGAAACATCGCCGGCTTGAGTTTCAACAATAGGCAACGCGGTCATACTTCCGCCACCGAGCTCTTTTGAAAGCTGTGCCGAACGTTCAAGTAACCTTGAATGCAGATAGAATACATCCCCCGGATATGCTTCACGACCGGGTGCGCGTTCTAACAAAAGGCTTAAAGTTCTGTATGCAACGGCGTGTTTTGAAAGGTCGTCATAAACAACCAATGTGTCACGCCCGTGATACATAAAGTATTCGGCAACGGCACATCCGGCATACGGTGCAATATACTGCAAAGATGCAGGGTCATCGGCAGGTGAAGAAACAACCACCGTATATTTCAAAGCATCGGCTTTTTCTAAAATGCTTACAACCTTTGCAACACTACTCGCCTTTTGGCCGATAGCAACATATACACAAACAACATTTTTGCCCTTTTGGTTAATAATTGTATCGAGTGCTACCGAAGTTTTACCGGTTTGGCGGTTACCTATAATAAGTTCACGCTGTCCCCTGCCTATCGGGAACATAGAATCAATTGACAATATACCCGTATCCATAGGTCTGTCAACCGAACTTCTTTCGATAATTGAGGGTGCGTTTCTTTCTATCGGGAAATATCTTTTAGCGCCTATATCCCCGCCGTTATCAATAGGTTTGCCGAGCGGGTCAATAATTCTGCCTAAAATGCGGTTGTTAATAGGTATGCCTGCTGTTCTTCTTGTACGCATAACACGGGTGCCTTCGGAAATTTCGCTTGAATTACCGAAAAGGATAATGCCCGTTGTACCGTCAGCTCTGACATCCTGCACCATACCTTTAATTCCGCAATCAAAAATAACAATTTCGCCATACGCTACATCGTGCAAGCCGTCAATAATGGCAATGCTGTCGCCGACGCTTAAAACGGAGCCCACCTGTTGATGGCCTGCTTTAAGCGAAAACGCGTTAATGTCTTCTCGCAAAAGAGATACGATTTTAGAAGTGTCATACTCCTTTTTAAGACTTTGGAAAGATTTTCTTAATTGCCTAATACGGCCCTGTGTACTCCAGTCGTAGTTTTCGTCCCCGACAAATATGTTAAAGCCGCCCACAACCGAAGGGTCTTTTTTAACTGCAAGTTCTATATTTTCGGTATTATACTCCCGCTTAAAAAAGTCTGAAATCTTTTCCTTCTGTGCTTCATTTGGCGGTGTTACACAGCGTATTTCAACCTTTAAAGGCTGAATTTCAACCTCATCGGTTTGTAATAAACTATCATTAACATTACTCATTTTAAAGCTCTCTTATCTGCCACCGCTTTGTCGGTAAGGCGTATAAACTCATCATACATCGCACTATCCCTTTCGGGTGTCACGGTGTCACTTAAAAGTTTTTGTGCGGCGCTGACAACAAGCTCGCCGATTTCAGCTTGAGCCGAGTCAATAATATGCTCTTTTCTAAGCTCTGCTTCATGTTCGGCCTCGCTGATAATTGCTTGCGCCTTTTCTCTGGCATTATCAAGATAAGCCTTAGCAGCTTCTGCAGTTTCCTTTTCGGATTTCTTTAAAAGTTCTGCCTGCTTTTGCTTGGCGTCTTCTAAAACCTCTTTATACTCTGCGTTAAGCTTTTCGTTTTCTGCAACCTTTTCCTGAGCTTTGCTCTCTAACTCTTCAAAATGCGCTTTTCGTTCATTTAAAAACTTGTTAACAGGTTTATAAACTAAGAGTGTTAGCGCGCCGAAAAGAATTACAAAGTTAAGCATATGCAGTAAAATTTGCATTAAATCAATATTTAACGGCATATTTTTCGACCTTTCTTATAGTACAAAGATAATCAGAATTGCAATAATCAATGCGTAAATAATTGCAGTTTCTATAAACACAAGACCCAACATCATAGTTGAGTTAATCTTATCGGCAATTTCGGGTTGACGAGCCATGCTTTCGGTTGTCTTTTTAATAGCCAAAGCCATACTGACAGCACCTGCGGCGGCAACAAGACCAACAACGACAGCCGAGGCAATAGCCTTCATACCTGTTGCGTTGTCTTGGGTTTCTTCTGCCTTTTCTGCTTCTTCAGTAGTAGCGACAGTAGAGGTTGTATTTGTATCCACGCTGCCGTTATCTGCCGAAGCCATCAAGCAAAACATTGAAGTAAGCAATGTTAAAATCACAATTACAAGCGAAATTGCCAAAACCTTAATCTTTTTCATTTTTATTACCTTCTTTTTTAGATTTTTTCTTGGCCGGTTCTACCGCTTCGCCGTAGAATACCGAAACAAGAGTAGTTAATACATAAGTTTGTATTAAGGCATGTAGGATTGTAAACATAACGCCCACAACAACCGGTAATACAAAGCTTAAACTAACGGAATAATAAACAAGCTCAGTCACAAGCAAACCGCTAAGCAACGCACCGAACAAACGGAAGCTCATGGAAATGGGAAGTGAAAAGTCTTTTAAGACCTTCAAACCGCCAAAGCCATTTGCAATAAGACCGCCAAACAAAATCACACCGTAGGATAATACACCCATAGCAATGGCGGCATTAATATCGGCTAACGGTGCCGATAATGTAACGGCGTTTCCCTTATCGGTTATTGCCTGAACGCCGAAGAGTTCAAACAGTGTTCCGAAAAAAATATAAATGCCGGCGCTGAATATATAAGCCGAAATGAATTTTGGTTTATGCGGGCTGTTCCCGTTAGCCATATCGCTGAAAAATTCGACCGCTTTTTCTATTACGGATTGGAACTTGTCAGGCACCAACTTAAATTTCGGAAAAGCAAATATTCTGAATAGCGCCGCCAAAAAAATCAGCACAGCCGTCACGACATAAGCCGAAACAAGAGCTGGGTTAACCGAAAGCCCGAACAGATTGATTTTATTAAGGTCGTGCAAAACACCGTCGCGCATAACCTCTTTAATACTCTCGCTCTTTTCGGGTGAATTGCCCGAAACCGCAAATATCGCGACTAACAAAACAAGAATTACAGCTAACCAAACAAATATAAATGTGCGCTTTTTTCTTGCATTATTAACACGCACCAAAATAATCACCTCTTTAAAAAAAGTATATTATATATATTATCCCTATATTATACCACTTTATTTTCATTTGTAAATACATAAAATTAAATAAAAAATCACCGCCCGAAGCGGTGATTTTTAAAAAGTTTAATCTAACATTTCTTTTGCATTTTCAAGGCTTAGTTTTTTAACCAATTTTAAAGCGCTCTTAAAATCATATTCGCCTTTTTTAACATACCCACCCACCATGTTGCAAAGTATTCTTCTGAAATAATCGTGGCGGGCATAAGAAAGGAAGCTTCGGCTGTCGGTAAGCATTCCGTAGAAGCTTCCGAGCGAGGAATTTTCGGCTATAACTTCTATTTGGTGTTCAATGCCTTTCTTGTGGTCGCAGAACCACCAAGCGGCACCCAAAGAAACATTTCTGAATGCGCTTGCAATAGAGCCTAATTGTTCGGCGTTTTGCGGATTTAAAGTATAAATAATTGTTTTTGGCAAACCGCCGTTATTGTTTATTATATCGAGCATTTTGCCAAGACTTAAACCGTTTACGGCATCACCGATGCAATCGACACCGCAATCGGCACCAAGCTCATTAAAGAGTGCTGTGTTTACATTTCTCGTAACCGCTAAATGCCATTGCATAACAAGATTTTTGTCTTTATAAATCTTTGCTAAAAACAGGTACATATTACCTAAAAATCCCAAATACTCTTCGTTCGTTACCGCCTTGCCCTTTAACATTTTCTTGAAGACTTTATCGGCATCATTGTCGGGGAATACGGCATTCGGGAAAAAAGGTATTCCGACATCTGTCACCCTGCAACCCAAAGACACAAAGTAGTCGAGTCGCTTTTCTGTTGCAAGTTTTAAAGTTTTTAAATCTTTAACCTTAATTTCCGAAACGGCTGATAATTTGTCTATATAGTCAGCATAGCCGTCATTTAAGCCGAGTAATAAATTATCGGTTCTGAATGACGGCAAAACCTTTGTCTTAAAGGTTTTGTCTTTGGCAATTTTCTTGTGCCAATCTAAATTGTCTATAATATCATCGGTAGTGCAAAGTGAAATTACATTTGCCTTTTTAATAAGACTGCGTGGGGACATTTTTGTCGCTTTTATATAAGCGTTTGCTTTTTGCCAAATTGCTTCGGCGTTTTCTGAAGTAATGCTTAAATTGATATTAAAAAACTGTGACAGTTCCATGCTTGACCAATGGTACAAAGGATTTTCGGGTGCAAATTCCAAAGCTCCGATAAAAGCCGTAAACTTATCGTGCCAAGAAGTATTTTTGCCCGTAATTAACTCTTCGGGTACTCCCGCAGTACGCATTAAGCGCCATTTATAGTGGTCGCCACCAAGCCAGATTTCACCGATATTGTCGAACGGTTTATCTTCAAATATCATTTTAGGCGATAAATGACAATGATAATCGACTATCGGTAAATCTTTTACCTTTGTATATAATTTTTTGGCTATGCCGTTATTTAAAAGAAATGATTTTTTCATAGTTCCCCCATATTAAATGTCTTGATTCATAATGTTCTTAACTAAATTTTAGAATAACATTTTTTAGCCTTAAAGTCAAATGTTGTAGCAAAACCGTTTTTATTTAAATCTTGCGCTCGTTGCCGCGGCTAAATAACAGTCCACCGGACTGTTATTTTTAACGCCTTGTTCGAATCCCCTTTTTGACAAGAACAAAAAAGCCCACCTTTATTGGTGGACTTTTTATTTTGGTGGAGCGAGATGCCCCATATCCGAACCCACAGAGTTCGGATAAGATTTTAATGGTGGAGCTTAGGGGATTCGAACCCCTGACCCCCACACTGCCAGTGTGGTGCGCTACCAACTGCGCTAAAACCCCGTAATTTATAAAAACATATTACCATAACATACAAAAAAAGGCAAGTAAAATTATTTTCTTAGTCCGCCTGCCTTTCAAAACGGAAAAAAGTGCAATAATCTATATACAATACCTATATTTTTCTTGACAAAGGGCAAAAAAGCGGTATAATAATTTTGTTGCAAAATTATTGGGGAATTGTGTAACGGTAGCACGACAGACTCTGACTCTGTTTGTTGGGGTTCGAATCCCTATTCCCCAGCCAGTATAAACAGTAGGTTTTTTGAAACCTACTGTTTTTTATTTAAAAATATTTAGGGATTCGAACAAGGACGGTTTTGTCTGCAAAACGGCAACCTTTCGGTGAACGGTTGCCGAGTCCGTGGGCAACGAGCATAAGCGAGGCGAAGGAGCGTCAGCGAGCGGAAAATCCCTATTCCCCAGCCAGTATAAACAGTAGGTTTTTTGAAACCTACTGTTTTTTATTTAAAAATATTTAGGGATTCGAACAAGGACGCTTTTGCTTGCAAAACGGCAGATTCTTAGATATGGTGTTTTTTATTTGCAAAAGGATTTAATTAATGTTATAATATTTCCGTAATCTTTTAATGGAGGTTAATTATGAAAATCGACCACGATTATCACATTCACACTAACCTTTCCCTTTGTGCCGCCAAGACGGTGACCGCAGAGCATTACATAAATAAAGCCGTAGAATTGGGACTTACCAAAATCGGTTTTGCAAACCATTTATGGGATGAGAACATTAAACCCGTTCTTAACGATTTTTATCTTCCGCAAACAGTTACTTATAATTTAGCTCTCAAAGAAGAATTAAAAACCTTAGACCACAAGGGTTTGGATATTTATTTCGGTGCCGAAGCAGAGTTTCAGCCTGAATTCGGCATTGCCTTAACTGAAGAAAATGCTGAAAAGTTTGATTATATTATTGTTTCAAACTCGCACACGCATATGACAATGCCGCGTTCTTTTTTGGAGCCGTATAATAAACACGCCGATTTTATGACCGATGCTTATAAGAAAATTTTAAATTCGCCTATAATCGGTCACGTTTTATCTATCGCGCATCCGTTTTCCGCCGTTGCCTGCCCTTATGACCGTGACTTACTATTTGATTACATTAGCGACGACACCTTAAAGGAACTTATTTTCGAAACCGCAAATAAGGGTATTGCTTTGGAAATTAACACCTCATGCTTTCCTAACATTGACAAAAATAATTTTGAAGATTGCGGTGCTGTCAGAATGTTCCGCATAGCGCACGATATGGGTTGCAAATTCACCTTTGGCAGCGACGCGCACAGCGAAACCGGACACGAAAACTATCTCAGAATTGCCAACACTTTTACAGAATGTCTTAACTTAACCGAAAAAGACATTGCGGTTATAAACAGAAAATGACTTTAAAATCACAAGTTTTTTGACTTGTGATTTTTTTATTGCAATTTTTAAACTTTAAAGTATAATAAAGTTAAGCTTTAAAAAAGGTGTGATAATTATGGAAAAATGGCTTGATACTTCCCTTCCTTTTGAAGAACGCGCGGACGCTTTAATTGCCGAAATGACAATCAAGGAAAAGGCCGCTCAAATGATTCAATTAGCCAATACCGCCGAAAGCGAAAAGTGGGCAAAACTCGGCATAGGCTCTATTATTAACGCCTACGGCGAAGATGCAACGGCGTTGCAAAATGCCGCTTTAAAAAGCCGTCTTAAAATACCGGTGCTTTTTTCTATTGATTGCATACACGGTCACGCATTAAACCAAAAAGCCACCATTTTTCCAAGTCAGCTTGCAATGGCACAAAGCTTTAACCCCGACCTTTTAGAACTCGCCGCGACGGTTTCGGGTGCCGAGGCACTTTGTGACAACATACCTTTTGTTTTATCCCCCGTTTTATGCCTTGCGAGAGATCCGCGTTGGGGACGCGTTGGCGAAACCTTTGGTGAAGATCCTTATTTGAGCGGTGAATTAGGTGCCGCTATGGTAAGCGGTTACAACAAAGCAAATGTTCTCTCTTGCGCAAAGCACTATGTCGCACACGCCGAAAATATCGGTGGCAGAGATTCTTACGAAGTACCGGTAACACCGAGAAAGGTTGAAGAGTTTTTTGACCCGCCTTTTAGAAAAGCTATGGCAAAAGGTGTTGCAAGCGTTATGACGGCACAACACGTTCAAGATGGACTTCCGCTTTGCCAACACAAAGAAATTATGACCGACCTTTTAAGAAAAAAGGATAATTTTAAAGGTTTTGTAATAACTGACAACTGCACATCACTTCAACCCTTTGCGTACGGTACCGCAAAAACAAAATCGGAAAGCTATAAAATGGTTGTTGAAGCCGGCAGTGATATGCTGATGTTTTGCAGTAAAAACAGTGACTTTTACGATTTAGCGGAAGAAATTTGCAAAACCGATACCGAATTCGAAAATAAAATGAATATTGCCGTAAAACGCATACTTTTGCAAAAGTTTAAATTAGGGCTTTTCGAAAATCCGTTCATCGGCAATAATCCCGAACTTTTAGGCGCAAAAGGACACATAGAAACTGCCCTTAAAGTCAGCCGCGAAAGTATAACTTTACTTAAAAACAACGGTGTTTTACCTATTGATAAGAAAAAGGTCAAAGCTATTGCGGTTATAGGTCCCGCAGCAGATAACAAATACTCGCAATACGGCGACTGGACCTACCTTAATATGCCGTTTTCCAACAATAATCATACCGATGAAACCGGTGCTTTTAAAAGTTATTTAGACGCTATAAAAGAGTTTTCGGAAAAAGAAAATATCACAGTCAATTATGCAAAAGGTGCAGAAATTGATAGTGATTTTGAAGAGTTTGAAAAATCCGAAAGCGTTGCAAAAAACAGCGACCTAATCATTGCAGTTGTCGGTGACCTTAACACTCAAAACGGCGAACATCACGACCGAAGTGATTTAGGTTTATCCGGTCTTCAACAAAAACTTTTAGACAAGCTTTTAAAGTTAAACAAACCGATTATATTGGTTTATTCTTGCGGTAAACCTTTGCTTATTAAACGTTCAGAACAATATGACGCCATTTTACAATGTTTTAACGGCGGAATTATGGGCGGTGTTGCCCTTGCTGAAATTTTGTTCGGCATAACCAATCCAAGCGGTAAATTGCCTATCAGCATACCTTTAAGTACCGGCACATTGCCTTGCTATTATAATACTACTTTAGGTTGGCATGCCCACAATTATTTGGATGCCGAAAATACCGCTTTGTATCCTTTTGGATTCGGACTTTCTTATACCGATTTTGAAATGAAGAATTTAAAGGTACCAAACAAAATAAACGCTGATGATAAAGAATTTAAAATTCAGTTATCCGTCAAAAATACGGGCGATTTTGACGGCGCCACGGTAGTTCAAGTTTATATTTACCAAAAAGAAACAACCGTTTTGCAACCCGTCAAAGCGCTTAAAGGTTTTAAGAAGATTTGGCTTAAATCGGGAAAAGAAAGTGAAATTGAACTATCAATTTTACTTGACGACTTAATTGTTGTAACGCCCGAATTAAAGCGCGAAATTCAAAAAGGTAAAATTGATATTATGGTCGGCTTTTCGAGCAGAGATGAAGACTTAATAAAATTAAACTCCGAAATAGTATAGAAAAAACCGCTTGGAATTTAAACTCCAAGCGGTTTAATTTTTGCGGTTTTGCACCACAAAACAAGTTGCGCTTTATGATACAAACATAAATTTTCAAGTTTTAAATACCGTTTGTCCGTATATGCTGTTTTTTTATCTAACAGCTTTTCTAAATCTTTATTTGCTTTTTTAAGACAAAAACAATGATATTTTACGGCTGAAACGATTATAAGTTCTTTCATTTTACTTCTCCCCTTTTGACAAACAGTTTAACACAAGGTGTTTGTCGAAAAAAAGCGAACGGTGTCGATGAACTTTTAAAATTTATCTTTTTTTGTATAAAACAGTCTTGACTTTTTAAAAACACCTTAATGCAAAACAAAAAATTGATTTTTTCTTTAAAAAGTGTTAAACTGACTTTTGGATTTTTATTAAGGGGGGATTTTATTATGCTTAACTTTATTAAACGCAATTTAGTTTTCACCGTTGCATTTATTGCGGCCACCGTCACCTGCATAATTATACCACCTGACAAAGCATATCTAGGCTATTTTGATTTTAAAACTCTTGCTTGTTTGTTTTTAACATTAGCGGTCGTAAACGCGCTTAGAAACATCAGATTTTTTACCCTGACGGCTAAAAAAATAATTTTGCTGACGGGTAATCTGAGAACACTATGTATTGCGCTTATATACATAACCTTTATAGGCTCAATGTTAATTGCCAACGATATGGCACTTATAACCTTTTTGCCGCTCGGCTACTTTGCTTTAAAACAAACCGAGAACGAGCAATATGCACCGTATCTTTTCATTTTACAAAACATCGCCGCAAACTTGGGGGGTATGCTGACCCCGTTCGGCAACCCGCAAAACCTTTATCTTTACAGTTACTTTAATATACCGACAAAGCGTTTTACTTTAATTATGTTGCCACCGTTTATTTTAGCGGTTGTTATGTTAACCATTTGCGGTTTGTTAGTAAAACCCGTTAAGCTTGAAATTAAAAATGCCGGCGGCGGCTTTTTGCCGGTTTACAAAACAGTTATTTATGCTTTGCTGTTTGCCCTTACAATACTGATCGTATTTAGAATTATACCTTATTATATAGGTTTGATTATCGTAACGGCGGTTTTACTCATTATTGACAGAAACGCATTAAAAGCAGTTGATTATCCTTTGCTTTTAACCTTTGCTTTATTCTTTATCTTCTCGGGCAATATGGCACGAATAGATGCGGTAAACAGATTTGCGAGTTTTCTTTTAGAGAAAAGCGCATTACTGACAAGTGCGGCATTTTGCCAAATAATAAGCAATGTGCCGACGGCCATTTTGCTTTCTAAATTCACAAGCAACTATAAAGAGCTTTTATTGGGCGTAAATATAGGTGGTACGGGAACACTTATTTCTTCGCTCGCGAGCCTTATTACATTTAACACTTTTAGGAAAAATTATCCCGAAAAAACAAAGCAATATTTAAAGTTGTTTGTTTTATTAAACATTATATTCTTAGGTGTTATGTTAACTTCCGCTTTCTTCTTTTTCAGGTAGAACGGTGGCAGATTTTATACTGTCTTCCCCAAACCTTTTACGCAAAGAATAAACCGCATTTTCAGTCATTTCTATTTTTTCTTTTTTAATGGAATTACCGAAAATATCTTGTTGAAAGCTTGCATTTTTATCAACTAAATTTATTGCCCTTATGCCAACACTCCTAAGGGGCACGGCAAAGTCGTACTTTTCTTTAAACAGGTCCATTCCGCGATGGGCTATTATCAAAGCCGAATCGGTAGAAGTATCAAAACTTTTGCTGAATTCCTTTGTGGCGAGCGCGTTCGTTCTGATATGAATTTGAATGCCGTTAGCGGCAAGGTTATATTTTTTTAAAGTATCGGCAATTTCGTTTGCTAAGGTTAAATAGGTTTTCCAAACCCTGTCGTAATCAGTAAAATCGGTCCTTTCGGTAACCGACCTACCAACGCTTTTCGGCAATGATACCTCTGTTTCGCCTGAAACAGCAGATGTATCGTTGCCGAGAGCGTATTTTTTTAACTCTAAACCGTTTTTCCCTAAAATTCTTTTTAAAGTTTCATCACCGCAAAGGGTCAAGTCGCCTATCGTTAAAATACCGCTATGGGCTAATTTTTCGCAGGTTTTAGCGCCTGCAAAAAGCATATCCGAAATTGGTAACGGCCAAACCTTTTCTTTAAAGTTTTCTCGGCTTATTACAGTAACCGCGTCGGGTTTTTTCATATCAGAGCCAAGCTTTGCAAAGACCTTATTAAAACTGACACCGACCGAAATAGTAATGCCGAGCTCACGCTTTACCGCAAGACGGATTTTATTTGCGATTTCTTCACCGCTGCCGAAAAGCACGGTACTGCCGGTAACGTCAAGCCAACATTCATCAATACTAAACGCTTCTACCATATCGGTATATCGGCTGTAAATTTCGCGTACCTTATGAGAATACTCTTTATAAAGCTCCATATTAGGCGGTAAAATTACAAGGTCGGGGCATTTTCGGGTAGCGTCGCTTATAGTTTCGGCCGTTTTAACACCAAACTTTTTAGCAATTTCGTTTTTTGCCAAAACAATTCCCCTGCGTTCTTCCTTACTGCCGCAAACCGCAACCGGCAGGTCCTTTAAGGTGGGATTATAAAGGAGCGAAACCGAAGCAAAAAAATTGTTTAGGTCGCAATGTAAAATAACTCTATCTGCCACAGTTTCACCCCCCGAACATCTGTTCTAATTATATCTTAGAAAATTTATTTTGTCAATAATAAAACAATAGACCGGACAGTTAAGTCCGGTCTATTTTATTTCTTGTGTCAAATTTTTAAAAATGTCGTCGTTAAAAAAATCGGTTATTGAAATTTCAAAACCATCGCATATTTTCTTCAATGTTACAATTGTAGGAGCTTTGCTTTCACCATTCAATATACTTTTAATAGTTGCCTGACTTATACCCGCACGATAGCTCAAAGCATTTGGTGTAATACTTTGTTGTTTGCATAAAGAACGAATACGAGTGACAACTGCATTATATATTCCTTCACTCAATTAAAGCACCCCAATAAGTGATTTTTTCTTATAATATAATATATTTTTTAAAAAAGTTAGTGACAAATCACTAACTTTGTGCTATACTTAAGTTGCCCAATTTGGAAAAACCGGTCATTTTTAGAGAAAGGAGAAAATTATTCTATATTTTTTGGGAATTAAATCTAAAAGAATTTTCTAACTTTGGAGGTAATTATATGAATTTATTTAAAAATTTAACTAATTTGTTTTCTAAGCATAAAGCTCTTACAATTACTTTTTCTGTAGTTTTAGTATTAGCTATAACATCGGGAATTATTGCAACCAATTATAAAAAGCCCACAAAAATTATCGAAGCAAATGACAAATTAAACAAGGGGGCAACAACAAATTTTGCTGAAAATTTTAAAAATCCAGAAGAAAGCACCGAAACCTATATTGCTAATTCTAATTCTAACACAAAAAATGTCGTGGCAAACGCTTCTTCTGCAAAAAAAGTCGCAACCTTTGTTTCTTCAAAATCAAACATCAAAAATGGTGAAGATGTTTCGGCTGAGAGTCCGTATAAAATGTTAAACGGAAGTAAACAAACCTTTAATAAGGATTTTGGCACCAATCTGTCTTTTAGAGCGGAAACCGATTTAAACACTTTAGAATCAATTAAAATTGACGGTAAAATTGTAGATTCAAAATACTATAAGCTTTCAAGCGGTTCAACTATTGTTACCTTTAAGGATGAATACTCAACCACGCTTTCTTCCGGTACACATAACATTAGTATAGTATCTTTTAACGGCGCTGCTACTGCACCGTTTTCCGTCACAACAGGATCTTCTTATGCCGTAAGCGGAACCGTTCCCGAAGGTTGTACATATATAAGACCAATAAGTGAAAATAAAAATCAAATATATGCCGAAGGAACAGAAATGCCGACACCTACATTAGTCGGCGATACTTTTGTAACACCTGATTACACATATCTTTGTAACGGTCTCAGCGATGCATCAGGTTGGCATGTTGAAGTTAATGCTGACCAAAAAGCAAAAACAACATACAAAGCTATTTATGATGAGATAAACGGTGTCGGTGTGTGGAATTTGAATAACTGTTTCCGAGACTGCACCAAATTAACCACAGTTCCGCATATACCGGAAAGCACTATCTATATGTGTGAAACTTTTTCCGGTTGTTCTTCTTTAACTTATATGCCTGAAATTCCGAACAGCGTAAAACATATGGACAGAGCGTTCTATAACTGCATAAAATTAACAACTGTTTCCAAATTGCCTGATAATCTGTATTTACAGGATAAATCACATTCTTTTGGTGCGGGCGCTCTTGACGAAGCTTTTGCCGGATGCAAATCATTGACTAATGCACCTGAAATTCCGGATGGTGTAACATATTTATATGAAACATTTAAAAACTGCACAAGCTTAGTTGCAACACCAAATTTGCCAAGCTCAATTACAGCTGTTCGTTCTGCTTTTTATGGTTGTACTAATCTTAAAAACGTTACTGTCAACAGTGACCCGACATCATATTGGGGATTTATTGGTGGCTGCACAAATGTAACATCGATTGCCGGAAGCACAACATTAAAAGTAGAATTGTTGGCCACTAAAAACGATTCATTTTAATCAATGACTTAAGAGTCCTCTTTCGAGGGCTCTTTTCTTTTGGCAAAAATAAAAAAGGAAGAACAAATTTGTTCTTCCTTTATATTCAGCTTATTATTCCGACGCGCCTTCGCCAGCCTTTTGTCAAATACAAAGCAAAACCAAGTGCGGCATCGGCTATCCAAGAAATTGCCCAACCGGCATAGAAACCGTACATACCGAAATATTTAGTTAAGAAAAATCCAACCGCCAGTTGCATAAACGAGCCGAAAAAGGTGCAGGCAACCAAATGGTTCATTTCTTTCGTTCCGCGATAAAAAGCATGGAAAGCGTTGTTAATCAGATTGAAAATAACGAACGGCATAAAGAATTTTAAGAAGTTAATTGAATATTCAATGCCCTTTCCCGAATAACCCGATTCAAAGAAAAATCCACAAACGAGATTAGGGGCCGCAATACAAACTGTCAATATGGGAATTAAAAAGCAAATGCATTGCAAAATACCAACGCGGAACCCTTTTTTAATTGTATCAAGCTTTTTACCGCCGATAGCCTGTGCAACATAGGTGCTGATACTTTTAGAGGCGCCGAAGAATACGCAGGTAACAATATTATAAATTCTGTAAGAAACGGTGTAACTTGCCGAAGCATCTGCGCCGAGTCCGTTTAACATCGGAGAAAGCAAAAGGGTTGAAATATACATAACACCCTGTTGAAAAGAGGTCGGCAGCCAAAAGCTTTTTGTTTGACCGATAATTGCAAAGTTATATTTAGCCTTATAATCGCCGACACCCATTTTATACAGGCAACTTCTGAGCTTTAAAAAATAAAGAACATCAACAACCATTGCAGAAAACACACTTGAAAGCGCAATACCCAAAACGCCGATTTTTAAGACAACGACCGAAAAAATGTTACCCGAAACATTAAGCGCCGAAGAAACAAGTGACATAACAAACGGAAAATTGCTTTCGCCGAAAGCGTTTAAGGTTTGCAAAAACAAGTTTTGCATTTGAATAAAGCCAAGCCCTAACAAAATAACCGAAAAGTATTTTACGGTTTCTTTCATTATTTTCGGGTCAACCTTTAAAAGATTTAGCAAAGGCACCCTTAAAACAAAGAAAATTAAGCCGATAACGGTTGCAAAAACAAAATAGCTTGAAAACATTGTAATTATGGTTTCTTTAATCTTTTTGTAATTTTTAGCACCGAAGTTTTGCGCCATACAAATGCCAAATCCTGCGTCAAAGCCCCAAAAAAAAGAATGCACAAAGGTTAAAAACGGCGCAGTAGCACCGATTGAAGCCAATGAAGCCGAGCCGATAAACTTGCCGGCGATAATAGTGTCAACCGTACCGTAGAGCTGGGAAAAAAGCCCCGAAAACACAAGCGGTAAAGCAAAAATAAAAAAGTTCTTAATTATATTGCCTTTTGTTAAATCTTTCATTCTTCCCACTTCCGTTGACAAACTGTTCTTTTATCGCTATAATGTTATCACAATTATCAAAATTTTTCAATTAGTGTTTGGTTTTTTGGGAAATTCTCATTTTTTCTCATTGAGGTGGCGTTATGAATCAAGGAAAAAGGTTAGAAGAAATTGTTAATTTGATTACCGAAAACGGTTATATTACAGCAAAATATTTAACCGGAAAATTGCATTACAGCACAGCAACAATAAACAGAGACCTTAACCTTTTACAAAGCAAAGGAATTATTAAAAGGAACTATGGCGGTGTTGAACTTGTAAAAGAGCACACCGAGAAATTGCCTTTCAGATACCATAAAATGCACGCCGAAAAAAACCGTTTGGCGAAACTTGCGTCGGCACTTGTTGAGGACGGAGATGTGATATTTATTGACGGCTCTACTACGACAGAATTTATGTCTAAATACTTAACCGAAAAAAGCAACATTACCGTAATCAGCAATAACATACAGTTGCTTTCATATTTAAGCGACCATGGTGTTAATTCCATTTGTTTAGGCGGTCGTGTGTGTGAACCGCCTGCTATGTTAGGTGGCGGGCTGACACTTGAAAACCTTTCGCATTTCTGCACCGACAAAATGTTTTTTGCAACAGTCGGTGTTACATTTGACGGCAAGATATTAAGCAGTGAATACGGTTATGATTACATCAAAACAGCCGCCAACAACACAAAAACCGTTATTTATCTTGTTGACCATGATAAAGTTGTCGAGCCGAAAAACGAGTTTATCGCTTGTGATTTTAATGATGTTGACTATGTTATTTCGGATTTTGATTTTGCTTGCAAAGAAAAATATAAAAACACAAAATTTATAAAATAAAAGCGGGATTTTAAATCCCGCTTTTTTAATCTTTATAAGATTGGTCGCTTATTCCGCTTTCTTTTAACTTGCTTACTTTTTCATCCAAAATTGCTTTGAATAGTGAATTGAACCAAACCTGTTTACCAAATATTTTAACAATAGTTGGGCTAACAAAATAATATAAACCTATAAAAATTCTACCTAAAAAATGTTTTTCTAATACTGAATCGCGATATCTTCTTAACACCCAAACTTCTGGGCAATCGTACGAGCCATAAACACAAGTTGCAACATAACAACCCTTTTTTCTTCTGTTCATAAGCCTATAGTTATAATTATTTTTATAATTATTTCTATAATCGCTTTTAGGATAATAATTTGGAAATTCATTAAATGTATCTTTAGAATAAGTGTGTTTTATTCTATCAACCGGTAATTGTTTAATAGTTGCTTCTATTTCATTTTTTATATAGTCTTTGTTTATATTTCTGTTATTCCAAAGTGTTATTATTGGAATACCAGCTTCTTCGCATATTTCTCTAACTTTTTTGTCTCGTTCGTTGCGCTTATATTGGAAATGCGACTGATCGTTTAATTCGATAATTATTTGAGGTTTGAATCCCTTATCTGTAATAAGAAAATCTACATTTCTAAAAAGTTCATTTCTAAACTTTGAATTATCAACCTTATCAATAATTGATGCAAGATTTATTTGTGGAAACAACAAATAACCTTCCGGTAATGATTCATTGATAGCATAATAATATTGTTGCTCGGCTTTGGACATTAAAAACTCTTTTTTATTATAAACATATTCGGTCAAATTGGAATTAAAATTGCTATTAAAATTATTATTATAATTCATTTTATTCTCCCCAATACTTTTTATCCAAACTTCTAAAAGAAATCGCCGTAAAAATATGTTTCTTTTCTATTTGTTCGCTAAAATCTAAATCGGCTACCGTACGGGCCACTTTAAGCACCCTGTCGTATGCCCTTGCCGACATACCCAAACGGTCGAAAGAAATACGCAAAAATTTTGCCGCTTCGTCTGTCAAAACGCAATACTTTTTAAGCATTGCGGGTGTTAAATGGGCGTTACAGGTAATGCCCGTTCCCTTATATCTTTCAACCTGAATTTTGCGGGCGGCATTTACCCTTTTTTTGATTTCGACCGATGTTTCGCAAACTTCGTTAGAATTTAATTCGTTAAAATTAACGGGCGGTACTTCTACATGCAAATCAAGTCGGTCTAACATCGGTCCCGAAATTTTAGAAAGATATTTATGAACTGCCAACGAACTGCAAGTGCATTGTTTCGTTGGGTGACCGAAAAATCCGCATGGGCACGGATTCATTGCACCGACTAATGTAAAACTGCTTGGATATGTAAGCGAGCCCGAAACGCGAGAAATAGTAACCTTTCCGTCCTCTAACGGTTGGCGCATGGCTTCCATACAGTCGCGCTTAAATTCGGGCAATTCGTCTAAAAACAAAACGCCGTTATGCGCTAATGATATTTCGCCCGGCTTCGGCACAGTTCCGCCACCTGCTAAACCGGCAATAGATATTGAATGGTGGGGTGAACGAAACGGCCGAGTAGTTACTATTGGGTTCTTTTTATCTAAAATACCCGCTATTGAATGTATTTTTGTGGTGTTTATTGATTCTTCAAAAGTCATTTCCGGTAAAATAGTCGGCAAGCGTTTGGCAAGCATGGATTTGCCGGCACCCGGAGGACCGATTAGCAAAATGTTATGTCCGCCTGCTGCCGCAACTTCCAACGCCTTTTTGGCGGCAACCTGACCTTTGACTTCGGAAAAATCAAGCATAGGGTCAAAATCAGACTTTTCAATTTTCGTTTTTTCGGTTGGCTTTAATACATTTTCACCCTTTAAATGTAAAACAATTTCTTTGATATTGCCAACACCGTAAACATTTATGCCGTCAACTATTGCGGCTTCAGGGGCATTTTCAAGCGGAACGAAAATGTTTTTAACACCGTTTTCTTTGGCGGTAATTGTCATAGCAAGAATACCGCTGACCGAGCGTACATTGCCGTCAAGCGCCACTTCGCCTAACATCACGCTGTCGCTTAAATCGGCAGTTATTTGCTTAGATGCCAAAAGTATTGAAAAAAGAATGGCAAGGTCATAAAACGAGCCTTCTTTCTTCTTGTCGGCAGGCGCCAAATTTACGGTAAGTCGGCTTAAAGGAAATTCAAATCCGCTGTTTTTTATAGCGGCACGAACGCGGTCGCGCGATTCTTTTACAGAAGTGTCGGGAAGTCCCACAACTTCAAAGCAAGGCAGTCCCCTTGAAAGGTCAGCTTCAACTTCTATCATATAAGAATCAATACCGAAAATACCAATGCAGTTAAGCCTTGCAAACATTTAACATCCACCTTTTTAATTCATAGAAATATTATATAATATAATTCCTTTAAGTTCAACACAAAAAACGCTTGACAAGAAAGTTTGGCTATGCTATAATCTTGCTGTAAAGTTTTTTACTTTACAGGTGATTTTGTGAGTAAGAATTTAGAAATTTCCGCTTTGCTTGATGTTTACGGTGCATTTTTGCCCGAAAAGCAAAGGCTTTTAAGTGAATATTATTATAACGATGACCTTTCCCTTTCGGAAATTGCCGAAAACGAAGGCATTACCCGTCAAGGTGTCAGAGATTTGATTAAGCGCGCAGAAACGCAACTTATTACGCTTGAAGAAAAGTGCGGGTACTTAAAAAAGTTTACCATGCTTAAAAATCTTGTTAACGAAGTTAAAATCGGCAAGGCTGAACTTGAAGTGTTAGCAAACGAAATTGAAAATTTATAGTTTAAGGGGGTTACCTTTATGGCATTTGAAAGTTTAAGTGATAAACTTAACGGCGTATTTAAAAAATTAAAAAATAAAGGTAAGCTTTCCGAAACCGATGTTAAAGAGGCTATGCGCGAAGTGCGTTTAGCTTTACTTGAAGCTGACGTTAACTATAAAGTTGCCAAGGAATTTACAAACAGTGTTACGGAAAAGTGCATTGGTGAAAAGGTTTTAGAAAGCCTAACCGCCGCCCAAACCGTTATTAAAATAGTAAGGGATGAGCTTACCGCACTTATGGGTAGCGAGAAAGCGCATCTTAACACTTCTAACAAAATTCCGACCGTTATTATGATGTGCGGTTTACAGGGTAGCGGTAAAACAACCCATTCTGCCAAACTTGCAAAATATTTAAAGGACAAAGGTCACAGACCGCTTCTTGTTGCTTGTGATATATATCGTCCTGCCGCTATTGAGCAGTTAAAGGTCGTAGGTGAACAGGTTAACGCACCTGTATTTGAAATGGGTACCGAAAAACCTGAAATTATCGCCAAAAAAGCAATCTCCCACGCGCGGGATTACGGCTTTGATTATGTTATTCTTGATACTGCCGGTAGGTTGCATATTGATGCAGAGCTTATGGACGAACTTAAACGCATTACCGAGACGGTCGAGGTTAACAACATTTTACTTGTAATTGACTCGATGATCGGTCAAGATGCGGTTAATGTTGCCAAAGCATTTAACGATATTCTTGAAATTACCGGTGTTATTCTTACAAAGCTTGACGGTGATACCCGTGGCGGTGCCGCCCTTTCGGTTAAAGCGGTTACCGGCAAGCCGATTCTTTTTGCGGGTGTTGGCGAAAAGCTTGACAATCTTGAAGAGTTTCACCCCGACCGAATGGCTTCACGCATACTCGGAATGGGCGATATGCTTTCCCTTATTGAGAAGGTCGAAAACGAGATTGATGAGAAAAAGGCCGAAGAAACTGCAAAGCGTTTGCAGGAAAATAAGTTTGATATGAATGATCTTTACGATCAGTTCCAGCAAATCAAAAAGATGGGCAGTATCAAAAGTGTTCTTTCAATGTTGCCCGGTATGGATAAAAAAATTAACGATGCCGACATTGATGAACGTCAGATGTTGCGTGTAGAAGCAATTATAACTTCTATGACAAAGAAAGAACGCGCAAAGCCTGACATTCTAAACGCTTCGAGACGGCGCAGAATTGCCGCAGGTGCCGGCGTTAAGGTTGAAGATGTCAACAGACTTGTTAAACAGTATGAGCAGATGAAAACCATGTTTAAACAGTTTTCCGGCAAGGGCGCCAAGCGCCGTATGGCACGCGGTATGAATTTACCGGGGATGCCAAGTAATTTCGGTTTTTAAAGATTTTTCTTTTAAACATATATTCTAAACGGAGGTGTATATAAATGGCAGTAAAAATAAGATTGCGCCGTATGGGTGCGAAAAAGGCTCCTTTCTACCGTGTAGTAGTTGCTGATTCTCGCTATCCGCGTGACGGCCGTTTTATTGAAGAACTTGGTTACTATGATCCCAACAAGAATCCCGCTGATGTAAAAATTGACGGTGATAAGGCTAAGGATTGGATTGCCAAGGGTGCACAGCCTACTGATACTGTAAAGGCTTTGCTTAAAAAGAACGGCGTTCTTTAATTTTAGGAGGACTTTTAAATGAAAGAACTTTTAATTGCTATTGCCGCAGGACTTGTTGAAAATCCTGACAATGTAACAGTTACCGTCGATGAGCCTAATGAAGACGGCGTAACGGTTTATCACCTTCACGTTGCAGAAGAAGATATGGGTCGCATTATCGGTAAGCAAGGCAGAATTGCCAAAGCTATCCGTGTTGTTATGCGTGCCGCTGCTTCTCGCAACGAACAAAAGGTTGCCGTTGAGATTGACTGATTAGGTGCTCATTAACCCCCGTTTTCGGGGGTTTTTTAGTAGAATTACACTCATTTTGAGTTTTATATAGGAGATATGTATGAAAAAACAATATCTTGAAGTAGGCAAGGTTGTAGCCACCCACGGCGTTAAAGGTATGGTTAGAATTCAGTATTGGACCGACTCGGCTGAATTTTTATGTAATTTTAAAAAGTTATATACTAAGGATGACGGCAGTGAGTTTTTAAAGGTTAAACGAATTACACCGCACAAAAATGTTGTACTTGCCGAATTTTGCGATATTACAAGCATTGAAGAAGCCGAAAAATACCGCAACAAAGTTTTGTTTGTTAATAGAAATGATATTGATTTACCTGAAGACAGATACTTTATAAGCGACTTAATCGGTCTTAGTGTTTTTGATGCCGACAGTAAAAAAGAGCTTGGTAAAATTACCGATGTTTTTTCAACCGGTGCTAATGATGTTTGGCAAATAACTAACGGCGGTAAAGATTATCTTGTCCCCGCTGTTAAGGAAGTTATGGTCCTTGTTGATATTGAAAACGAAAAGGCTGAAATAAGGCCAATGAAAGGCATTTTTGAAGATGAAGATTGATATAATGACTCTTTTCCCCGAAATGTGCGAAACGGTACTTTCGGAAAGTATTATCGGCAGAGCAAGAAAAGCCGGTAAAGTAGAACTTTCCTGCACTAATATAAGGGACTTTTCGGGCAATAAACATAATAAGGTTGATGATATGCCCTACGGTGGCGGTATGGGTATGATTATGGCCGCCAACCCGATTTATGAATGCTATAAAAGTTTATGGCAGGAAGGCGAAAAAAAGCCACACTTAATTTATATGTCCCCTAAGGGCAAAACCTTTACCCAGAAAAGAGCGGTTGAGCTTTCAAAATTAGACCGTATTGTTTTGCTTTGCGGTCATTATGAAGGCATTGATGAACGCGTTATTGAAGAAATTGTTGATGAAGAAATTTCTATTGGCGACTATGTTTTAACGGGTGGCGAATTGCCGGCACTTGTCGTTGCCGACGCAGTTTGCAGAATGTTGCCAGGTGTTCTGTCTGATGACCTTTGCTTTGAAGAAGAAAGCCATTTTGACGGATTACTCGAATATCCGCAATACACCCGTCCTGCCATTTGGCACGAACGGGAAGTACCCGAAGTTTTGCTTTCGGGCAACCACGCAAACATAGCTTCTTGGCGCAAAGAAACAGCCGAAAAAATAACCCGCGAGCGAAGACCGGATATGCTAAAAAAAGAAAGTGATTAAAAATTCAAAAAACTCTTCATTTTTATGTGTAAAATAGACAAAAACCGACCTACACATTATACAAAATGTTGGATAGTTTTTAGAACTTTTTAACAAATAATTGACCTTTTAATATTTTGTGGTATAATAATAGTTGTTCAATTTGGAAACTAATTCTTTTTTTAAGGAGATAATAAATATGTGCGTTAAAGATGTTGTTATTCAAAACCAAGTTGGCTTGCATGCGCGTCCTGCTACATTTTTCATTCAAAAGGCAAACGAATATAAATCTTCCATTTGGGTTGAAAAGGATGAACGCAAGGTAAATGCCAAAAGTCTTTTAGGCGTACTTTCTTTAGGCATTGTCGGCGGTACTGCAATTAAGATTATTGTTGACGGTTCCGATGAAAAAGAAGCTTTAGATGATTTAGTTGCTTTAGTTGAATCCGGTTTTGCAGATTAATTTATAAAGTTAAAGTCCGGCTTGCTTTTGCAGGCCGGTTTTTTAATGTTTTTGCTTTTAGATATTGACAAATACATAAATACTGTTATAATAATATTCAGTCAATATCCGGGTGTAGCGCAGTTTTGGTAGCGCGCTTGAATGGGGTTCAAGAGGCCGCAGGTTCAACTCCTGTCACTCGGACCAAAAAAGGATTGCAATTTTGACAAAGATTGCAATCCTCTTTTTATGCCCAAAACGCCGAAATATAGGCTTTTTCAGTATATACTCCCCCTTACAGACCGCAAAAGGCATCCCAAATCGGAGCATTCCGGCTTGAGATGTCTTTCCATTTTCAAGGATTTTTGTTCTTTGCGTTACGAAATTTAACGATTATCATTCCATCCATAAAGTAATCCCGAGCCGATTTGATTCGACCCGGGATACTTTTATCTCTTCTTTTCTGTGACAATTACATCTTATATGCTTTCAAATATTAAGAATTGTTGCTTATAGCCCGTTGCCTTAATACAGGCTTCACCTATAATTATGTCGAAAGGAGGCTTTTTTTGATGATTACTGCTGATTTGGGACTCCGTATAAAAGAACTGCGAAATAAAGTCGGATTAAGCCAAGAAAAATTCGCCCTTAAAATAGGAATGGACAGAACCTATTATGCGTCTGTAGAATCTGGGCACAGAAATATTGCTATTATCAATATTAAAAAGATAGCTGATGGCCTTGAGATCTCGCTTAGCGAACTATTTGAAGGTCTATAAAATTATAAAGCAAATAGATGGAGGATAATTGTATGCCAAGTTATAGAAACCGCAAAGAAGGATGGCAATATGCCAAATTAACGGGACATAAAAATGAAGAGTTGGTTGCTTTACTTACACAAAATGATGCTGAAGTTCAACGCAGACTTTTAACTTGTGCCCACAAAAGCGGCTGTACCATTACAAAAGTAGAGTATGGCGGTCTTTGTGAAAAGAATGTTGACTGCGTTTTTAACGGTGAAAAAACAAAATCTAAGACCGATATGTGGCTCTCATTGTCTGATGGGAGTCGACTCAATGTTTCTGTAAAAAAGGATGAAGGTGGT
>JAZUID010000015.1:0-5130 GCA_045642065.1 Acutalibacteraceae bacterium
TATTAAGACATATTGGGCAGAGAAGATGGGTATTGACCCCAAAGATATCGTTTGTGTATCTGTTATGCCTTGTACCGCTAAGAAATTTGAAATCGGCAGACCTGACCAGTCCGCTGCCGGTGTTCCCGATGTTGATATTGCTATTACAACAAGAGAACTCGGCCGTATGATTGACCGTGCAGGTATCAACTTTAAGGCATTACCTGATGAAGAATTTGACAGTCCTCTCGGTGAAGATACCGGTGCTGCTGTTATTTTCGGTGCAACAGGCGGTGTTATGGAAGCTGCTGTTCGTACTGCTAATGCTTGGCTTAACGGCGCTACCGAGCCGATTGATTTTGAAGCTGTTCGTGGTACAAACGGACTTAAAGAGGCTTCCGTTAATGTCGGCGGTAACGAACTTAAACTTGCTGTTGCTTCAAGCGGAAGCGCTGCTAAGGTTGTTATGGATAAAATTAAAGCCGGTAACCCTGACGGTTGGGGCTTTATAGAGATAATGGGTTGTCCCGGCGGTTGTGTAAACGGCGGCGGTCAACCGATTCAGCCTCAGTATATCCGTGATACAGTTGACCTTAAGGCTGTTCGTGCTAAAGCTCTCTATGACCAGGATAAGTCAATGGCACTTCGTATGTCACACGAGTCTCCGGTTGTTAAGAAGCTTTACGAAGAATGGTACACCGAAGGCTTTGGCTGTCATAAAGCACATCACGATTTGCATACTTCTTACGTTGCTCGTGAAAAATATTCAAAGTAATATTTGAAACAATAATTTCAGGCGGGCATTTTGTCCGCCTGATTTTTTAGAAAGATTTGGTAATTATTATGAAAATTAACGGTTTTCAGAAAATGACATTATTAGATTATCCGGGCAAGGTCGCTTGTACAATATTTACGGGCGGTTGTAATTTTCGTTGCCCGTTTTGTCATAATGCTTTACTTGTTACGGAAATTGACCCTACAACACTGATTGACGAAAATTATATAATTGACTTCTTAAAAAAGAGAGTAGGCCTTCTTGACGGTGTGTGTATTACAGGCGGTGAGCCTTTATTACAGGACGGCATCGAAGATTTCATAAAAACAATTAAAGACTTGGGCTTTTCGGTTAAGCTTGATACTAACGGTTCGTTTCCTGATAAACTTAAATTTCTTGTTAATAACAACCTTGTCGACTATGTTGCAATGGATATTAAGAATTCTTTGGAAAAGTATCCTTTAACTGTTGATATTAAGAATTATGATACAAAAAAAATTAAAACAAGTATTGAGTTTTTAATGCAAAACAAAATTCCTTTTGAGTTCAGAACTACAGTTGTTAAAGAATTTCACAATGTTAATGATATCGAAAATATAGCTAAAGTAATTAATGGTACTAAAAATTATTATCTGCAAAATTTTGAAGACAGAGGCAACTTAATAGGGGAGAACTTGCATTCTGTTTCAAAAGAAACTTTACTTAAAATGAAAGAATCAGCTTCAAAATTTATTCAAAATGTAGAAATTCGCGGCGTATAATTGTCAATTTCAATAAAAAATTAAAAAACACAATATATTGTGGTTTTTGTGTTGACATATAGCTTATATATGTGATATACTGTATCCACAAACGATTAATTGAAGGGGATAGTTATGTACGCAGTATTAAAACGTGACGGAAAAGTTGTCGGCTTTGACCTTGATAAAATCAAGACGGCAATTACTCAGGCATTTGATGCTTGTGAAAAACAGTATCATCCTGATACTATTGATTTTTTAGTTCTTAAGGTTACTGCCGATTTTGAGGACAAAGTGGCTGACGGTAAGATTACCGTTGAGAAAATTCAAGACAGTGTTGAATCTGTTCTTATTAAAGCCGGTTATGACGATGTTGCTAAAGCATACATTCTTTACCGTAAACAACGTGAGAAAATTCGTAATCTTAATACAACAATGCTTGACTATAAGTCAACCGTTGATAATTACCTTAAGATTAATGACTGGAGAGTTAAAGAGAACTCGACTGTTACCTATTCGGTAGGCGGTCTTATTCTTTCTAACTCGGGAGCCATAACAGCTAACTACTGGTTATCTGAAATTTATGACGAGGAAATCGCTAATGCGCATAGAAACGCCGATATTCATATTCATGATTTGTCTATGCTTACCGGTTACTGTGCAGGTTGGTCGCTTAAGCAGTTAATTCAAGAAGGCTTAGGCGGTGTTCCGGGAAAAATTACATCTTCTCCGGCAAGTCATCTTTCCACTTTATGTAACCAAATGGTTAACTTCCTCGGTATTATGCAAAATGAGTGGGCAGGTGCTCAGGCTTTTTCGTCTTTTGATACCTATCTTGCTCCTTTCGTTAAGGTGGACAACCTTACCTATAAAGAAGTTAAACAGTGCATACAATCCTTTATTTACGGTGTAAATACTCCTTCACGTTGGGGTACACAGTCACCGTTTACAAATATTACTCTTGACTGGACAGTTCCTAATGACCTTGCAGAGCTTAACTGCATTGTGGGCGGCAAGGAAATGGACTTTAAGTATAAAGACTGTAAGAAAGAAATGGATATGGTTAACCGTGCCTTCATTGAAATAATGATTGAGGGCGATGCAAACGGCAGAGGTTTCCAATATCCTATTCCGACATACTCAATTACCCGTGATTTCGACTGGTCTGAAACCGATAACAACAAGTTATTGTTTGAAATGACTGCTAAATACGGAACTCCTTATTTTTCAAATTATATTAACAGTGATATGGAACCGAGCGATGTCCGTTCTATGTGCTGCAGACTTCGTCTTGACCTTCGTGAGCTTCGTAAAAAGTCCGGCGGTTTCTTCGGCTCGGGCGAGAGCACAGGTTCTGTCGGAGTTGTCACCATTAATATGCCGAGAATAGCTTATCTTGCTTCCGATAAGGAAGATTTCTTTAGGCGTCTCGATAAACTTATGGACATTTCGGCTCGTTCGTTAAAAGTTAAGAGAACTGTTATTACAAAGCTTCTTGAAAATGGCTTATATCCGTATACAAAGAGATATCTCGGAACATTTAATAACCATTTCTCAACTATCGGACTTGTTGGTATGAACGAAGCCGGTCTTAATGCAAAATGGCTTAAGAAGGATATGACTCATAAAGAAACACAAGAATTTTCAGCAGAAGTTCTTAATCATATGAGAGAGCGTCTTTCCGACTATCAGGAAGAATACGGCGACCTTTATAACCTTGAGGCTACACCGGCTGAATCAACCGCTTTCCGTCTTGCAAAACACGACCTTGAAAAGTATCCCGATATCATTACTGCGGCTAAGAGCAGTGACGACAGTCCTTATTACACTAACTCGTCTCACTTACCGGTTGGATATACTGAGGATATTTTCTCGGCCCTTGATATTCAAGACGAGCTTCAAACCCTTTATACATCCGGTACCGTTTTCCACGCATTCTTAGGCGAAAAATTGCCTGACTGGAAGGCTGCCGCTAATCTTGTAAGAAAAATTGCCGAAAATTACAGATTACCTTACTATACTATGTCTCCGACATATTCAATTTGTAAAAATCACGGTTATATTACAGGTGAGCAGTTTACATGTCCTGACTGCGGAGAAAAGACCGAGGTTTACAGCCGTATTACCGGTTATTACCGTCCTGTTCAAAACTGGAATGACGGTAAGACTCAGGAATACAAAGACCGTAAGGTATATGATATCGGCCGTTCAAAGCTTACTCACGAAACAAAAGAATGTGATAACTGCGAAAATACTGTTGCCGACAAGGTATCAGAAGACGGTACTTTCCTTGTTGCAACTACAACTTGTCCTAATTGTAAAATAGCATCAAAATTCTTAGACGATGCGGGTGTAGCTTATCAAAAGATATATGCTGACAAAACACCCGAAAAAGCCGAAGAATTCGGTGTAAAACAAGCACCGACACTTGTTATTTCCAAAGACGGCAATGTTGCAAAATATACAGGTGTTTCCGATATTAAAAAATATCTTGGAATTTAACGGGAGATATAATTAATTATGTATGATATAATTATTATCGGCGGAGGCCCTGCGGGGCTTACCGCCGCTCTCTATGCAAAACGAGCTAATAAGAGTGTTTTAATTATTGAAAAATCAACATTCGGCGGACAAATAACTTTTTCACCTAAGGTTGAAAACATTCCCGGTTTTAATGTACTCTCGGGTAACGAATTTGCCGACAAGTTAGTTGAGCAAGTAATGAATGCGGGTGCTGATGTTGAAGTAGGGGAAGTCTTGTCCGTTGTTGACGGTGATGTAAAAACCGTAACAACAGACAGCGGTACTTATACTGCAAAGGCAGTAATAATCGCTACCGGCGCAAAGCATCGTTTGTTAGGTGTAGAAAACGAAGAAAAGCTTATAGGAAACGGCATATCTTTTTGTGCTGTTTGTGACGGTGCTTTTTATAAAGGCAAAGATGTTGCGGTAATTGGCGGCGGAAACTCCGCTATGCAAGAAGCCTTATTGTTATCCGACCTTGCAAAAAAGGTTTATGTTGTGCAAAATCTTGAACGCTTAACAGGTGAAAGTAAACTTGCAGAACAGTTAATGTCAAAAGATAATGTCGAAATTATCTTAAATAGTGTCGTGGACTCATTTGTAGGCGACAGTGAAGTTGAAGGCATTATTATTAAAGATACATCTGATAATAAATCACAAATCAAGTGTGACGGCGTGTTTATTGCTATCGGTCTTGTTCCGCAAAACGATATGGTAAAAGATGTCGTTTCGTTAGATAAATTCGGTTATGTTGTTTCCGAAGAAAACTGTTTAACAGACAAAGGTGGAATATTTGTTGCCGGTGACTGCCGAACTAAAAGAATAAGACAAGTAACTACTGCTGCCGCTGACGGTGCTGTTTCCGCACTTGCCGCTTGTGATTATATTGACAATTTATAATTTATTTAATATAATATATTAAGTTAATAATTCAGGGCGAGGTGCAATTCCTCACCGGTGGTAGAGTCCACGAGCCTTTTGGCTGATTCGGTGAAATTCCGAAACCGACGGTTAAAGTCCGGATGAAAGAAATTATTAAAATTTTACACCCTGTACTTATGTATAGGGTGTTTTTTAAGTTATATGGTGATAATATGAATAGTAAAATAAAAA
>JAZUID010000016.1:0-179178 GCA_045642065.1 Acutalibacteraceae bacterium
GATAGCAAAACGGCCGCCGATTGTCAACGCCCTTTCCCCGGAAAAAGTCCTGTCCCGTAAGGAAAAAGTTTTTTCAAAAAAGGGGATGACAAATCCGAGGGAAGTCGGATCGTAGCCATGTCGTTCTGTGTGCCAAGGAGTTGCAAAGCTGTATTGTCTTCCTAAGACCGCTTGGCCTCCGACTTGATAGCAAAACGGCCGCCGATTGTCAACGCCCTTTCCCCGGAAAAAGTCCTGTCCCGTAAGAAAAAAGTTTTTTCAAAAAAGGGGTTGACAAATCCGAGGGAATGTGATAGAATATTGACTTGTGAGCCACCCAAGAGTGATTCACGCGGCATATGGCCTGGTAGTTCAGCTGGTTTAGAACGCTAGCCTGTCACGCTAGAGGTCGTGGGTTCGAACCCCATCCAGGTCGCCATTTGCCTCTGTAGCTCAGTCGGTAGAGCAGGGGACTGAAAATCCCCGTGTCGTTGGTTCGATTCCGACCGGAGGCACCATGGAAATGCGGATTTAGCTCATCTGGTAGAGCGCCACCTTGCCAAGGTGGAGGTAGCGAGTTCGAGCCTCGTAATCCGCTCCAACGGACGCATAAAGGTTTATTTATGCGTCCCATTTTTTTAAAACCAAATACGGCACCATGGCCAAGCGGTAAGGCAGGGGCCTGCAAAGCCCTTACCCCCAGTTCGATTCTGGGTGGTGCCTCCAAAGCGAAAATCCTATCACGCAAGTGGTAGGATTTTTTCTTTGTATTATTCATTATTCATTATTCACTCTTCACTAAAAACCACAGTGTCGATTTTTTGAGAGTAATAGTTAATAAGTATTGCGGGCTTGCAGCTTTTATGTTAATATAATGTTGAAGGGAGAAATAGTAATGTCCGTAGATAGTGTAAAGCAGTTGTTTGAAAAAGAAAGCATAGGGGAATGTGTTCGTTATAGTGCGGTTGTTTCCGATACTGTTGAAAATGCCGCAAAAATGATTGGTTGTAAGCCGGCGCAGATTGCAAAAACAATGTCATTTATTGTAGATGGCGCCCCTATTCTTATTGTTTCAAGCGGCGATGTTAAAATAGATAATGTAAAGTATAAATCTGTTTTCGGTACAAAAGCAAAAATGATACCGTTTGATGAGGTTGAAGAAATGACCGGACATCTTCCCGGCGGTATATGCCCGTTTGCTTGTAAAGACGGGGTTAGGGTCTATCTTGACAATTCTTTAAAAAGGTTTGATGTTGTTTATACCGGTGGCGGCGATGAACATAATACTGTCGAAGTCACAATACCGATATTAGAAAAAATGTCATATTACGAAGCTTGGATTGATGTATGTAAAGAGAGATGACTGTTTTATGTTATCGAGATACTAAAGCAAAACAATGTTATCTGCATGGCAGTTTATCTTCAATATAAAAAAGGTGATATATTATGAGAAAAATAGAAAATATACCTTATTCCGAGTTTCAGGATTGTTTGCTTGACCTATACCTGCCTAAAACGAAAGGATTTTCCGTATTTTTATATTTTCATGGTGGCGGTTTGGAATCAGGGGATAAAAGCAGTGACAGTATAATAGCAGAATACTTGACAAAAAAGGGAATTGCTTTTATATCGGCAAATTATAGGATGTATCCCAGAGCGGTTTATCCTCAATTTATACTTGATGCCGCAGCGGCCGTTGCGTGGACAAAGAAAAATATTTCACAATACGGCAAATGTGAAAATATCTTTGTAGGGGGAAGCTCAGCCGGAGCTTACCTTTCCATGATGCTTTGTTTTGATAAAAAATATCTTGCACCGTACGGAATAAAACCCACGGATTTGAGCGGATTTATTCATGATGCGGGACAGCCGACAGCTCATTATAATGTTTTGAGAGAACAAGGGCTTGATACAAGACGGGTTATCATTGATGAATCAGCTCCTATTTACCATATCGGAACCGAAAAAGAATATGCACCGATGCTTATTATTGTATCAGACAATGATATGGTAAACAGGTATCAGGAAACAATGCTAATGATATCTACAATGAAGCATTTTGAATATAATAAGCCGGAGCTGAAAGTAATGAATGGTACGCATTGTCAGTATGTTTACAAACTTGATGATAACGGTGACAGCATTTTGGGAAAAATAATAGTTGATTATATCAACAGTATTGCTTCAACAAAAGCATAATTCTTTTGTTGAAGCAAAGATGACTTTTTGGGGAAATATGATACAACGATACCGACTTAATAACATATTAACATCCCGATACTATTTTACATAATATAGTATCGGGAGGTGAAAAAATGTTACGTGTAGGTTGTGAAAGAAAGAGCTATTGCACAATCGTTGCAATAATTGTTAGTGCTCTTATGGGTGTTGCGATTGCTTTATCACAAATATCCGCAAGCATCACATTGACTCAAATTTATTTTGCGATACCGCTTGGTGTTGCTATTGTATATTTAGCTGTAACATTTTTGGCCGCTGCAATAGCGGGTTTTAGATATCGCGGCAGTTCGGCATTTGACGCTTTGATTGTCGGTATTATCGGCACTATCGTTATGGGCGTTATTTGTCTGTTGGCTAACATCATCGCCGACGTATTAGGCGCGGTTCTTGTTGGTTTATTAACTGTTTTCTTTACCTTAATGCTTACTTCGACTGTATGTGTTATTAGATATTTTACAGGTTGCGGTGAACAACAAATTAAGTAATAGTTTTAAACAAACGCTCCTCAAAAAAGCACCCCGATGCAAAATCGGGGTGCTTAATTTATTATTCGTTATATGGATTTTTGTCTTTTCCTTTATATTCGCCGAGCTTTGAAATAACGCGTTTTAAATAACTGCCTTTAGTTACCAACTTTCCGGCAATAATATCTTCTTCGCTTATTTTTGCGGTCAGAATTTCGCGGGCACATTGATAAGCTTCGTTTAGACTCTTCTTTAAAGCACCGCGCTCGCGGTCATAGGTAATGTAAATAAAACCGTCATGCAATGAAACATCGGGGTAGGAAACCTCGTTCCTTTCATCTAAAAGCAAAGTTTTGGTCCAAGTTTTGCCGTCATCTTCGCTTAAAAATGCGGTTAAATTATTTCTATATGTAAATTCGTGGTGGTTTATCATAAGCACGCTTCCCGACGGTAAACGGCAAATATGGAAACGGCTTGAAGGCCCTTTTATTTCGCTTACTTCACCCTTTGACCAAGTATATCCCTTATCTTTTGAAAAAGAAATACCAAGACCGGTTTTGGTACGAACAAAGGCTTCAATGGTGCCGTCATTAAGTTCTAGGAACATATGCTCATCATAAGAAGTGTCAGGGATAAGTGCTTTGCCCCTTTTTTCAAAAGTTTTACCGTTGTCTGTCGAAACATAAGCACCAGAGCCGATTTCTTCTTCGTTAATATTCTTACGCGGTAAAACGGTAACATCTTTTGCCCAAACAGCAATAGGCAACATCCATTCACCGCTTGAAAGAACGATGGGTTTGTTCATCATAACATCTTTACCAACATAGAATTCTTCGCTGAATACTAACTTTTCGGCATCGGGATTATCACAAACAACAGCATAAACTGCGTCATCCGGAAAGCGCGCCCAAAACATCCAAAGTCTATCAAGAGGATCTATCCAAAGACTGCAGTCAAACAAACGGTGACTGTCGTCGGGTACTGCTGCCGCAATGGGTTCAGAAAATTCGGTATTGTCGGTACCGACACAAAGCACAACATAATTGCCGATGTCTTCTTTGATACCGCCCGAATAAAATGCAACAAACTGTCTGCCGCCCTTTGTAACTGCAATGCTCGGAATACCTTGCCAAATGCGGTTTTCGGTAGTTAAATCTTTCAATATATCTTTATTAGTTGTAAACAATTTAAACTCACCCCTTAAAGTAGTAATAATATTATACAATAAGGTTAAATTAAAGTAAATATGATTCTGCTTTTATTTTTAATGTAATTGTGATATAATCATCTAAGATAATAAAAGCGGGAGGGGTAGGCTATGAAAAACTCAATGCTCGGTGTAATGCTTGATTGCTCGCGCAATGCCGTAATGAAAGTTGAAGTGCTTAAAGATTATATCAAAATTCTCGGCAAAATGGGGTACAATACCCTTATGCTTTATACCGAGGACACATACGAAGTTGACAACGAACCTCTTTTCGGATATATGCGCGGTCGCTATTCAAAAGATGAGATAAGAGAAATTGACAGATGTTGTATAGAAAGCGGAATTGAGCTTGTGCCTTGCATACAAACCTTGGCACATTTAAACTGCTTGTTTAAGTGGTGGGACTATAATAACGCTCGTGATTGTGATGATATTTTGCTTATTGAAAGCGAAAGAACATACGAGCTTATTGAGAATATGTTTTCAAGCATTTCGAGTTGT
The DNA here is from genome assembly GCA_045642065.1 of Acutalibacteraceae bacterium. Classification (GTDB taxonomy): domain Bacteria; phylum Bacillota; class Clostridia; order Oscillospirales; family Acutalibacteraceae; genus UBA737. Next base: position 4,393 of record JAZUID010000016.1, read on the forward strand.
TTCACAAGCAGGAAAATACATATCGGCATGGATGAAGCGCGTATGGTCGGTCTTGGAAATTATCTTGCGGAGCACGGATTTCGTGATCGGTTTGAAGTGATTTACTCACATCTTGAAAAAGTTTGCGAAATTGCAAAAAAATATCATTTTTCACCAATGATGTGGAGTGATATGTTTTACAGTCTTGCTAACGGTGGACTTTATAACGAAATGTCGCCCGAAAAGAACGCGGAAATTTCAAAAAGAATACCCGAAAATCTTTCCCTTGTTTATTGGGATTATTATAATAACGAAAAAGAGACTTACGACAAAATTTTAAAAAGTCATAAAGAGCTAACCGACAATGTAATTTTTGCCGGTGGCGCTTGGACTTGGATAGGATTTGCACCTGATAATTCAAATAGTATTATCAGAACCGAATGCGCCTTAAAAGCGTGTAAAGATCAAGATGTTAAAGATGTATTTATTACTTCTTGGGGTGATGATGGATCCGAATGCTCTAAATTTGCTGTTTTGCCAAGTCTTATGTATGCGGCGGAAGCATATAGGGGCAACTACGATATGGATAGCATAAAAACAAAATTTAAGGATATTGTAGGCGTTGATTTTGATGTTTTTATGCTTCTTGATAAAGCGAGCATAAATTTTAGCAACAACGAAAAAGCGTTTTCTAAAAGAATGCTGTTTAATGATCTCTTTTTAGGCATCAGCGACTTTATGATTACCGAAGACGATAATATTTATTTTGACAGTGTGGCTCGGCAATTAGATACAGATAAGTGTGGAAAATACGAATACATTTTTAATACTTTAAAGTGCTTATGTGAAACATTGAAAATCAAGTGTGATTTAGGTGTCAGAATCAGGAATGCTTATAAGTGCGGAGACAAAGAAAACTTAAAATTATTGTGTGGCGAGATACAAAGGTTTAAAGAAAAGCTTGAAACCTTTTATTACGCATTCGAAAATCAGTGGATGTATGAAAATAAGCCGTTTGGCTTTGAAGTTCAAGATATGCGCTTTGGCGGATTGCTTAAGCGGGCAGATTCTTGCAAAGAACGCATTAAAAAGTATTTAGACGGGGAAATATCTTCTATACCCGAGCTTGAAGAAACTATAATTGAAACGCAATATTCGGGTGAAGCTTGTTGGGCGCCGAACATTACTTCAAATGTAATTTCACACATTTGATTTGATGCATAAAACTTGCAAGTTTTATGCAATAATAAATTTTAGTTTTAAAAAGGATTTGTGTCAGTTATGCAACAAAAACAAAACAAAATAAAAGTTTACGGAATTGTTATCGGAATATTTATGCTGGCTTTTCAGCATGGGGTTTATCTGCTTGCAAACGAAATTGCCGGTCTTGTCGGTATAACACCGATATTACCTAAAATAAGTTTGGATTATTTAATACCGATAATTCCGATTTTTATTGTTCCCTATATATGGTCTTATATATTTTGGGCAATGGCACCGATGGCGGTTTCAAAATGCGAAAAAGAGCATTTTTTAAATTATATGGCGGCCTATTTTTTGGCTCTGTTTATCGGTGGCTTGATACTTGTCTTTATGCCGACATATATGGATAGGGTGGCGGAAGGCTTAACCGATGTTTCACGCACGGGAATATTCGCTAAGTTAATGCGGTTTTGGTACACATTAGACGGTGGCGATATGGCTTATAATTTGTTCCCGAGTTTTCATTGTCTTAACAGTACTATGGCATACTTGGGAATCAGAAAACGCCCCGAAATCCCCAAATGGTTTAAGGTCTATACACTTATTACTACTATTCTGATTTTCTTTTCGACGGTCTTTGTAAAGCAACATTTTATTCTTGATGTTTTTTCGGGTATCGCGGTCGCATTGATATCTTATATAATTGCAACAAAGTGTAAGCTTGGCAGATATTTTAAATGGCTTACGGCAATATTTAATGATAAATAGTATAAAAAGAGCTTTGGGAGTTAACCCAAAGCTCTTTTCTTTTGTTTAAGATTATTCTGCTTTCTTTTCGGCTGGTTCAAGTTGCTCATCAGCATTTGTGCCGGTGTAACTGTTCTTAAAGAATATAAAGTAAACAGCAATGCAAACAATGATTAACGCATAAGCGAAAATAACTGTCGAATAGTGTTTCAACTTAATTTCATCAATCAGACCGAAAATTTCAATAACAAGAATTAAAGCAGGTGTAATGAATTTAATCATAATCGGGTAAACGGCACGCAAGAATTTTCCGATTTTTGTACCGCCTTCTTCAATTTCTTCAAATGCCTTTTTTGGCTTAATAATCCAACCGACAACAATGCAGGCCATCAAAGCACAAACCGGCATAAGAACGGTATTCGTAACTGTATCGAAAAATGTTAACCAGTCCATGCCGAATATGTCAAGACTGTTTTTCTCTTCCATAATACCGACATGGCCTAATGAATAGCCTATCGGAATAGATATTAAGAAACAAGCTGTTGCAACGATAACTGCTGCAATTTTGCGGTTTGCTTTGAATTTTTGAATAACAAACTGCGTGCAAACTTCGATTAGTGAAATAACAGAAGTAACAGCAGCAATTGTAACCATAAGGAAGAACGCAAAAGAAACGATTTTACCGACAAAACCCATAGAACTGAACACTTGCGGTAAGATAGCATACATAAGTACAATGCCCTTGCTGCTTTCAAGTAATGATGGGTCAAAGTGTGCAACGGCAGGGAAGATAGCAAGACCGGCAAGCAATGCAACTAATGTATCAAAAATACAAATCATTAAGCAAGATTTTGTCAGGTTGATTTCTTTACCGGTGTAAGAGCCGTAAGTAATCATAATTCCCATACCGAGAGACAAGGAATAAAAGGCTTGCCCCATAGCAGTTAAAACCTGTTTAAATCCGATTTTTGAAAAATCGGGTTTTAAATAAAATTCAAGTCCGTCTTTAACACCGCTGCCAAGTGTTAAGGAATAAACCGCAATAGCAACAACGATGATAAAAAGTATGGGCATAAGGACTTTCGACATGCGTTCAATACCTTCTTGAACGCCGGCCATAATGATTATAACACTTGCCAAAAGGAAGATAATAGTGAAAATTATCACTTCGGGAGTGTTAATAGAAAATGTTTGTAAAAGCTTTTCGTTACCTGCAAATGAATTAACAGCGTATTTTACGGTCCAACCGCCTAATACCGAATAATAGCAGGTAATAAATAGCGGAATGATTATAGAAACAAGACCAAACCAACCAAGGTTTTTGTTAACCTTTTTATAAGCGGTAATTGGGTTTGCCTGTGCACGCTTGCCGATGTACATTTCGGCCATCATAGTAACAAAGCCGATTAAGACAACGCACGCAATATAGACAAGCACAAAGGCTGCGCCACCATTTACCGATGTTTTGTATGGAAAGCCCCAAAGGTTTCCAAGGCCAACTGCACTGCCTGCGGCGGCTAAAATAAAGCCAATACCACTGGCAAAACCAACTTTTTTTGTTTCCATTCTATATTCTCCTTTTAAATGATATGCCAGATTATTATAAAGCAAAACGGTCAAAAAATCAAGTGTTTTTTAATTCTTTTGCCGTTGACTTGTATAAAATTGTATGATAAAATTATAACAAAAAAAGGGGGTATTTTCTTGTTTAATACGGCTAGACCAATATGGGGAATAGGCCTTAACAGGGAATTAAACATCGCTATTCAATTTTAAACAATAATACCTTTTTGCAAAGATGCAAAAATTAGCATTGCAACATCAGGTACATACCGGCTTTATATAAACGGTAATTTTGTTTCTTATGGTCCCGCAAGGGCAGGTAGGGGTAATTTTAGGGTAGATGTTATTGAAATTTCCGGTTACCTTAACAATAGTAACAACACTGTTGTTGTTGAAGCGGTTGGTTATTATGCTAACAGTTTTTATGTTATGAAACAACCATCATTCTTAATAGCCGAGGTTGTTTCTGATAATAATGTTATAGCCGCAACCGGCAAAAATTTTAATGCTAGATTAAACCCTTTTTATGTCAGAAAAATGCCAAGATATTGTTATCAACGCCCTGTTTCGGAAGCATATAACATGTATGTTGATAACTTTTTGACCGATAGTTCTAATGGTGATTTAGAGCTTGAAGTTGTTGAAAGCGGCAACTTTATTGAACGAAATGTCCCTTATACTGAATTCAAAAAAGCAGATGCGAATTTGATTTTGGGTGGATCTTTAAAAGAAAAATCGATGCCTAAATATTGTTTAGACCGTTCTTTTATGAATGTGCCTGATATTCTAGATGGATATAAAACCGAAGAGTTGGAAGAAATTCCGCTTCTTGACTGGTATAAAATCAATTTTTTAAGCGGCAAAATTCATAAAGATATTTTAAAGCAAAACCAATATAATACATACGAATTTTTAACCGAGAATACAGGTTTAATTACCGCCGAAATCGAAAGTAAAACTGACAGCACTTTGTATTTTTGTTTTGATGAAATACTAACTGACGGTAATGTTGATGTTACGAGAATGGTTTGTAATAACATTGTAAAGTTTAACCTAAAAAAGGGTAAATACACCCTTATAACTTCCGAAGTATATGTTTTAAAATACTTGCAATTACTTTCTACAAAAGGCGAAGTTAGGGTTTTTAGTGTCGGTATGTACGAATACAAGCATAAACCGATAAAGCGAAATCATTATAAAGATGAAAGATTTGAAAAAATAGCGGCCGCAGCTGAAGAGTCGTTTTTGCAAAACGCGGTTGACTTATTGACTGATTGTCCCGGTAGAGAACGTGGTGGATATTGTTGTGATGCGCTTTTTACCGGTAGGACTGAAAATTTGCTGACAGGCGAAAACAAAATTGAAAAGGCTTTTTTAGAAAACTTTTTAATGGAAAAAGATTATAAAGATATTCCAAAAGGCCTTTTCCCGATGTGCTATCCTGCTGATATAATGAACACTGAGTATATTCCGCAATGGTGCTTATGGCTTATTGTTGAAGTAGAGGACTATTATGCCCGTACAAACGACGGAGAATTAGTAAACAAGTATAAAGCAAGATTTTTTGAAACTTTAGAGTATTTTAAAAATTTCGAAAATGAATTTGGTCTATTAGAAAACCTGCCCGGGTGGAACTTTATAGAATGGTCGGCAGCTAATTCAGATAAATATATTAAAGGTGTGAATTTCCCGACAAATATGCTTTATAGTAAGGCATTATTAGCTATGGGCGAGCTTTACTCTTGCCAAGAACTAATAGAAAAATCGAGAAAATTAAAACAAAAAATTATAGATTTTTCCTATAACGGAAAATACTTTACCGATAACGCCATTAGGAAAGGAAAAAGTCTGGTTAGAACTAATAATATGACCGAAGCATGTCAGTATTATGCTTTCTTCTTTGATGTTGCAAATGACAATAATTTTAGCCATCTGTTAAATGATTTAATAGAAAATTTAGGTCCCAATAAAAATCCAAATGGCGAATATAATAATATTCAACCAGCAAATGTGTTTATCGGTAACTATATGCGAATGGATATATTGCTAAAGTACAAACAATATGGCCAAGTTAAAGATGATATGCTTAAAATGTTTACTATAATGGCGGATACAACGGGAACGCTTTGGGAAAACCTTTTAAGCGAAGCTAGTTGTTGCCATGGGTTTGCAAGTTATGCGGCCGTTTGGCTTAATGAACTTTACAAAGAAAACGAAATAGAATAAAAAGAAAACCGGCAGAATTCATGCCGGTTTTTTAAAATGCGCATATTTGCAATGTTTTATGCTCATATTTTTAATAGCAATTTTTTTATTTTAGTAGTATAATATATTTATATTATTATGGGGAGGCCATAAAGCCAATATGAAATCATTTGAAAAAGACAATTTAAAGGTTAATATTTACGACACCCGTAAACTTATGGGTGAAGCGGCAGCTAAGGATGTCGCTGCAAAATTAAAGGACCTGCTTGCAAAAAAAGAAACAGTCAGAATGATATTTGCGGCGGCACCGTCACAAAACGAAGTTTTAGAAACGCTTGTTAATGACAAAAGCATTGCTTGGGACCGCGTTGATGCTTTCCATATGGATGAATATGTCGGACTTCCGTCTGACGCACCGCAAGGCTTTGGCAACTTTTTAAATAATGCTATTTTTTCAAAGTTGCCTTTTAAAAGTGTTACTTACATAAACGGTCAAATAAATCCGAAAGAAGCTTGCGAAGAATATGCAAAGAAATTAACTACCGCACCGGTTGACATTGTTTTAATGGGTGTTGGTGAAAACGGCCACATTGCTTTTAACGACCCACCGGTTGCCGACTTTAACGACAAAGAAGTTATTAAGCCCGTAATGCTTGATGAAATTTGCCGTAATCAGCAAGTAAATGACGGTTGTTTTAAGACAATTAACGACGTACCTACACACGCGCTAACTCTTACGGTACCGACCTTATTCAATGCAGATTATTTATTCTGCGTTGTTCCCGCCAAGACAAAAGCAAACGCTGTTTTCAATATGATTAACGGTGAAATTTCGGAAAAATGTCCGGCATCAATTTTACGAAAACATAATAATGCTGTGCTTTATCTTGATTTAGATTCAGCCGGCAATTTATAAAATAAGGGGAATTATTATGAAAAAGATTAACATTGTTGTAAATTACAAGGGCATTGAAGAAGAGTATAACAACTGGTCTAACGAAGAAGACTTTATTGATTGGGCGCATGACCACTATAAAGCCACACGTTGCACCGTTTCTTATGCTGCCACAGAATTAAAGGCTTATTTAAGCAGAGTTTTAAATGATGCCGAAATAACTTATTCTTCAGTAGCGAAGAATGATTTTTATAATATTTTCCTTATTGCCGAAACAGAAGAAGGCAAAGAAGACGAATATACTTTAAAGCCGGTTTCAAACGGTCTTGAAATCATCGGTAAAACCCGTGTCGGCGTTCTTTTCGGTTCTTATGAACTTTTAAGAATGCAGGGTATTCGTTGGTTTACACCGCAAATTGAAGGTGACTATGTTCCGCCAAAGACAGACAATTTTGTTTTGCCGACAAAAGAGATGCATTTTAAGGCCAAAATGGATTTAGGACGCGGTTTTGACTTTGAGGGCTATTTACCCGGTAACTCCATGTATCGTTGGATGTCCAGAAACAACCTTAATGTTGCGCGTCCGCAAGAAGGGTGCGAAGCTTTCCAAAACAAAGTTGGTATTATTTTTAAATCGGGCGGTCACTTCTTCCATTGGATGCTGATGCCAAGTGCAATTTTACCTGACGGCAAGACCGTTTGGGAAAGCAAGCGTGATTGGTACGGCAAGCGTGAAGACGGCGCCGAAATTACAAAAGAAAACGCTCTTAAAACACAGTTCTGTGTTAGTAACGATGAGTGTTGCGAATACATAAGCGAAGAAATCATTAAAAAACTAAATGTCGGCGAATGGCGTTATGCCGAAAGACTTGATATTTGGGGCTTTGATACTTGGGGTGACACCTGCTGTTGCGATGCTTGTAAGAAAATAGGTAATAGCAGTGACAGAACCTTGCACTTCTTATCTATTTTAAGAAAGAAGATTGATGAAGCCAACTTAGGCAGAAAAGTAACCTTAGTTACTTGTTCCTACGGTGGTACTTGTACCCTTGAACCGCCCGAAAACGATATTCCGCAAAATATTATTGATGCGGGCGACCTAATGGTATTTTACCCGATTACAAGATGTTATCAGCATAAATTTGATGACCCGTCTTGCCAAGAAAATGCTTATATGTATTCCTGCGTTAAGGGTTGGCTTGATAAAAAACCTGCTATGCCGGTTGTTATGGGTGAATATTACGACTGCTCTAAGTTTGAGGAAATTCCGGCAGTTTTGATGGATACAATGTGCTATGATATTAAGAAATACTGCGAAATGGGTATTAGGGGTATTACCTATATGCATGTTCCTGTATCTGACTGGGGTCAAAAGTGTATTACACAACATATCTATTCAAGATTAAGTTATGACCCTGCTTTAGATAGTGAAGAAGTAATTAACGATTATTTTGAGAAGCGTTACACCGAAAATGCCAAAGAAATGCGCAAGGTTTATGAAGATTTACAAACTGCGTTAGTTGATATTCAGTTTTGGCGTTCATGGTCGCCCGAAAGCGTGCTTTCACAATTCCAAGTTTGGAACGGCGGTGTACCAACCCGTCCGCTTATTTTTGAAAATCATTATAAAAACCATTTTGACACTCATGCCGAAATTATTAAGCAGGGTAGATTGACTGTTGAACTAATGGAAAAATCTAAGGCAACTATTGAAAAACTAATGGAAAAGTATTTTGACTGCCTTGAAGATGTTGCCGAAATTCCGTTAGCACAAAATCCCTCTGAACTTGGCATTTATAATAAAACAAGTAAGGAAGAATTTATTTTAGGCGAAGATTTAAGACTTTTGACCTACGGTACCGATTCAATGAAGCTCTTAACCTATACGGTAGAGTATTATGACGCTTTATATCAAGGCAAAGAAACCGCAGATATCTGGTCTAAAATTGTAGAAGTTTATAAAAAGCTTTCAAGCTACTTTACTTGTATCAGTAACGGCTATGAGTATTTCGGCGGTATGTGCCCGAGCGGTATCCGCCGTACACAAATGCAAGCGGTAATTCGCCGTTGCGCTTCTTATCGCAAAAATCACAATATGACAAAGTAGGATTTATAATGGATAATTTTATTAAACCGTATTACGAAAATGCTAAAGAATGTAAATTCCCATATGACAGCGAGCTTTTAAAAGAGTATCCGATTTTTCCGTTGTATATTATGGACGGCGGTGCACATTTTATTGCTACCGAAATTTTCGGCAGCGGTTGGAATGGGGACACAATAGCCGAATATGCTATGAACGGTAAACTTTTGGACCGTTGGACTATTGACGGCAAGTTTGACTGGGATTTACCGTATAAACTTTATCAGAAATCCAATGTTTGCGCCCCACTCGAATGGTTTGTGTGGATAAACAGACTTTACTTTATTATTCCTCTTGCAAATAAATTCCTTAAAACTAAGGATGAAAAGTACGCGCAAAAGTGGCTTTACTATTTTGATGAATGGCGTAAAGCACATCCGTATATCGAAATGAAAGAGGATGACAACGCTACCGAAAAATCGGTTTGGAGCAGCGATAAAAACATATCCCAAACCGTTGCCGGCAGCGAAGGTTATATCAGTAGTCTTGTTTGGCGCGATATGCAGGTTACTTGGCGTTTACTGGCTATTATCCATAGCATAGAAATGTTAAGTGAAAGCAAGAGTATTACTAAGGATAAATGGCAAGAAATTTACGATTTCTTAAAACTCCATTCAACGCAACTTTTATTAGAAGGCAAAAAGTATTCTAAAATGCAAAGCCTGCATAACCACGTTTTGCAAATGGGTACTGCCCTTATTTATATGGGTTGCCTTTTCCCTGAAATGCCCGATAGTGATGAGTTTTTATCGGTCGGCAAAAAGTTAATAGAAATTCAACTTGCCGGCGCTATCGACGTTGACGGTGGCAGCAATGAAACTTGCATAAGTTACAGCCACTTTATCGTAAGATACTATATCGAATGCTATTTGTTGCTCGAAAAGAACGGGCACGAAAATATTAAAGGCCTTAAAGAGAGTATTGAAAAGCAATACAACTGGATTTATCAAATGTCAACTCCAAACGGACGCACTTTGATATTTAACGATGCGTATTCTTTTGATACTTTAAAGGATATTGAAATAGCTAAAAAGCTTATTGATTTTAATCTTGAACCTAAAACCTCTAAGGTGTTTACAGCGAGCAAATGCGGTGTTTTGAGAAACGAAAACTTTGACCTTTATTTTGACGGTATGAAGCTTTCGCAGGTGCATCAACACGCGGGAAGACCTAATTTCGTTCTTTATTGCCACGGCAAACCGGTCATTGCTGACTCGGGTTGTCCTTGTTATGATAACCACGGTCTTCATAAATATTTGCTCGGCGAATTCGCGCACAACACAGTTTGTCTTTATAAAGATGAGCCGAAGGATAGAAACCTGCGCGCAACCGACGAAATTGAAATTTTAGGTTTTGATAACGATTTTGTCAAGTTCAAAATCAGCGGTAAGCGTGAAGATGTTGAATTTACCCGTATCAGAACTATCAACATAAATAACGAAAAGGTTACTATTACCGATGAGCTTGAAATGGCGGAAGAAATGATCGCTGAAAGCAGAATTCACCTTGCGGCATTAGATTTAACGCAGGAAGATAATGTTATTTTTGTACATGATATGGGTACTGAAAATGATATTACAATCACCCTTTCGGGTAATGATACTACTGCGGTCGATTATAAACCTGCCGTTAACGAAAAGGGCGAGTTTACATATTCTCCCGTTATTGTTGCAAAAGCAAAGGGCAAAAAAGCTTTTATTAGTTACGAGGTTAGCTTATGAAAACAGTATTTTACGGCGGTAAAATAGTTTTAAAGGACAGCATTTTAGAAAATCACTATTTGGTTTGTGAAGACGGTATCATAACCGATATTGCAAAAAAAGCACCTAAGAATGCTGACAAAGTAATTGACCTTAACGGTAACTATATATCAGCCGGTTTTATGGATATTCATGTTCATGGCGGCGGCGGATATGATTTTAACGACGCTTCCAAAGAAGCTATTATCGGTGCTTCCAAAGAGCATTTAAAACACGGCACAACCGCTATTATGCCTACGGTTGTTGCTTGCAGTACGGCAGAGCTTGATAAATGCATTAACGTTTATGATAGCTTTACGAGTGACGAAATTTTGCCTAACTTTTTAGGTCTCCACTTGGAAGGCCCTTACATTTCACCTAATCAAGCCGGTGCTATTGACCCCGACTATTTAAAAATTCCTAAAAGAGAAGAATATTTAAAACTTTTAGACAGTACGGATTCAATAAAGCGTATGACAGTAGCGCCTGAGCTTGACGGTGCAATGGAATTAGGCAGAGAACTCGAAAGTCGCGGTATTTTAGCGTCGGTCGGCCATAGCGATGCCGAATTTGAAGATGTAGAAAAAGCTACCAAAAACGGTTTTAAAAATGTCACACATCTTTACAGTGCAATGTCTATGGTGCACAGAAAGAACGCTTATAGGAAATTAGGCGTTTTGGAAAGTGCGTTTTTGCTCGATAATCTAACGGTTGAAATTATTGCTGATGGTTGCCATTTGCCGATAGAGTTAATTAACTTAATAATAAAGGTAAAGGGGACAGATAATGTCTGCCTTATTACCGATGCTATGCGCGGTGCAGGTATGCTGAACGGCACCGAAACCGTATTGGGCAGTTTGGAAAACGGACGAAAAGTAATTATTAAGGATGATGTTGCCTTTATGCCCGATATGTCTTGCTTTGCCGGCAGTGTTTGCACAACCGACAGATGTGTTCGCACTCTTTATAAAAATACAGATTTACCGCTTTATGAAATAGTTAAAATGATAACCTATAATCCTGCAAAAGTTTTAGGCGTGCAAGAAAAATACGGTAATATTGAAAAGGGCAAGGTGGCTGACCTTGTTGTATTTGATGATGATATTACCGTAAAGGATGTATATATCGGCGGTAAAAAAGCATAATAAATTAAAATCCGTTTTTGTTAATTCAAAAGCGGATTTTTTGTTGAAATGACATACTCTATATGTTATAATCAGTTTAGCATTTTTTAGAAGGTGTTTTATGTTTGTTGACCTACATGCACACACATCCGGTATCAGCCGTTGTTGTAAAAAAGACTATAAAGGCATTATTGAAGATAACCTGAGTTACGGCTTTGACGGTATGGTACTTTGCAACCATTTTGAAACTCATTATATTGACGGATTTGACTATGATGAGTTTGTGGATAAATACAATAATGAGTTTATCCAAGCGAAAAACTATGGTAAAGAAAAGAACTTTAAAGTGATTTACGGCATCGAAATCACTATGGAATTTGACAGGCGCGTTCATATGCTTTTATACGGTGCGGATTTTTCTTTTTTGCATAAGCATAAGAATATATTTGATTATTCTGCTGAAGCGTTGTATAATGCTTGTAAAGAAGACAATGTTTGTTTAGTGCAAGGCCACCCGTATAGAGCAGGTATCTTACCTTTGCCGATAGAATATGTTGACGGTTACGAAGTTAACTGTCATGCTCATCACGGCCCCTCTCATTTGGCGGATATAGAAGAATTGAATAGAAAAACGGGTGTGCTTGTTACTTGCGGTTGCGATTATCATGCTGATGATTACCGACCGAAAGGCGGTATGATTTTATCCGACAGTATTGAAGATACTTTTGATTTGCGTGATTACTTGCTTACTACAAACAAAACTGAAATTGTGGTACACGAGCCGGCAACAGAAGATATAATTAAAAAAGAATTTATTATAAAAAGGTGATAATATGGTAGAGTATAAAGATTTAGTTGTTGAAGATATCGACCTTTCCGACTGTGAAAAAAGGCATAGTGCAGATAAGGTTATTATCTACAAAACAGTAGGCGAAGAAAAGGTCGGTCTTGGACTATACTATCCGAAAAACTATGACAAAAGCAATACATATAAGCTTTTTGTTATGGTGCACGGTGGCGGTTGGCAGTCACATAAGATTTTCGAGGACCAAGAAATTTGGGCAGGCGACTATTTAGGATATCTTGCCCGTTATTATGCTGAAAAAGGCTTTTTTGTCGCCAGCATTGACTACCGATTGATGCGCGACTGCGGTCAGCCCGAAAATTACCAAATTATTGACCTTTATGATGACTGCTTTGAAGCAGTTGAGTATTTAAAATCCATTTCCAAAGAATACGGTTTCACCTTTGATGATTCGGTTGTTTTAGGTGAAAGTGCAGGCGGATATTTAGCTGCGGCGCTGGCAACCTTCAGATTTAAAGGCGAACCGAGCTTCAGTAAGGCAATTTTGGTAAATGCCATTACCGATTTTAACGATTCTAATTGGTATGTTCGCTTGCCGAGAAAATCAAATCACCCACGAATTAAAGATATGAGCTTGGATGAGCGTTGCGCTTTTCTTTCTCCTATTAGAAACATTGATGAAACAACCTGTAAAACCTTGCTTATTCACGGCGCATGTGACAGTTGCGTTTACCCACGCAATTCGCAATCTTTCTATGACGAAATGCAACACTTTAAGCGTGAATGCGACCTTGTTTGGATAAAGGATACAAATCATGCATTTTTGCTTGATGAATATTATAAAGCAGCCGGTCTTTCTTTAAAGGCTTGTTATGTCGGCATTAACACAATAAACGAATGGTTAAATGTATAAATTTATAAAATAAAAAAGCGGATAGCCAAAGCTATCCGCTTTAATTTTGCTTTTTAAATTACTTCCAAGCAAATGTTATCATACCGTAAATGTAAAGTGCTATAACAACAACAGGAACGATATAGCAGAATAACGGTTTCATCCAGTTTTTAACCTTAAGACCTTTACCTGCATTTGCTTCGGCAACGAAGTTATCCCAATTCCAACCAAACTTGTGGCAGCAGAATAGGGAAATTACCAAAGCGCCAAGCGGTAACATGTTTGTACTTACGATGAAATCCCAGAAATCCAAGAAGGATGTACCCTCGGCAAATGGTACGAATCCGGACCATTTATTGAAGCCCAATGCAGTTGTAATAGACATTGCAGCAACGATTACACCGCAAATAAGGCAAACTACAGGTCTGCCGATAGGCTTAACATCTTCTTCGGATATACCTTGTTTTGAAGCTTTCTTAACTCTTGCTTCATCAATGATTTCACGTGTGCAAGCCAAAATGTTTTCAAATACTGAAAGAACGGTCGAAAAGGCTGCAAATACCATGAACAAGAAGAATACGGTACCCCAAATGCGTCCGTTATTCATTTTATTAAATACAGTTGCCATTGTGTCAAACAAGAGGCCGGGACCTGCGTTAACATTACCGCCGTTATAGGTAAAGCAAGCAGGGAAGATAATAAGACCGGAAACGATAGCAACGAATGTATCAAGCGCAATAATAGTAATTGATTCACCCATTAATGAGCGTTCTTTACCGATATAACTGCCAAAGATAGCCATAGAGCCGATACCGATTGAAAGCGTGAAGAATGCTTGGTTCATAGCACCGACAACAACATTTAAGAAACCGTTTTCTTTCATTTTTGCCATGCTTGGTACTAAGTAGAACTTTAAGCCTTCGGCAGCTTTGCCAAGTGTAAAGCCACGAACGGCAAGGGCTAACAGAAGAACCAACAAAGCAAGCATCATTACCTTAGTAACTTTTTCAAGACCGCTTTGAAGTTTAAAACAAAGCACAGCAAAGCCAATAACAACAGTAATGAGCATAAAGAAAAGATTAATTTTCCAATCGCTGATCATTCCTACGAATGAAAGACCTGCGCTTTGACCTGCAGCAAACTTATAGAAGTAATAAACCATCCAACCGGTAACAACGGTATAGAAAGCCATTAAGCAGAAGTTAGCAAACAAAGCAACATATCCGTGAAGATGCCATTTTTGACCTGGCTTTTCAAGCTTTTTGTACATATTAACCGGACTTTTTTGACTGGCACGGCCAAGTGCAAATTCCATAATCATACACGGAAGGCCCAAAACGATTAAGCAAAGCAGATAAATAAGAACAAATCCGCCACCACCGTATTGACCGGTCATCCACGGAAACTTCCAAACATTTCCGCAACCAATTGCGCATCCCGCAGAGATAAGAATAAAACCTAAACGCGATGCAAACTTTTCTCTTTGTTGCATAAAAATACCCCTTTATTAAAATATCACTGAAAAATGGTATCAGTTATGCGTTATTATATCATAGAAAAAGCCCTTTGTAAAGGGCTTTTTTGCATTTTTTAAGGTTAAATTTTTAACAAATTTCCGGCAAAAAAATCAGCTTCGCTTTGGTCGTGTGTAACCAAAATGACCGTTTTGGCTTTTGTGTGATTTTTAACATATTCCATTAAAGATTTTTTAAGTTCAATATCTAATTCTTTAAACGGTTCATCCAGCAGTAATAATTCACTTTTGAAGCAAATTGCTCTGACAATAGCCACGCGCCTTTTCATGCCACCGCTTAATAATTTCACAGGCTTATCCTTAACTTCAAAAAGTCCGACCTCTTTAAGGTGAGATTCAATTTCTTTGTCGGTCAAACTGTTTCCTACAATAAATCTAATATTGCTGATAACCGAAAAATCTTCACATAAACGGTTTTCCTGAAAAACATAAGAAATAGTATCAGGTAAATTTTCAATTTTACCGCTGTCAATTTCTTCGAGTCCTGCAATAATTCTCAATAGGGTAGTTTTACCAACACCGGAATTACCCATAACGCAGGTAACTGCGTTAATTTGAAACTCGGCAGAAAAATTGATAAGCACGGATTTTTCACCATAACTTTTGTTAAGGTTTGTTATTTTAATGCTGTTCATATCTTTTCCACCTTTTTAAAGAAAAGCTTTAAAGCAAAAACAAATAGTTTTTCGGTTAAAGCGCTCAGTAAAATAATAAGAACTGTCCAAGCGAGCAAATCAACATTTTCCAAAAGCAATTTTGCATTATACATTTTACCGCCGATAGAGCCGGTTACTACGCCGATAACTTCTGCCGCAACGCCTGCTTTCCAAGCCATTCCGACCGAAAGACCGGTTGATGAAATTAAAAACGGTTTAATGCTCGGCAAATAAATGTATATAAGCTTTTTGGACCAAGGCACACGGTATAACTTAGCAACTTCTTTTAAATCTTTATCAGAATTTTTAATGCCGCTTAATACATTTGTATAAATTACGGGAAAGGCTATTAAAAATGCGATAAAGACGGTTAATTGGTTAAAGCTAAGCCATATAAGGCAAATGATAATAAAGGAAGCGACGGGTACCGACTTTATCGTTACAACATAAGGCCAAAGCAAATATTCAAACATTTTCACTTTGCTGCAAAGAACAGCCAAAAAAATGCCAAGCAAAAATGCAAATAAAAATCCCAATGTTATGTGCGACCAAGAAAATATAACTGTTGATAAAAAATCTTTTTCAAATAAAAGGCTAAAAAGCCTTTTAATCACTCTAAAAGGGGAGGGTACCAAAATTTCACTGTTAACTGTCAAAGCAAGAACTTGCCAAAGCAGTATTGCTAAAACAACCGATAATGTTTTAAAAAACGTCTTTTTATTTTTCATTTATAAAGTAAAAATCCTTTTCCGGTATTTTACCGCCTATGCTTGATGGGTTTTGATTATATAAAACCTTTAAATAACCGGCGGTCATTTTTTGCATTTCGGCGCCGTCAATGCAAACGATATTGCATTTGGGAATGGCTTCTTTTGCAATGTTTGCATTTATTATATCATACTTTTCAACAAGTGTCGAAGCGGAATCTACATTTTTGTTAACATATTTTACAGAATCCGAATATTCTTTCAGAAATTTTAATACTGCTTCTTTGTTTTTTTTGACAAAATCTTTTCTGACAATAACACCGGCGGTTAAAAAAGCGCTGTCTTTGTCTAACTTTTCCCACTCTTTTGTCATATTAACGGCAATGCGCAGGTTTTCTAATTGTTTGCTTGCAACCGTTACATAAGGTTGTGGCATCATTGCAATAGCGTTACTGTCTTGCTTCATGTTTGCTACAACTTCGGTTGGCTCGCTTTTCCAAATCACATTAACCTCGTTTAATTTAATGCCACTTTTTTCTAAAAGATAATTAAGTGCATATTCGGGGGTAGAATTTTTACCGGTTGCATAAATTGTCTTGCCTTTAAGGTCAGATATACTGTTTACGGTATTCCCACCTTTTTCAACAATATAAATAATACCGAGTGTGTTTATGGCAAGCAACTGTGCGTTATTTGTTTTGTTATATAGTACCGACGCTAAGTTTATCGGCAAAGCAACAATATCAAGCTGGTTGTTAATGAATTTCGGCGTTAGTTCGTCGGCAGCCCCCGCAAGTGTAAAATCATATTTATTGGCAGTTTTACTGTTTTCGGCATCATCTAACATCTTGACCATACCAATGCTTGTAGGACCCTTTAAACCACCGATTCTGATTGTAGTTTGAGCTTTTGGCGTTTCTTCATTAACTTTTTTGTCGCCACAACTTACAAAGGTAGCAACAATAAGAGTAACGGATAAAATTAACGCAATAAACTTTTTCATAAATGTACCTTCTTTCTTGTAGTATTATACCTAATAAAAGCAAAAACTTGCGTTGCTTTTGCAACACAAGTTTTTATCTTAACCTAAATGTGTTTTTGTAATAATCAATAATTTTTTCGTCTTTCATTTTAGCCAACTCGCGTGATAAGGCGGTTCTGTTGGCCCCGATATAAATTGCCATGTCTTCGCGATTTATCGGTACGGTAACGGTCTTTGAATTCTGCACCTTGCTTAAAGCACTTAAATAGGCAATTATCTTTTCGCGAATACTTAATTTTGAAAGTATCTGAATTCTATTGTTTTTTTCTAATGTTCTTTTTGCAAGCAAAAGAGTAAACTTTTTTTGCAAGTTGAGTTTTGTTGTATCAAACGGCTCTGTATATAATTTTTTTGCATCTAACCACAGCACTTCACTTTTTTCGTTAGCGTAAATGTAAACGGGGGAACGGTCTTCCATAATACAAAGTGCTTCGCCAAATGAATTACTGCTTTCAACGGTTGACATAATAGTGCGGTTGCCGTCTATATCATCAATACAAACATTTACGCTTCCGCTTTTTACAACACCGAAATATTTAAGCACTTCACCGCTTGATTTAATCATATCGCCTTTATCATAAAAAACACTTTTTGCATTAAAAAGATTAAGGCTTTTTTCAAATTCTATATCGCTGAGTCCGTAAAAAAGACTGTTGTTTTTTACATCCATAAAAATACCTTCTTAAATAAACAATTCCAATAAAAGCACAGTACCGCAGCAAGCAAGGGAAACGGGGAAAAGTCCTAACCCAAACCAAGCACAAGCAATGCCGACAATAAGGGCAATGGCGCCCGCAATAGGTGAAGAGGTAGCTTCAACAATAGCGGGGAAAGTCATAACTGCCAGCGTAACGAATGGCACATAATATAAAAAGGATTTAATAAATTTATTGTTAATAGGTTTTCGGATTAAGGTTAACGGCAAAGTTCTTATTAAATAAGTTACAACAGCCATAATCAATATATAAATATATGTATTCATTCATTTGCACCGTCCTTCGGGAAAAGAATAGCGGCAACAGCCGAAATGGCAACGGTTAAAATAATAGTAGCCGTTCCGCTTGAAAGACCTTTTAATACCGGCAAAACTTTAAAAGCATAACTTAAAGCAAAGCCGATTAAAACAGTAAATAAAACAACTTTATCTTTTTTACCGGCAGGAATAATTATTGCAATAAACATGCCGAAAAGCATAACCGAAAAACCGCTTACAAGGCGTGCCGACATAAGGTTGCCAAGTACCGCTCCGATTATTGTTCCGCCAAACCAAGCGGGGATAGTAACAAGCATACCGCCTAAAAAATACAGGAAGCTTAAGTAACTGTCACCCGAATACGCAAAGCCAAACATTTCGTCGGTTATGTCAAATCCGATAATTAAGCGTTGCCAAATAGGCATATCTTCTCTTAAACGCTGACTTAATGCCGTACTCATAAGCATATATCGGGCGTTTACGACAAGCATTATTATTATCATTTCCGCAATGCCTGCGTCGGCAGCAATAACGGTTAGCCCTGCATATTCACCGGCTGAAGCATTATTTAAAAGACTAATCAAAAAGCTTTGAAAAATGTTAAGACCGGCGTTGTTGCATGCAATACCGATGCTAAAGCTTACGAATAAGTATCCGAGCCCGATAGGCAAGGCGTTTTTCATACCTTTTAAGAACTTGTTTTGTTGCATTTTAAACACCTTTCGTTTGATATTACTGATTATATCAAAAAAAACAATAAAAATCAAACCCTGTTTTTAAAATCAAAATGCGCATATTTGCAAAGTTTTCTGCGCATATTTGCAATGGACTTATTTGGCGGAATGTGTTATAATACGTGTGTATAAATATACAAATGTTATAGGCAACCGTAACAAAATTGTGTAACTTTTTACAAAAAAAGGAGAAATGTTTATGTTTAGGCAACTCAAAAATGCTTAAAAAGGTTTTAAGCATGGCACTCGCATTGGCATTTGTTTTGTCAGTCGTTTTTGTACCGACTGTTGTTTCGGCTGAAACAGCACTTTTCAGAAGCGATGACTTTGAAGATGCCACAGCATCCCTTGCAAATTGGGATGGTCTTAATGCAGGTGATATTGTAGAAGATGGTGCAAACCACAAACTGCAACTCACAACTGCTAATCAGACAATTTCATTAAACTCCGAAAAGCTTGGTGATAATTGTTTACCGAGCGCAGTTTCGTTTGATTGTTATAACAGTCAAACTGCTAACGCAAGTTCTACACAGGGTTTGGAAATTGATTTCTTATCAGGTGGCGACGCTTCTGCTCGTGTTGTTCTCCAGCTATATAGCAATTCAACAAATAACAGCATTGTGGTACCTGATGCAAACACAAACTTTACAATTACTACAACCGCTTTGGATAATACCTATAAGGATATGGGCTCATATTTTTGGGCTTCATACAACCACTTAGGTTCAAACGCGCTTCTTAATGCTAACTTCTATTATGATTGGACCCGTTGGGAAAGCGATAATATCGTAACAGTTACCTGCGGTTTTGGCGGATACGATACCGGCAAAGGTACCTCGTTCTCAATGTCCTGCGAATATACGGGTAACAGCAAACCGTCAAGCTTTGGATTTGCCTTAAAGCATTTATCCGAAACAAGCGTAATTGATAATGTAAGATTTGTTTCCAACAATACTTTTGCACAGGATTCTGCCGCTTACGGTCCGTCACTCGGCACAACAGATGATTTTGAAAACGCAAATTACACCTCCGCTTTCTGGAACGGCGGTGCTGTTGTTAACCTTGGCGAGTATGATACCGGCAAAACCGGTGTTGTTGCTAAAAATGCAACCGGTTTGTTTACATTAAGTGAAAATGTTTTACCGAAAAATGACTCGTTAGTTAAATTGCAATTAGATGTTAATTCTGACGCAAGGACATCCGGTAACACACAAGCTACAAGAGTTATGCCATTAACCGACGGTGTAAACACCTTCTATATTGAAGTTACACGTTATGGCACTAACGGTCTTGGCTTAAAATACAAGGCAACAGGTGACAAGGCAACAACAAGCGGTTTATATGTTGATTCGTCATCCGGCAACAGAAACCAAGATTATTGGTATATGTCCGCAACAAACAACGGTTCGGAAACCGCCATTAAGAAGCTTACATTTGATTATGATTGGTCTAAATGGGATAGCGACAATCAAATAACAGTTACAGCTCACTTTGATGTTTACGGTTTAACCGATGCCGAGATTTCTGAACTATACGGCAAAAGAACCGCCACTTTCGTATTAAAGTGGGGCGGTGACAATAAGCCTGATTACTTTACGGCAGGTATTCAAAACATCACCGGTAACGCTATGTACGATAATGTTGCCGTAACTTCTGTTTTAGGCGACGCTAAGGCATATAAGGCAAAGTACGCTACTATTCTTGCAAAAACTGTTGACACAGTTGAAGAAGCAGACCGCGAAACAATTACTGCTGCTTTAACTGAATATTCAGAGCTTTCAAGCCAAGTACAAGCCGGCCTTACTGCTGAATTTGGCAAGTTAAATGCACTTCTTGCAAAATTAAACGAAGCTATTCTCAGCACATTTAAGGGAATTGATACATTTGAAAACGCCGCTTTAACCGGTGCCGTTTGGACAAATAATCTCGTTGATTTAATAAAAACTGCCGATTCAAACAGTTATGCTGAAATTGCAGGCAATACAAATCTGTTTACACCTGTTGACTCAGTATTTGAATCCGGCGATTTGTTAACAAAGGTTGAGGCCGATGTTAATTGCGATGGCGTTCAAGCAACCTTAACTGCCGGTTTAAGAATTGTTCTTTTAACCGACGGTACCAATGAATTTGCAATTAACCTTGGACGTCAAAGTAAAGAAGGTGGCGGTTGGAGTGCTTATTATAAAGCAACCGGTTCTTCGGACTCCGGCCTTTATGTTTCGTCATATTCCGGAACATATTTAAATTATGGCGATGTTTGGATTGGTTGTGACTGGGGCGACTCAAAGTCAACCGGTGCAATCATGAAGCATGTTGTTGCAACATATGACTGGACTAACTGGGCTAGTGATAATCAAGTTACCGTTTCATTACAAATTCAAGATTCTGAAGGTAATCTACTTGGATATACACACGGTACAAGCAGCCCTTCGTTTACACTTACTTATGTTGGCGACAACAAGCCCGAAACCTTTAAGTTCGGTTTCCAAGGCGCAGGCGGTACAGGTTATGTTGACAATGTTGAATATTCAACCGTTATGCCTGTTGTAAATGCTTACAAAGAAAAATATGCTACATTATTCGATTTGGATGTTGAGGATATTACCGAAGCTGATCGTGAAGCTATCTTTAACGCAAGCACTGAATATGCTGCGTTTGACGGCGTTGTAAAGAGCTTCTTAACAAATGAAAATGCAAAATTAACAGATTTCAACGAAAAATTAGATGAAGCAATTATCAAGACCTTTAACGGTACTGATACATTTAATAATAAGTATCTGACCGGCGCTCTTTGGACTAACGGACTTGGTGGTTATTTAACCGGATCAACCGACAAACAAGTTGAACTTTCCGGCGCAACCGATAAGTTCTTGCTTAAAGATACAAAGAGCAATACAATTCCTTACGAATATCGAATTGATGTTACTAACGATGTTCAAGCAACACTCTCAACCAGCTCTAAGCTTATTTTGTTAGACGACGGTGAAAGTTCGTTTGGAATTATTATAGGTAGATATAAGTCGCAAGATGCAATTTCTACATATTTTGCAGCAGACGGTAACTTTACCGTTCAAAGTGCATCCGGCGCTTATCAGGCGAAAAATGGTTGGTGGCATTGCCACACAGGCGATAATACCGGCACAGGTGTTGCTATGAAAACACTTGCCGCCAAGTATGATTGGAGTCGTTGGGAAGACGAAGGTATTGTTGTAATTGATGCAACAATTACCCTTGCAGACGGTTCTGTTGTTGCCATAACTAACGGTTCTGATACCGCAACATTCACATTACAGTACACCGGTACAAAACCTGAAAGCTTTAATGTTGGCTTTAAAAACTTAAGTGGTAATGCTAAGATTGATAACTTTACGGTTTTACGCAATATTGAACTTGAAAAACAAGCTGATTCTTTCAGAACAAAGTATGAAGATTTGCTTGCAAGTAAATATGTTGATCTTGATGCCGGCTTAAAGGCAGATGCTGATGATGCACTTGCTGAATATAATATGCTTTCTGCAACAATGCGTGAAACATTAGCAAAAGAATATGCTAAAATTATAACAGTTATTGAATGTTATGAAAAGTCCGGCAAGTTAAACTACAATAAGAATAATGTTCAAGAAGTTACCGAAGCTTACGGTACTTATAAAGCATTATGCGCTTCTACAAAGAAGTTTATCGGCAAAAACTATCCTGCACAGCTTTCAAAGGATATGGAAAATCTTTCTGAAAAATACCCGACAGGTATTACAAACAGAAAGATCAGAATTGAAACCGTAGGCCACAGCATGGTACAAGGTGCCGGCAGATACGGTGCTAACTCTCAATTCTGGACAAACGGTGCTTATGTTTCTACAGACTATCCTAAGGTATTAGGACAGTTGTTAGGCGACGGCTTCGAGATTTATAACTGCGGCTGGGGCGGCGGTGACACTCGCAGTCAGTTACATGCAAATATGCTGGCCTATGAAAAGGAAATTGAACCGGATGTTATTATTCTTACCGCACTCGGTAATGATGCTTATCACGGTTTGAAAGAGGATGTTATCGAAGCTAACTTCCGTCAATTGATTGCTTATTATCAATCTCTTGAATGTGCTCCGACCTTGGTTGTTACATCTGAACCTTATTGGATTATGACCGCATCTCATCAGTCACGCGATGTTTCCCGAATGAACGCCATTGAAAAGCGCGTTGCAGAAGAGTTGGGCCTATTGTACATTGACATTGATTCTTACTTAAAGGCTAAATTTGATGCCGATGTTATTGCATTAGGCAGCGAAGATGTCGCTTATGATAAATGGTATTCGGACGGTACACACTATACCGATTACAGCTATCCGATTATGGCTGAGGCAGTTTACTCCGGTCTTAAGAATTTAG
Source organism: Acutalibacteraceae bacterium (assembly GCA_045642065.1). Taxonomy (GTDB): domain Bacteria; phylum Bacillota; class Clostridia; order Oscillospirales; family Acutalibacteraceae; genus UBA737. The sequence goes on from JAZUID010000016.1 coordinate 27,717, forward strand.
TTGTAACTGATACTGTACCGTTTAAGGATTATAAGAATGTAGTTGTTTACGATTATACTACCGCTGATAAGAATGCTGCCGATGCTTTCGCTTCTTTCGTTAACGGTAATGATATGAGCAACGCAACCGAAGCATACAACGCTTTAAGTGAAAACGCATTAAATTATGTTAAGCAGTATAAGGCAAGTGAATTAGCTACATATAATAGAAAGGTTAACCTTTCATTAGATACCGGTAACAAGGCAGATGCTTTTGCTTCTAAGTATGCTACATTACTTGGAAAATCATCCGCAACAGCCGCTGATTATGAAGATTATGAAGCAGCAATGACAGAGTACTTCTCATTACCGAAGTACGCAAGACAATTACTTGCTACCGAAAAGGCTAAACTTGATACTTTAGGCAAAGAAATTTGCTCTAAGTTAGCCGAAGGCTATGTAACAAACGGTAAGTTAGATGAAATTACTGCATATAACTTTGATGCATTTACAAAGGCTTATGCAATAATCAATTCTAAGAATTACAATACTGCTAAATCTTTACGCACTTTAAGAGACAGCATTAAGACTAAAATCAATGCATTTAGTTCTGCTAACGGTATTGAAAATAATCTTGTCAGAATCGCTTATCTTGATTGCTCGGCAGGATTTAGAGGATTACCGGGTGTTGGTGCTCCTGTAAGCACACCTAATGAAATGCAAAAAGCATTAGGCGACGGCTACATCGTTAAGAATTTCGGTCAATCCGGTGTATATGTATTAAAGACCGGCAATAAGATTATTGACACTGAAATTCCTGCAAAAATTGCCGAAACAAACCCGAATATTGTTGTAATCAACATGGGTATGACCGACTGGGTTGAAGGTTGGATTAACGGTACTAACTGCGGTGAAGACGGCGCTGTTGAAACAGCACTTACAGAACTTGTTAATTACTTTAAGACACTTGACAGTGCACCGACCGTTGTTCTTTGCACAATGTCAAATGTAAGCATGTGTGACAGAAACAACGATGCAGTTTATAAAGCATTTAACGAAGTAGTAGTTCGTACAGCTTCAAAGACCGGTGCTGTTCTTGCTGATTTAGCAACAGCAACTAAGGATTGGGAAGTTGGCACTGAATCAGGCGTATCTCCGATTTATGATCAACCGCGTACTGTTCACTCGGTAAGATACGGTGAAAATGCTTATTCTGAATTTGCGACTGCAATTGATGCAGTTATTGCACAAGGTAACGCATTTGCAAACGGTGGCATCTTAAATGCATTTGAATTTGATGATATTATTGATGCTAACGCTCCTGTTTCAAAATTCGAACAAGCTTACGGCGAAGTATTAGAAAGCGCAACACCTGCCGAAGAAGATGTGCTTTCAATGTGCACAGCTATAAATAAGGGCGAATATGAGTTAACCGCTGAAGAAGAAGCAAAGGTAGAAGAGGCAATCACAAAGGCAGGCATCAGACCTGTATCAAACGGTGCAACTCTTTCAACCGGCGCAGCTACAAAGATCGGTTTTGCTTGCAATAAACCGGATAATAGTAAAAACTATACTAAGTTCGGCGTTGTAATCAGCTCTTATAACTCGATGGTTGATAACGGCATTACCGAATTAACTATCGGCGCAAAGGATTCTTTAAGCTTTACAAAAGAATACAATCCTAACGACGAAAAGGGCGACGAGTTGATTTTCACCATCGGTGGTCTTTATGAGCAAAAAGAAAACTGGAACAAGTGGATTGTAGCAAGATTCTTCTGCGTATATGAAGACGCAAACGGAAACGAAATTACTGTCTATAACGATAACGCTTCTCCGAATAACCCTGACGGTGCAACCGAAGTTGACGGCACAAAGGGCGTTATCAGAAGTACAAACGGTATTATTAAGGGTATTTCGGGCATTCTTTACAGCTTGAAAGATAATACAACTTATAATACAATAGTAGGTGCCGGATTTATTGACGAAAACGATACAGTAGTTGATACCTATAAGGGTATTGAACTTGCTAACCTTTATTCGACAGTAACTCATAAGAACGGCGCGTTACAAACTGCACAGGATACACTTTATATGTTAAAAGCATATAACGATGTATTTAAAGCAGTTACAGGGAAATAAGGAAAGGGGCAGAAGGTAAGAAAATGAAAAAAGAATATTTGAAACCTCAAGCCAAGTTCCCGATAGAAGGTATAGCTAAAGAGGATATCGCTGATAGAGTTTTAATCAGCGGTGTTGACAGCAGTGATACCGGAAATCATATTGATGCCGGCAATATGGGCGACATCAATATGGGCGACACTCCTAACGAAAATTGGGATTGGTAAATCGCAAAACAAAAGGCATACGGATTATTCCGTATGCCTTTTTTTGTTGTAAAAAAAATAATTTGTGGTATAATTCTAATATGACTGTTGAAAGGGTGAAAAAATGAAAAAATTAAAACTGTTGTTACAACTGTTTTTTACCTTTTTTAAAATCGGCCTTTTTACATTCGGCGGCGGATATGCAATGATTTCAATTATTGAAGATAATTGTGTTGAAAAGAAAAAGTGGATTACGCATGATGAAATGATGAATTTAACCGTAATTGCCGAAAGTACACCGGGGCCTATTGCTATTAACTGCTCAACATATATAGGATATAATCAGGCAGGGATAATTGGCGCCATTGTTGCAACTATCGGAATGGTTTTGCCTTCTTTCATTATTATTTCAATTATAGCGTCGGTACTGGATAGCTTTTTAAAAATCACATTCATAGCAAACGCTTTTAAAGGGATTAAGTTGGCGGTTGGTATCCTTATTATAGACGCCGCTGTTAAAATGATAATAAAAATTAAAAAAGAAATATTACCCATTGCTATATTGACAGGTAGCTTTGTTATTATGATGTTGGTTAATGTTTTTGCACTTAATTTTTCAACAATTTTACTTTTACTTATAGCGGCAGTTGTAAGCTTGGTCGTATTTTTCCTTTCAAATTCTAAGAAGGGAGAGGGCGAAAAATGATTTATTTAGAGCTTTTTTGGGCTTTTTTAAAAGTCGGCCTTTTTTCCTTTGGCGGGGCTTACGCTGCAATTCCCATTATTAGAGATGTTGTGTCAACTTATGGCTGGGTTACTGATGAAATGCTCGCGAATATGATAGCCGTCAGCGAAAGTACACCGGGGCCTATAATGGTTAATATGGCAACATATGTCGGAATTAATAAAGGCGGGATTTTAGGCGCCGTTATTGCGACAGTTGCAGTCGTTTTGCCTGCATTTGTTATAATAATCTTAATAACATCGCTATTAAAGAAAATAATTGATAATAAATATACAGTAGCAGTACTAAATGGTTTAAAACCGGCGGTAATCGGCATTATTCTTGCTATTGGCGTTTTTATGGTGCTTGAAAATACAGTACTAACAAACACCGTTTCGTTAATACCCATAGTAATAACTTTAATACTCGGCGTTGGTTGGTTTACTCTTAAATATTGCTTAAAGAAAAATATTTCACCAATACTTTTAATTGTTGCGTCGGCAATATTAGGCTTGCTCTTTTACGGTGTATAAAAGAGCAAGTTATTTTTTTAACATTTATTGAAAAAAGGACCGGTTTGTTGTATAATATATTGTGTATGTAATAGATGGTGATTTTCTCACTTTTACGGAGGTTAGTAATATGAAAAAGAAGGAAAGAATATTACGTCCGGTAAAGCGCGCAAGCGGCGGATGTTATCTTCCTCACTTAAAAGACACTGCTGAGTTGAAAACAGTAATAATGCCACCGCCAAAGGTTGTAAAAATACCGCTTTCACAACATATCGGCAGGCCTGCTGTCGTAACTGTTAATAAGGGTGATACTGTTTATGTCGGCACTTTAATCGGCACAGAGGGCGAGGGTATTAGTGCTGCGGTACATTCAAGTGTTTCGGGTACAGTAACCGACATTAGTAATACTCATATTACTATTGAGTCGGATGGTAAAATGACCCCTTCGCCGGATCTTGTACCGTTTCCTGTTAATAAGAGTGAAGATTTTGTTGAGGCGGCAAGCCGTTGCGGATTGGTCGGCCTTGGTGGTGCGGGTTTCCCCGCGAGTGTCAAACTAAATGTTAAAAAAGGCGAAATTCGAACCCTTATAATAAACGGCGCCGAATGTGAGCCTTACATAACAAGTGACTACCGCGAATGTATCGAAAGTTATAACGATGTTATTGAAGGCGTTTACCTTTTAAAACGCAAGTTAGGCATTAAAAAGGTTGTAATTTGCATTGAAAGCAACAAGAAAAAGGCAATAGAAATGCTTTATGATATCGCTACGGATAAGCGTGATGTTAACAATAAAGTCAGACTAATGCGTTTGCCGCAAAAGTATCCGCAAGGCGCCGAAAAAGTAATAATATACTCTGCCACCGGTAAGAAGTTGGGACTTGGCAATTTGCCAAGCAAAATCGGTTGTATGGTTATGAATATTACAAGTATAGCAACCCTTTATCGTTTTATAAAAACCGGCATGCCACTTGTTTCTAAGCGTGTAACGGTTGACGGCACCGCTGTTGACGAGCCAAAGAATGTTATTGTCCCAATAGGGACTTCAATAAAAGAATTACTTGATTTTGTCGGAGTTAAAGAAGAAAATATAGGCAAAATACTCGTCGGCGGACCAATGATGGGTACTGCAATTTCTGATATAAATTCGGTTGTTGAAAAGCGTAATAACGGTATTACCGTTATGAAACCGGAACTCGCCGAAGTTCGGTCAACACCATGCATTCGTTGTGGTAGGTGTGCGTCGGCATGCCCTATGAATTTATATCCTGCCAGCGTTGAAGCATCGCTCAGATGTAATCTTGATAATTTAGAAAAGTTGAATGTTAATTATTGTATGGAATGTGGCTGTTGTTCGTATGTTTGTCCGGCAAAGCGTCCGCTTACACAATCCATGCGTGTTGCAAAAGCCAAGTTAAGGAGTGTGAAAAAATAATGTCTGATATGTTAAATGTTACTTCATCGCCACATTTAAGACATAGCGATACTACTCGTGGCATTATGCTTGATGTTGTTTTTGCACTTATGCCTGCCGCTATTTTTGGTTGTATTTTGTTTAGACTAAGCGCCGTACTGCTTATTTTAGTTTGCGTTGGTACTGCCGTTTTAGCGGAATATTTATGGAACAAAGCGTTAAAGAAAGAAAACACAATTTCCGACCTTTCTGCCGTCGTTACGGGGCTTTTATTGGCTTTAAATTTAAGTCCGGCTGTACCGCTTTGGGTTGCGGCAATCGGTAGTGTTGTTGCTATTATTGTTGTTAAGCAAATGTTTGGTGGTATAGGCCATAATTTTGCCAATCCGGCTATAAGCGCGCGTATAGTTTTGCTAGTATCATTCCCAAGTTTTATGACTACATATAAGGAACCGTTGTTGGATGCTATGACAGGACCTACACCATTGGCGGCCGAAAGTGGTACATACACACTAAGCAACTTGTTTTGGGGTGTTCATAGTGGCGCTATCGGTGAAACAAGCGCATTTTTGTTGCTTTGCGGTGGCGCTTATCTTGTTTTAAGAAGAGTTATTTCGCCGATTATCCCGCTTTGCTTTATCGGAACAGTAGCAGTTACCACCTTAGTTTCAGGCGGTGATCCGCTTGTTGCAATTTTGAGTGGCGGCGTTATGCTCGGCGCAATATTTATGGCAACCGACTATTCTACTTCACCGACAACAAATTGGGGCAAGGCCATTTTCGGCGTCGGTGCCGGTTTAATTACTTTTATTATCAGAAAGTTCGGCGCTTTGCCTGAAGGCGTATCCTATGCCATTTTGATTATGAATATATTGGTGCCTTATATCAACAAGGCAACCCTTAAAAAGCCGTTTGGATATGTTAAGGGAGGTAATAAGTAATGAGTAAACTGAAAGACTTTTACCTCAATAACAGAAAAGATGTTTTTAAACCGATTGTCGTTCTTTTTACTATTTGTATTGTTATTCCGTTAGCGCTTGCAGTTACAAACTATTATACAAAAGATAAAATTGCTGTGCTGACCGCCAAGAACGAAAAGGCCTCAATGAAGGAACTTGTTAAGGCGGATAGTTATAAAGAAGCCGAATTTAACTATTACGGCACCGGAATAGCTTTTAATGTTGCCATTAAGGATAATGAAGAATTGGCATATATCTTTGTTACAAGTGAAAAAGGTTATGGCGGCGATGTTTCGGTTATGACCGCTGTTGGTGTTGACGGAAAAATTGTTGCCGTGAAGGTGCTTGATGCATCTAATGAAACACCGGGTCTTGGCCAAAACACAACTAAGGAAAGCTTTTATTCACAATACAAAGAAAAGTACCAAAAGGTAAGTGTCGTTAAAAACGGTGCTGATGGTGCAAATAACGAGATTAACGCCGTAACCGGTGCGACAATTTCATCAAAAGCGGTTACTAAAGCCGTAAATAAAGCACTTAATTATGCAAATTACATTACTTCGGGGGGTGTTGGTCAATGAAAAACAAAAAATTCGGCTATTTTACAAACGGCCTTATTAAAGAGAACCCTGTTTTAAGATTAGTTCTCGGTACTTGTCCAACCCTTGCAGTTACAACGGCCGCAGTTAACGGTATTGGCATGGGACTTGCCGCTACTGCCGTTTTGGTTTGCAGTAATATGGCGATTTCTCTTTTAAGAAACGTTATTCCCGATAAGGTTAGAATTCCTGCATTCATTACTATTATTGCGGGTTTCGTAAGCGTTGTTCAAATGCTTGTAAAGGCGTTTTTACCGGCTATTGATAAGTCGTTAGGTATTTACTTACCGCTAATCGTTGTTAATTGCATCATTTTAGCAAGAGCTGAAATGTTTGCATCTAAAAATCCGGTTTTACCAAGCATTTTAGACGGTTTGGGTATGGGTATTGGCTTTACCGCCGTATTAACTTTAATGGGCTCTATTCGTGAACTTTTGGGCGCAGGAACATTATTTGGTTTTGCATTAACTTCTCGTTTTATAAGCCCCATGATTTTGTTTTTATTACCTCCGGGCGGTTTCTTTGTGTTTGGTATGCTTGTTGCAGCATCAAATGCGCTTGCCAAGAAAAACGGAAAGAAGACTGTTGACCGCTTAGGTTGTGAATCTTGCCCTTCTAAGAATGCTTGTAACGGCAAAGAATGTAAGGAGGTGGCTGTAAATGAATAAAGCAACAATCTTTTCAATTCTTTTAGCCGCAATTCTAACAAACAATATGGTGCTTTCAAAGTTTTTGGGTATTTGTCCTTTCTTGGGAGTATCCAAAAAGGCCGGCACCGCGTTTTCAATGAGTGTGGCAGTTACCCTTGTAATGCTCGTTTCTACAGCCGTAACTTATCCGATTTACACCTACATTTTAGCTCCGAAATACACATATCTTGAAACAATAGTATTTATTCTTGTAATTGCCGCTATTGTTCAGTTAATTGAAATTGTGCTTAAAAAATTCTTGCCACCCATTTATAAGGCGTTAGGCATCTATTTGCCGCTAATCACAACAAACTGTGCGGTTCTCGGTATTACGATGCTTAATATTACTAATAATATGAGCTTTGTTCAGTCATTGTTTAACGCTTTAGGTGCAGGATTAGGCTTTATGCTTGCGATGCTTTTGTTTGCAGGTGTACGTGAAAAGTTAGAAACCGCGGATGTTCCTGAGTTTTTGAAAGGCCTGCCGATTACGTTGGTTGCGGCAAGCATCGTGTCCCTTTCCTTCTTAGGCTTTGCCGGAATAGGGGGTTAAGTTATGCCATATACTGAAATTGTTTTTGCGGTTGTTATTGTTGCCGCAATAGGTTTAATTGCCGGTATCGGTCTTTCGTTAGCTTCAAAATTTATGGCTGTTCCGGTTGATGAAAAACAAGAAAAAATCAGGGAGGCTCTGCCAGGCGCCAATTGTGGCGCTTGCGGTTATTCCGGCTGTGACGGATATGCTGCTGCCGTAGCCGTTGGGGAAGCAGAACCCAATAAATGTGCTGCCGGTGGCGAAACCGCCGCAAAGGCTATTGCCGATATTTTGGGTGTTGAAGTGGTGTCTAAACCTCAAATCGCCTTCATTCACTGTGGTGGCAGCGGTGAAAAAACCGCTAACAAATTTTTGTATAGCGGTATGCAAAGCTGTGCTGCTGCTAATCTTTTGCAGGGCGGTCCGCTTGAATGCGCAAACGGTTGTTTAGGGTTTGGGGACTGTTTAAGCATTTGTCCTTTTGGCGCTATCGAGATGGTAAATGGGCGCCCAAGTGTTAATGCAGAAATCTGTGTTGGCTGTGGAAAATGTGTTAATACTTGCCCTAAATCATTGATCTCACTTATACCAAAAGACGCAAAGGTTGTTGTAAATTGCAATAATACTTGTAAAGGTGCGGCGGTCGTAAAAGCATGTAAGACTTCGTGCGTTGCATGTGGTTTATGCGAAAACGCTTGCGAATTCGGTGCAATTAAGGTTGAAAATAATATTGCAACCATAAATTATGAACTCTGCACGGGTTGCGGGAAGTGCAAAGATGCTTGCAAACGCGGTATAATTCTTTAAAATTAAGTACTCAAAAATCCGTTAATTACGGTTTTTTGAGTACTTTTTTTATATTTTGTTTTTTTGTACAATAAAATTGTGAAATTTTTGTATATTTTTTGTAATATTGCTTGCAAAATCGGTCACTTTTGTGTAAAATAAATATAAGCATATTTATATTATGGATTGGTAGGTTTTTATTTATCTTGAACCCATATTTTATATTGCGAATATTGTTTTTTTAAGGATGTGCTAATATGTCAAATCGCCTATTTCAAGGTGTAATTCATCAAATGAAAGATGCGCTTGATTGCGTGTTTGGTGTTGTTGATGAAAACCATACCGTAATTGCTTGCAGTGAGCTTGGCAAGATAGGTGAGAAGTTGGAATTTACCAATACTTCTACCGATGTCTTTACCGAAGACGGCGTTACCTATAAGGTAATTCCAAGCACACAAGGCGCTACATATACAGTCTTTGTTAACGGGGACGATTTACTTGCCGCTAAATATGCAGGCGTGGTTGCTGTTTCATTTTCTAATATTAAGTTTTACTATGATGAAAAGTACGACCGCGCTAATTTTATTAAAAATATCATTCTTGATAATATTTTACCGGGGGATATTTATATTAAGGCAAGGGAGCTTTATTTTAATGCAGATGTTTCCCGTGCTGTAATTTTAATTAGATCGGTAGAAAGTCACGACGTTTCGGTTTACGATGTAATTCAAAATCTTTTCCCTGATAAAGCAAAAGATTTTGTTATTAACATTAACGACACAGATATAGCTCTTGTTAAAGAAACAAAGTCGGAAATAAATTCAAGCACAATCGAGAAGTTGGCTTCCAGCATTTCCGACACTCTTTCGGGTGAGTTTTTCGTTCATTCCGTAATCGGTATCGGTACAACAGTCAACAACTTAAAGGATCTTGCAAAATCCTTCAAAGAAGCACAAGCGGCTTTAGAAGTTGGAAAAGTTTTTGATACTGAAAAGAGTATTATTTCTTATGATAATTTAGGCATAGCACGTCTTATATATCAGTTACCGACAACCCTTTGTGAAACATTTTTAAAGGAAGTATTTAAACGCGGTTCAATCGAAAGCTTGGACCACGAAACAATTTTTACAATTCAACGTTTCTTCGAAAACAATCTAAATGTTTCGAAAACATCGGATAAACTTTTTGTACATAGAAACACTTTGGTTTACCGTCTTGAAAAAATTAAAAAGATCACCGGTCTTGATTTAAGACAATTTGATCACGCAATTATATTTAAAATTGCTTTAATGGTTAACAAGTATTTAAAAAGCAACCCAATAAAATATTAAGGTGATATTGTGAATAATTTAGATGGCATAATAAACACGGTGCAGGGTGCTAAATTAGAAAAACCCGTTATTGAATTTCGCGGCGTTTCTAAATCCTACCCAGGCAGCAACCGTAATGCACTTGAAGATGTTAATATTAAAATAAATAAAGGCGAGTTTGTCTTTGTTGTTGGTGCTTCGGGCGCAGGTAAAAGTACATTTATGAAGCTTATAATGCGAGAAGAAAAAGCCAACACCGGTAAAATTGTTGTAAACGGTTATAACCTTACAAAAATGAACCGCAAGGGGATTCCAATGCTCAGAAGAACAATGGGTATTGTTTTCCAAGATTTCAGACTTATTCCGACAATGACTGTTTTTGAAAATGTTGCTTTTGCAATGCATGTTGTCGGTGCTTCAAAAAGTGAAATCAGGCATGAGGTTACCAAAGCTCTTGCTAAAGTCGGTCTTGGTGAAAAGGCACGTTCAATGCCTAACCAACTTTCCGGCGGTGAGCAACAGCGTGTTGGTCTTGCCCGTGCATTAGTCAATGCACCCGACCTGATTATTGCCGATGAACCTACCGGTAACGTTGACCCTAACATGTCTTACGAAATAGTAAATCTTTTAACCGAAATCAATAGAAAAGGCACAACAATTTTAATGGTTACCCACGACCACGATTTGGTTAGAGATTTCAAACACCGTGTAATTATGCTTAACGGCGGTAAAATTGTTGCTGATAATGCGGGAGGTACTATCTAATGAAAATGCGTAGTTTTAGATATCTTGTCCGCGAAGGGTGTAAAAACGTTTGGGTTAACAGACTTATGTCTGTTGCGTCGGTAGGTGTATTACTTGCTTGTATGGTAATTATAGGACTTGCTATTCTTATTACCGAAAACGTTAATGTTGCTCTTGGCAATCTTGAAAAGCAAAATGTTGTTATGGTTTATATGAAAGATTATAACTGGGCTTTGTATAGTGATAATAAGAATGACGGTGCCGCTAAAGCAGGTGAGCCTGATGAAAACGGTATTTATGATACGGATTATGTTATTCACAGTGAAGCTGATGCAAAGGCACTTTGCAACAAAATCGGTAATCTTTCCAACGTACAGAAAGTTGAGTATATTTCGAGTGAATCGGGTCTTGAAAGTATAAAGGAAACTATGCTTGACGGTCAAGAGGAGTATTTTTCATTCCTTAACGATAAATATGGAAACCCAATGTCCGCTGCCGCTAAGGTTACCATGGAAAATATGGATAAATTTGATGACACTTTAAAAGAAATTTCCAAGCTTGACGGTGTTGATGTTATTCAGTCACAAGGCGATTTGGCTGATAAAATTTCGGCAATTAAAAAAGGTGTTTTCATAGCCGGCATTTGGATTATTGCAATTCTCGTAATAATTTCACTTGTAATTGTCTCTAATACAATAAAGGTTACTATGTTTAACAGAAAACTTGAAATCAGCATTATGAAAGCGGTCGGTGCAACCGACTCGTTTGTAAGGCTTCCGTTTGTGGTTGAAGGTGTTTTAATCGGCATTATTTCGGCGCTTCTTGCAGAAGGTGTTTTGTACTTCTGTTATCGTGTTGCTACCGAAAAGATTATTTCAACATTAGGCACAACGGATGTTGTAAGGTATAGTGAAGTAGCTCTTCTGCTTTTAGGTGTATTTGTTCTTATCGGCATTTTGGCCGGTGCGATTGGCAGCTTTTTGACAATCAGCAAATACTTAAAGCACGAAGGCAGCGAATTCTCTGCATATTAAAAGAAAGGGTGTTAAGAATGAAAAAACGCGTTCTGAAAATTACTTCCCTTATTTTAACATTGGTTATTGTTATTGGTTGTGCCGGAATTTCTTCTAACGCATATTCTGCAAATGATTTAAACGGCATTATTAACAACCTTGAAGCAAAGTCAAGACAACTTGAGTCACAAATCAGAAAGTTGCAAAATGAAAAGGGTAGCCAACAAAAATTAAAAGATGCTATTCAAGCAAAGATAAATAATACTCAAGCGCAAATAAATGCTTGCAATAATGAAATTAACAAAATAAATACAGAAATTGCTAATAATAAGGCTTTAATTATCAGCAAGAATGCAGAGATCGAAAGCGATAAATTAAACTTTAAAAAGCGTATTCGTTCCATTTATATGTCGAATAATACAAGCAACATAAAAATTCTTTTAGGAGCCGAAGATTTTTCAAATTATCTGCAACTTTCTCAGTTAACTGCGGCGGTTTCTTCGCATGATAAGGCTATGATAGAAAATTTGGTTGCTGAAATTAAGGTTATTGAAGAAAAGCAGGTTGAAAATCAAAAGCTTTTGGATAGCCAAGTTGAAATCAGAAAAACCATTGCAGCAAAGCAGGCTGAGCTTGAAAAAGAAGGCGCCAGCATTCAAACGGTTATCAATTCTATCAATAAAGAACAAAATGACGTTAAAGCCGATAACGCAAGCGTAGAAAAGATGATTAGAGAGTATCAAAACACTCTTCGTTCTATGCAACAAAATACCGGTTATGGCGGTGCTTATGACGGTGGTGCTTTCTTGTGGCCGGTATCCGGATATTATACAATAAGTGCCGGTTATGCAAGTAACGACAGCGTACATAAAGGCAAACACTATGGCATTGATATTGCAGGTGGCGGTATTGCCGGCAAACCGGTTCTTGCCATTGCCGACGGTTATGTTTATAAATCAAATTCAAGTTGTACTCATAACTACGGTAAATCCAGCAGTTGCGGTTGTGGCGGCGGTTATGGCAACTATGTTGCTATTGACCACGGTACATTAAACGGTACTAACTATAAAGCATATTATGCACATATGTCCTCAATAACTGTTTCTACGGGTGCTTATGTAAAGAAAGGCCAAGTGGTAGGTTATGTCGGCACAACAGGTTGGTCAACCGGTTACCATTTGCATTTGGGCATAATGGTTAATAACAGTTGGGTTAATCCGATGAACTACTATAGAAAGGTGAATTAGTTCACTTTATGTTAAAAAGCGCAATAAGGATAATATCAGCAATTTTATTAGTACTTTGTATGTCTTTCATTTTTAAACTTTCTTCTGAAAATGCAACCGCGTCATCAGAACGCAGTAATGTTGTTGTTGAAAAAACCGTTAAGGTTATTTATAAAGATTATGAAAGTCTTCCAAAAGAAAAACAGGTTAAAGTTACTGAAGAAGTTTCTCATTATGTAAGAAAAACGGCTCATTTTTGTATATTTGCAGCTTTGGGCTTTTGCGCTTTCTTAAATGTTGCGTTATATGACAGCGTAAAGAAAATTTTCAAATATTTATCAAGCGTCTTGTTTTCACTTCTATATGCAATTAGTGACGAAGTTCACCAAATGTTTGTAGCGGGCAGAGGACCTTCACCTGTTGATGTTGGTATTGACTTTTGCGGCGCTGTTTTGGGTATAATAATTATTGCACTGATATTTAGATTTCTAATATGGGGGAAGAAGGATAATGCAAAAAGAAAAAAAGAAAATTAAATCCTCTTATTTTCGTTTTGGCCTGACAGCATTTATTGTTGTTGCGGCGTGTGTTTTGCTGTATTTTTGTGTTTTAAGAATTAGCGGAATATTTTCTTTCTTAAATAAGGTCTTTGCCGTTTTAGAACCGGTAATTATTGGTTTTGTCATTGCTTATCTTGTTAACCCTATATCAAATGCGGTTGAAAATCTGTTAAAAAAATTAGTTGATAAAAAAATTAAAGATAATAAAACCGGTTGGTACAAAGCTTGCAACGCTGTCGGCGTAATTATTGCTTTGCTTACATTTACGGTTATTATCTTTTTAATTGTTTATTTAATTGTTCCGCAATTTGTTACAAGTGTTTCAAATGTCATTGATACTGTTCCGGGGCAAATTGATAAACTAATTAAATGGACTAACAGTATGTTAACGAAGAGCACTACTGTTAAAAAGACTTTAATTTCGGTTCTGAATTACGAGAAAAAGTGGTTGCAAACCGACTTTACAAAGTATGTTGCAAAATACGCTACCAATGTTGCTAACGGCGTTTGGAGTGTTGTTAAATTCCTTAAGAATTTCCTAATCGGCCTTATGGTTGCGCTTTATATGCTGTTTAACAAGCGCTTATTAGTAAGACAAATTAAGAAGCTTATGTTTACTTGCATGAATTCTAAAACAGTTGAAAACGTGCTTTCTGTCGGAAATAAGAGCAACGAAATTTTCAGCGGTTTTATTTACGGCAAATTATTAGATTCGCTTATAATTGGTGTATTGTGTTTTATCGGCACCACAATACTAAATATTCCATATCCGGTTTTAGTGTCGGTAATAGTTGGTGTTACAAATATTATTCCGGTATTCGGTCCGTATATCGGCGCTATTCCTTGTGCCGCGTTAATTGTATTGTCTAACCCAATTAAGGGCATATACTTTATTATTTTCATTATTTTGTTACAAGCATTAGACGGAAACTTTATCGGTCCTAAAATTCTTGGCGATTCAACAGGCCTTTCAGCTTTTTGGGTTGTCCTTGCCATTATTTTGGGCGGTGGTATGTTCGGAATATTGGGCATGCTAATCGGTGTGCCGGCATTTGCACTCATATACTATTTATTTACATCGTACTTTAATGCAAAAGCTAAGGCAAAAAATTTGCCCCTTGAAAGCGAATTTTATGACGGTGATGTTTGTGAAAAACTCAAAGGCATTGAAATTCAAGAAACTGAAATTCCTTTGGATAAGGAGGAATAATTATGCGTAAAAAGCAACTGATAGAACAAAACACAGTGCTATATAATAAAGTTCAAGATCTTTTTGTTCGTAATAAAAAACTTGAAAATGAAATTCAAAGCTTAAAACAAAATATGAGAACGGACGACAGTGTTAAAAAATCAGATACTGTGGCAACGACCGGCGAAAAAAATGTCAGTCCAAATCTTAAATTTGCAGATGTTCCTGTTGATGAAAATATTGACTACGGTTCAAAGGTTATCGGGAAAATTGTGCTTGAATCTACAAAAGCGGCAGATAAACTTTCGACTGAGTCAAACTCGCAAGATAAGCGCGAACTAATCAATTTAGTTTTAGGCCGAACCGAAGTTGCAAAGGCTGAAATTTTAAAAATCACTTCATCTAATTTGACTGACGAAGGTAAAAAAACTGAAATTGATAAAGAATACAGTGAAACAGTAGAATATATCAACAGTGTTTTGGCACAGTAAAATAAGCAAAATTAAAAGCCTCTATCCGATCGGATAGAGGCTTTTGTTTGTATTTTGATTAGCCACCCAAGTAAGCTTTTTTGACTTCTTCACTTTCCATTAGTTCCTTGCCTGTGCCCGAAAGAACAATGCGTCCGTTTTCAAGTACATAAGCACGGTCTGAAATAGCAAGTGATTTACCTGCGTTTTGTTCAACCAAAAGAATGGTGGTACCGGATTTATTGATATCCTTAATAATGTCAAACACTTGGTCAACAAGAAGCGGGGAAAGGCCCATAGAAGGCTCGTCGAGCATTAGTAGTTTTGGTTTAGACATCAACGCGCGACCCATAGCAAGCATTTGCTGCTCGCCACCCGAAAGAGTACCGGCAATTTGGTTTTTTCTTTCGGCAAGGCGTGGGAAACGCAAGTAAATTTCTTCAACCTGCTTTTTAACCGCTTTCTTATCACTTTGTAAATAAGCGCCCATTAAAAGATTATCGTAAACACTTAACTCTTGGAAAACATGGCGGCCTTCAGGAACCTGCGACATGCCAAGCTTAACAATCTTATGACAAGGTGTTTTTGTAATGTCATTTCCATCGTAAATAACGCTGCCGTTTTGTATGGGTAAAAGGCTCATAATGCTATGCATAGCAGTTGTTTTACCTGCACCGTTAGCACCGATAAGTGTAACGATTTCACCCTCATTAACCTCAAAACTGATACCCTTAAGGGCTTTAATAACACCGTATGAAACTTCCAAATTCTTAACTTCTAATAATGACATAACACTAACCTCCTATATAGGCCTTAACAACTTCGGGGTTGTTAAGCGCGGTTTTTGTGTCACCCTGTGCTAAAACTGTACCAAAGTTAAGTACCGTAATTTCATCACATAAGCCGGAAACAAACTTCATATCGTGTTCTATAAGAAGAATTGTCATATCGAATTTGTCACGAATAAGCTTGATGGTTTCCATTAAATCGGCGGTTTCGTTTGGATTCATACCGGCAGCCGGCTCATCCAAAAGCAGTAATTTTGGATTAGTAGCAAGTGCGCGTGAGATTTCTAATTTACGCTGCTTGCCGTAAGGCAGGTTGCAGGATAAATTGTTTCTTTCTTCTTCAAGGCCGAATATCCGTAAGATTTCTTTTGCCTTATCGCGCATTTCTTTTTCAACCTTAAAGTGTTTAGGTAATCTTAATACCGATGTTAAAAAACCGCACTTATATTCAGGCTGATTAGCAAGGCCAACCATAACATTTCTGATAACGCTCATATTGTTAAACAAGCGGATATTTTGGAAAGTTCTGGCAATGCCTTTATGGTTAATTGTTTCCTGAGATTTGCCCTTTAATTCTTCGCCGTTAAGAAAAAATGTTCCGTGGGTTGGCAGATAAACGCCGGTAAGCATATTAAATATGGTCGTTTTTCCGGCGCCGTTAGGACCAACAAGACCGTAAATTTGATTTTTCTTAATTTTTAAGTTAACGTCTTGAGCGGCTTTAAGACCACCAAAGGAGATGCCTAAATCTTTAGTTTCTAAAACATAATCTGACATTTATTTATCTCCTTTCATAACATCCGGATTCATTGTTGAACCCTCGCTTGGTTTAAGGTCGGTTGAAAGGAGTTCGTCCATAGGTATCTTTGTAGGAATAACACTCCAATTAGCCGAGTCGTCGTTAATCTTTGACGGATCCTTCTTCTTAAATTTGTTAAACAACTTATTGATATTATATTTTTCGCGGAATCCATTAAGAGCAGGGGAGTTACCGTAGATAACAATAATAATAAGAATTACTGCATAGAACAGGTTTTGCAGTACGGCAAGGTCACCGGTCAAAATTTCGGCAAATTTTGTATTGATAACGGTAATAAGTGTTGCCGAAATAATAGAACCTGTAATTGAACCAATGCTACCCAAAACAACCATTACAAGAATTTCTATTGAGTAATTGTAACCGAATTTTGAGCTTTGAACGTTGTAGTTAGAAAAGCTGTAAAGAACGCCTGCAATACCGGCAAAAAATGATGAAACAATAAAGGCCAACAACTTATAGTAGGTAACATTGATACCGGTAGCGCGTGCCGCAATTTCATTATCGCGAATAGCGGTAATAGCGCGACCGTGTTTTGAACGAATAAGGTTTTGAATTACTATTAAAGTGATGAAAATTAAAGCAAGTCCATAGAAGAACAATGTTTCATAATCAAAACGGGGAGTCTCAAGACCTAAAGCACCACCAAAGGATTCGCGACTTGTATTTTGGAAAATTGACTTTACTATTTCACCAAAGCCAAGAGTAACGATTGCTAAGTAGTCACCTTTAAGCCTTAAAGCCGGAAGACCTATAATAAAGCCGCAAACAGCAGCAGCCAAACCACCGACAACAAGTGATAATAAAAGTGAAATCGGAGAATCCTCGCCTAATGAGGCAGAAACGATTGTAGCTAACTTACCGCCAATATATGCACCAACGCACATAAAGCCTGCATGACCTAATGACAGTTCGCCCAAAAAACCTACAACAAGGTTTAAGGAAACCGCAAGTATTACGGCAATAATAATCTTTTCAACGAGGAAAAGTGTTGATTTCTCAATACCAACAAAAAAGAATTGGAAAGCAAGTATAAGTGCAAACACGCCAACTAAAGCATAGTTGATAAAATGCTTCCACTTGAAGTTTTTTAACAATTTAGTATTAGCCATTATACTTTCTCCCTTCTCTTTTTGCCTAAAATACCGGTCGGCCTTACAAGCAGAATTACAATAAGAATTAAAAATTCAACCGCATCGGTATAAGGGGATAATGATTCAATTGAGTAGGAGAAACATTCTACAATACCCAAAAGCAAACCGCCGACCATAGCACCGGGGATTGAGCCGATACCGCCAATAACGGCAGCGGTAAACGCTTTGATACCGGGCATAGAACCGAATGTGTTAAAAATCTTCGGTGCTTTCAGCAAATAGAACAAACCGGCAAGTGCTGCAAGTGCAGAACCGATTGCAAAAGTAACTGTAATTACACGGTTAACATTAATACCCATAAGTTGGGTTGCGGCTTTATCTTCACTTGTTGCAACCATTGCACGACCCATTTTTGTATATTTAACAAATAGGCTTAAAACAATCATTACAACTATTGAGCATAAAAGTGTAACTAAGGTCTCCATCTTTATTCTGAGACCTAAAAATTCAAGAGTACCCATGCTTGCAATGTTAACCATTTTTTCAGCCGAGCCGAAAATTATTTGTGCCAAGCTTTGCAAAAGGTAACTTACACCAATAGCAGTAATAAGTACAGCTAAGGGAGAAGCACCACGTAAAGGTTTGTAAGCAACCTTTTCAATAGTAACACCAAGTATGGTACAAAATACAACGGCTGCAATAATTGCAATAATCGGGTGGCCGGTTGCAATTAAAGTAATATAAATTGTATAACCGCCAACCATTATAATGTCGCCGTGTGCAAAGTTAAGCATCTTAGCAATACCATAAACCATGGTGTAGCCAAGTGCTATCATAGCGTAGATACCGCCGATGCTTAAACCGTTTATAAGCGTTGTTATAAATTCCATTTTAACACCTTGTTTTTAATCTTTTTTAAGTTCATATGTACAACCGGACTTTCTACCGTAGGTAACGGAAAAACGTCCCGTTGCACTTATAAACCATTATAAATAAAAATCAGTATAGCTTGCCGGTATATAATACACCGGCAAGCTATTTTAACAAACTAAGTTTATGTTTAAATCAATTAAGCGTTAGCTTCCTTAATTACAAACTTAACAGCATCTTTCTTAACGTAACCGTTAGATTCCCAAGAAATTGCGTTACCGCCACCGGTTACACCGTTTTCATACTTATATCCGCCATTGAATTCCTTAGTAAGAATATCACAAAGGTCAGAAGCAGAGATAGTTACATCCTTAACGTTAGCTTTCTTCATTGCACCGAAAATAGCATATACGCTGTCGTATGCGGAAGCAGCAAACTGGTTAAGAGTGTCTTTGCCGTACTTTGCAGTATATTTCTTTACAAATTCAGCAGCAGGGCCTTCTTTAGCCGAAGAGTCAAAGTGTGAAAGCATAGAAATTTGTTGCGGAATAGTTGTGATATCAAAACCTTCGATAGCATCAATACCGTCAAAACCGTCGCAACCATAGTAAACAGCATTGTCAGCAATAATACCCTTTGCCTGAGTCATGAATAATGAAGCAGGGGTGTAGTAGATAGGCATAAAGATGAATTCACAATCTTTAAGCTTGTTGATTTGTGTATCAAAGCTTGTTGCACCTGCATCGGTAAATACAGTATCAATAGTCTTTACACTATTGTCAAGATTTTCCTTGAATTGTTCGAAGATACCTGCAGAGTAGTTATCATCTGACTTATAGAAAACACCGATGGTCTTACCGGAATAGTTTTCGTTTACGTATTTAGCAGCAGCAGCACCTTGGTTACCGTCAGCAAAGCACATTTGATAACCGTTATCATACTTCGGAACATCGTCGTTAGAAGCAGAAGGTGTTAGGAAGAACACATTGTCTTCATGAGAAAGGTTAGTCCATTCAGCGCAAGGTGCTGAAGTTACGCAACCTAAGGAAACCTGCATACCTTTTTCAAGTAATGAGGAATAGTTTGTAGCAACTTTTGTAGCGTCATGCATATCATCAGTTGCTTCAAGTTTAAACTTAATGCCGTTTAAGCCACCGGCTTCGTTAATTTCATCAACAGCTAATTGAGCACCGTTTTTAACACCAATGCCATAAATAGCAGCGGCACCTGTAAGTGGTCCTGAAACACCAATTACAAATTCCTTATTGTTTGCGGTGTAGTTTGAAGACTTTTTGCCACAAGCAGCAAAACTTGTCATGACTAAACCGGCTGCAAGAGCAGCACAACAAATTTTCTTCAAGTTTTTCATTTCTAATCATCCTCTTTTTATATAGATTTTTATATTTACAGGTGGGGAATAGCACCTACAAACCAATATAAATATATGTACGCGTGCGTTCATATATATAAGCACTTTTAAAGTTTTGCATATTTTAACACATTAAACCTTTATTTGTCAAGCAAAAGAGCAGAATTTTTCTACTTTTTTTTTGACAACTTTTTAACGATAAAATTTCATAGGCAAACTATACAAAAAAACAATAAATGTCAATATTTTTTTGGATTTTTGTGACATATTGCCTAAATTTTTAAAAAATAAAAAAATATCAAAAAAACACTTGATTTTTTCGGAAAGTGGTATTATAATACAGATATGTGGTGAAAAGTGTATCAAAATACCATAAAAGTGTTTAATTGTGGTGAAAATGGAGGTGAAGACAATGCTTTATGGTGGTTATCAGCACAGTATAGATAAAAAAGGCAGAGTTTTCATTCCTTCCAAGTTCCGCGAAGAATTGGGAGAGAACTTCATTGTTTGCCGCGGTATATACGGTAAGCGTTGCCTTTGCGTATATTCACAAGAGCAATGGGACAGGCTTGTTGAAAAGATAGGTACCTTGCCAAGCGCAAAGTCAAGTTCTGTAAAACGTTTTTTATATGACGGCGCTTTTAATGTTGAATTTGATTCACAGGGCAGAATTCTTATTCCTGCAGCCTTAAGAGAATATGCTGAGCTCGAAAGTGAAGCACATATTATAGGTATGGATACCAACTTAGAAATTTGGAACACTTCACTTTGGGATGAAGAAAACAAGCAGTGCACACCTGAATCGGTTGCAAGTATTATGGAAGAGCTTAACTTTTAATTATGGAATTTAAACATATATCTGTTTTATTAAATGAAGTTTTAGACTCGCTAAACATAAATCCCGAAGGAATTTACATTGACGGTACTGTTGGCGGTGCAGGGCACTCTTCTGAAATTGCAAAGCGCTTAACTACCGGAAGGCTGATTGCTCTTGACCGTGATCCTGACGCGGTAGCAATAGCAACCGAAAGACTAAAAGGGTATAACGCCAAAGTTGTTTTAAGTAATTACAGCGAAATTGATAATGTCGCTAAGGATTTAAAAATTGACGGCGCAGATGGAATACTTTTGGATTTAGGTGTTTCATCTTACCAGTTAGACGAAGCCTCGCGCGGTTTTTCTTATCATAAAGAAGCACCGCTTGATATGAGAATGAGTAAAGCGGGCAAAACGGCAGCTGATTTAGTCAACAATTTGGAAGCAAAAGAATTAGCTGATATTTTCTTTCGCTACGGCGAAGAAAAGTTTTCTTTTAAAATTGCCGATAAAATCGTTAAATACAGGGCGGACAAGCCCATTGAAACCACAACAGAATTAGCAGAAATAATTTCTTCTGCTGTTCCTGCCGCCGCAAAACGGGACGGACACCCAGCAAGAAAGTGCTTTCAAGCATTAAGAATTGCGGTAAATGATGAACTAAACGGCCTTAAATATACACTTGATAAAGCATTTGATTTGCTTAATAAAAACGGTGTGTTGGCAATAATTACATTTCATTCATTAGAGGATAGAATAGTAAAACAAACATTTAAAAAGTATTGCACAGGTTGTACCTGTCCGCCGGATTTTCCGGTTTGTGTTTGCGGTAAAACTCCGCAAGGAAGATTACTTACAAAGAAGGCAATAGAGCCTTCAGAAAAGGAATTATCAGAAAACCCGAGAAGCAGAAGCGCAAAGCTTAGGGTAGTAATAAAAAATTAAGGAGGGAAAAGTATTATGGATAATATTAAGTACTATAATGATAGCTTAGCTTATGACTTTGAAATGTTTATGCCTAAAAGTAATACTGCCTCCGGTCGTGCTACCGTAGTTGAAATGCCTAAAAGCCGCGCAAAGGCTACAAAACGCAGAACTGTTGCCGCAAAGCGTATTTCAGCTTCGGCATTTGCTATCATGACTTCGGTGTTTATGTTGGCTGCCTTGTGCGGTAATATAGCACTTAGAATAAGGATTAATGAGGTTAACACCGAAATTAACGATGTTAAGAGTTCAATAAGCGAACTTAACGGCGAAAAAACCGAACTTGAGGTTGAAATGCAAAGAAGAATTTCGTATGCAAACATTGAACTCGAAGCAACACAACTGGGTATGCAAAAAATGAATAAGGACCAAGTTGTTTATATCCGAGTAAATGATAAGGACAGTGCTGTGGATGCTAAGGGAAATATACTTAAGAATAAGTAATAAAGTAAATTTAAAGATAATATAATGGTTTTGACATTTACGAGAGTTGATTCTTATTGACTCTCGTATTTGAGCATTGTTAGATACTGTATTTTTCAAGGAATTTGTCGTGAAAGGTGGTGCTTATATGCCAATTAGACCGGATCAGTTTATGAAGAAAAGAACTTATTTAGTTTTAATTTCTGTTATTTTGATGCTTTCTATCGTTTCCGGTGCAAGTCTGTTTAATATCATGGTTCTAAAAGGCGAAAAGTACCAAAGCAAGGCAAGCGAGCAACAGCTTTATGATAGTATTGTTACCGCTCCTCGCGGCAATATTTATGACAGTAACATGAGCCTTTTGGCAACAAGTTCTTCTGCTTGGACGGTTTACATAACCCCAAACGGTATAAATAAATTAAACAGCGCGGAAAAAGCAGAAAAAATCAGAAAATGTATTGCCGAAAATCTTTCTAAAATACTTTCACTTGAATATGATGAGGTTTACAATTACACAAAACAAACTAATTACTATGTAATTGTTAAGAAAAAAGTTGAAAAAAGCGTTGCCGATAAGGTTAGAAAGTTTATAGCAAAGAATTCTGACCTTGGGATCAATCAATTTGTCGGCCTTGATTCCACAACAAAAAGATATTATCCTAACGATAATTTAGCTTCATGCGTACTTGGATTTGTTGGCGATGACGACCAAGGACTTTCGGGCTTAGAAAGCTATTATGATAACGATTTAACCGGTGTTACGGGCCGTGTTGTTGCGGCTAAAAATGCCGCCGGCGTAGATATGCCATTTACTTATGAAAAGGTTGAGGAAGCTCAACAAGGCAATTCTTTAGTACTTACGCTTGACTCTTATATTCAATATACATGTGAAAAATACTTGGATATTGCTGTTGAAGAAAATGCCGTTGCCGAACGTGGCGTTTCAATTGTAATGAATGTAAATGACGGATCAATTTTAGGCATGGCGGTTAGCGGTGACTATAATCCCAACACACCTTTTACACTGTCAAATGCCGATAAAGCAAAGATCGACGAAGCAAAAAGCGAAGAAGAAAAGAAAACTTTAAAAACCGAGCTTTTAAATAGACAATGGCGTAATAAGGCTGTTTCGGATACATACGAACCGGGATCTGTATTTAAAATTGTCACGGCTTCGGTTGGATTGGAAGAAAATATAATCAACCTAAACAGTACTTTTAACTGTTCGTATGTTATGAACGTTGCAGGTGTTACATATCACTGTCATAAACAGGCCGGTCACGGAACTCAAAATTTGGCACAGGCAATTTCAAATTCTTGCAACCCTGCTTTTATAACAATCGGTCAGCTGATTGGTGCGGAAACCTTTTCAAAATACTTTAAGGCTTTCGGTTTAACCGAAAAAACCGGTGTTGATCTCCCCGGTGAAGCAACATCGACCTATCATGCGGAAAAAAGTATGGGTCCTGCCGAGCTTTCTTCATCATCATTCGGTCAGACATTTAACGTTACATCAATGCAGTTGATTTCTGCAGTTGCAGCAGCTGTTAATGGCGGATATTTAGTTCAACCGCATCTTGTCAGCAAAATTGTTGATAAAGATAATAAGGTTATTGAAAGAAAAACAACGAATTACAAACGCCAAGTTATTTCTAAAAGCACTTCCGAAACAATGCGTGGTTTATTAAACTTTGTTTCACAAAACGGTGTAAAAAATGCGCTTGTTGCGGGATATAACATCGGTGCAAAGTCCGGTACTTCGCAAAAAATTTCTAAAATATTAGCAACAGGTAACAGCGGTCTTTATGTAGGTTCTTGCCTTACAGTAGCACCTATTGAAAAACCGGAAATTGTTGTTTTAACATTGCTTGATGAGCCAACCGGCGGTCAGTATTACGGCGGTACGATTTCCGCTCCTGTATGTTCTAAAATAATGGCGGATATTTTGCCATATTTAGGCTATGAACCGCAATATACGGAAGATGAATTAAAAACTGTTTCAATTTCGGTTCCGGATGTTATCGGCAATGAAATTGAAAATGCGAAAGAGACCGTTTCTCATGCAGGATTAAATTATCGCATAATCGGTAATGGTGCTAAGGTTATTAAACAATTACCTGAAAGCGGAAACTCGCTCATTAAGGGCGGAACGGTAATTCTTTACACTGATGAAAGTGATGATGTAAACTGCGTTGTACCTAACTTAACAGGTTTAAGTGCTACCGAAGCTAATAACGCTGCACATGCCGCAGGTATAAATATTGAACTTTCGGGTAATAACGAAAACGGCACGATTAAGTCTTACAGACAAAGTGTTGCAGCCGGAACTACTGTACCGGTAGGCAGCATAGTAACCGTATATTTCCGTGATGAAAACGGTGTGGATATGGCAAACTAAGAAATTGAAAGGAGATTATTAAGTGAAATTTTGCGAACTTTTTGAAACAGACAATAAATCTCTTTCAAATCTTGAAATTAAAGGCATTACCTGCGATTCAAGGCAGGTAAAAGAAGGCTTTGTATTTGTTTGCATTAACGGTACCGCTTGTGACGGTCATAAATTTGTTGACAGCGCTCTTAGAAGCGGGGCGGCAGTAATTGTTTGCGAACGCGATTTAGGGCTTTCAAATCAAGTTGTTGTTGAAGATTCAAGAATTGCTTATGCAAAACTTAGTGCCGCTTGGTTTGGTAATCCGTCGAAAGATTTGCACCTTTTGGGTGTAACAGGCACCAACGGCAAAACGTCGGTTACCTATATGCTTAAAAAAATACTCGAAAAAGCGGGGCATAAGGTTGGGCTTATCGGTACGGTGCAAAACCTTATCGGTGATGAAATTATTGATTCTCACAATACAACACCCAACGCCTATGAGTTAAATTCGCTTTTTGCTATGATGAAAGAAAAGGGTTGCGAATATGTAATTATGGAAACATCTTCGCATGCGTTAGATCAATATAGAGTCTATAATTTGGATTTTGATGTCGCTATGTTTACAAATTTAACGCAAGACCACTTGGATTATCATATTACAATGGAAAATTATCTCGCGGCTAAAAAGCGTTTATTTAAAATGTGTAAAAAAGCGGTTGTTAACATTGATGACAGCTATGCGGAAAAACTGCTTGAAGGGTTAGATTGCGAAATTTTAACCTATTCGACAGGAAACAACGCAAATTACAGTGCTAAAGCTATAAACTATAAGCCTGACGGTGTTGAATATCAATTAGTTGCTAACGATTTGTTGCAACATATCACATTAAAAATCGGTGGCAAATTTACGGTTTATAACTCGCTTTGTTCGGCAGTTTGTGCGCTTGCGGTTGGTATTGATATCGAAATCATTGCCTCTGCTTTGGCTGAACTTGAAGGCGTAACCGGAAGAGCAGAAGTCGTACCAACCGGTAAAGATTTTACTGTTATTATTGATTACGCACACACTCCCGACGGACTTAAAAATATTCTTGATACTTTTAAAGAGTGCAAAAAAGCAAGGTTAATTACCGTATTTGGTTGCGGTGGCGACCGCGATAAGACCAAAAGACCTGTAATGGGCAGTATTGCGGCGCACAATTCTGATTATGTAATTGTTACGAGTGATAACCCGAGAAGTGAAGACCCCTCGGCTATTATCAAAGATATTTTAGTTGGTATGGAAGGCAGTTCTACGCCGTACAAAGTTGTTGAAAATCGTATTGAAGCGATTAAATATGCAATATCTCTTGCTAAAACGGACGATATTATTGTTCTTGCAGGTAAGGGCCATGAAACATATCAAATATTAAGCACCGGTACAATTCACCTTGATGAGCGTGAAATAGTAGCCGAAGCTTTAAAAGAAGTATAATTAAAGGGAGATAATATTATGCGTGATTTTACACCGGCATTAGCGGCATTTATTGCGTTTGCAGTAACTACTGTTTCAGGCGTTTTCTTTATTCCGCTATTAAGAAAACTGAAGTTCGGACAAACAATTTTAGATATCGGACCTAACTGGCATAAAGATAAGCAAGGCACACCTACAATGGGCGGCATTATGATAGCTTTCGGCGTCTTATTATCGCTCGCTGTTACTTATGCCTTTTCAGTTTTTAAAAGAAATGCATTTTTCTGCGAAACAAGGCTTAAATATGAACTTATAGTATTTTTAGCCGGCATATTTATGGCTTTATTTATGGGCGCGATCGGTTTTATTGACGACTATATTAAGGTTGTAAAAAAGCGCAATTTAGGTCTTACCGCAAAGCAAAAGACTTTTTTGCAGCTATTAGGATCAGCGTTATATCTTGTAATTTTAGCATTAGCAGGCATGCGTACAACCTATATACCGTTTTTAGGCGATGTAAGCATTGTTAAGGGTATAGGCCTTATCTTTTGGCCGGTAGCTTTAATGTTTATTTACGGCTTTACGAATGCCGTAAATTTAACCGATGGTATTGACGGATTAGCATCAAGTGTTACACTTGTTGTTTCTTGCGCATTTATGTTGGTTGCCGGTTTTATTTACAGCTCTACAACAAATGCTTATGCAGCAGCAGTTGCAGGCGCTTGTGTCGGGTTTGTTTTTTGGAATGCTAAACCCGCCAAGGTATTTATGGGGGATACAGGCTCAATGTTTTTAGGGGGCTCGGTTGTAGCCATGGCATTTGGATGTGGCAAACCCATACTCCTTCTTTTGGCCGGTATAGTTTACTTTATGGAGGCACTTTCGGTTATTATTCAAGTTGCTTACTATAAAAAGACTAAGAAACGCTTATTTAAAATGAGCCCGATTCACCACCACTTTGAACTTTGTGGTTGGAGTGAAAATAAAATTGTTTTAGTATTTTCAATTATTGCGGCCATCGGTTGCATAATTGCTCTTTTACCGGTTATTTTCGGTATTTAATCTAACTAATCAGGAGGAAAAAGATATGGCAAGTGCTCAAAAGAAAAAAGCAGAAAAAATGCCAAAGGGTAAAATGGATATTACCTTTTTAGGCTTTGTTTTAATGCTGCTTACCGTTGGACTTGTTATGCTTTTTTCCTCAAGTTACGCTTATTCATTGGCATACTATAACAATAGTTATCGGTTTATTATAAGACAAAGTTTGTTTGCTGTTGCCGGCGTTGTTTGTATGCTTATTATTTCTAATATTGACTACCATATTTTGCGAAAATTTGCTTGGGTAATTTATATTGGCACTATGCTTGTTTTAGGTGTACTGCTAATAATTCCTCCTATGGTTTCGGGCATGGATGTTAAACGTTGGATAGTTATCGGTCCTTTAAATTTTCAACCATCAGAAATTGCTAAATTTGCTATTGCATTATTGTTTTCTTCTTTGATAGCCGGCAATTATAAGCAAATGAAAAATTTTAAGTTTGTCGGATTTCTAGTTATTTTACTTTGCGCAACATGCGGTCTTGTCGTTGCAGAACCGCATCTTTCGGCAACCATACTTATTTTTTCAATAGGCGTTGTTTTGCTGATTATCGGCGGATTGCAAGGCAAATATATTGCGCTCGGCTCTTTAGGTGCGGTAGGACTGTTAGCTGCAGGTATTACTATTGTAGGTTATAGTTCAGACCGAATTAAGTTTTGGCTTAACCCTTGGGCTGATGCCAGCGGTAAAGGCTATCAAACTATTCAGTCACTTTTAGCTATCGGCTCGGGTGGAATTTTGGGTAGAGGCATTGGTCAGTCAAGACAAAAATACCTTTGGGTACCGGAGCCGCATAATGACTTCATTTTTTCAATAGTTTGTGAAGAATTAGGTCTTATCGGCGCTCTTGTAATTATTTTGATGTTCTGCTTGCTTGTTTGGCGTGGCTTTCACATTGCTATGAACGCGCCCGATAAGTTTGGCTCGCTTTTAGCTATTGCACTTGTTTTTCAAGTCGGCTTACAAGCAACATTAAATATTTGGGTTGTAACAAATACAATGCCTAATACGGGCATCAGTTTACCGTTTTTCAGCTATGGCGGTACTTCACTTATGATTTTACTGTGCGAAATGGGAATTGTTCTTTCAATTTCGCGTTATTCAAAAATAGACAGATAACGAAAGGGGAAAGTTATATGCGTATTCTTTTTGCAGGCGGTGGCACAGCAGGTCATATAAATCCTGCTATAGCTGTTGCCGATTATATAGCCGAAAGGCACCCAAATGCTGAAATTGCTTTTGTGGGTACTGCCGAAAAGTTAGAGTCACGCCTTGTTCCCGAAAAAGGATATAAGTTTTATACAATTGATGTTGCGGGTTTTCAGCGTAAATTAACTGCTAAAAACATTGCGCGTAACATTTCTGCGGTTAAAAAAGTTATAACTTCCTCTTCACAATGCAAAAAAATATTAAACGATTTTAAGCCCGATCTTTTAATGGGTACGGGCGGCTATGTTAGTGGCCCTATTTTAAGACAAGCGCAAAAAATGGGTTACAAAACAGCTATTCATGAGCAAAATGCATTCCCCGGTGTTACTACAAAAATGCTTTGCGAAAAGGCAGATTTTGTTATGCTTGCAATGCCGGAAGCAAAAAAGTATTTAAAGCTCAACAAAAAACCGGTTATAACGGGTAATCCTGTCAGAAATGAACTCCTTAAAATGAGCAGAGACGAAGCTCGCAAAATTTTAGGGTTAGATAATAGACCGCTCATTCTTTCATTCGGCGGTTCATTGGGTGCCAGAAGAATTAATGAATCAATTTCCGGTTTAATTAAATGGCACAACGGAACAGGAAAATTTTATCATATTCACGCCGCCGGCAAGGTGGGGTATGAAGCTTTTATGAATTCTTTAAATGATGTCGAATTATCAAAGGAAATCGACCTTAGAGAATACATAAATAATATGGATATCTGTATGGCTGCTGCCGATTTGGTTATTTGCAGAGCCGGTGCTATTACTTTAAGTGAGCTTTCGGCAATGGGCAAGCCATCTATTCTTATTCCGTCGCCATATGTTGCCGAAAACCACCAATATCATAATGCTATGACTCTGAAAAACGCAGGCGCAGCGGAAGTTATAGAAGAAAAAGACTTAACCGACGAAAAGTTAATTGATGTTGTCAGTCATTTAATAGAGAATAAACCTAAACTTGAAAAAATGTCTGAAAAAGCAAAAAAACACGCTATTTTGGATGCAAATGACAGGATTTATGAATGTTTAATGCAACTTTATACTTCTAAGTAGCAAAATAAAAATCCCTGCATAGTATGGATTGATAATTTACTATGAAGGGATGAGACTATGTCCGAAATAGTTGTAAACGGCGGAAGAAAAATTTCCGGTGAAATATCGGTACAAGGCGCAAAAAACAGTGTATTACCTTTGCTTGCGGCTTGTGTTTTAATAAACGGTCAATGTGAAATACATAATTGTCCTAATATAAGCGATGTTTGGACTTCACTTAAAATTCTTGATAATTTAGGTTTTAAATGTAATTATAAAGATAATATTGCAACTATTGACGGAAATACTGCAAACGGTTTTGTTATTGAAGAGAGTTTAATGAGAGAAATGCGCTCTTCTATCGTATTTTTGGGCGCAATTTTAGGCAGAGCCGGTAAAGCGGTAATCAGCAGCCCCGGTGGGTGTGAATTGGGACCGCGACCGATTGATATGCATATTTCATCTCTAAAAAAAATGGGAGTCAGCATAAGCACAGAGCACGGTCAAATTGTATGCAATGCCGACGGAAAATTAAAGGGTACTGAAATTCATCTTGATTTTCCGAGTGTGGGTGCTACCGAAACAATTATTTTAGCTGCATGCTTAGCTAATGGCGTCACTGTAATAAATAATGCTGCAAAGGAGCCGGAAATCAGTGACCTTGCCGACTTTTTAAATAGTGCAGGTGCCAAAATATACGGTTCCGGCTCTGACAGAATTACAATTAACGGCGTCGAAAAATTGAATCCTGTTATTCATACGGTTATACCTGACAGAATAGTAGCCTCCACATATATGGCAGCTGCGGCTATGACGGGTGGAACCATTAAACTTAATAATGTTATGCCTTCGCATTTGGTTTCGGTAACAAATGTTCTAAGTGAAAGCGGATGCGAAATTGAAGTGAAGCCTAAATCAATAATACTAAATGCCCCTAAAAGACTTTTAAGGGTGCCTACTGTCAGAAGTCTCGTTTATCCGGGTGTTCCAACCGATGCGGGCCCGATTATCGTTTCTATGCTGTCGTTGGCAAATGGTACTTCGGTTTTTGTTGAAAATATTTTTCAAAACAGGTTTAGGTATATTGATGAGTTGAAACGCTTTGGCGCAAAAATCAAAACCGAAAGGAATGTTGCTATTGTTGAGGGTGTAAAATCACTTTCGGCAACAACGGGGCAATGTACCGATCTTCGAGGTGGCGCAGCCATTTTGTTAGCAGCCCTTGCGGCTAACGGGCAAAGCCATATAACCGATATAAGCCATATATTAAGGGGATATGAAAACATTTGCGAAAACCTATGCACTCTGGGTGCAGATGTTTATATAAAAGAAAGTTAAGAGGTGGGAAAATCAGTGCCTAAAAAGGAATTAGACGCGTTTGAGCAAAAACGCGCGGCTCGACAAAAAAAGATTAGAAAGAGAAGGGCAAAAGCCTTTTTGGTTTTCTTTTTAATATTTTTAATTGTTTTAGGACTTGTATTGAGCTTAACTGTGTTGTTCCCGATCACTAATATTTCGACAAAAGGCAGCAATATTTATAGTAATGAAGAGATAATTAAAGCTTCCGGCTTAAAAATTGATGATAATACCTTTGCTTTTTTGAGTAAAAAAACCGAAGAAAAGATAAGGGCAAAATTACCCTACATAAAATCGGTTGATGTTGACCGTTCATTTTCCGGAAAAATTGTTTTAACCGTTAAAGATGCAAAGCCTGATTATTGCGTTAAAGTAGAAAACAGTTATTATTTATTAGGTAACGACAATTTTGTTTTAGAAAAGGTAAATAATCCTCCTGCTGATTTAATGCTATTGATTTTTAAAAGCGGTGCAATTTGTAAAACAGGGCAGTATTTGAATATTACTAATGAAGATTTAAAAGAAGCTGCAAATAAGATATCCGAAGCGTTAAATGAAAACAATATTAAGATAAATTACTTAGATTTAACCGACAAACTTTCGGTTATAGCCAAGGTGGAAAATAGGTTTGAAGTCAATTTTGGAACTATGAATGATATAGATAAAAAAATTAACCACCTAAACGGAATGATAAATAAGATTGAAAAAGACAAAACCGGAAAAATCAACCTGAGTATTTGGTCAAAAAGCAACCCGGAAGGTACTTTTGTTGAATATTTGCCCGAATAATATTAAAAAAATTACAATTTTGTAATAAAAAGTATTGAAATTTTAAAAAAGATGTGTTATTATGCTTATATATGAAATTATCATTTATATAAGTACACATATATATGGAGGAATTTAAAATGGCATTTGAAGTTGCAGAAGAACTTGAAAATGTAGTTCAAATTAAGGTAGTCGGCGTTGGCGGCGGCGGCGGTAATGCTGTTAACCGCATGGTTGATGCCGGTGTTCGTGGTGTTGAATTTATTGCTATCAATACTGATAAGGCTGCACTTTATTTATCAAAGGCAAATCAAAAAATTCAAATTGGTGTAAAAACTACATGCGGTATGGGTGCCGGCGGCAATCCGGACAACGGTCGCGCTGCTGCTGAAGAATCCCGTGATGAAATTGCTGCTGCTATTCGCAGTGCTGATATGGTATTCGTAACTGCCGGTATGGGTGGCGGTACAGGTACCGGTGCTGCTCCTGTAGTTGCTGAAATTGCTAAGGAATTAGGTATTCTTACCGTTGGTATTGTTACTAAACCTTTCGCTTTTGAAGGTAAGAAACGTATGACTCAGGCTGAAACCGGCATTGCTGAATTCAGCAAGCATGTTGACAGCTTAGTTATCATTCCTAACGAACGCTTGAAGTTCGTATCCGAAGAAAAGATTACATTAAAGAATGCATTTGAAATTGCCGATGATGTGCTTCGTCAAGGC
Organism: Acutalibacteraceae bacterium; assembly: GCA_045642065.1. Classification (GTDB taxonomy): domain Bacteria; phylum Bacillota; class Clostridia; order Oscillospirales; family Acutalibacteraceae; genus UBA737. The sequence goes on from JAZUID010000016.1 coordinate 59,907, forward strand.
GTACAAAGCATTTCTGAACTTATTAACGTTACCGCTACAGTTAACCTTGACTTTGCTGATGTTAAGTCAATTATGCTTGATGCAGGTTGCGCACACATGGGTGTCGGCGTTGCAACCGGTCGCGATAAGGCTGAACAAGCTGCTCGTGCCGCTGTTAGCAGTCCGCTTATTGAGACATCAATGGAAAATGCGCGTGGCGTAATCATCAGCATTACCGGTTCTGCTGATATCGGTCTTGAAGAAGTTGATCAAGCTTGCTCGCTTATCTATGATATGGTTCATCCGGATGCTACAATTATCTGGGGTTCGCAGCTTGATGAAACCCTTGAAGACACTATCCGCGTTACCGTTATTGCTACCGGCCTTGGTGAAGACAAGAAGGAAGATAAGTCTTCTGATTTGGCATCAATCATTGGCGATGCTAACGATGATGACGAAGCTTACGGCGATGTAATGAGTTTCTTTAACCGTGACTAATATATAAAAAATTAAGCCTCGCAATAGCGAGGCTTTTTTATTTTCCGCCAATAAAAAAGCACCTTAGAAAGGTGCTTTATATTGTCTTTTGCTTTTATTTTCTTTGTATTTTTCTGCGATAAATTCTTCAATTTCTTTTCTAACAGAGCGTGGAAGTTGGCGCATTGTCCTAATAATAGTTTCTTCGTTATCTGTTAGATTTAATTCAAACGGATTACTCGGTATTTGTTGTAGCCTTGTAGGTTTATATTCCTCATCACCTAAAATTAGTGTTGAAATATCAACATTGAATAGGCGGGCAAGGACAACGATTCTATCGGTGCTGACATTACCGCTACGCTCCATTTGGGAGTAGGCGGCGCACTTTATTCCAAGATGTTCTGCCACATCTGTTTGGGTCATGTTAGATAATAACCTGTATCTTCTTATTCTTTGGTTAATAGTTTCTTCCTTCGGTCTTAAGAATTCAGGTATGTCGTTAATATCCATTAGGGGTCTCCTTTCACCAAAAAACACTTGACTTAAACTTGAAAAATTGTTATAATCTTTTAGAATTCGCTGAAGTGGCTCAGATGGTAGAGCAGCTGATTCGTAATCAGCAGATCGTGGGTTCGAGTCCCATCTTCAGCTCCAAGCCTTGTTGCATTTGTGTAGCAAGGCTTTATTTATTATAAATTATTTGTCGAAAATTGTCAAGAAAGCAAGAATTTTTATAATTACTTCTATAATTGGACTCACCGGCATACCTTTTATTATATGGGGTTTGGGGGAGTAAAATTGCTTAAACGCAAATTGTTAATTGTCTTGCCACTTATTTGTATGATTTGTGTTGCAGGATTTTTTGATTTTAGTGATTACAAATTTGTCGCTTCTAATAATTTAGCAAAAGAGACACCGATTGTTATTGTTGATGCGGGGCATGGCGGGTTTGACGGTGGTGCCGTAGCAAAAGACGGAACTGTTGAAAAAGACATAAATTTGAGTATTGCAAATTACTTAAGGAACTTTTTGGTTTCAAACGGTGCAAAGGTTGTTATGACAAGAAACAGCGATATGGCAACCGATGATGTTGAAACAAAAACAATCGCAACAAGAAAAAAGAGTGACCTTAAAAACCGCGTTAATCTTATGAAGGAATATCCGGATGCAATATATGTAAGCATACACCTTAACAAATTCACAACCTCGGCTGCGAACGGTGCACAGGTCTTTTACTCGCAAAACGCCAAAGGCTCAAAAGAATTAGGCGAAAGCATTCAAAAAAGCATAAAGACTAAATTGCAATCTTATAACCAAAGGGTAATAAAAAAAGGTACCGGCAGCACATATATTTTAAAAAATGCTACCATACCCACAGTTATTGCCGAATGCGGCTTTATAAGTAACCATCAAGAGTTAGAAAAATTGAAAGATAAATCATACCAACGCAAAATGGCTTTTTGTATTTATTGCGGAATAAACGACTATTATAAAAAAGTGATTAGGGAATAAGCCCTAATCACTTTTATTTTTCAGATAATTTGTAAGAAAGCATCATAATACTGTCACCAAAGTGAATGTTTTCAACTGAAACATTTGGATAGTTAATTGCAATATCATAATGGCTAAAGTTGCAAAAGCCTTTAATACCCAGTTGAACAAGTTGTTTTGTAATGCTTTCAGCAGATTCTTTAGGAATACACAAAACCGCCATATCAGGATGATTTTCACGGCAAAATTCGTCTAATGTCGAAATGTTTCTAATCGGCAAATCTTTAATAATTTGACCGACTAATGATTCTTTGCTGTCAAATACACCGGTTAGGTGAAAGCCTTTACTTTCAAAATTAATGTGCATTGCAACGGCACGGCCCAAGTTTCCTACACCAATCAGAATTGCTGTTTTGTAACCGTCCAACCCTAATATTTTACCGATTTCGCATTGAAGCAGCTCAATATTATATCCATAGCCTTGTTGGCCAAAACCGCCAAAGCAGTTAAGATCCTGCCTGATTTGACTGGCAGTAAGGCCCATTTTTTCCGAAAGCTCACGCGAAGAAATTCTTGTTATACCTTTGTTTTTTAATTCTCCTAAAAAGCGGTAATAACGCGGCAAACGCTTAATTACCGACCTTGATATTATACTGTTTGACAACTAAATCACCTACAATCATATTATAAATATAATATTTAGCCGTAAAAATGTCAAGTGATATATCCAATAATAAGCTATATTGTAATAAATACTGTTGAAAATAATCGGTTTTCCCTTTATAATAATCTTTAAGGGAGTGATTTTGTTGCCACGCGAACTTTTACGCAGTACCGAAATTGAGCGCAGTATTATTAAAAAATATCGCAAAAATATTTGGAATAGATTTATTCAGTCTGTAAAAGAATATAACCTTATCGAAGAAAATGATAAAATCGCCGTTTGCATTTCGGGCGGTAAAGATTCCATGCTTATGGCAAAATGCATTCAACAACTTAAAAGGTTTTCAGATGTACCTTTTGATGCTGTTTATATTGTAATGGATCCAGGATACAATAAAGAAAACCGTCAAAGAATAATTGATAATGCAAAGATTTTAGATATACCCATTGACATTTTTGAAAGCAATATTTTTGAAGTGACCGAAACTTGTGGCGGTTCACCGTGTTATCTGTGCGCCAGAATGCGTCGCGGTTGCCTTTATAATAGGGCAAAGGAGCTTGGCTGTAATAAAATAGCGCTGGGGCACCATTTTAATGATGTTATTGAAACATTGCTTATGAGTATGATGTACTCTTCCGAAATTAAAACTATGTTGCCCAAACTTAAAAGTACAAACTTTGAAGGGATGGAGCTTATTCGTCCGTTATATTCTGTCAAAGAAAGCAGTATTATTTCTTGGGCAGAGTATAATGACTTGCATTTTTTGCAATGCGCTTGCAGGTTTACCGAAAAGGGTGCGAAGAATGAAGAGTTATCAAAACGAAAAGAAATTAAAAATTTGATTAAAGATATCAAAAAGGTTAACCCGAATGTTGATGACAATATTTTTAAAAGTTTACATAATGTTAATCTCGCAACCTTGCCGGGCTTTAGGGAAAGGGATAACGGCGAGTGGCATTCATATTTAGAAAAGTATTGATATACTTGAAATTTCAGGTAAAATATGGTATAATAAATCGGTTGTAAAAATCAACTTATATTAGACTTTTATTCAATAATAGAAAGAGGTTTTTTCTTGAAAAGTTCTTGTACTAATAAAAGAAATTTTGTTGAAGATTTAAAGCGCTATTGGCCACTTTTACTTAATCTTTCGGTTAAGGATATTAAGATTAAATATCGCCGTTCGGTACTTGGCATTGCTTGGAGTATTTTAAATCCGTTATTTACAATGCTTGTACTTACGACTGTGTTTAAGTATATGTTGCGTGTTACCATTCCTAATTATGCTTCTTACTACATTGTGGGTTATTCAATTTGGTCGTTTTTTGCGGAAGCAACAAATCTTTCTCTTGCGGCGATACTTTCTTCTGCTTCGTTAATAAAAAAGGTTTATATACCTAAATATATGTTTCCGGTTGAAAAGTGTATTTTTGCACTTATTAACTTTTTATTCAGTTTAATTGCCGTATTTATTGTAATGTTCTTCCAAGGGGTTTATCCTACATGGAAAACCCTTATGGCCGTTGTACCGATTCTGCTGTGCTTTGTTTTCATAATCGGTTTTAGTCTTATTTTAAGCGCCGTTACAGTATTTTTCAGGGATTTGGCACATATCCACAGTATAGTTCTTACAATGTGGATGTATTTAACTCCCATTCTTTATGATATTTCAATGTTCCAAAACAGTCAAGATAAGACAATCAAACTTTTACTGACAATTTTAAAGGTTAATCCTATGTACTATTACGTAACCTATTTGCGTGATGTAATGATGTACAATACAATACCGGGTTTAAGATTTAATGCAATATGTGTTGCTGTCGCATTGGTATTCTTAGCTGTAGGTATTTTAGTGTTTAAGAAAACACAATCTAAGTTTATACTTTATATTTAATGCATTTAAAGGGGAAAACATTTTGAAAAGGACAAATAATTTCAGTCAAATTTCAAGCGAAAATGCAGTTGAACTCAAAAATGTTGAAATGCATTTTAATATGAGTAAAGAGCGACTTGAAAGTTTTAAAGAATATTTTATAAAGCTTGTTAAACGCCAACTTATGTTTGAAGATTTTATCGCCGTTAACGATGTTTCTTTTAATATTAAAAAAGGTGATGTTTTCGGTATTGTCGGTTTAAACGGCAGCGGTAAGAGTACAACTTTAAAACTCATTTCAGGCATATTAGAACCGACAAAAGGCAGCGTTTTAACAAATGGTGTTATTGCACCGCTTATTGAATTAGGTGCAGGTTTCGACCTTGAATTGACTGCAAGAGAAAATATTTATTTAAACGGCTCGGTTTTGGGATATTCTAAAAAGTTTATGGATGAGAAGTTCGACGATATTGTTGAGTTTTCGGAAATGCGCGACTTCTTGGATGTTCCTATGAAAAACTATTCTTCCGGTATGGTGGCACGTATCGGCTTTGCAATTGCTACTGTTACTACACCTGATATTTTAATTGTTGATGAAATTTTATCGGTTGGTGACTTCCTTTTCCAAAAGAAATGTGAAGAACGAATCAACAAAATGATGAAGGATGACACAACAATTATTATTGTTTCGCACAGCATTGACCAAATTGAAAGACTTTGCAAACATGTTGTTTGGTTAGATCACGGTAAGGTTAAAATGCTCGGCGAAACTGCCGAAGTATGCGAAGCATATAAACAATATCAAAAAGGTTAATTACGGGGGAAAAACTTTTGGGAATAAAACAATTTATAAAAAAGTGCCCAAAATTGCATAAAGCACTTTGTTTAATAAAGTTCTATTTAATAAAATTTCCGTTTGTAAAACTTCGTGCTTTCTTGAAGAAATATACACCGCATTTTTACATTTTTTTATGCAAGTGTAAAATTAAATTTCGTTTAAGTCGAATTTTTATGTTTTTAGACCCTGAAAGATATAGCCGCGAACAGCAACGCGGATTTATTTTGCCACGCAAATACCGTAAAGAGCAGGTTGACTATAAGTTTAGTAAGGATATTAAATTCAGTATAGTTGTTCCGCTTTATAACACACCGGTTGACTTTTTAGAGCAGATGATAAATTCGGTTGTCAAGCAAACCTATACTAATTGGGAGCTTTGTTTGGCAGACGGCAGTGATGAAAAGCACGCTTATGTTGAAAAAATTTGTATGCAATACTGCGCAAATGACAATAGAATTATTTATAAAAAATTGGCTGAGAACAAGGGCATAAGCGAAAACACAAACGAATGTTTAAAAATGGCCACAGGTGATTATATTGCACTTTTTGACCATGATGATGTTTTAGTTCACTCGGCGCTTTATCATTATATGCACGCTATTTGTGATAAAAATGCCGACTTTATTTACTGCGATGAAGATAAGTTCCATAAGTTCGGGGGAAAACTTTATGATTCTCATTATAAGCCCGACTTTGCTCCGGATAATTTAAGAGCAAACAACTATATTTGTCATTTTACAGTATTTAAAGCTGATTTATTAAAAGAAGTCGGTATGTTTAGAAGTGAATTTGACGGTTCACAAGACCACGACCTTGTTTTGCGTTTAACCGAAAAGGCAGAACGCATCGTTCACATACCTAAAATTCTTTACCATTGGCGTGTAAGTAATGCGAGTGTAGCATCAGACCCGTATGCTAAACCATATACCATTGAAGCCGGCAAAAAGGCGGTAGCGGAGCATTTGGAACGTGTTGGCCTTAAAGGTACCGTTGAAAGCACGACGGTCCATCCTAATATTTATCGCATTAAGTATGAGATAATCGGTGAACCGCTTGTTTCAATTTTGATTCCTAACTATAATCATGTTGAAGATTTAGATAAATGCATTAAGTCGATAGAAGAAAAATCAACATATAAAAATTACGAGATTATTATTATTGAAAATAATAGTAGCGATGAAACCTTTAAGTATTATGAAACTTTAAAAAAATACGGTAATATTAAAATTGCCGATTTCGGAAAGCAAAAAGAATTTAATTATTCGGCTATAAATAACTTTGGCTTTAAATTTGCCAAGGGTGAATATATTATTCTCCTTAATAACGATATTGAAGTTATTACGGATAATTGGATAGAAGAAATGCTAATGCTTTGCCAGCGTAAAGATGTTGGCGGTACGGGTGTTATGCTTTATTATCCTGATAATACAATTCAACACGCGGGCGTAACACTTGGTATGCACGGCCTTGCAAGTCATAATTTTTCCGGTCAACCGCGTGGTGCAGCCGGTTATTTCGGTAGGGCAGCTTTTCAACAGGATGTTACCGCTGTAACTGCCGCATGCTTTATGGTAAAATCTTCAGTATATAAGGAAGTCGGCGGACTTAACGAAGTCGATTTTAAGGTTGCTTTTAACGATGTTGATCTTTGTATGAAGATTAGAAAAGCCGGTTATTTAATTTGTTTTACACCTTTTGCTGAGCTTTATCATTATGAATCTAAGTCTCGCGGCTTGGATACTGAGGGCGCAAAGCAACGTCGATTTTTAAGCGAAATTGATAATTTTAATCGTATTTGGGGTAATGAATTAAAGGCTGGCGACCCATACTTTAACCCCAATTTATCCTTGGATGATGACAATTTTATTGAAAAATAAAAAAATAGCGGAGTGGATAAAACCACTCCGTTTTATTTTATATTTGAAGCTTTGTCATTCGTGCATAGTAAAAAATGTATTGTTGTGCTATACCTTCGTAACCTGTCGCTATTTCGGGTAGTTCACCCCCGAACAAAACATCCATAGCGCGTTTAATCCAAATGTCCTTTGGAAAGGAATTAAAGTGTTCTAACGAGAATAAGCTTACGCAGTCGGCAACTTTTGGTCCGACGCCTTTGATTTTCATCAGTTCTTCGCGCGCTTCGCCGAGAGTCACAAATTTTAAGTTTTCTAAATTAACTTCACCGCTTGCAACCTTTTGTGCGGCATCAATTATGTATTTTGCCCTAAATCCGCTGCGTAATACAGATAGGTCATCTACCGTCAATAGTGCAATTTTTTCGGCAGTAGGAAAGGTGTAGCCGAATCCACATTTTTCCCCGAAATTTTGGCAAAGTCTTTCAATTATACCTTTTATTCTCGGAATATTATTGTTTTGCGAAATGATAAAAGAACAAAGTGTTTCCCAAGGGTCTTGATTTAAAATTCGAATGCCGTTACCGTAATTGGCGGCGGCATTTAATATATCGTTTTGTTTGAATAGCTCAATAATTTTACTGTAATCACGACTTAAATCAAAATAATGTTTCCAAATTTTGTTAAAATCTTCTAAATCGGTATTTTTTAAAACAATATCATTGTTTTCATTATATATTTCAAGGCATTTGTTAAAAGCAATGCCTTTCCAATGGTTGTTTTCATCGATGGTCCATCTGAATGCCTGACCGCAGTCGAGCGTCATGCCTAAGTCAAAGTTATCGGCATTTTTTATTATTAAATCGTTTTTATTAACAATAACATTAAACATATAATCACCAAAATAAATTTATATAGTAATTATACTGTTTTTTTGATATAATATCAATATAGTAATTTTTGGAGTGTAATTTATGAGAGATGACATTTGCACAATACCTATAAGTGAAGTGTTCGAAGAAAATGACGGTTGTCCCATTTGCCGAATGTATAAAACGGTTAACGACCGCGTTATAAAGTACATATTGGGTGATGCCATGATGGAACCCGATGTTCGTATTATGACAAACACAGTTGGATTTTGCGATAACCACTATAACCAAATGTTAGAAAATCACGCAAGGCTACAATTGTCGTTAATGTTACAAACACACATTGAACATATCAATAAAGAAATAATCGGCAAAAAGCCCGACAAAAAGAAAAAATCAATATCAAACAGCTGTTTCGTTTGTGACAAAATTGAGTGGGGAACTTCCCGAATGATTGAAACTATTTTCCGCTGTTATGAAAACGAAGAAGATTTCAGAAAAATGTTTAACGGTCAAAAGGCTTTTTGTTTGCCGCATTATGAATTACTAATGAGTCTTGCCGACAAAAAGAAAATGCGAAAGCATTATGCTGAATTTTGTGACAATCTTTCAAAAATAACATTAGACTATTCAAAAAATCTTTATGATAACCTAACCGCTTTTTGCGCTATGTACGATTATCGAAGTAATTCTACACCGGAAGAAAAGGATAAATTAAAATCAACCGCCGAAGATACCATTAAATTTTTATCCCACGATAAGTTGACATAATATTGCAAATTTTGTCGATGTTAGTAAGTAATCGGCGAAAATTAAGCACTTTTTCAACTTTTCCACTTAGTTATCCACTTTTTTATGTAAACCTGAATAACATCTTATTGATATGTCAAAACTATTACCACAAAGCATAAAGGGGAAATAATGTGGTAAAAGGCGTAAATAAAAAAGTTATTGAAGTTAATAATACGGGTAGCAAATTTATCGAAAAAGTTGTGCTGTATATTACTCCGCAATATAGTAATTTAACACCTAAGCAGTTAGAAAGCGCAATTAAATCTTTTGATTTCGGAATTGAAAATAAGCCGAGAAACAGTCTTAGAAAAAGATACAAACGCAAAATCAGTCTTAAAAGGCTTTTAATTGCCCTTATTTTGCTTTTTGCGGCATCCGCTGTCATATTTCTGATTTGTAAATAAAGTATTAAAAATGCAAGAAAACAAGCGATTTTCTTGCATTTTGTTTTTATATGGTTTATAATTACTAAGTATTAAACTTTGTGGGTGAAAAATATGTTTAAAAAATCATTAAATGTTTTTTTAAGATGCCTTTTTGCAAGCATTTTGTGTTTAATGATAATTATTATGGTCAGTTCTTTAACCAATATAGCTTTTACTCAAAAAATCGGTTACCGTGCTTACGGTACTGATAATTCGGGCAAAACCAAGTATTTATATTCTTACCGCTATACTGACGGAAAAGACAAACTGCAAGCCGAGTACGAGAAAAAGGGATATACAATTAACACCGAAGAAGATCGTTCTGACTTAAAGGGTGTTGGTAAAGCAGTTAATATTATATTAACCGAAGGCATTTCGTTGGCGTTGTTATTTTTCTTTTTACACGGAATCTTATTCAGTTACGGTAATAAGGATGCAAATTCAGCTAATTTCGGGCATATTGTGGAAGATAAATATAAAGGCTTAAAAATCGGGCTTTTAGGCTCGGTTCCGTATTTTGCTTTTTATTTTGTTTTTGCGCTTTCTGCTTTCGGCATTAACAAAAACTTTAGTATTATTTTGTTTAAAGTAGTAAACGCAGTTAATTTCGGCTTTTATAAACTGATTTTAGGAGATTCGGTTAAGGTAGCAGAATTAAATAGCCTGCAAATTGTTTTAGCCATATTGCCGTTGTTTGTTGTGCCGATAATGACCCATATTAGTTACACATTGGGTTTAAAGGGTATATCTATTGGTGAAAAGGTAGTTTATAAAAAGAAAGGAAAAGAATAATGTCTGGATTTTTCGGTATGTTTAATTACGGTAAAGCAGGTCCGGGTATAGATAAAGACGGACCGCAAAAGAAAACGATTTTTATTTTTTTTGAAACATTTTTCAGAAACTTCTGGAAGTTTATTCCGATCAATTTTATCTATAATGTAATCGGTTTGTTTGGCATTACAAAAGGCATTGCCTCTGTCGGTCTTACCAACGTTGCCAGAAATATTGCCAGAGACAAACACTCGTTTGGCTTAAGCGATTTTTTTGACACTATTAAGGCTAATTTTAAGCAATCGTTAATTGCGGGTATTATCAATACGATTATTTACGGCGTACTTATTGCCGATATGTTTCTGTTTTGGACCTTTGCTTCAAATGAAAATGTTAAATATATCGGAATCGGATTTTTAGGTCTTGTATTCATTTTGTTTACTTTTATGACATATTTCATGTGGACCTTAATTATTACTTTTGATTTTAAGTTAAGTGAAGTATATAAAAACAGTTATAAATTTGCATTTTTAAATATTAAAAATAACCTTGTTTGCTTTGTTGCTATGGTTGTTTTGTACGCCGTATTGGCGATTTTGTTCAGAATATTCATCGAGAACTTTTTAGGTTTGGTTTTAGTATTGTTAATACTGATTCTTTGCGTTCCGGCATATAAGTTTTTAATGATTCAATTTGCGGTTTTCCCGTCTATTAAAAAGTATATAATTGACCCATATTATAAAGAACATCCGGAAGACGACGTAGAAAAGCGCCGTTCATTAGGGTTGGATGTAGAAGACAACGAAACCGAAACAGAATAAACATAAATTTAACCCACCTTGCATAGATTTTTACAAGGTGGGTGTTTTTATGTGCTGCAGAATTGCTGATTTAAGAAATAAACAAGTTGTATGTGTGAAAGACGGCTCGGTTATCGGCTTTGTTTCAGATATCGAAATTGATACTGAAAAAGGTAATATGACCTCAATTATCATTTACGGCAGACCGCGGTTTTTCGGACTGTTCGGCAGGGAAGACGACATAGTTATCTCATGGCGTGATATCACTGTTATAGGGCCCGAAACAATTCTTGTAACGATTGATCCGCAAATATACAACAGAAGCAAAAATTTTTTCGGTCGGTAAATCTTACCGACTTATTTTTATTTAAAAACTGCATAAACTAATAAAAATCTTTTGGGGAGTTTTATTATGAAGGTTTGCAGAGTAATTTCAAAAACACTGTTTTTTGTTTGCCTTTTGTTTGCAGTTTTTACATTTGCAGCGCTCAGTTATCTTAATACAAATTTAAGTTCAAAATATAAGTTAAGCAAAGGTCAAAAACTTAATATTGATACAGCTTTGCCTGTAACTGCCGTTTATGAGGGCGTAAAGTTTTCGCAAACAACTTTAAACGGCAATATAGGCGAAAGCTATAATGTTGATTTAAAAATGTTCGGCGTTATACCGTTTTCAACCGTTAATGTTGAAATTGTTGATGAAATGTATGTTGCGGTGCTTGGAAATCCGTTTGGTATGAAACTATATACCGAAGGTGTGTTAGTTATCGACATGACTGATTTTGAATCGGGAAACCAAAATATAAATCCTGCTAAAAGTGCCGGCATAAAGGTTGGCGATTATATTGTTTCGGTTAACGGCCAAAAAGTTTATACAAATGAAGATCTAATGGCGGTTATCGAACAATCATTAGGCGATGAAATGACTTTCAAAATTATCAGAAACGGTAAAAATAAGACAATTAAGTTATCGGCTCAAAAAGATGCAACCGGAAACTATAAAATCGGACTTTGGGTCAGAGACAGCTCGGCCGGTATCGGAACTTTAACATTTTACAGCCCGACAAGCGGAGTGGTCTGTGGGCTCGGACACGGCATTTCTGACGAAGATACGGGGGAGATAATAAAAATCAATTCGGGGGAATTGGTTTCTGCCGAAATTATCGGTATTCAAAAGGGCAGTAGTGGAAGCCCAGGTGAACTAAAAGGAAGATTTACTTTTGATAGTCTTGCCGGCATTGCTTTAAATTCCGAAAGCGGTGTGTATGGATTTTTAAAAAACAAACCAAGCTATTCAAACCTAACAGAAATTGCATTGAAGCAAGATGTTAAGGAGGGATATGCCCAAATACTCTGCACGATAAACGGCGAAAAACCTAAATTGTATTCTTGCACAGTAAAAAAAAGAGGGAATGCATTTAATTCTTCAACACAAAATTTAATGCTAACCGTAACCGATAGCGAATTGTTGCAAAAAACCGGCGGTATAGTTCAGGGTATGTCGGGTAGTCCTGTCTTGCAAAATGGGCGGTTAATTGGGGCGATAACCCATGTTCTCGTTGACGACCCAACTACGGGTTACGCTATCTTTGCCGAAAATATGCTTGAAACCGCACAGTCGGTTGCAAATGAAAATAAACTTAAAGATGTGTCGTAAATAAATGGGAGGGCGTGGAAGCCCTCCCATTTTGCATATAAGAATAAAAATCTTGTCAAAAACAAAATCGTATGCTATAATGATGTTGCCAAACTAACTGAATATTGTGTGAAATCGGGTGTATTTTCTTTTTGAAAATATATGCGCTTGTTTTTGTGCATACTATGTATCGGTATGAATTTGATAAAAATGCAAATTCCACCGATATGTAGATGGGTACACTCCATTTCACACGGTTAGTTTGGCGACTATCGGAGTTTGCGTTTTTTGTGCGACTGCTTCGGTGGTCGCACTTTTTTATTTTGGAGGGATTAATATGAATAAAGCATTATTAAAACTAGCAATAGTAGTAGGATTAATTGTATTTATATGCAGTATTCCTGATATAATCACTAACATATTACGATAGTAATAAGAAGAAAGATATTAACAAATATTATGTAGATAAAAAAGGGTGGTTAATTATGAAAAAAGTATTTATTATTTCTTTTGCTTTGATAATGATGCTATGTTTTCTGTCGGGATGTAACAGTGTTTCGGGTAAAAATGTAGAGATTGAAAAATACGGAACAGATAACATATGGGTTCATTATTATTCAATATGTCCAAATTGTGGACATAAATCTTCGCATTCGAAAGAAATTAATAAAGGTGAATCATATGATGGGTTAGAAGTCTGTGATAAATGTGGTAACATGTTTGAATATACAATTGAAAGATAAAAATATGTTATAAAAAGGTAATCTAAATTGTAAAAAATAAAACGAGGGTGCATTATGAATAAAAAAATAATTACTTTACAAGGGAAAGGCAATACCGGCAAAACTACAACATTAAAATGTTTAATTGAAAAAATTAAACAACAACATGAAATTGAAGGATTATATGTAGGTAATGAAAATGCTGTGATTATTACTAAGATTAATAACAAAAAACTTGGCGTTACCACATACGGCGATACAAGAAAAGAGTTAGAGGAAAATTTCGATTTAATGGGAGAATGCGACCTTTATGTTTGTGCAAGTCGTTCAAAAGGTGACACACTTAAATTTTTAGAAGAAGAAACGGCACAGGGAATCTTGATAAAACATGGCAAATGGTATTTTGAGTCCAAAGATTACAAATGTGATTTTAAAAATATTGTTTCTGAAATTAATAATATGCAAACACAAGTAATTTATAAAGAAATAATTGATATTTTAAAATAGTATAGGAAGATGTTCTTTATATTGAAATTATCGTTTAATTCCCAAATGGTTGATGGAATACAGGGGAGTATGGGTGAATGATATTAGGGACAACATTTTTGCAAGTCGGATAGGAGTGTGCTTAAAAATGCAAAAAACCGGAAAAATCAAAAATGCTCACAAACCTTTTATTTATGCTACTTTCAGAGATTTTATAAAAAATAGTGTTGTCCCTACTTGACAACACTAATGTCCGGCTCACCGGCTATGCTATATTTGCAGAAAATATTTTGGAAACCGACCGAAGTATAAAAAATTGAATGCTTTAGATAAAGCATGATAAAAAACAAGGGTGTTCAAAAGAACACCCTTTAATTATTTGTCAATATGAACATCAAGTTGATTAAACGGAACTTGAATTTTGTTTTTAGCAAATGTTTCTAAAATAATTGAATTGGCAATGCGGTTATTGATAACACGGTTTTCGGGCTTGCCGTAAACATAAAGTTTATATGTAATATAACTTGCGTCTAAGCTATCCGCACCTGAAAAAACACATTTTGTTATGCTTTTTTGCATAGCGATATTTTCGGTAATTTCTTCGCAAATTTTAATTGCCTTTTCATTCTTAATTGTATAGGGAACAGGGACATTAACTGTAAAACGATTAGAAATTTTAGAAATTTCCGTAATGTTGCGGTTTGAAATTGTTATTATATCTTCGGTTTCAATATCTTTAATTTTTGTAGCACGCATAGTTAGTGATAACACCTTGCCGTAAGTGTTCTTGTATTTTACTACATCGCCAATAGAAAAATAGTTGTCAAATAAAATGTTGGCGCCGGTAATCAAGTCTTTTAAAATGTCTTGCAAAGCAAAGCCGACAATAATGCCGGCAACACCGAGACCGGTCAGATAAGAGGTAATATTTATCCCGTTTATCTGTAAAACTGTTAAAAGTGCTAAAACAAAAACAGCGGTTTTAATTATATTTGAAATTAAACGGATATTTGCCTTTGCTTTATCATTTTGCTCTGCTTTAGCAACAACTTTATTTGTAAGATGTTTAATTATTATAAAGAAAAGAAAGCTTAACGCCAAAATAATAAGGCTATACCAAAGTTTGCCTGATGTTAGTATTTCATTTATTTTATCCATATAATCACCGTTTTAAGTATAACACTTATTACATTAATATGCAACAAAAAGGCAGTAACAAAAGTTACTGCTTTTTTATTTTACAAATTACTTTTCAGAAAGCATTTGCTTTAACATACCGATACCGGATGGATTGTCGGCGAGCTTTAAGGTGCAAATTGAAACCTTGTTGGAAACTTTCATTAAGTAGCCTTGACGCCTTGCATTAAAGAGCTTTTGAATGGTGCTTGTCTGTTCTTTAATAGCATTTGGGTCTTGAACGATGCTTTCGGATTTGGCAACGACGGGAACCTTTGAAATTGATTCAATAATAAGGTCGCACTTCTTACCAAAAACTTCGTTTATCTTTTCGGGCCTTAGTATTCTTGAAGATTGTATTAAATCATAGAACTGCAAATCACAAAATCCTTCATTAGGATACTTGTTTAATGTGCCGTCATCGTTAATAATTGTAACTAAGTTGCCCTTATCCCAACCAGCGCGGAAGGAGGTAAAGAATCTACCCGTATCGCGTTCACCAAGTTCAGGACAGATTGGCGGAAGCATCCAGTCTTCCGGTAACTTACCGCTATCAAGAAGCATTACCTTACAACCGTTTGCGATACATTCCTTAATAACATCATCAAATACATCAGCAACGATAGTAATTTCCTTATTCTTTGATGCTGTATCGGCAAGTTGCGGATTTCGCCAACTTCGGCAACCGATAATGATTGAGTCAACCGATGCTAATCTTTGTGCGGCAGGGAAAACCTTTTTAAGAGCACGGAAAGTATCAATATCATCAATATGTAAGAACAACTTTGTTTCGGTATCTGCAGTTGTGTCAAAAGACCAAAGCTCCCAAGCATTTTTAGAAACAATTTTTCCGTCAGCAATAAATTCGGCTTTAAGTTCAAGCTTAGCGTCACCGACACTAACGGGAACGGAAAAGTTAAACTCACAAACTTCGTGTGTAACACCAACAGCAGCAGAAGCATCAACCATCTTTTCGGCAATAACATTATCTTCATTGCTTAAGGTAAGTTTGAGAATACCGCTTAAATCTGTTGTAGAAAAGTTTGAAAGTGTAATTTTAATGTTTTGCGGCACTTCGCATGGGAAAGCGCGGTTTTGGAAACCTCTATCCATCAAGAGTGCAACATCAGCATTGACACCGTCTTTAAACAGGTTAGGATCACCGTTATAGTTAGTGCCGATATCATCGGCAAGACCGGCGTTATTCTTTGTCCTTCTATAGAAAGTCCAAAGAGCATAACCGCTGACATACGGTTGGCGACGGGCATCTTCAAGAATGATACGGTTAGAGGAAGAAGCTGATTTTCTTGAATTTTCAATAAGTCTCTGCTCAAAATCGCCAATGCCGTTTTCAACCAACCATTCGTACGATTGAGTTGCGTTAGGGCAAAGAACACTGCCCTTAAAGGTTGTATCTTTTTCTTCTTTACGGCTCGGCCAAACACCAAATTTACCATACTCGTGTACGAGAGCCGGCTTATTGTTTGTTGTTCTGCCTAAATAATCCCAAGGGATATCGGTAAGACCGTCGTAGGAAATTCTGAAATCTTCACTCCAAAGGTGTGGAGTTTCAAAATCGTTTTCAAGCTCAGGCAATTCACCTTGAAGACCGAAAGCAATAATACCGAGTTGATTTTCGGTGTTGTCCTTAATCATTTTATAGCCTTTTTTGGCTTTATTGCGCTCAATATAGCTATCAACCATAAGTTGTGAGCCTTCGTTACCTAAGCAGTAAACAAAGACACTTGGGTGTTGCCTTGTTTGTCTTATGAATTTTTCAAACATTTGGAAGCCTTCATCAATAGGCAATGTCTTATTAAAGTTAGAAATAAGACCAAATTCAACATCAAGCATGATACCCATTTCGTCGGCAATAACCATTTCTTCTTCGGTAGGAACATGAGTGTGATAACGATAGAAGTTGAAGCCATGGTCAAGAAGTGCTTTAAAACGGCTTCTGATAATTTTTTCATCGGTTAAAGGCGCTATTGTCGGCGAAGCATATTCGGAGCCTGTACCTTTAAAGAATGTCGGAACACCGTCAACTAAAATTCTATCGGTAGTGGTAGTAATTTCGCGAAGACCGGTTTTAAATTTGTTAATTGTTGTGTTGCCGAAACCGTCTTTAACAGAAAAAGCAACGTCAATCAAATTTGGATCTCTGTAAGACCAACGCGGAAGTGAAGATAAATTTAACTCAATGTCAACATTATTAGAACTGCCTGCTTTTAATGTGACGGTTTTTTCGGCTGTAATATCACCTGCAACAACCTGTAATGTTGTCTTTAAGTCTTCGGTATGGCTATTTACAAGTGTAGCTTTTGCGACGGATTTGCCACCCTTTGTCGAAATATATGCGTCGTTAACACGAACTGAACCGCCAATTTCAACATATGCTTCGCTGTAAATACCGGACCAGAAAACGCCACAGAAATACATACCGGTAACAAGTCCGTCAAACTGTGTTGTAATAGCGACAGTTACGCGGTTTTTACCTGCCATTGCATGATTGGTAATATCAAGATCAATTTTGTTAAGACCGTAAATGTTCTTAGCAACATAAAGACCGTTAACCCAAATGTGGCAAGCAGGGGAAATACCGTTAAAACAAAGGTGACAACGTTCGCCGGCCTTTAACTCTGGTAAATCAAATTCTTTTTCTAAAAAGTAAATGTTTTTAAATGAGTTCCTTAAGTTGTCTTTTGCGGGGAATCTCTCAGCCAATTCGTCAAGCTGTTGAATAGCACCCGGAATTTCTAAGGTGTATTCGGGCGTTAGCGGTTTGCTGGCCCAGTTTTCTGCAAGACCGTTTTGTTCATTATCGGTGCGGAGATTCCAACTACCGTTTAAAGAGATTTTTTGCATTATTTATCTTTCCTCTCACAATCAATTACAACATGAATGTGTCCCTTAGGGCAGTCATTTCTAAGCTTAAATGCTTCGTCAATATGTTCAAGATCAAAGTAGTCGGTAATCATTTCGGAAGTATTAACCATACCGTCCATTACCATTTGAATGCCTTCTTGGAAGAAACGACGCATATCAATGTCGCGTCTTGGCTCAGTCAGATAGAATTCAAGGCGCTTTCTATGTGCCTTAAAGAAGTCAATAGGTTTATTGCAAACACCAATGCAACCGTACATAACAATTCTTGCACACATTGCAGCGGCATCCATAGCATCAAGCACACCTTCGCCTTCGAGTAGGCAAGGAATAACAACATCAAAGCCGTCAGGGAAATCCTTTTCACAATAGTCCATAGTACGAGCATCCTTGTCAGGTAAAAGATAGGTGTGTGTGGCACCGTATTTTTTAGCAAGCTCCAACTTTTTTGGATCAAGGTCGGTACAAACTAAATTTTTAGGACTAAACTGAGAAACAACTTGTGTCATAATAAGACCGCTTACGCCTTGGCCCATAATTAAGACATTTTTTGTTTGATCGATTTTGCCAAGTTCTGCGGCATGAATTATACCCGGTAAAACTTCAATAGGACTTATTTCAAGCATAGGGAAATCAGGTGGTAAAACCTTTACATTAAAGGGTTTACAAACGATATATTCAGCATATGCGCCCCATACATAACGGCAGGTAACTTTGTCACCGACTTTAATGCCGACAACCTTTTCACCAACCATATCAACAATGCCCGAAACCTCGTGACCTAAACGGGCAGGGATCGAAACGAATTCGGGAGCACGCGTACCACGGTATGCTTCAAGGTCGCTGCCGCAAATGCCAACCCACTTAATTTTAACGCGAATTTCGTTATCTTGCGGTACCGGAATTTTTGCGTTTTGAACACTCATTTTAAATGGTGCGTCCAAAACCGCAACGCGTTGTGTAGTTTCATCTTGGTAATCTACTAATTGCAGATCAGCCATAGCCATTTTTGTTGCCATTATTATTCTCCTATTCTTGCCAAATCCTTATAACTGTCTTTCAAGTTTACATAAAGATTTTTATAAATTTTGTAAAGTTTTTCATACTGTGCCGAGTTTTCGGCGATGGGCTTTGCGGTTTCGTTGATTTTCATTATCTTTTCGCAAGCAGCCGGAACGTTTTCATAAACGCCCGCACCAACCATAGCAAGTATTGCAACACCTAAAGCAGGTGCTTCTTTAGAAGTAACAGTCGAAACGTCAAGCTTATACATATCCGAAAGTATTTGGCGCCAAAGCTTACTTGTACCGCCGCCGCCACAAGCTAACATTTTATTCGGAACAATACCCATTTCGCCAAACACCGAAACGCAGTCAAGCAACGAAAAGCCAACACCTTCCATAATTGCTCTAATCATGTCATAACGGTTGTGAATTGCATTCAAACCGAAAAATACGCCACGACAATGGGAATCTAAGTGCGGGGTGCGTTCACCCATAAGATAGGGTAGATATAAAAGTCTGTTAGCACCAATACCCGATTCGAAAGCCTTATCATCCATAAATGCATAAGGATTTTTGCCGTTCTGCTTGGCGTCTTCAATTATATCTTGGCAGAATTCATCCCTAAACCATTTAAGCGAAAGGCCAGCGGCTTGAGTAACACCCATAACGTGCCATTCGTTAGGAACGGCGCAGCAAAATGTATGTACGCGTCCCTTAGGGTCAATACGCATATTTTCAGTATGAACAAAAACAACACCCGAAGTTCCGATGGTTGTAAATGCATCACCGTCGTTAACAGTACCTGTACCAACAGCAGCTGCGGCGTTATCACCGGCACCTCCGACAACCTTTGTGTCGGTTGAAAGTCCTGTTAGCGCAGAAGCTTCGTTACTGATAGTGCCGGTTACTTCGCATGATTCAAAAACCTTGCCGAGCAAAGCTTTGTCGATGTTAAGCTTTTGTAAAACTTCATCTGACCAACAACGGTTTTTAATGTCAAGTAATTGCATGCCCGAAGCATCCGAAACATCGGTGGCATAAACACCGGTAAGCATAAAACGAACATAGTCCTTAGGTAAAAGGATGTGTGCGCATTTTTCATAAATTTCCGGTTCGTTCTTTCTAACCCAAAGAATTTTAGAAGCGGTAAAACCGGTGAGAGCTGGGTTAGCGGTTATTTCAATCAGTCTTTCCTTGCCGACGGCATTTTCAATATCAACACATTCTTCGGCGGTACGTTGGTCGCACCAAATAATTGAATTGCGAAGCACATTGTTATCCTTGTCAAGCATAACAAGTCCGTGCATTTGACCGGAAATACCAAGTGATAAAATATCGCAAGGATTAACCTTTGATTCATTAATAACCGACTTTACAGTTTCAACAGTAGCTTTCCACCAGTCATTAGGGTCTTGCTCGGCCCAGCCGTTTTTAGGTTGATACATAGGGTATTCATAACTTTTTGAAGAAATAATATTACCCAAGGTATCAAACAAAACGGTTTTAGTGCCGGAAGTACCTAAATCAACACCAATAACATATTTCATAAAGCTTAACCCTTAAACATTACGCTGTTAAGCACAGATTCAAGATATTCTTGTCTGCCGCTTGTATTGGTAGTAACATCACCCATTTTAAGTGCATAGGCTTCAAGTTCTTCCATAGTAGCGGTACCGTCAACAATCTTTTTACCAATGCCTGTGTTGTAAGAAGCGTAGCGGTCAGCAACAAACTTGTCAATTCTGCCGTCAACAATGACATCATTTGCAAGTTTAAGACCAAGTGCGAATGCGTCCATACCTGCTATATATGAATAGAAAATATCTTCGTATGTATTTGAACCGCGACGGGCTTTGGCGTCAAAGTTAAGACCACCGTTAGTGAAGCCGCCAGCTTTTAATACTTCATACATACAAAGGGTGGCGTTGTAAACATCAGTTGGGAATTGGTCGGTATCCCAACCAAGTTGAAGGTCACCTTGGTTAGCATCAATAGAACCGAATACACCGTTATCACTGGCAACGCGAAGTTCATGTTGGAAAGTGTGACCTGCAAGTGTTGCGTGGTTTGCTTCGATGTTAACCTTAAAGTCCTTATCGAGATCATACTTGCGTAAGAAAGCAAGTACGGTAGCAGTATCAAAGTCATACTGATGCTTTGTTGGCTCCTTCGGCTTAGGCTCAATGTAAAAGTCACCCTTAAAGCCTAATGAACGAGCATAATCAACAGCCATGTGCATTAAGCGTGCCATGTTGTCTTGTTCTAATTTCATATTTGTGTTAAGCAAGGTTTCGTAGCCTTCACGACCACCCCAAAATAGGTAAGCACCGCCACCTAAACGAACGGTAATTTCAATGGCTTTTTTGATTTGTGCTGCTGCGAATGCAAATGTATCGGCATTTGGCGCAGTACCGGCACCGTGCATATAACGCTTATTTCCGAAGCAGTTAGCAGTACCCCAAAGCAACTTTTTACCGGTACGCTTCATTTCACTTTCAATAATGTCAACAATAACGTCTAAACGCTTGTTGGTTTCTTCTAATGTGTCAGCTTCAGGTGCGATGTCACGGTCATGGAAGCAGAAATAATCAATGTCCAATTTTTCCATGAGTTCGAAAGTAGCATAAACTTTCTTCTTTGCGATTTCCATTGGATCGGTTTCGCCATAGTTCTTTGTAATTGTTTCAACACCAAACATATCAGTACCGCCGGCGCACATTGTGTGCCAGTAGGACAAACCGAATCTTAAATGTTCGCGCATTGTTTTGCCTGCAATAACTTCATCCGGATTGTAATATTTAAATGCAAGCGGATTAGTTGATTTTGGGCCTTCATAATTGATTTTTCCTATACCTTTGTAAAATTCCATCGAAAATTACCTCCTAATTTTAGTTGTAAATATTATATAATATATATTGATTTTTTGCAAGACATATAATATAATATAATAGACAATTCTTGCAGAAAGGAATTTTAAATAATGTTATCGTTTTTTGAGCATAAAACAACGGTCCTGCAATCAAGAAGGGAAAAAGAAATACTTGATTTCCCGTTGCATATGCATACTTATATTGAGTTTTTATATTTGAAAAAAGGAAAAATAGTTCTAAATTACCCAAGCAGAAGTTATGAACTTAATGCGGGTGACTTTGCGGTTATTTTCCCTTATACAATTCACGGTTATACAACACTTAGTAAAAGCAAAGAAACCGACTATTTCTTGGCAGTTTGCAAGTCGGAACTTATGAGTGACTTTGCTACCACAATAAACGAAAAGCACCCGTCCGACCCAATTGTTAAAAAGGAGAATTTGCACGCAGATATACCGGATTTAATGAAAGAATTGACAACATTAAACGGCAAAAACGAAGAAATTTCACTTATTAAGGCAATAGTCAATTTGATTTTCATAAGGTCCATAAAGC
The DNA here is from genome assembly GCA_045642065.1 of Acutalibacteraceae bacterium. Taxonomy (GTDB): domain Bacteria; phylum Bacillota; class Clostridia; order Oscillospirales; family Acutalibacteraceae; genus UBA737. Next base: position 82,074 of record JAZUID010000016.1, read on the forward strand.
AACTTGATTTAAGAAGTAATACGGGGGCATTTAATCAAGATACATTGGTTAAAGCCGTAACGTATATAAATAGACATTTTAGCGAGAATGTAACCCTTAAAGCTGTTGCGAACGAGGTTGGGATAAGCGAATTTTCGCTTTCAAGGTTGTTTAGTACAAGCGTAGGGGTTAGCTTTGTAAAGTACCTTAATTTATTAAGATTGAATTATGCAGAAAATCTTTTGCTTTTTTCTGATAAAAGTATCAGCGAAATTGCATTAGAAAGCGGTTTTGGTACGATAAGAACTTTCAACCGCGTTTTTGTTGAAAACAAGGGAATAACGCCACGACAATATAGGAACGATAAAATATAAAAAATCGGCAGAGCTTTTTGCTCTGCCGATTTTGTTATGCTTTTTTAAATTTTATCGGGGGAAGTTGGCAAATGATTATTGCCGTAAATAATACTATACAGCCTGCGATTTCACGTACGCTTAATGCACTGCCTGAAATTACCCATCCTCCAATGGCGGCAAATACACTTTCAAGGCTCATACATATTGAAGCAATACTTGGTTCGGCGTATTTTTGACCGATAATTTGAAGCGTGTAAGCGACACCGCTTGAAATTACACCCAAATACAGAATAGGAATAATGGCGTCTTTCAGAATCCTCATTGTCAACAAATTGCCTTCAAAAATAATTCCTACAATTAACGAAATAAGACCACAAACTAAAAATTGCAGTCCGGAAAGTCTGATGCCGTTAACTTTTGACGCAAACTTATCAACAAATATAATGTGGACAGCACAGGTGAAAGCGCAACCAAGCATCAGTAAGTCGCCAAGACAAAGGCCTGTAAATCCGCCTTTCATACAAAGAAGATATACACCGACAAAAGCTATTAGAATACTTATCCAAATAATCGGTCTGATTTTGCGACCGAACAGTGTATAAATAAGCGGAACAAACAATATGTAAAGTGCGGTCAAAAATCCGCCGCGTGCTTCACTTGACATATTAGCACGGGTGTAGGCGTCAATAGCAACTTGCTGAAGATTTACAGTAATTGCCAAAACAGTACCGCAAATAAGTCCGGCTTTTAGAGTCAAAGCTTTTTCTTCGCTTGTTTCCGGTAAAAATGAAAGCTTGTCTTTTAATGAAATGACAAACAGCATTACAGCTATAAAAACCGAGCCGATTAAAGAACGAAATGCATTAAAAAATATCGGTGGCATGCCACTTTTTGAAGCCATTGCCTGAAAAACAAAAGCGGTACCCCAAATAATTGCAGCGGCAATTAAAATTATTGAGCCTTTTAAATTATTTTTCATTTAGTTTTTCCTTTCGCATAGTAAGCGAAATACGCTTTTTGGCAAGATCAACGTTTAGCACCCAAACCTTAACGATGTCGCCAACCTTTAAAACTTCTGACGGGTGTTTAATAAATTTATCGGTAATTTGAGAAATATGAACTAATCCGTCTTGGTGAACTCCGATATCGATAAAAGCACCGAAGTCAATTACATTTCGGACGGTACCGGTAATTTCCATACCTGATTTTAAGTCTTCCATTGACAAAATATCTTTTCTTAAAAGCGGGGCAGGTAATTCGTCACGCGGATCGCGCGCCGGTTTTTCAAGTTCGTTAGCAATGTCTGTTAAGGTTGGCACGCCAATACCTAACTTTTCGGACAGTTCGGTTTTATTGAGAGTTTCAAATTTTTCTTTAATACCGTTAACGGCACCTTTGGATAGGGCTTTCTCGTCAAAACCGCAAGTAACTAAAAGTTGCTTGGCAGCGGCATAACTTTCAGGGTGAACACAGGTGTTGTCAAGCGCATTGTTACCGTCGGTAATACGCAAAAATCCGGCGCATTGTTCGAAAGCTTTAGGGCCTAATTTTGCAACCTTTTTAAGTTCGTTACGATTTTTGAATTTGCCGTTTTCTTCTCTGAAAGCAACAATATTTTTAGCAATACCTTCGTTAATTCCCGAAACACGTTTAAGTAGTGAAACCGAAGCTGTGTTTAGGTCAACACCAACGCTGTTAACACAATCTTCGACAACGCCGTCAAGCGTTGAATTGAGTTTGGCTTGTGGCATATCGTGTTGATATTGCCCAACACCGATAGCTTTTGGGTCAATCTTAACTAATTCTGATAACGGGTCTTGAAGTCTTCTTGCTATTGAAACGGCACTTCTTAATGAAACATCGAATAATGGGAATTCTTCTGCTGCTAATTTTGAAGCCGAGTAAACGCTGGCACCCGCTTCGCTGACAACCATATAGGAAACCGGTGTATCCAATTCTTTAATCAAATCAGCCGCAAATTCTTCGGTTTCATGACCGGCAGTACCGTTTCCGATTGCAAAAACAGTAGCATTATACTTTTTAACAAAATTTTTGATTATTACCTTTGCCTCATCAATTTTGTTGTGTGGCGGCGCAGGGTAAATAACGCCGGTATCTAACACTTTGCCGGTACCATCGACTACTGCAACTTTGCATCCGGTACGGTATCCGGGGTCAAGACCGATAGTAACAGCATCTTTTACAGGTGGTTGCATTAGTAGTTGCTTTAGGTTACCGGAAAATACATTTATAGCACTGTCACTCGCTTTATCGGTAAGCGAAGCACGGATTTCTCGTTCAACCGACGGAAAGATAAGTCGATTATATGCGTCTTCGGCAGCAGCCCTTACAAGAGCAGTAGCTGTGCTGCCTTCTTTCACATGATTTTTATTAATAACAAACATTGCTTTTTCACGGTCAAGTTCAATATTAACTTTTAAAATTTCTTCTTTTTCACCGCGGTTAAGTGCTAAAATTCTGTGACTCGGTATTTTTGAAACAGCTTCGCTGTAATCACCATACATTTCATAAACACCAAGGTCTTCACTACCCGCCTTTGAAGTAATAATGCCGTGCGCACCGCAAACAATTCTAAGTTGCTTTCTAATACCGGCGTCATCTGAAATCTTTTCGGCGATAATGTCTAAAGCACCTTGCAATGCTTCTTCGGCAGTATTAACATCTTTTTCGGGATTGATATATTCACTTGCAACTGTTAACGGGTCGCCAAACTCACGCTTTTGCGCGTATATTTCATCGGCTAAAGGTTCAAGACCTTTTTCTTTAGCAACACTTGCTCTGGTTTTGCGCTTTTTCTTGAACGGTCTGTAAATGTCGTCAAGCTCGGTTAATGTTTTTGCGTTATCAAGAGCTAAAACAATTTCATCGGTCAAAGCACCGGCTTCTTCGATAGCAGTCTTAATTTTTTCGCGCGTTTCGTCAAAATTTCGCAAATATATAAGGCGTTCGTTTAAGAGACGAAGTGTTTGATCGTCAAGTGAGCCGGTCGCTTCCTTTCTATATCTCGCAATAAAAGGGACGGTACAACCGTCATCTAATAATTTTATTGTGTTTTCGACTTGATATGTTTTTAGATTAAATTCATCCGTTAGCGTTTTTATAATATCCATATTTGCTCCTTATTTGTGAATATCAAAAAGTATTATAGCACAAATAATAGTCCATTTCAAACACTTTTATTGTTGTAAATAAGCAATGTTTGTGTTAAAATATAATTGGTGATTATATGAATGTTAATGCACTTAAAAATGAACTCAATTCGGGCGAAGCGTTTATCAGTAGCGATAGTTCAACACGCTTTTATTTAACCGGATTTTCATCATCTGCGGGATTTATTATTGTTACAAATAAAAACGCATATTTTTTAATTGACTTCAGATATTTTGAGATGGCACAAAAAAGTGTTAAAGATTTTAAAGTTATATTATGTGAAAACTTCGCAGTACAATCTGCACAAATATTTAAAAATGAAATGGTTAATAAACTTTATGTGGAACCAACTAAACTATCGGTTTTTGACTTTGAAAAGTACAAGAAAACCTTTTCAAACATTACGGTTTCAAATTCAAGCATAATTGAAGAAAAAATCTTAAAAATGCGTAGCGTTAAATGTGAAACTGAAATTGAAAATATAAAAGCCGCTCAAGAATTGACAGATAAAACTTTCAGTTATATTTTAGATAAGATTAAAGCCGGTAAAACAGAACGCGAAATTATGCTTGAGATGGAGTTTTATATGCGAAACTTGGGTAGTGAAGGCGTTTCGTTTGATTTTATCGTTGTTTCGGGTAAAAATTCTTCTTTGCCACACGGTGTTCCGACTGACAAGAAAATTGAAGAAGGCGACTTTGTTACAATGGACTTCGGTGCCGTCAAAAACGGCTATCATGCCGATATGACCCGAACCGTTGCGGTTGGTTTTGCGACCGATGAAATGAAACAGGTATATAATACTGTTCTGACTGCGCAAACTACCGCAATAGAAAATATTTCGGCAGGCAAAACTTGCAGTGAAATTGACGGCATTGCGCGTAATATTATTTATAAAGCAGGGTATAAGGGCTGCTTTGGCCACGCATTAGGGCATAGTGTCGGTGTTGATATTCACGAAAGCCCTAACTTCGCACCGAAATCAAACAGCATCTTAATGCCCAATAATGTCATTACTGTTGAGCCGGGCGTTTATTTGCCCAATAAATTCGGTGTTCGGATAGAAGATATTATTGTTGTTAATGAAAATGGTTGTGAAAATATAACTAAAAGTCCTAAGGATTTAATCGTTCTCTAATAAAAAACTGTTGCTAATTTGTCAAAAAATTGGTATTATATGGTTAGATTATTGTTTAGGAGATAATTTAATGGAAGCAATTCAACTTAAAAAACCTGAAAAGGGTGATACGGTTGCGGTAATGCATACGAATATGGGGGACATTAAAATAAAGCTTTTCCCACAATATGCGCCTAAAACCGTAGAAAATTTTGTAACACATGCAAAGAACGGTTATTATAACGGGATAATCTTTCATCGTGTAATTAAAGACTTTATGATTCAAGGCGGCGATCCTAACGGCACCGGAATGGGTGGCGAATCAATTTGGGGCGGAACCTTTGACGATGAATTTACACCGCTTTTACATAATCTTCGCGGTGCACTTTCAATGGCAAATGCCGGACCTTCTACAAACGGCAGTCAGTTCTTTATTGTACAAGCTGACAGTGTACCCGACAATATGCTTTCACAAATGAAAGACCTTGCCGATAACGGTTTTCCGCCGGAAATTGCCGAAGCTTATGCAAATTTAGGCGGTACGCCTTGGCTTGATTTCAGGCACACGGTTTTCGGTCAAGTTGTTGACGGTATGGATACTGTTGATAATATTGCTAATGTAAAAGTCGGCGCAAACGATAAACCGATGGTTGATGTAATCATTACCGGAATAGATGTTTCGGTTTTATAATAAGGAGTTGTTATTATGAAAGGTATTATTTTAGCAGGGGGCAGCGGAACACGCCTTTATCCGCTAACCATGGTTACTTCTAAGCAATTATTACCGGTTTATGATAAACCGATGATTTATTATCCGCTTTCAACCTTAATGTTAGCGGGAATTAGGGATATTTTAATTATCTCTACACCTACCGATTTACCTAACTTTGAAAGACTTTTAGGTGACGGCTCTGATTACGGCATCAATCTTTCTTATGCCGTTCAACCTTCACCGGACGGCTTAGCACAGGCATTCTTAATCGGTGAAGAGTTTATTAACGGCGATAGCTGTGCTATGGTATTAGGCGACAATATTTTTTACGGCAGCGGACTTAAAAATCATTTGCGCGAAGCCGCAGAACGCCAAAACGGTGCTACCGTTTTCGGTTATTATGTTGATGACCCCGAGCGCTTTGGCATTGTTGAATTCGACAAAAACGGAAAGGCAATTTCCATTGAAGAAAAGCCGGAGCATCCAAAGTCAAATTACTGTGTAACGGGTCTTTATTTTTACGACAATCGTGTTGTTGAAATGGCTAAAAAGGTTAAGCCTTCAGCTCGTGGTGAGCTTGAAATTACCGATCTTAACCGCATGTATTTAGAAGAGGGCAGTCTTAATGTTGTAACCTTGGGACGCGGATATGCGTGGTTAGATACCGGCACAATGGACGCTTTAGCTGATGCTACCGAATTTGTTAAGGTTATTGAAAACCGTCAAGGCGTTAAGATTTCTGCTGTTGAAGAAATTGCTTATAAAAACGGTTGGATTGATAAAGAAAAACTTATTAAATCTGCTGAAAAGTATGGCAAATCACCATACGGTCAACACTTAAAGAAAGTTGCCGATGGCAAAATACTTTTCTGATATGTGTAAAATAAGTGTTGTAGTTCCGGTTTATAAAACCGAAAAGACAGTAGAAAAATGTGTTAAATCCATATTAGCTCAAAGTTTTACCGACTTTGAGCTTCTGCTTATAAATGACGGTTCACCCGATAATTGCGGTACTATTTGCGAAAATCTTGCAAAAGAAGATAATCGAATTAAGTATTTTTACAAAGAAAACGGCGGTCTTTCTTCCGCGCGTAATTTCGGTCTTGAAAAAGCAAGCGGTGAATATATAACCTTTGCTGATAGCGATGATTATATCGAGCCAAATACCTTTGAAGAGATGTATAACGAAATTGTATCTTCAAAAGCAGATGTCATTTTGTGCGGATATTATATCGAAAGCGGAAAAACCGTTATAGAAAACAAGCATAAAAAAGTCATATTAAACGCCGATAACTATAACGATTATATGGTTGAGCTTAAATCTAAAAACTTAATTGACAGTGTTTGGAACAAGCTTTACAACTTACAGTTTTTGCGTAATAGCGGCGTAGTGATGCCTGTCGGTGAAAACTATGAAGATACCGCCTTTAACCTTGAACTTCTCTCAAAAAAGCCGATAATCTCGGTACTTGACAAGTGCTTTTACCATTATGTTCAAAATATGGGCAGCATTACAAAGAAGTATGACAGCAAAAAATTGCCGATTATTAAAAAACGGGCAATACAACTTAAAAACGCAACAAGCGGTATTGAAGAATATTGCGATTTTTATTATGTTAAATCGGTTTTTTCTTGTTTGATTGATATGTTTACTTGCTGTAAAAAGCAAGAAATAATGAAAACAATTAAAGAAGAAATTAACGACGGTTATTTTATTTCTGCCGCGAATAACGCAAAATTCGGCGGAAAGTTAAATGGCCTTATCATAAGTACGGCAAAAAGTCAAAACGAAAACAGGGTTTACAAATTTTGCTTTGGTTGTTATTTATTAAAATACAAAATGCGAAAATTATTTATGAAGGTGCGCTGATTTATGATTTCGGTTGCTATTGCCGCATATTGCGGTGAAGAGTATATTATAAAACTTTTAAACAGCATAAAAAATCAAAAATTATCGGTTGATGAAGTCGTAATTTCAGATGACTGTTCGACCGATACCACCGTTGCACTTTGTGAGAAGTTTTTTAAGCAAAACAACTTAACAAATTGGCGCATTATTAAAAATGAAAAAAATTTGGGTTATTGTTTTAATTTTTATAACGCAATAAACGAATGTAAAGGTGATATAATCTTTTTGGCCGACCAAGATGATGAATGGTATGAAAATAAAACCGCCGAAATGGTTAAAGCCTTAAATGAAAATCAAGATATTTATGTTTTGGCTTCGAGATATGATGTTATTGATAAAAATTCAAAAATAATTGAAAATTCGGGTGTAACATATTTAGGAAATATTTTTGACGGCAGTATTCAATATCTTGATGCTGATAGTTTTATCGGTTGCTCTTATATTCGCGGTTTCAGTATGTGTTTTAAAAAAGAAATAAAGGATTTATTAAAACCTATTGATTTAAAAAATCTTTTATCGCATGACTGGTATATTTGTATGCTTGGTAATGTTCTTGGCAAAACCGCAGTATTAAATACTAAGCTCGGCGGATACAGGTATCATTTTGATAACGTCTCTTTGTCGGATATGACAAGAAAAAGCCTAATAGGCGACAGGCAAAAGCGATTAAACGGCTTAAGGGAATCAATAGAAGGGCATACCTACATTGCTTCACTTCAAAACGGTGTACTAAAAACTGATATTTTAAACTTTGTGAATTTTGAAAAAATCAGACTTAAATTTTTACAAAGCAAGAATTTATTTACCTTTTTAAGGCTTTTGTTTTTCACAAAACAATATTCCCGTTATTATAAAGGCGGAGGATTTCGTGTTTGGTTAGGCGATTTTGCTTATGCATATAACATCAATTTTAATTTTAGAATATAGCTTTTGATTTTTGTAATTATAATTTAATGATAAAATAAATGTTTTTAAAATTTTTTATTGACATATGACTCAAAAAAAGGCATAATAGAAACATATTATTGAAAGGATTTTATTTATGAAAAATTTTAAGAAAATACTTTGCTTAGTGTTAGTTTTTGCTATGGTAGCTTGCTTTGCAGGTTGTGGCAACAAGGCCGACTATATTATTGCAACCGATAAGGGCTTCAGCCCATTCGAGTTCCAAGACGCTAATGAAAAAATCGTTGGTATTGATATGGATATATTAGCTGCTATCGCAGAAGACCAAGGCTTTACATATGATCTTCATTACATCGGTTGGGATGCCGCTATTGCTGAATGCCAAGCCGGTCAAGCTGACGGTATGATTGCAGGTGCATCAATTACTGATGAACGCAAGGAAAACGGTTGGTTCTTCTCTGACGGGTATTATGATGCAACCCAAGGTATGGCAGTTGCAAAAGATTCTGATATTAAGAGCTTTGATGACCTTAACGGCAAAACCGTAGTTGTTAAAAACGGCACTATGAGTGATACTTATGCTACTTCTTTAGCTGAAAAGTACGGTTTCACAGTAACCCGTGTTTCCACTTCACCTGATATGTATCAACAGGTTGAAGGCGGACAAGCTGATGCTTGCTTTGATGACACACCAATTCTTAAATACTCAATTAAGACAGGCGATTTAAAAATGACCTATGTTGAAGGTACTGAAAACGAGCCTGCTTCTTACGGCTTTGCTACATTCAGCAAGGATCAAGATGAACTTGTTAAAAAGTTCAATGCCGGCCTTAAAAATATTAAGAAAAACGGCAAGTATGATGAAATTATTGCTAAATATCTTGGCTAATTTTTAATCATTATAAAATTTGCAAGGGCAAGAGGGTAAAAACCTTCTTGCCCTTAAAGAACATTTAGGAGAAGTTATGAACCAGATTATTTCCGAGTATGGCTTGTTGCTTATTAAGGCGCTCGGTCAAACATTGCTATTGGCGTTATTAGGGTTGTTCTTCGGTTGCATTATCGGTGTTTTTTTCGGCATGATGAGTGTTGTTAAAAACAAAGTTTGCAACTGGATTTCGCTTATTTACGTCAATATCATCCGCGGTGTACCAATGTTAGTTTTGGCTATGTTTATTTATATTGGCGTACCCTACGGAATTAAATCATTTTTACATACAAGGGTAATATTAACCGCATTAACCGCAGGTACTATTTGCTTGGCGCTTAACTGTGGCGCTTATATGTCCGAAATTATTCGTGCCGGTATTCAGGCAATTGATCCGGGACAAATGGAAGCTTCACGCAGTCTCGGTATTTCCTACTGGACATCTATGTTTAAAGTTGTTTTACCGCAAGCAATTAAAAATATGATTCCGAGCATTGTAAACCAGTTCATAATTACCTTAAAAGATACTTCGATTCTTTCGGTAATTGGTTTTCCTGAACTTGTAAATAAAGCTCAAAACGTTATTGCGATAACCTTTAAGTCGTTCCAAACATGGCTTATTGTCGGCGTAATGTATCTGGTTGTTATTTTAATATTACAATCGGTCGCTAATCGTTTGGAAAGGAGACTTAACCGTGCGCAAAATAGACACGAATAAAGTTAAAATTCATGTTGAAGGTCTTTACAAAAACTTCAAACATCTTGAAGTTTTAAAGGGCATTGACATTGATGTTTATGAAGGCGAAGTTGTTTGCATTATCGGTCCTTCGGGTTCGGGCAAGTCAACCTTTTTAAGATGCCTTAACAGGTTAGAAGAATTTAACGCCGGTAAGGTTATTATTGATGACTTTGAAATTTCCGACAAATCGGTTGATTTAAATAAAGTGCGTGAAAATATCGGCATGGTTTTCCAACAATTTAATTTGTTTGCCAATATGTCGGTTTTAGATAATATAACTTATGCACCGATTACCCTTAAAAAAGCCACAAAAGAAGAGGCAGTTCAAAATGCATTAAAGCTTCTTAAGAGAGTTGGACTTGAAGATAAAGCCAGTTCGTTCCCACATCAATTATCAGGCGGACAAAAGCAACGTGTTGCCATTGCGCGCGCTCTTGCTATGAATCCTGATATTATGTTGTTTGACGAGCCTACAAGTGCATTGGACCCCGAAATGGTCGGTGAAGTATTGCAGGTTATGAAAGACCTTGCTGCCGATGGCATGACAATGGTTGTTGTTACTCACGAAATGGGATTTGCAAGGGATGTTGCCGATAGGGTTATCTTTATGTCGGATGGTGTTATTACCGAAGAAGGCACACCGGAAAAATTGTTTGACAATCCAAAAGAGCAAAGAACTATTGATTTTCTTTCTTGTGTTCTTTAACTTAAAATTAAAAGGACTTACGAAATTTCGTAAGTCCTTTTTTATCTTTTAAAAATATTACCGCCCGAGGAATCAATACCGACGATAAGCGGAAAATCTTCAAATTCAAGCTGTTTAATTGATTCGCAACCTAAATCATCAAAAGCTATAACCTTTAATGATTTTATACAACTGGCTGCTAATGCACCGGCACCGCCGATAGCACAAAGATAAACTGAATTATTTGTTTTAATTGCGTTTATAACTTCTTCGGAGCGTTCACCCTTACCGATAGTAGCAGTAAGCCCCATATCTATTAAAGTTTTTGTATATGGGTCCATTCGTTTTGAAGTTGTCGGACCACAACTGCCGATTGGTAAACCGTCGGGCGTAGGTGTTGGTCCCGCATAATAAATAACTGCACCGTTAATATCAAATGGCAACGGTTTATTAGCACTTATAAGTTCAAATATACGTTTATGAGCGGCATCTCGTGCGGTGTAAACCGTTCCCGAAAGTAAAACCTTATCGCCAACTTTTAGACAATTACAATAGTCTTTAAGTTGACCTGTCGTTAATTTATACTCTTTCATTTTCTAAAGAGTTATAAACAGCTTCAAATTCTTCTTGTAAACGGCTTGTCTCACTAATGCTTTTACTGAGATTATCCTTCGTTTCGCCAAGAGAAGCAAGAAGATTATCAACATTTTCGATAAAGGTGTGGGAAGTTTTAATAACATCAGATTTTAATTCATCTAAAGTTTTATGGGAAACTTCAATAGTCTCAATGTTGCGTTCGACTTCGTTTGAAGATTGCTCTTTGTACTTTTCGGCATTATCCATAATTGCGCGTGCGTTGGATTGCGCAACAAGATATAACTTGCCGATTTGTTCTGCCAAGCGTTCAATATCATTATATTTTTCGTTAAACTCGTTAAGTTCAGCCGATACTTTCTCTTTTTCAGCCATTAAGTCGGCATAAGCTTGCTTGCTTTTTTCGATTTCAGCTTCTGCCAATTTAATTTTTTCGTTTAACGCAGATTCAGTTTCTTTGAAAGTTTTATTCGATTTTCTGATATAGTCGGCAACATCGTCACAATTAAATCCAAAAAGACTCTTTCTAAAACCAATAGCCATTTATAAAAAAACCTCCCGATTCTCATACTGGTACAAGTTATTATAACAAATATAAATCGTTTTTACAAGTTTTATGTAGAATTTTGTTAAATTGGTTAGTTTAACTTGACATTTTTAAAAATTATGCTATAATAAAATAGTAATCATTACTGTTTTAAAGGGGAACTGTATGAAAAATTATTCAAAACAGCGCGAAGCAATTATGCAGGTCCTCACTGCAACTGATACGCACCCTACGGCCGCCGAAGTTTATAGTGCGGTAAAAAAAATGATACCTAATATAAGCTTGGGTACTGTTTACCGTAATCTTACAGATTTAAAGCAAAGTGGTGAAATCATAGGCTTTATGTGTAACGGCGTTGAAAGGTTTGATGGCAAAGCTTTTACACATCTGCATTTGCATTGTGAATGTTGTGAAAAAATCTATGATGTTATGCTTGAAAAATCGCCTTTCAGCGATATTGTCAAAGAAAAAGGTTTTTCGGTTAATAATTCAGTACTTCTGCTAAACGGTGTGTGTGAAAATTGCAAAAAGAAGAATGATTAAAAATGGAGGTATTTAAAATGAAAAAGTATGTATGTTTAGTATGCGGTTATGTGTATGAAGGCGAAGAAGCACCTGCTGAATGCCCGATTTGCCATGCACCTGCATCAAAGTTTGCTGAACAATCAGGCGAAATGTCTTGGGCAGCCGAACACGTAATCGGCGTTGCAAAAGGTGTTGACCAAAGAATTATCGACGGTCTTCGCGAAAACTTTAACGGTGAGTGCTGTGAAGTCGGTATGTATTTAGCTATGGCACGTGCAGCTCATAGAGAAGGTTATCCTGAAATCGGTATGTACTGGGAAAAGGCAGCATTTGAAGAAGCAGAGCACGCAGCAAAATTTGCTGAAATGCTTGGTGAAGTTGTTTCTGACAGTACAAAAGAAAACCTACGCGTTCGTGTTGAAGCTGAAAACGGCGCAACAATGGGTAAAACCGAACTTGCAAAGCTCGCAAAAGAATTGGGCCTTGACGCTATTCATGACACAGTCCACGAAATGGCCCGTGACGAAGCGCGCCACGGTAAAGCATTTAAAGGTCTTTTGGATAGATATTTTAAGTAATATAAAAACAATAATAGAAAGCACAAGCATTTTGCTTGTGCTTTTTGCTTTATTTAAATTGATAATTGCAAGAAAAATATTCTGTATTATCCGCAGAAGTGTTTATATTTTCTACTACAACTACCGTTGCATCTTTGCTTAAAATAATGTTATGCCATTCATCGCATTTGACGTTATAAACCTTGCCGGCTTTAAGCTCTACTCGATTAAAATTTTCGCCTAACAGCAAGTGGGCGGTACCATTTAGCAATATAAATGCTTCATCGGTCAAATTATGTTTTTCTAAATATGTAATATTGTCTTTATCAAATTTTTCAGCATAATTTATAATTCCGATACGCCAACCCACATTATTTTTAAAAGACAAAACGGTTTTATAACCCAATTTTTTACTTTCGATTATTTCCATTTTTAAAACCTCTAAAAATAAAATTCGGTTTTTGCGGGACGAATATCGGTAAGGGCGCCGGTATAATGCCTTAGTGTGTGTGGCTTATATGGATGCTTTAAGCATTCATTTTCGTTTATTTCAATACCGATACCGGGCTTATTTGGTATATAGATATATCCGTCTTCATATTTTAAATTTTCGTTAGTTATATCTTTTCGCCATTCAACGTCGCTATACATAATTTCTAATATATTAAAGTTCGGGCAACAAGCGGCGAGTTGAAGTGTCGCAGCGTTAGCGACCGGTCCGGACGGATTATGAGGCGCAAAGGGAATATAATAGCTTTCGGCCAGTGCAGCAATTTTTTTAAGTTCCATAATACCGCCTGCGTGGGAAATGTCAGGTTGAACATAGTCGGCTGCGCGCATTTCAAAAAAGTCTTTAAACGACTTTAATGTATATAATCTTTCACCCGCAGAAATTGCAACAGGGGATTTATCTCTAACAGCCTTTAATGCTTCCAGATTATCGGGCGGCGTCGGTTCTTCAAAGAACATTGGTTTGAATTGTTCCAACTCTTTAGCAATCTTAATTCCTGTTGGAACATTAAATCTGCCGTGACCTTCAATTAAAAGGTCAACGTTATTACCAACTGCGTCACGAACAGCACCGATACACCGAAGCGCTTTATCTAAATCAGCGTTAGAAATTTCTAAATACGATTTTCCAAACGGGTCCCACTTCATAGCGGTAACGCCACGTTTCATAGCAATTTTAGCTTTTTGGGCAAATTCTTCGGGCTCTTTTGCACCGGCAAACCAACCATTAACATAAATTCTGACTTTTTCATTTACTTTTCCGCCTAAAAGTTGATAAACCGGAACATTAAGGTGCTTTCCTAATATGTCCCAAAGTGCAGTTTCAACGGCTGATAGGGCTGACATTAGCACAGCTCCGCCGCGCCAATATGCATCCCTATAAATATCATGAAAATGTTTTTCAATATCTAACGGGTTTTTGCCGACAAGATACTCTTTTATGTGCTCAACGGCGCCTAAAAGTGCTTTTTCTTTGTATTCAAGCGTTGCTTCTCCTACACCGTCAATACCTTCGTCGGTATATACTTTAACAAACACCCAGTTTGTTCTGAAACAGTCAACCGTAAAACATTTAATATCTCTAACTTTCATATCGTTCTCCTAAAATACTATTATTTTATTGACTACAAAAAATGGCTATGATATACTTAAAATATAGGGCAATTTGCAAATTTTTGTTATAAAAATTCTATTAAAAATATTAAAAATACTATTATTAAGGTTAATGCTATGGAACAATATTTAAAAATTTATTCTGCCGGTGTTTTTGACAGTATCGAACGATTTGTAAATCAAAATAAAACCGGTAAGCGCAAAGTAAAAACTTATGAGCTTGAGCTTTTTACGCAAGATGGCGGTATTGCTAATGTTAATAATGTTGAATACCCGATAACCAAAGGCGGAGTATTATTTATAAAACCCGGCGATGTGCGTTTTAGCATTTTACATTTTAAATGCAAATTTATACATTTTGAAATAGTTAATGAAGAGTTACAAAAATGTTTTGAAAAAATGCAAACCTATACAGAAACTGATGCATATAATGAAATTAAATTGCAATTTGAAAACATAATTCTTAATTGTTTTGCTGAAAACTATTTACAACGTTTTTCGGCGTATTCCGAACTTATATTATTGCTAAATAAATTAGCAAATGTTGTGCCTTATCAAAAAACTGCCGGCAAAGCGGGAAGGTACATTTCCGACCATTGCCTTGAAGACCTTAATATGAAGAATATAGCGAAACATTTGAATATAAGCATTTCGCATCTGCATAAAATTTTTTCAGAAGAGTACGGAATCGGCCCAATTGAATTCTTAATTAAAAAAAGAATTGAACACGCGAAAATGCTTTTATTAAGCACTAATCTTTCGGTTAGCGAAATTTCCGCAGAATGCGGTTATAATTCACAAAGCTATTTTTCCTATGCCTTTAAAAAGGCGACTGGATTATCTCCTTTGGAGTTTAAGCGGCAATCGGAATATTTAATATTAGATGAATAATTTATTTCTTTGGGATAATTGGGTATAGTTGAATTGTGTTTCCGCCGTCAATTACCAATTCGGCACCTGTTGTGTTTCTGGCATGTGCCGCAAAATACCAAACAGCGTCAGCAATGTCTTTGCCGTCTGCAACATCGCCAATAGGTGTATATTTTGAAGGTACATCTTTATAAAAATCTGGGTTTTTAACCCAGCGGTCAGTTCTTATCATTCCCGGTAAAATTGCGTTAACTCTTATGTTGTATTTCCCGAGATCTAACGCCATTGCACGCATCATGCCTAGTTGGGCGCCTTTTGAAGTTGAATAGGCAATTCTGTTTGGTATAGCACGATAAGCTGTGTTTGAGTTAATAAATACAATATTACCGCCACCGATTTCTTTCATTCTTTTAGCGGCTTGCTCGCAAATACAATAGTTCCAAACAACATTTGTATTAAGTACTCTAATAAAGTCACTTAATGGATTTTCAAATATCTTCATATTAAGGCCTTGATCAGCGGCATTTAAAA
The DNA here is from genome assembly GCA_045642065.1 of Acutalibacteraceae bacterium. Classification (GTDB taxonomy): domain Bacteria; phylum Bacillota; class Clostridia; order Oscillospirales; family Acutalibacteraceae; genus UBA737. Next base: position 97,823 of record JAZUID010000016.1, read on the forward strand.
CAACAGTGTCAATTTTAGCGCCGCTTTTATCAATAAACGAGAAAAATTCTTTTACGCTTTCTTCATCAACTTCGCCGTTTTTCGTGTTTGAATCAATCACATATCCGGTTACATCTGCGTTGTTAAAATGTTCCTTATAACTTTTTTCGGCTTCGGCAACACGCAAAGCATCTCTGCCGGTGAAAAAAACTTTATAGTCTTCTTCCAAAAATTTGTTTACAATGTCAACACCGGTATTTGTGCAAGCACCGGTAATAATTGCAGTTTTCATAAACATTCATTCCTTTTAATAGTTATATTTTAATTTTTAAATAAATTTGATCACCTTTCTATAAAAATACTATCGCAATTGTTCAAAATTCTATTTTCATTATTACAATTTTAATATTCATAATGCTTTCTAATTCCAAATTTGTAAGATTAGGCTACAGACAGTTACCTAATCTTTTTTAATTGCAATTATCGCAAAAATAGTTTATAATTATTTTATTGTGAACAAAGGTGGTGTGGGTTATAAAAAAGCTTGTAATAATCGGCGGCGGTGCAGCAGGCTTAATGGCAGCTGCAAGTGCAGAAAACGCCCAGATAATTATTGTTGAAAAAAACAGCAAACCCGCACGAAAAGTTATGATAACCGGCAAAGGCCGGTGCAATGTTACAAATAATTCCGATAATGATACGTTGCTTACCAATACACCGCGAAACGGCAGGTTTTTATATTCTGCTTTTGCAGAGTGGGGTACTTCTGATACAATAAACTTTTTCGAGAAATTAGGCGTACCACTTAAAACCGAAAGGGGAAACAGAGTTTTTCCGGTATCCGATAAATCGGTTGACATTGTTGATGCTTTGGTAAAAGCCGCAAAGCAAAACGGCGCCAAATTTGTTTACAACAATGCCGATTGCGTTTTATGTGATAACGGCGTTGTTAAGGGCGTTAAACTTAAAAATGGCGACATAATTAACGCGGACAGTGTTATTATTGCTACGGGCGGTCTTTCATACCCAACAACCGGTTCAACTGGTGACGGTTATACAATGGCAAAAATGCTCGGACATACGGTTACTGACCTTTACCCCTCGTTAGTCTCCTTATACATACACGAAGGCTTTTGTAACGAATTGGCCGGTCTTTCTTTAAAAAATGTTACTTTAAGTTTATATGAAAACGGAAAAAAGAAACCGCTTTACAGCGAACTCGGTGAAATGCTTTTTACTCATTTCGGAATTTCCGGACCACTTACCTTAAGCGCTTCGGCTCATATTAAAGATATTAAGAATTATAAATATAAAGTTGTTATTGATTTAAAGCCTGCTCTGACCTTAGAACAGCTTGATAAACGCGTTTTAAGGGATTTTAGTGAAGAATCTAATAAAGATTTTTCAAACGCATTAGGTAAGCTCTTACCGAAAAGTTTAATTCCGGTAATTGTCCGACTTTCTAAAATAGATCCTAAAACAAAGGTTAACCAAATTTCTAAAGAAGAGCGGTCTAATCTTTGCAACCTAATCAAAAATTTAGAATTACACATAACCGATTTTGCACCGATTGACGGTGCGGTCATAACACGCGGCGGTGTTAGTGTCAAAGAAATTAACCCTTCTACAATGGAATCACGCCTTATTGATAATTTGTATTTCGCGGGCGAAGTTATTGATGTTGACGCATATACAGGCGGATTCAATCTGCAGATTGCGTTTTCAACGGGCCATTTAGCCGGTAAAAATTCATGCAAAGAAAAGGATGTATATTATGATTAATATTGCTATTGACGGTCCTGCAGGTGCAGGCAAAAGTACAATCGCAAAAGCGGCTTCCAAGCATTTTGGCTTTATTTATGTAGATACCGGCGCACTTTATCGGGCGGTATCACTAAAATTTACACAAGTTTGTGACGGCAATAACTATGCCGAAAAAGTTGACGAAGCATTATGTGGTACGGAAGTTGATATTAGATTTGTTGACGGCGAACAACATGTTTTCTTAAATGGTGAAGATGTAAACTCGAAAATTCGCACACCGGAAGTTTCCATGGCAGCTTCTGCCGTTTCGGCACTACCAAAGGTGCGTGAATTCTTGTTAGAAAAGCAAAGGGAATTAGCGCGTAAAAATAACGTTATTATGGACGGCAGAGATATTGGCACGGTTGTGTTGCCGGATGCAACTTTAAAAGTCTTTTTAACTGCTTCGGCTGAATCACGCGCCAAGAGAAGACATTTAGAGCTTATCGAGAAGGGAATTCAAGCTGATTTCCAAACAGTTTTAAAAGAAATTGTTGAACGCGACTATAACGATTCTCACCGCGAAATTGCACCGCTTAAACAAGCAGTCGGTGCTGTCTTAATTGACACAACCGACTATAATTTAGAGGAATCAATAAATATTATGATTAACACTATTTCCGAAAGGTGCGGTATTTAGTGAAAGTTACTTTAGCAAAAACTGCGGGATTTTGTTATGGCGTCAACCGCGCCGTTAACACGGTTTTTGAACTTTTAGAGCAAGAAAAAAAGGTTTGTACTTTAGGCCCGATTATTCATAATGACCAATTAGTTGCCGAATTGACTGCAAAAGGCGTTCGTTGTGTTAAAAGTTGTAACGAAGTTTTAGAGGGAGAAACGCTTGTTATTCGTTCCCACGGTGTTGAAAACAAGGTTTATGAAACCTTGAAATCAGTTGGCGTCAATTATGTTGATGCTACTTGTCCTTTCGTTACAAAGATACATAATATAGTTTTTGAGGCGTCCAAAGAAAACCGCACGGTTATTATTGTCGGTGATGCATTGCACCAAGAAGTTGTCGGCATAAAAGGTCATGCCTTTGGTAAAGTTTTTGTCGTTTCGGGTCCGGATGAGTTAAAAGAACTTTTAAGGGAAAACGGTAATGATAATATAACCGTTGTTGCACAAACAACTTTTAATAAGCAAGTTTTTAAAGAGTGCAAGAAAATTGTTAATTCTAATTGCAAAAACGCAAAAATTCATGATACAATTTGCAATGCGACTTCGGCAAGACAAGAAGAAGCGCGTTCGCTTTCGTGTGAAAACGATATTATGATTGTTGTCGGCGGTAAACACAGCTCAAATACAGCTAAGTTATATTATGTTTCAAAAGAAAATTGTGAAAGGACTTTTTTAGTTGAAACCGCGGATGAGTTAACATCAGAAATGTTGAAAAACGGTGAAAATATCGGTGTTGTTGCAGGCGCTTCAACCCCTAAAAACGTAATTGAAGCCGTAATTGAGAAAATTTTAAGCCAATAATTCAAAAAGTTTATACAATTTTATGCTAATTTTAAAAAAACTATATACAAATTGAATTTTTTTTGATAAAATAAAAACTGCGGTTTTATTTTTTGTTTTTAAAAGATTTAACCGTGCAGACATAACTTGTCTGGGGATATTAAAGGAGGGTTATTAAAACCATGTCGGAAAATTTACAACCGGTTGAGCAGATGGAGGAAAAAGAAATTGCTCAAGAAAATTTTGAGGAAGCATTAGAAGCTTCACTCAGCAGTCTCACAGGTGATCAAAAGGTATGCGGAACTGTTGTTGCCGTTGACGCAGCCAAAATCACTGTTGATTTTGGAAGGGGCATTACAGGCTATGTTTCTGCTGAAGAGTATTCATTAGATCCTAATGTAAGTCTGTTGGATGAGGTTAAGGTTGATGATACACTTAATCTTATTATTATGAAGATTAATGATCAAGAAGGAACCGCAATGCTTTCGAAGCGTCGCTATGATGCTATTGCCGGTTGGGATAATATAGTTGCTGCTAAGGAATCCGGCGAAGTATTAAAGGGCACTGTTAGTGATGTAGTTCGTGGCGGTGTTACACTATTTTCAAATAATGTTCGCGTATTTATTCCTGCTTCACAAGCAACACTTTCAAGAAATGATTCTTTAGATGACCTTAAAGGTAAGGAAGTTTCTTTCCGTATTATAGATATTGTTCGTGGCCGTAAAGCTATTGGCTCAATTCGAAGCGTGCTTATGGATGAAAGAAAAGAAGCTGAATCTAAGATTTGGGACAATATTGCAGTTGGTGACCGCTTCACAGGTACCGTTAAATCTCTTACAAACTATGGTGCTTTTGTTGATATTGGCGGCGTTGATGGCATGGTTCACATTTCTGAACTTTCATGGCAAAGAATTAAAAATCCATCGGAAGTTGTTCTTGTAGGCGATACCGTTGAAGTTTATGTTAAAGCTATCGACACCGAAAAGAGAAAAATTTCTCTTGGCTACAAGAAGCCCGAAGACAACCCATGGACGATTTTTGAAAATACATATAAAGTAGAAGATACTGTTAAAGTTACTATCGTAAGTATGACACCGTACGGTGCGTTTGCTCGCATTCTCCCCGGTGTTGACGGTCTTATTCATATTTCTCAAATTGCCAATAAGCATATTGAGAAACCGCAAGATGAACTTACTGTAGGTCAAGAAGTTGACGCAAAGATTATTGCAGTTGATGACATTAAAAAGCGTGTCAGCCTTTCAATTCGTGCTTTGCTTGAACCTGAAGTTGAAGAAGTTGTAGAAGAAACTAAAGACGAAGTTGTTTATGAAGCAACTGAAGATAACGCTCCGGAAGAGGTAGCAGAAGACAATGCTCCTGCGGAGGTTACCGAAGAATAATTACTAAAAAAGAGTCGGTGTTTACCGACTCTTTTTTGTTTTTGGTATTTTATCAATTTTAGGCGAAACGCCAAATTCGTTTTTATAACTTTTATAAAATGTTACATAATCGGCAAAACCGCTTTTTGCCGCCGCGTCGTTTGGTGTTAAACCTTTTAGCAAATATTCACGCGCCTTATATACTCGCTTTATTTTAATATAGTTCCATACAGTAGTTCCCAACGTGTTTTTAAACCTGCGGTTAATTTGTGATTTACTTAAGAAGAACTTTTCACCGATTTCTTCAAGCGAAAGGCGAGAAGACAAATTGTTATTTATATATTTTAATATTTCGTTTATATTATTTTCTTCGCCGCTCGAAAATTTTTCAATATCGTTACCGACCGTATCTGAAAGCTCGCTTAAGAGTGCTAACATATATATTTTTTGCCGATCGGGTGAATAGTTATATTTACAAATACATTCAAAGTAGTAAAGCCAGTTATTTGCAGGCATATTTTTGCCCTTAAAACGGTTAAATTTACCGAGCGGTCGTTCATCAAAAAGTCGCATTATATATTCAAAATTACCGCTTGCCAGCAAGATGTTCGGGTCAAAATGAACAACATATCTTTCGTAAGATGCATTTGATTTAAAAATAACATGGTGCGTTTCACCTTTACGAATAAGAATGAGATCACCTTTTTTAAGTGTATATATGTTACCTTCAACCGAGTAGATAGCATCACCCTCTACAAAGTATAAAATTTCGTACAAATTGTGGGTGTGCATGGTGTATTCTTCTTGAACAGGGGAAGCATCAAATTTATGTTCTGCAATAATTGAGTTAGCCAAAATTATCACCTCTAAACATATTATAAACCTTGATGCGCATTTTTGCAATGTTTTTATGATTATTTTTTATATTGATTAAGAATAACTTTAAGTATATAATATTATTAGAAATTTTGAAAGGAAAAATTTGTTATGAAAATGACTTTTAGATGGTACGGTGACGATGATCCCGTTACATTGGAAAAAATCAGTCAAATACCGAATATGAGCGGTGTTGTATCTGCGGTTTATGATGTGGCACCCGGCGGTGTTTGGAGTGAAGAAAGTATTAAGGCAATTAAGGATAAAGCCGAAAAGCACGGTCTTCAATTCGAGGTTGTAGAAAGTGTTCCTGTTCCCGAAGATATCAAGTTAGGCAATGAAAAGGCACCGCAACTTATTGAAAATTATTGTGAAAACATCAGAAGACTTTCAAAATACGGTGTTAAGTGCATTTGTTATAACTTTATGCCTGTCTTTGACTGGCTGAGAAGTGAATTGGAACACAAACAACCCGACGGTGCCAATGCATTGGCGTATGACGAACAAACTGTTCTCGCGATGGACCCGTTAAAAGGTGACCTTTCTTTGCCTGGGTGGGATGCAAGCTATAAGCCTGACGAATTGAAAGACTTAATAAACAAGTATAAAGAATTAGGTGAAGAAGGCCTTTGGAAGAACTTAGAAGTATTCCTAAAGGCTGTCATTCCGGTCGCGCACGAATGTGGCGTTAACATGGCAATCCATCCGGATGATCCACCATGGGGTATGTTTGGACTTCCGAGAATTATCACTTGCGAAAAGAATTACGAAAGATTCTTAAGTATTGTCCCTTATAAGGAAAACGGAATAACATTTTGTACCGGTTCTTTAGGCGCAAACCCAAAAAACAATCTTGTGGAAATGGCTGCAAAGTTTACCGACAGAATTCATTTCTTGCATCTTCGAAATATAAAAATTACCGGAGAAAGACGTTTTGAAGAGGTTGGACATTACACTGATTGCGGATCACTTGATATGTTCGGTATTGTTAAAGCATTAGTCGATAATGGATTTGACGGATATGTAAGACCGGACCACGGACGGATGATCTGGGGTGAAAAGGGTAGATACGGATATGGCTTGTTTGACAGAGCCTTAGGTGCTGCATATATTAACGGACTTTTTGAGGCTGTAGAAAAGTGTAAAAAATAATGTTGTTTTTTCGCTTAACTTTGCATTTATAATTGACTAAGAACTGTTCTGTATATAATTACTTTGATTGCTTGGCAATTATATTATTATATGTTAAAGGAAATATAAACAAATGAGAAAAACTAAAATTGTATGTACAATAGGACCGGCATGTTGCGATGAGAAAACTATTGCCGAAATGTGTAAAGCCGGTATGAATGTTGCAAGGCTTAATTTCTCGCATGGTACACATGAACAACTTTTGCAATATATTACTACAATAAAAAAAGTCCGCACAGAGCTTAATATGCCAATCGCTATTTTGTTGGATACTAAGGGTCCTGAATATCGAATCGGCACTTTTAAAAACGGTAGTATTGAGCTTAGTGAAGGCGATATTTTTACCTTTACTACAAAGGATGTTATCGGCAATAAAGATATTGTCAGTGTAAGTTATAAAGACCTGCCAAAAGAAATATCGGTAGGAAACGACATTTTGCTTAATAACGGTCTGATTTCTTTTAAAGTCACCGAGGTTTTGGAAAATGAAGTTAAGACTGTTGTTACCTACGGCGGTATTCTTTCAGACAGAAAGAGCATGAGTTTTCCTGAGCTTGTTTTAAAGCAACCTTATTTAAGCGAACAAGATAAAAAGGATATACTTTTCGGCGCAGAAAATGATATTGATTTTATTGCTTGCTCTTTTGTATCAACGAAACAAGATATTATCGACGTTAAAGAATTTTTGAATGAAAACGGCATTACCGGCATTGACCTTGTCGCTAAGATAGAAAACAGAAGTGGCGTTGAACACATCGAAGAAATTTGTAACGAATGTGACGGAATTATGGTTGCACGCGGTGATTTGGGTGTTGAAATACCGTTTCAAGAACTACCGGGTATTCAAAAAGCGCTTATTACTAAGTGCAGATTATTGGGAAAACGCGTTATTACGGCAACCGAAATGCTTGAATCAATGATTGACAAGCCAAGACCGACGCGTGCCGAAATTTCCGATGTTGCCAATGCTGTGTATGACGGTACGAGTGCAATAATGCTTTCGGGCGAAACCGCGGTTGGCAAAAATCCCGTTTTAACGGTTAAAACTATGTCCGTTATTGCAGAAAGCGCCGAACAGGATATTGATTATAAAGAGCGGTTTTTGACTAATGATTTTAAAATCAAAAATACTGTTGATGCAATTTCACATGCAACATGCGGTATGGCTATTGACATTAAGGCAAGCGCTATTTCGGTATGCTCGCTTTCCGGCAAAACCGTTCGTATGGTTTCAAGATTCAGACCTCCGGTTGATATAATCGGCATGACTACTAACGAAAAAACTTGGCGCAAGCTTTCGCTTTCGTGGGGCGTTTATCCGGTTATTGCCGAAGAATTTGCATCAATCGACGTGCTATTCTATACTGCTAAAAAATTAACTGAAAAGTCTTTAAAATTAAAAGACGGTGATCGAATTGTTATTACCGGCGGTCTTACAAACGGTTCGTCAGGTAATACTAACTTAATTAAAATTGAAAAAATTTAAAAGGTGGTTTTTAAAATGAAAACTGTTGTTGTTACGGGTGCCGGTGGTGTATTGTGTTCAAGCTTTGCCGAATTTTTGGCAAAAAAAGGCAATAAGGTTGCTCTGCTTGATTTAAATTATGATGCCGCAAAAGCCGTTTCTGACAGAATTAACGAAAACGGCGGTATTTCTAAGGCATATAAATGTAATGTTCTTGAAAAAGCAAATATTGAAGAAGTACATAATGAAGTTTTAAAGGATTTCGGCAAGTGCGATATTTTAATCAACGGTGCCGGCGGTAATAATCCAAAATGCACAACATTGCATGAAGAATATGAAAAAGGTGACGAAAACGCTCAAGACTTTTTAACATTTTTTAACATCGATGAAAAAGGTTTTAATTTTGTTTTTGATCTTAATTTAAAAGGCGTTTTATTACCGAGTCAGGTATTTATGCCTGATATGGTCGGAAGAAGTGGTTGCAGCGTTTTAAATATTTCTTCAATGAATGCATACAGACCCCTTACAAAAATACCTGCATATTCTGCTGCAAAGGCTGCCGTAAGCAACTTTACTTCATGGCTTGCAGTTCACTTTGCAAAAGAAAATATTCGTGTTAATGCTATTGCACCGGGTTTCTTTGTTACCAATCAAAACCGCGCTTTATTGTTTAATGAAGACGGCACGGCAACGCCACGTACAAATAAAATTTTGCGCAGCACACCAATGGGCAGATTTGGCGAGGCCGAAGAACTTTTAGGTACAGTTGAATGGTTACTTGATGAAACAAAATCAGGGTTTGTTACCGGAATTACTGTTCCTGTTGACGGTGGCTTTTCGGCATATTCGGGGGTATAATTATGAATAAAGCCAATATTTATGCTTTTGCAGATGAAGCCGGAGAGAGCTTAGATATTCAAATTAAAGCAATGCATAGAAACGGCTTGCAAGGCTTGGAAATCAGAAATTGTAACGGCAAAAACTGTTCTGATTTAACACTCGGCGATGCTAAGGAAATTAAAAAGCAATTGGACGAAGCTGGATTAGTTACTTGGTCGATGGGCTCACCAATTGGTAAAATCAACATTGTTAATGATGATTTTAATATGCATCTTGAAAAGTTCAAAAATACAATAGAGGTTGGAAATGCTTTAGGCGCAAAAAACATTCGCTTATTTTCATTTTATATTCCCGACAATGAAAATTATCAGGATTATAAAAATGAAGTTATTGAACGAATGGGCAAAATGTGCGATATTGCGAGCGGCTCTAAGATAGATTTGTGTCACGAAAACGAAAAAGGCATATACGGTGATGTTGGCGATAGGTGTTTAGAAATTTTGAAGACCTTTCCGCAAATTAAAGGTGTATTTGACCCTGCTAATTTCGTTCAATGCGGCGAAGACACACTTAATTGTTGGAACAAATTAAAAAATTATATAAAGTATATGCATATTAAAGATGCATTTTATGACGGAAGTGTTGTACCTGCCGGAAAGGGCGAAGGTAATCTTGCCAAAATTGTTAAGGATTATATTGCTCTTGGCGGAAGAGATTTTACTGTTGAGCCACATTTAACAATATTCAGCGGACTTAATAATTTAGAGCATGAAGGCAATAAGAGCATTGTTGCTTCTAAATATAATTACCCAGACAGTAATACTGCGTTTGATGTTGCTTGCAACAGCTTTAAAGAATTGTTAACGGAGATTATATAGATGGAAATCGGTGCACAATTATATACCGTAAGGGATTATTGTAAAGATTTAGATTCGCTTTCTGAAACATTTAAAAAGATTGCGGAAATTGGGTATAAAAACATTCAAATGTCCGGTACTTGTGATTATGATCCGCTTTGGCTTAAAGAGCAGTTGGATAAAAACAATTTAAATTGTGTTTTAACCCATATTTCGAGAGATAAGCTTGAAGCAAACCCAAAACAGGTTGCTTTAGACCATAATGTATTTAATTGTAAATATGTAGGCCTTGGTTATTATGCCTTTAACGACGATCAAAAATTTGAAGATTTTTCGAAAATCTTTTTGCCTGTCGCAAAGCAGATAAAAGCGAACGGCAAATATTTTATGTATCATAATCATGCCAATGAGTTCCAAAAAATCAATAACAGAACGATTTTTGATATTATTTCCGAACAAATCCCCGCTCAATATATGGGATTCACGCTTGATACATATTGGATTGAGCGCGGTGGCGGTGATCCGGCACAATATATTGAAAAATTTTCCGGCAGAGTTCCGTGTATCCATTTAAAAGATTATGCTTTTGAGGCGAAAATGGCGGTTTTGGGGGAAGGTAATATAAATTTTGACCGCGTTTTTCAAAAAGCCGAAAGCTCGGGAACGAAGTATTTAATTGTCGAACAGGATGATTGCAACGGCGAAAATCCTTTTGATTGTTTAAAAAGAAGTTACGATTATTTAAAATCGTGCGGTTTTTAATGGTGATAATTTATGAATAATGTTAAATTAGGTATAATCGGATACGGAAATATGGGGCAGGGTCACTCTAAAAACATAATCGAAGGCAAATGCCCTGAAATCGTTATTACTGCAATTGCCGATTTAAAGCCCGAAAAGCTTGAAAAAGCAAAGAATGACTTTAATGACTACGGCAAAGTTGCTTTATTTTCATCAGCCGATGAACTTATTAAAAGCGGAATTTGCAATGCTGTTTTAATTGCTGTACCACACTATGACCATCCGCGTCTTGCAATTATGGCTTTACAAGCAGGTTTACACGTAATGGTTGAAAAACCGGCCGGTGTTTATACAAAACAAGTTGAAGAATTGTATCAAGAAGCAAAAAAGCGCCCGCAACTTGTTTTCGGTATGATGTTTAATCAGCGCACAAATCATATTTACCGTAAAATGCGTGAAATTGTTAAAAGCGGTAAATACGGCAATATACGACGTGCAAATTGGATAATTACCAACTGGTATAGACCGCAATGTTATTATGATTCCGGTGACTGGCGTGCAACATGGTCAGGCGAAGGCGGGGGAGTTTTGCTTAATCAATGCCCACACCAACTTGACCTTTTTCAATGGATTTGCGGTATGCCGAAAAAAGTAACAGCACATCTGCATTATGGTAAATGGCACGACATCGAGGTTGAAGATGATGTAACGGCATATGTTGAATTTGAAAACGGAGCTACCGGTGTTTTTGTTACATCAACGGGTGACGCCTGTGGCACAAATAGATTTGAAATTCAGTTAGATAAAGGTAAGCTTGTCGCCGAAAATGACAAGTTGACATTTTATGAGCTTGAAATGACCGAACAAGAGTTTTCAAAAACCTGCAATTCGCCGTTTGGCGCACCGGAATCTAAGTTAGTCAACTTGGAAACTGATGGGGAAAATAAGCAACATAGCGGTGTTTTAAATGCATTTGCCGGCGCAATTTTGCGCGGAGAACCGCTTGTTGCATCGGGCTATGAAGGGATAAACGGTTTGACACTTTCGAATGCAATGCATTTATCATCATGGTTAGATAAAAGTATTGAAATTCCATTTGATAAAGATGTTTATTATTGCGAACTTATGAAGCGTGTTAAAACCTCTAAAAGAAAAACAAATGTAAAAAGCATTGATGTTGACCTATCAGATACATATGCCGGTACAAAGTAAATGAAAAAATTAAGAATTGGTATTATAGGCATTGGTAATATGGGTAGCGCGCATGCTGTTTGCCTATATAACGGCAAAATTAATAATGCTGAACTAACTGCTATTTGTGACATTGATGAGGATAGACTGAATGCCTTTACAAAAGAATTTTCCGGTATAACGGTTTATTGCGATTATAAGGAAATGATTGCTTCGGGCAACATTGACGCGGTAATTATTGCAACACCGCATAAGATACATACCGAAATCGCAATATTTGCTTTTAAAAACGGTATTGATGTTCTTTCGGAAAAGCCGGCAGATATTCTTTATTCAAAAGTCAATGAAGCATGTGATATTGCTTCTGAATTTAAAAGAAAATATGCCGTTATGTTTAATCAGCGTAACAACCCAATTTACAAAAAAATCAAACAAATGCTTGATTCAAATGAACTTGGCAATATTAAAAGAGTTAACATTACCGTAACAAATTGGTATCGTACACAGTCATACTATAATTCAAGTGGTTGGCGTGGTAATTGGTTGGGCGAAGGCGGCGGAATTTTAATTAACCAAGCACCGCATAATATAGACATAATCAATATGCTTTTTGGACTTCCTTCAAGGATTACAGCAAAATGTGTTGTAGGGAAATACCATAATATTGAAGTTGAAGATGACGCTTTGTTAATTTTAGAATATGATAAATTTAACGTTGTGTTTTCGACTTCAACCGGCGAATTCCCCGGTACTAACCGAATTGAAATTGCTTGTGATAACGGTAAATTGATTGTTGAAAACGGGAAAATTGTTTTCTATAAGTTGAAAATCAGCGAGCCGGATTTTTGCAAAAATTCCGGCGAAGAATTTGCAAAAATACCATTTGATATAATTACGGTAGAACCCGAAGAAATTGATACGGGACACGCAGGCATTTTACAAAACTTTGTCAACTCAATTTTATTTGGTGAAGAATTAACCGCAACAGGACTTGACGGTTTAAACGAAATTATGGTTACTAATGCCGCATATTTGTCATCATGGACTGAAAAAGCCGTAAAGCTGCCATTGAAAAGCAAAAAATTTGAAAAGCTTTTAAAATCTAAGATGAAATCAAGCAGTTATTTAGAAAATAATGCGACAAAAAGAATAAATAATAATTATATTGACCGTTGGCAAGTAAAATGGTAATAAAAGTCGGCATTTGCTATTGCAAAATGCCGACTTCTTTTGTATAATATCTTCATTGAGTGTAGGAGGCTTTTTTAAAATGTTAAAGGTTGGTTTATCGTATAACTGCGATGATTTTGATAAGTTGGATGAAATGAAGAAAGCCGGTATTTATGGGATAGAACTATCTCGTGGTTATTACGGTGAATTTGAACAGCTCGACTTTTTAAGCTTAAAGAAAAAACTTGATGAAATTGACTTAAAACTTTGGTCTATGCACTTGCCGTTTGGACCTTTTGATAAAATTGACATTTCTTCGTGCGATGAAACTTTAAGGCAAAATACAATAAAGTATTTGTGCAGACTTATAGATAAGGGCGGGGAAATCGGCGTAAAACGGTTTGTAATCCATGCAAGCGGTGAACCCATTGCCGACAATGAACGCGAAGAAAGAATTAACAATGCTAAAAAAAGTTTAACCAAGCTTGCCGACTGCGCCGAAAAGTACGGTGCTGTAATTTGCGTTGAAGATTTACCTCGCGATTGCTTAGGCAATTGTGCAAACGACCTCTTAGCGATAACTAATGATGATGACCGTTTAAAGATTTGCTTTGATACAAATCATATTATCACAGAAAGGCCACACGATGTTATTAAAAAGGTTGGCACTAAAATTGAGACCTTACATGTTTCTGATTTTGATTTTATCAATGAACGCCATTGGTTACCCGGTGAAGGAAAAATTGATTGGGAAAAGTTAACTAAAGCGCTTGAAGACATAAATTATAACGGTGTTTGGATGTATGAAATCGATTTTGGAATTCCGCGTACCATTTTGCGGGACAGAGAATTAACCCCTGAAGATTTTATGCGAAGCGCCGACGAAGCATTAAATCACAAACCATTTACAATTTTTTCAAGACCAAAGCCAAATCTCGGTATGTGGGAATAAAGATAAAAACGCTCTCCAACAGGAGAGCGTTTTTTAATCTATCAACCAGTCAATAGGCTCTAAGCCATTATTAACTAAAATTTCGTTTGTTTTAGAAAAATGTTTGCAACCTAAAAATCCGCGTGAAGCCGAAAGCGGACTTGGGTGAACCGTCATTAGTTTTCTATGAATAGGATTTTTAATGATTTCGGCTTTCTTTTGCGCGTATGCGCCCCAAAGTAAAAAAACAATGGGAGTTTGCTTTTTGTCAAGCTCTTCAATAATCCTGTTAGTAAATATTTCCCAACCTTTGTCTTTGTGACTGTTAGGCGCACTCTCTCTTACAGTTAGTACCGAATTAAGCAACAAAACGCCTTGATTTGCCCATTTTGTGAGTTCACCATGTGTTGGTATGGGAAGCCCTAAATCGCTGTTTATTTCCTTATAAATATTGATTAGGGAAGGTGGGGGAGCAATGCCTTTTTTAACCGAAAAGCAAAGACCGTGCGCTTGACCGTAACCATGGTATGGGTCTTGTCCGATAATTACAACTTTTACATCCTTAAAAGCGGTGTATTTTAAAGAATTAAAAATATCATACATATTAGGATAGATTGTATGGTTAGAATATTCTTCCTTTAAAAAATTGTGTAACTGTTTGTAATATGGCTTTTGCCATTCGTCTTTTAATATTTCATCCCAGTCGTTATTTAACTTTACCACAATATCACCCAAAAAAATTATATCATAATTTTATATTTTTTTCAATAAAACCTAAAACCATTGAATATAATTTAGTGGAGATGTTTTATGAAAAAAATAATTGCTTTATTAGTTATAATTTCACTTTTACTTTGCGGTTGCTCAAGAACAAGTAAAAACAATGAAAAAAATGTATTGAATTATAAATTTTCGCGCGGAGTTTGGCTTTCCTTTTCCGAAATAAATTCAATGCTTAACAGTAACGACTTTAAAGGTAAATTTAATGAATGCGTTAAAAATTTAATAGATATAAACACAACCGATATCTATATTCATGTCAGAAGTTATTGCGATAGTATTTTTCAGTCAAATTTTTTTCCGTTAACTAACGAAGCCAAAAAATACGACTTTGATATTTTTAAATATATGATAAAGATATGTCATAAAAATAAAATCAGGGTTCACGCATGGCTGAATCCATACAGAGTACTAACAAGCAGTACCGATATTAACACTTTGCAAGATGACAGTCCCGTCAAAAAATGGTTGACCGATGAAACTCAAGAAAACGATGATAATGTTTGTTTTTGCAACGGCATCTATCTTAATCCTGCTAAAAGCGACGTTAACAATCTTGTGATAAGTGGCATAAGAGAAATTCTCACTAAATATGATGTTGACGGAATTCATTTTGACGACTATTTTTACCCGACAACTGATCTTGATTTTGATAGTACTACATATAACAAATATTCAGAAAAAACCAAAACACCGCTGTCAATAGACAACTGGCGCCGAGCAAATGTAAATTCACTTATAAGCGGATGCTACACTGCAATAAAATTTACGAATAAAGATATAATTTTCAGTATAAGTCCTGCGGCGTCAATAACAAATAATTATAATAACTTGTATGCCGATGTTTCCGCTTGGATTGATAATGAATGTGTTGATGTAATAATCCCGCAACTCTATTTTGGCTTTGATTATCCGATTGAAGAATATAAATTTGAGAATTTGCTTAATTGCTGGATTGATATTTGCAAGGAAAAAAATGTTAAACTTCAATTAGGCTTGGCAAACTATAAAATCGGTTGTGAAAACGAAAACGATAGGGAAGAATGGTCCCAAAAAACAGATATTATAGCAAGACAAATAGAAATGTGTAAAAAGAGCAAAAATATTTGCGGATACGCCTTGTTTTCATACAGTTCAGTATTCAGTACAAATGAATTAAATAAAAAACAATTAGAAAAAATTAAAGGATGCACCAATTAGTGCATCCTTTTTAATTACTTTTGAGTAATGATTTCGGTACCGCCCATATAAGGTCTTAATGCCTTTGGAATTTTAATGCTGTACTTACCGTTTTCAAAAATCAAGTTGTTTTCAAGTAGTGCTATTAACATACGAGGGGGAGCAACAACCGTGTTGTTAAGTGTATGTGCAAGATATTTCTTGCCGTCTTCACCGCGAACCTTAATGCCCAATCTTCTTGCTTGTGCGTCGCCTAAATTAGAACAAGAGCAAACTTCAAAATATTTTTGCTGCTTGGGGCTCCAAGCTTCAACATCATAAGACTTAACCTTTAAGTCGGCAAGGTCACCGGTGCAACATTCAAGCGTTCTTACCGGAATGTCAAGACTGCGGAAAAGTTCAACCGAATAACTCCACATCTTATTAAACCAATCCATACTTTCTTCCGGCTTACAAACAACAATCATTTCTTGCTTTTCAAATTGATGAATACGGTAAATACCGCGTTCTTCAATGCCGTGTGCACCTTTTTCTTTACGGAAGCATGGTGAATAACTTGTAAGAGTAAGCGGTAAATTTTCTTCGGGGGTAATAGTATCAATAAATTTACCGATCATAGAATGTTCGGAAGTGCCGATAAGGTAAAGGTCTTCGCCTTCGATTTTATACATCATCGCATCCATTTCTTCAAAGCTCATTACACCCGAAACAACATTGCTTCTGATCATGAACGGCGGAATGCAATAGGTGAAACCTTTATCAATCATAAAATCACGCGCATAAGCGGTAACAGCAGAATGCATGCGAGCAATATCACCCATTAAATAGTAAAAACCTTCACCTGCTACGCGACCGGCGGCTTCTTTATCAATACCGTCAAATAAAGCCATAATATCGGTGTGATAAGGTATTTCAAAATCGGGTGAAGTTTTCTCGCCAAATTGTTCAACCTCAACATTTTCGCTGTCGTCTTTACCAAGCGGAACGCTTGAATCAACAATATTAGGAATTTTCATTTGTATTTCAAGAACTTTTTTGGAAAGTTCATCTTCTTTTTCTTCAAGTGCCTTTAATTCTTCTGCTTGCTCGCTAACAAGCTTCTTCATTTCTTCGGCTTCTTCACGCTTGCCTTGAGCCATTAAAGCACCAATTTGCTTGCTGACTTTATTGCGGTTAGCGCGCAACTCATTAGCACGGCTGTTTGCGTCACACTTCTCGTTGTAAAGTGCGATCACCTCATCAACAAGCGGCAATTTATTATCTTTAAATTTTTTCTTGATGTTTTCTTTTACAAGATCTGCATTATCGCAAATAAAACGAATATCAAGCATCAAAATTCCCCCAAAAGTAAAATTCAACTAAATTAGTATATCACATACTATATAATCTGTCAAACGAATTTAGGTTTAATTTTCGGACATAATACTACGGGGTGATATTATGAATAAAAACGATAAAAAGCATTTAAAAGACAATGAATTATATAACGAGGATATTGCATTAAGTGCTATCGATTTAATCAACAAGTACGGCACTTATGAAATTCAGGAAACCGCAGGCACACCGAATGCTTTTCCAAAAATAGCGCAAGGTTTGCCTAAGAACGAAAAGAATAAGAAAAAATAATAGTGTATATAAGTATATATCACTTGTAATTTTGCCAAGAATGTAGTATAATAATGCAGAATGGAGTGGTATATCTTGCTAAGACAAGTTTTGTCAGGCTCGTTGAGCTTTCCTGAGCTGATAATATACATTTTATCGACATTGATTGTCGTCTTTGTAACCCTACCTGTGCATGAGTTTGCACATGGTATTACTGCAGTAAAGCTCGGCGATCCCACACCTAAGTATCAAGGCAGACTTTCTTTAAATCCCTTTGCTCATATTGATTATTTAGGCGCGCTTTGTATATTACTTTTCGGATTTGGTTGGGCAAAACCCGTTGGCGTTAATGCACGCAATTTTAAAAACCCGAAATTAGGCATGGCAATTACCGCCTTTGCAGGTCCGCTTTCAAATATACTGATGGCACTTATCGGTTTAATAATTGCAAACCTTTGCCGAATGTTTATGTTGCAGTTTGAATTTCTTATTTATTTATACTATATTTTTTATTTTACTGCACAAATAAACATCAGTTTAGCGGTATTTAATCTTTTACCGATACCACCGCTCGACGGTTCAAGACTTTTATCGGTATTTTTGCCCAATAAAGCGTATTACAATTTAATGCGACTTGAAAGGTATATATTTTTCGGCATCATTGCACTTTTGTGGCTTGGTGTTTTAGATTTACCGCTTATGTTTTTATCCAACAAGTTAATGTCATTGTTAACTTTTATTGCAGCATTACCGTTTTAATTAGGAGAATTTGTTATGGAAACTGTGCTTTCTTATAAAATTGAAAGCTTTGAAGGGCCGCTTGATTTGCTATTGCAACTAATTGCCCGTAACAAACTTAATATTTACGATATTCCGCTTACTGAGCTTATAGACCAATATCTAGAACAAATAAAGGCTTTTAAAGAAGAGGAAATGGATATTGCGAGCGAATTTCTTGAAATGGCGGCAAGACTGATTTATATTAAGACAGTCAGTCTTCTTCCGAAGCATGATGAGATTGAGCAATTAAAAGCCGAGCTTACCGGCGAATTGCTTGAATATCAAATTTGTCAAGACATAGCAAAGCAATTATCTGCGATGACCGGTGGTTTTGATACCTTTGTCAGAAAACCGCAAGAGCTTGAATTTGAAAAGACATACGAGCTAACACACGAAAAGGAAATTCTTTATAAATACTATTTAGAGGCGGCAGGCCGCGGTAAAAAAATTGAAAGGCTCAACACTGAACCGTTTGCGAAAATTGTCGCAAAAAAGATCGTTTCGGTCTCTACAAGAATAGTTTATGTTATGCGCAATCTTTGGAAAGGCGGACCTAAAAAATTAACTTCACTATATAAAGGTTCAAAAAGCCGGTCTGAGCTTGTTGCCACGTTTTTAGCTGTCTTAGAGCTTTGCAAAGCAAACCGCATTAAGGTAAACGGCAGTAATGATGATATTGAAATTGAACTAATTAAGGAGCATAAACACTAATGAAAACAGGTGAATTGGTATCCGCTTTAGAAGCAGTATTATTTTCAAGCGGTGAGCCATTAAGTACACAGCGTTTGGCAATGATATTTGATATAAAACCCGAAAAAATTGAAAAGGCCGCAAAAGAGTTAAAGGACAAGCTCGATAATAATGAAAGTGGTTTAATGCTTTTGCAACTTGAAAATACATATCAACTGGCAACCAGAAAAGAATATGCAGAATATATAAAAAATGCTTTTGATATGAGAAGGAAGACACCGCTTTCGCCTGCGGCTTTTGAAGTTCTTGCGGTTATTGCTTATAACCAACCGGTAACACGAAACTTTATTGAACAGGTAAGAGGTGTTGATTGTTCGGGCGTTATAACAACGCTTGTTGAAAAAGAACTTATTGAGGAACGTGGTAGGTTAGAGCTTCCGGGTAGGCCTTTACTTTACGGAACAACCAAAAACTTTTTGCGCTGTTTCGAGATGGAAAATCTTACAGAACTTCCACCCTTGCCTAAAGCAGGTGAAGGTGTAAGCGATTTAGGTGAGCAACTTACTATTCAGGAATAATTATGATAGTTTTAATTATTGTTTTGTCGGCGTTAGTTTTGATAGCGTCGCTAATCCTTTTGCTTAATGCTTGCGTTTCGGTCGGATACAATGAAAGCTTTAAGTTGTTTATAAAGATTGGGCCGTTTAAGGTTTACGACAGCGCTAAATCTGATAAGAAGGCAAAAAAGAAAAGCAAAAACAGTAGTGATGATGAAACAAAGCCCAAAAAGAAAAATGCAATTAAAGTGATATATAAACAAAAAGGTTTTGTTGGTACAGTCCAAGAATTTGCAAGATTTGTGCGCGATGTTGTGACTGAAACCAAAACGACTATTAAACATTTTAAATTTAAAAAGTTGGTTTTGGATATTACTGTGGCGTCGGGGGACGCGGCAATGACTGCTATTCAGTACGGTGCAGTTTGCACGGCTGTTTATCCCGTAATCGGGCTTATCGCATCGTTAACTGATGTTGGGTTTAAAAAAATCAACATTAGCAGCGATTTTGAAGGCAATAAGTCAAAATGCACTTTCTCTTTCAGTATTAAAATGCGTGTTTTCCATTGCATAATTACTGCGTACCGCATTTTAAAAATTTATAACGATTTTAAATTAAGGAATGGTTTAAATGAGTGAAAATAATAAAATAAATTCTATTATGGAAGTCAATATGGAAAAGCTACGCGCCATGGTTGACGCCGATACAATTATCGGCACGCAAGTTACCGTTGGAGATATTACGCTTGTGCCTGTTTCAAAGGTATCTTTTGGTACTGCTTGTGGCGGTAGTGATTTTCCCAATAAGCACAGCCAAGATGTTTTTGGTGGCGGTGGCGGTGCCGGTGTTTCCATTACACCCGTTGCTTTTATCGCAATAAACGGTGACAATGTTAAAATGCTGCCTATTTATAATGATATGAACTCTATTGATAAGGCTATTAATATGGCACCTGAGCTTATTGATAAAATTAAAGAATTATTTACAAAGAAGCATAATATTGATGAGGAATAACATATTACCTATACAGTAAAAGTATTATTGTATGGGGGGTATGATTATGAAAAAAGTTATAGCTATTGCATTAGCTTTTTGCTTGTTATCGTTTAATATTTGCTGTTCGGCAATCAGTACATCAGCTAAAGCATCAATACTTATTAACGGTGATACCGGCGAAGTCATTTATAAAAATAACGAAAATATGCAATTATCAATGGCAAGTACTACAAAAATCATGACTTCGCTCTTACTTTGTGAGTACGGTCATTTTGAAGAAACTGTCACCGTTACAAAAGAAATGGTTGCGGTTGAAGGCACTTCAATGGGCCTTTTACCGGATGACACTGTTTCGTTACATGATTTACTTTACGGCATGCTTTTAGCTTCCGGCAATGATGCGGCTAATACGACGGCTATCGTTATAAGCGGAAGCGTTGTTAATTTTGTAGAACTAATGAATAAACGCGCCATGGAAATCGGAATGAAAAATACTCATTTCGCAACGCCTTCGGGGCTTGATGACAACACCCATTATTCCACGGCTTATGATATGGCTTTGCTCGCAAAAACTGCTTTGCAAAATAAGAAATTTGCCGAAGCCTGTTCTGCAAAATCGGCAAATCTTTGTTACGGAAATCCTCCCTATAACAGAACTTTAAAAAATCACAATAGACTTCTTAATATGTACGAGGGTTGCATTGGTGTTAAAACCGGATTTACCAAAAAATCGGGAAGATGCTTGGTCTCTGCTGCAAAACAGGGTAATAAGTTTTTAATTGCAGTAACCCTAAACGACAAAAACGATTGGCAAGACCATATTGCACTATTTGATTATGGCTTTTCAGTTTTAAAAGAAAAAAATGTAAATTTAAAAAATAATGTTCTCAGTGTTCCGATAATTAACGGAAACAAACACTTTACAACCGCTTATATAGATCAAATTTCAGTTTCGAGTGCCTGTAACGCTCAAATTGATTATAAGCTTAATGTAAAAGAGTTTTTATATGCTCCTGTTAAAAAAGGTCAAGTTATCGGAACAACTGATTATTACTTGAATGACAAATTATATAAAACCATACCGATAACTTCAAATATGAATGTTGACTATAAGCCCGATAAGCAAAACAAATTTTTGAAATATTTTTCTATTATTAAAACTATTTTAGCAAATTTTTAGGTGAAACAATGAAGGAATATAAAATAAGATTACAAAAGCATTTGTCCGAATGTGGCGTTGCCTCGCGAAGAAAAGCAGAAGAACTTATTCTTGATGGCAAAGTTAAGGTTAACGGCCATGTTGCCGTCCTAGGGAGCAAAGTTGACCCAAAGCGGGATAAGGTAACAGTTCGTGGCAAAACTGTTGTACCTGTAAACGAAAAAGTTTATATTATGCTACATAAACCGCGCGGATTTGTTACAACAATGAAGGACGAGCAGGATAGAAAATGTGTCAATGATTTAGTCAAAGATGTTGGTGTTAAGGTTTATCCGGTTGGCAGGCTCGACAGAAACTCTGAAGGCCTTTTAATTATGACTAACGACGGTGAATTTGCCAATAAATTAACACATCCGTCTTCACATGTTAACAAGACATACCGCGTTACCGTTAAGGGACAAGTTGATGATGAACAACTTGTTAAGATGCAAGACGGTATTTTATTGGACGGTAAAATGACTTTGCCTTGTGATGCTTTTGTTGCCGAAAGAAAGCCGGATAGAACGGTTATTATTTTTATTATTCATGAAGGCAGAAACCGTCAAATCAGAAGAATGTGTGAAGCAGTTGGACTTGATGTTTTGAGACTTAAGCGCACAGAAATTGCCGGTGTTAAGCTTGGAATGTTACCGCAAGGAAAATGGCGACCGCTTAACGAACGGGAAATGCGACGCTTAACCGGTATTTCTAAAGACGGGACGGAGGGCTAATATGATTTCACTTGGTGTATGTACCGATAACAATTTAGTTAAAAAACTTTATAAGGAAAATGAAATTTGCTTTAACCAAAATTCCTTTGCCGTTACTGCAATATGCGGTCAAGAAATGTTAGGCTATTGTTTATATGATTTAACTGACAAGGAAATGGTTTTACATTTGGTTAATCCTATCGGCGATTTACCTCTTGCTGACGGTATAATAAGAAGCACTTTACATGTTGCTGCCGAGCGAAGTATATTAAACGCTTTTTATGACAATGATTCCATAAAATCAGTCTTGGAATTATTGGATTTCATCGAAAATGAAACCGAGAAAAAAGTAAATATGAATAAACTTTTTACAGGTTGTAATTCTTGTAAAAAAAACAGTTGATTTTTTTAGACAAATATGTTATTATATAACTTGCTTATATGGCAATATTTAGCTTTGTTGGAGGTGTAATAATATGAAACCTTTTGAAATAATAATCGGTATTCTTGTAATACTTGTTTCTTTATTTATTATTGCTGTTATTCTTTTACAGCAAGGTCATCGTTCCGGTATTAACGGTGCAATCTCCGGCGGTGCTGATACATTCTTGTCAAAGAATAAGGCAAGAACATTTGATGCTTCACTTGCACGTTGGACAAAGTATGTTGCAATATTATTCTTTGTTTTAGCATTAGTTGCTAACGTTTTAGCATTGCGTGGTTAATCAAGCAAACTGAAATTTTCAGTTAAACAAGATGTTACTGTTTATGCATTTTGCAGAACAAGTTTACACCTTGCATTATGTGCTTGACTAAACATTTTAATTATTGTATAATTGCTCTGTAAATTGCAGATCCCTGCTATCTTGCGGAGGGAGGGAATATAATGAGTCAGGTTAGAATTAAAGAAAATGAATCACTAGATAACGCTTTACGTCGTTTTAAGAGACAAACCGCTAAAGACGGTGTTATTCAAGAAGTTCGTAAGAGAGAGCACTATGAAAAGCCCTCTGTAAAGCGTAAGAAGAAGTCGGAAGCTGCTCGAAAAAGAAAGTTCCGCTAAAACTTAAAAACGCAAAAAAGCGGTTGTTTTCCAACCGCTTTTTTATTTAATAAAGTAGGTGCTTTATGTTATTAAAACCGAAGATTAGGCTAAACAAGGTTACTGATATTTCACCGGCCATTCTAAAAAAATACGGTATTACGGCTTTAATACTTGATATTGACAATACTCTCTCAACACACCACGGACAAGTTCTTACAAAAGGCCTTCGCGCGTGGATGAAAGAAATGAGTGAAAACAACATAAAATTAACTTTACTTTCAAATTCCAACAAAAAAAGGGTTGAACCATTTGCTGAAAAAATCAATTTACCATTTATCAGTCTTGGTTTGAAACCGTTACCGTTTGGATATTTGCGCGCTATTAAAAGCTTAAACCTTGATCGTAAAGATGTTGCTATTGTGGGCGACCAAATTTTTACCGATGTTTTAGGCGGCAATGCCATTGGCATTAAAACGATTCTTTTAACGCCAATCAAACCCGAAACGTCATTAAGATTTCGATTTAAGCGAAAGCTTGAAAAGTTAGTTTTTAAAATTTATAAAATTTCTTTAACTGAGGAGTGAAAAATATGTCGGCTAAATTTGGCCCTGCCGGAAATTCAGAAAGCTTTTCCGCAATGGGTTACAAATCAAGTTTGCAAGTGCCCGAATATCTTGTCAAAATGGGCTTAGACTGTTTTGAATATCAATGCGGTCGTGGTGTTAACATAGGATTAGATAAGGCGGTTGAGCTTGGTAAAATTGCAAAAGAGCACGGCATTACATTATCGCTACATGCACCTTATTATATTTCAATGTCTTCTCTTGAAGAAGAAAAACGCTTAAATTCCGTTAATTATATTCTTGCCAGTGCCAATGCGGTTAACGCAATGGGTGGCGATAGAATTGTCGTTCATACGGGATCTTGCGGTAAAATAAGTAGGGAAGAAGCCTTAATGTTAGCAAAAGACACAATGAAAATTGCTTTAAAGGCTTTAGATGAAAACGGACTTTCGCACATTCACATTTGCCCTGAAACAATGGGAAAGATTAACCAACTCGGAACTTTAGAAGAAGTTGTTGCTTTATGTGAACTTGATGAAAGGCTAATTCCATGTATTGACTTTGGCCATTTAAACGCGCGAAATTTAGGTGGGCTTTCAGATTACTCCGATTTTGAGAAAATCTTTGAAATAATTGAAAATCGACTTGGTAGTGAAAGGCTAAAATCTTTTCATTCCCACTTTTCTAAAATTGAATACACTACCGGTGGTGAAAAACGCCACTTAACCTTTGCCGATACCGTTTACGGTCCTGATTTTGAACCGTTAATGGAGCTTACCGCAAAGAAAAATTGCAACCCTATTTTTATTTGCGAATCTGCCGGCACACAAGCCGAAGATGCGTTAACGATGAAAAAATATTATAAATCAATACTTTAATTGGGAGGATTGTCAATGATTTGGCACAGTTCTACATGCGAAGAAGTTTTAAATAGATTTAATTTAGACAGGGAAAAAGGCTTAGCTAACGGTGAAGCCGATGAAAAGCTTGAAAAATACGGTAAGAATATTCTTTCAAATTACAAAACACCAAACTTTATCAGTTGCTTTTTTGAACAGTTAAAAAGCAAAACCGTAACCGTTTTATCTGTTATTGCGGTTGTTGCTTTTATCGTATCATTGCTTTATGAAAAGGCTGATTTTTATGCACCGCTTTTAATGATTGCTATTGTTGTTGTTGATGCTTTAGTTTCGGCTTGGTTCAGTTTTAAAACAAAGCTTACTCTTGAATCGCTAAAACAAGCAACTATTCCAACCGCAACCGTTTTAAGAGACGGCATAGAGCAAAGCGTCCCCGCCGACACATTGGTACCCGGTGATATTATAATATTATCCGAAGGCGACTACATTTCAGCTGATGCCAGAATAATTGAAGAAAATGAATTCAGGTGTAACGAATCGGCAATTACCGGTGAAGATGTCCCCGTCGAAAAATCTGCTAACGAAGTTTTAGATAATATTACGCCGTTAGCACAAAGAGTCAATATGGTTTTCAGCGGTTGCAGCGTTGTCCACGGTACTGCAAAGGCTGTTGTTATTGCAACCGGTCTTCATACCGAAGCAGGTCACACTACCGATATTACTAATCAAACCGAAGGCATTAAAATGCCAAGTGAAGAAAAATTAAATTTAGTCTATAAATATACAAATATCTTTATAATTTTTATTTGTGCTGTTGTCTTTATAATAAATATTATTATGAACTTTTCTTCCGGCACATTTGCAGCAATGACTATTGATGCGGCGGTTAATGCGGTGGCACTTGCCGTTGCAACAATTCCCGAATCAATACCTGCAATGGCTTCAATAGTTATCGCCGTTGGTATTGAGCGAATTTTACAAAACAACATAATTATTAAAAATATAAAATCAATAGAAACCATTGGTAATATATCAGTTATTTGTACTGACAAAACCGGTGTTTTAACCCGTAATAAGATGACTGTTGAATACATTTACGATGGCGAAAACATGATAGATTTAACAAAGAGCGAAGTATCCGAAAAGACAGCATCAATTTTAAAAATGGCTGCTTGCTGTTCGACACTTGATAACGATTCAACCGAAGCTGCTATTGAAAATGCCTGCATGGAATATGCCTCATTTACCCGTGAGCAAATAGAAGAATTATACCCAAGGCTTGCCGTTATTCCTTTTACGCACGAGCGTAAAACTATGACAATTATCAATATGATTGACGAAAAGCCTTTTGCAATTGTAAAAGGTGCACCCGAAATTGTTATTCCAAAGTGTATGGATGTAAATGTTGATGAACTGTTGAAAATCAATGCTGATTTAACAGATAGTGCTTTGAGGGTTATTTGCATTGCTGCTAAGTCACTTTCTACTATTCCTGCCAACCCGAGTGCCGAAGAAATTGAAAACAATTTAACATTTATCGGACTAATAGGTATTGAAGATCCACCGCGAAGCAAAACAATCAGTTCAGTTGCCGAATGTGAAAAAGCGGGAATTAAAACGGTTATGATTACAGGCGATAATATCAATACTGCGACTGCAGTAGCTCGCAGAATCGGTATTTTAAAGGATAACACACTTACCGTTACCGGTGCTGAACTTGATGAAATGACCGATGAAATTTTAGCCCAAAAAGTTAAAAACATTTCGGTATTTGCGCGTATAACACCTGAGCATAAACAACGGATAGTTAATGCTTTAATAAGTAATGGCGAAAAAGTTCTTATTACCGGAGATAGCGTTGATGATGCCGGAGCATTAAGTTTAGCAACAATCGGTTGTGCGCTTGGTAACAATGGTACGGATGTTGCGCTTGGAAATGCCGATATTATCATCAATAAAGATAATTTTTCTTTTATTACCGACGCTATTCGTGAAAGTCGCGGATTATTTGCCAACATAAAGAAAACAGTTTTCTATTTGCTAAGCAGCAACTTGGCAGAGATAATGACAGTATTTTTAGGTATGATATTTATCGGGAAAATGCCCATAACTGCTTTGCAACTTTTATGGATAAATCTCTTAACCGATTCAACACCGGCATTAGCATTAAGTATGGAATCAGCTGAGCCATCTGTTATGAAAGGCAATCCGGAAAATTCTTTAAAGCTGTTTGCAAACTCTAAAGATATTATAGCTTTATTAGTTCAAAGCTTAGGTATTATGGTCGCTACATTTATTTCGTTCATAATCGGTAATACCGCTGGGTATTCCGTTGCGGTTACAATGGCGTTCTTAACGCTAGGATTAGCCCAAATTTTCAATGCAATGAACTATAAATATACTGACAGCATTTTAAGGTTTAAGCCGTTTAAAAACAGTTTTATGACCTATTCAAACATAGTAATTATATTTATATTCTTGTTCTTGTGTTTAACTCCTGCAGGCTTTGTTTTTGGCTTGACAATTCTTTCTGCAAAGAATTTGTTTATTTCAATACTGCTTGCAATGTTAATTTTACCGCTTGGTGAAATTGTTAAAACGTTTAATAAAAACAATTAAAAAAAGGATGGTTCAAATGAACCATCCTTTTTATTTTTTACAACCTTTACATTTTAAGCAGTTGCCATTACAACAGTTACCTTGCTTTTTGTCTTTATATGATTTTACAATAATGATAATTGATACAAGTAATATAATTCCCAGAACAATAATATTGCCTAAATTATTTGTTATGAAATTAAGCATGGCTTCTCACCTTATTATGTTGTGAATCATTTTTAAATATTAAGTAAAGTAAAAAGCATAATAAAGCAAAAGCAATAATTGTAAATATGTTAAAAGTAACTTGACCGATAATAAGACCGACAATTTGATAAACCATTAAAGAAAAACAATATGCCGAAATGTTTTGATAAGCAATAGCTAACCAAAAATATTTTTTAGAACCGATTTCACGCGCCAATGTTGTAATTGCGGCAATGCAAGGGGAATTAAATAAATTAAAGAAGAGAAAAGAAACAGCGGCGATTGAACTGGAAAACAGAGTTTTTGTTGAAAGTACGCCCATTGTTGAAACGATGCCTTCTTTTGCAACTATGCCCGCTAATGTTGCGGCAACCGATTGCCAATTGCCAAAGCCCAATGGCTTAAATATAAATGCAATAGCGCTGCCGGCTACTGCAAACAGTGAATGTGCTTGACCGTATAGCCCGAAGCTGCCGTTTTTAATACCGAAATTGCTTAACACCCACATAATTGTGCAACAAACAAACAAAACCGTTCCGGCTTTTTTAAGGAACGACCAAATTCTATCCCAAACATGTAAAAGCACGCTGAAAAGGGAAGGGACATGATATTGTGGAAGTTCCATAACAAACGGGGAAGTTTCACCATCAAACTGCTTTGTTTTTTTAAGTATCGTACATGAAACAACAACTACACCAATGGCTACGAAATAAACTATCGGGGCTATCCACCAAGCGCCGTTAGCTAAATATGCCGAAATTAGAGCTATTACCGGCAATTTTGCACTACAGGGTATAGCTGTAGTTGTTATCATTGTTAGGCGTCTGTCTTTTTCTGTTTCAATGGTTCTGCAGGCCATTATACCCGGAACACCGCATCCGGAAGAAATTAAAAGCGGTATAAACGACTTACCCGAAAGCCCGAAATTTCTAAACAATTTATCCATAATAAAAGCAACTCGGGACATATATCCGCAATCTTCTAAAATAGAAAGGAAAAAGAAAACAATTGCCATTTGCGGTGCAAAGCTTATCGGTGCGGCAAGACCTCCTAATACACCTTCTTTTACTAAAGATACGACCCATCCGGTAGCGCCGATGTTGTTTAGTAAAACTTCAACACCGTGCTTTATCCAAGTACCGAACAGTACATTATTTGTCCAATCGGTCGCTGCCGCACCAACCTTTGAAATTGCTATGTAATAGACAATAAACATTATCAGAACAAACAAAGGCAACCCCAAAAATCTGTTTGTAACAATTCGGTCAATTTTATCAGATGTTGACAGGTAACCGGCATGTTTCTTTTTATAGCAATCCTTTAAAATTTCGGCAATATATGAATAGCGTTCATTTGTTATAATACTTTCAGCATCATCATCCATAATAGTTTCAACGATTTTAATATCTTGTTCGATATGCTTTACGGTATTATTATCTATTTTTAATTTCTCAATTACTTTTTGGTCGCGTTCAAAAATCTTTATTGCATACCAACGTTGCTGTTCTTCGGGCAAATTGTGAATTGCCGCCTCTTCAATGTGGGCAATGGCATGTTCGACTTCGCCACTAAATATGTGTTGTGGCCTTAAAGCTTTATTCTTAGCTTCGTTGATGGCAAGTTCGGTCGCTTTTTCTATGCCGGTGCCTTTTAAAGCAGAAATCTCGCTTACTTTGCAATGCAAATTTTTTTCAAGCCCCGCAGTATCAAGGCGGTTGCCGTTTTTGACGACAATATCCATCATATTTATAGCAACGACAACCGGAATGCCAAGCTCCATAAGTTGAGTTGTTAAATAGAGATTTCGTTCAATATTAGTTCCGTCAACGATATTCAAAATAACATCAGGTCGTTCTTCGACCAAATATTTACGGGCAACAACTTCGTCTAAAGTATAAGGGGAAAGGGAATATATACCCGGTAGGTCGGTTATGATTACACCATCATGACCTTTTAAGTTTCCCTCTTTCTTCTCGACGGTAACGCCCGGCCAGTTGCCAACATATTGGTTTGAACCGGTGAGTGCGTTAAACAGTGTTGTTTTTCCGCAATTAGGGTTGCCTGCCAATGCGATTCTAATACTCATAATAACCCCCAAAATTACTCAACTTCAATTAGTTCGGCATCTTCTTTACGAAGAGATAATTCATATCCGCGTAAATTCACCTCAATAGGATCACCAAGCGGTGCTACCTTTCTAATATATACTTCAACGCCCTTTGTAATGCCCATATCCATAATTCTGCGTTTAAGAGCGCCGGTAGAGTGCAATTTAACAACCTTTGCGGTTTTACCGATTTTTATATCATTAAGAGTTTTCAAAATTTTCTTCCTTCCGTATATTACGGTTAGCAACCGCTAACCGCGAACTGTTAAAAATGGTTAGCAATTGCTAACTACATTACTATAATACTCGTAAAATGAAAAAATGTCAAGGACAAAATAGCATTATATACTTGAATTTTTTTGTTGTTAGTGTTAATATTAAAACAGAAACAGGAGGTGTTATTATGCCATTGCAAGAATCAGGCGAAATGTATCTTGAAACAATTTTCATTTTATCTGAAAACGGCAAGCCGGTTCGCTCATTAGATATTGCTGAATACATGGGCTTTTCAAAACCCAGCGTTTGCAGAGCTGTCGGGCTTTTAAAAACCGGTGAATATATTGTAATTGATAAGAACGGTTATATAACACTAACTGATTTAGGCAAAGAAATTGCTAAAAAGATTTATGAACGTCATACCATAATCAGTGAATTTTTGGAAAGGCTTGGGGTTGATAACGAAACGGCAGTTTCTGATGCCTGTAAAATCGAGCATGACATAAGCGACAAATCCTTTTCTGCAATTAAAAAATACATAAAATCAATATAAAAGATACAGTTTGCAAATTTTTCTTTGCAAACTGTAATTTTTTTTGCACTTTTCTATTGCAAAAACAATGGAAAATAGGTATAATAACAATAAGTACAATGGGTACAAATGGTATTTATATGTTAGGAGGTGTATTTAATGCCAAATTGGTTCGTTGTTTGTATGGGTATTGGTGTTGTTTTTGTAGGCTTAATTTCAATTATTATTATTTGTTCAATTATGAGTTTGTTCTTCAAAAACAAAAAGGTCGAAAACACACAGGTTAATACACCTTCGGCTCCTGCACAACTTGAAAATCGCGGCGAGATAATCGCTGCTGTATCTGCAGCAGTTGCAGAAGAATTGGGTACCGATGTTTCAGGT
Organism: Acutalibacteraceae bacterium; assembly: GCA_045642065.1. Lineage (GTDB taxonomy): Bacteria > Bacillota > Clostridia > Oscillospirales > Acutalibacteraceae > UBA737. The sequence continues at coordinate 128,714 of JAZUID010000016.1, forward strand.
ATTCGCATTTTATCATTTAAAAAATTATAATTTTAAAAGAGGTTATTTATTATGAAAAAGTACAGTGTAACAGTAAACGGTACCGCTTACGAAATCACATTAGAAGAAGTTGACGCTTCCGAAATTAAAGCTGCTCCTGCTGCCACTCCGGTTGCATCTGCACCTGTGGCTGCACCCGCCGGTGGCGAAACGGTTAGCAGCCCAATGCCCGGCAACATTTTAGCTGTTAACGTTCAAAACGGTGCCAGCGTTAAAAAAGGCGACGTTCTTATGGTATTAGAAGCTATGAAGATGGAAAATGAAATCATGGCTCCTTGCGACGGTGTTGTTTCAAACTTAGTTACAAAAGGCAGCACAGTTGAAACCGGCGCTGTTCTTTGCGTTATTGCATAATTCGGAGGAACATTTAAAATGGTACATTATCTTATAGATTTTGCCAAAAGCACCGGCTTCTATTTACTTTTCGGCAACCTTAAGGATAACTGGGGATCATTAGTTATGATCGTCGTTTCGCTTTTCTTGCTTTGGTTGGGTATTAAGAAGCAATTTGAGCCATTGCTATTAGTTGGTATTGCTTTTGGTATGTTACTCACAAACCTTACTGCTTTTACACCGGGTGATGCATTATATCATACCGACCTTTGGCATGCTTTTATGGCAGGTCAAGTCGGTTACGGTGAAATTTTGCATGAGGGTGGTCTTTTAGATATCCTTTATATTGGTGTTAAAACCTGCCTGTATCCTTGCCTTATCTTTGTCGGCATTGGCGCTATGACAGATTTTGAACCGCTTATTGCTAATCCAAAATCGTTGCTTTTAGGTGCCGCTGCACAGGTAGGTATTTTTGCAACATTTTTAGGTTGCGTGAAGTTAGGCTTCGTTCAAGAAGCTGCCGCTTCCATTGGTATTATCGGTGGTGCTGACGGTCCTACAGCAATATATACAACTTCTAAGTTGTTTCCGGATTTATTAGGACCTATTGCCGTTGCGGCATATTCATATATGGCTTTGGTACCTGTTATTCAGCCGCCGATTATGAAGTTATTAACAACAAAGAAAGAACGCAACATAATTATGAAGCCTTTAAGAAAGGTTTCTAAGACCGAGAAAATTATTTTCCCGATTGTCGTTACAATTTTCGTTGCATTATTAGTTCCGTCGGCTACTCCGCTTGTTGGTTGCCTAATGCTTGGCAATCTTTGGAAAGAATCCGGTGTTTGCGAACGCCTTTGTAAGACTGCTCAAAACGAATTGATGAATATTGTTACCATCTTCCTCGGCATCTCTGTCGGTGCTACTGCTACCGCTGAAGCATTTTTAAACTTGGATACTTTGAAGATTATGGCTATGGGCATTGTCGCTTTCGGTTTAGGTACTGCCGGTGGTGTATTACTTGCAAAGTTCATGAATTTGTTCTCAAAGAACAAGATAAATCCGCTTATCGGTTCTGCCGGCGTTTCAGCTGTTCCTATGGCTGCTCGTGTATCGCAAAAGGTTGGTCAGGATGAAAATCCGTCTAACTTCCTGCTTATGCACGCTATGGGTCCGAATGTTGCCGGTGTTATCGGCTCTGCTATTGCAGCAGGTGTTCTTATTACATTGTTCGGTTAATGGAGGTATAAATAATGGCAAACAAACTTTATATTACCGATACAATTTTGCGTGATGCTCATCAATCTCAAGCTGCTACCAGAATGAAGCTTGAAGATATGATTCCCGCACTTGAAAAGTTAGATAAAATGGGCTATTGGTCTATTGAATGTTGGGGCGGCGCTACATTTGATTCATGTATGCGTTTCTTAAATGAAGACCCGTGGGAGAGACTTCGCACCCTTAAAAAGCATATGCCTAACACAAAGTTACAAATGCTTTTACGCGGTCAAAACCTTTTAGGCTATAAGCATTACTCGGACGATGTTGTTGATGAGTTTGTTAAGAAATCTATTGAAAACGGTATTGATGTTATTCGTATTTTTGATGCTCTTAATGATCCGCGCAATGTCAAGCAGGCTATGGATAGCTGTAAAAAGTACGGCGGTATTTGCGAAGTTGCAATCAGCTATACCGTAAGTCCCGTTCATAATGAAGATTATTTTGTAAATCTTGCAAAAGAACTTGAAAAAATGGGCGCAGATGTAATTTGTATTAAAGATATGGCAAATCTTTTGTTGCCGTATGATGCATATTCACTTGTTAAAAAGTTAAAAGAAAATGTTAATGTTCCCATTCATCTTCACACTCACAATACAACCGGCACCGGTGATATGACCTATTTAATGGCAGCACAAGCCGGTGTTGATATTGTTGACTGTGCACTTTCTCCGTTTGCTAACGGTACTTCTAATCCTTCTACAGAAGCTTTAGTTGCTACACTGCAAGGTACCGAGCGCGATACCGGTCTTGACCTTTCGGCATTAAGTGATGCCGCTGCTCACTTCCGTAAGGTTGCCGACAGAATGAAAGAAGATGGCATTTTAAATCCTAAGGTACTTAATGTTGATACAAAGACACTTATCTATCAAGTACCGGGCGGTATGCTTTCAAACCTTCTTTCACAGTTAAAGCAAGCTAACGCAGAAGATAAATATTATGATGTTTTAGCTGAAGTTCCGCGTGTTCGTAAAGACTTTGGCTATCCGCCGTTAGTAACGCCTACCAGCCAAATTGTTGGTACACAGGCTGTTATGAATGTTATATCGGGTGAAAGATATAAGATGGTTCCTAAGGAATCTAAGGGTCTTTTACGCGGCGAATACGGTCGCTTACCGGGTGAAGTCAATGAAGAAGTTCGCAAGAAAGCTATCGGTGACGATGAAGTTATTACTTGCCGTCCTGCCGATCTTTTAGACCCGGAACTTGAAAAGTATAAAGCTGAAATGGCTGAAAAGGGTATTGGTAAATACCCTGAAGATGTATTAAGCTATGCACTTTTTCCGGCAGTTGCTGAAAAGTTCTTCGATGTACGGGACGGTAAAGTAAAAACCGAAGATTCTAATGCTGTCAGAAATCTTGTAGTTGAAGATCTATCTATCTAAAATTAAAAAGCACACCTTAATTGGTGTGCTTTTTTTATCCGTCATAATCTTCAATTGCATTTTGTGCTTCATAAATATTACTGAAAGCTATCCCGTTTTCAAGTTGTTTTATATCTTGTGTCGGCAGGGTACTAACAACTATTTCGGGGTAGCTTTTATATATTTTGCCGTCAACAATTATGCAAACCTTATTTTGATATGTTTTTAAAACACAACCGTTTTCGCAGTCTTTTTTAATACCGACTGCAAATCCTGTTGTAACTAAAACGGCGACTATTACAAAGGTTATTCCAATTAAAATTATACTGAGTTTCTTTTTTGTTATTGCACTCATAATTTTCACCCTCTTAATAATATTTTTGACAAGCAAAGAAAATATTATTCAAATGTGGGAACGATTTACTTTAAAACTTGTTAAATGTTGGCAACCGCTTGACAAATTTGGGCTTTTTTGTTATAATTTTTTTAGTAAAAGCGTTGATGAAGAAAAGTAGCAATCCCAACGATATTTAGTGAGATGCAGATAGTGTAAATGCGTTTATCGTGCTTTGTGAAGAACACTTCGTAGTTGCAATCTGAAAGCTTTTTGTTAGTAGGTGCGCCGTTTTTGGAAAACGTTATATTTCCTTTAAAGTGACCGTTTTCGGTAAATTAGGTGGCACCGCGGATATTATGCGTCTATTCGTCCTAATAATTAGGACTAATGGGCGCTTTATTTTTTGGGAGATGTAATTTATGAAACACATTGATATTTTCGAAATATTTAATAATGCCGACCTAATCGGTAAAAAAGTCACCGTTTGCGGTTGGGTTAGAACTTCACGTGATTCAAAAAATATGGCATTTATAGAGCTTAATGACGGTACTTCGCTTAAGCATTTGCAAATTGTCATTGATAAGGCCACATTCGAAAATGTTGCTGATTTTCTTAAACTCGGTTCTTCTTTAAAGGTAGAGGGTACCGTTGTTAAAAGTGTTGTAGCTAACGACAGCGTTGAAATTAACGCCGAAAATATTACAGTGTTAGGTGAATGTCCACAAGAATATCCGCTTCAAAAGAAAAGACATACTTTAGAATATTTACGCACAATTCCGCATTTAAGAGTCAGAACGAATACTTTTAATGCTGTTTTCCGTGTTAGAAGCGTTGTTTCGGCATCAATTCACGAATTTTTCCAAGCAAACAGGTTTACTTACATTCATACTCCGCTTATCACAGCAAGCGATTGTGAGGGCGCAGGTGAGATGTTTAAAGTTACTACTATCGGATATAGCAACGATTATAAAAGCGAAGAAGAATATTATGCTGACGACTTTTTCGGCAAGAAAGCCGCTTTAAGTGTTTCGGGTCAGTTAGAAGGCGAAGTTGCTGCCATGGGTCTTGGTAAAATTTACACATTCGGCCCGAGTTTTCGCGCAGAAAAGAGCAATACTCCGCGCCATGTTGCTGAATTTTGGCATGTTGAGCCGGAAGTCGCTTTTGCCGAACTTCCTGATATTATTGAAATTGCCGAAGATTTAATTAAGCATATAATTAACGCAGTTTTAGATAAATGTCCACAAGAATTGGCTTTCTTTGACGCTCATTTTGAAAAGGGCTTAATTGAAAAATTAAAGAATGTTGTTAATAATGACTTTGCGGTTATGACTTATACCGAAGCCATTGAAAAATTAAAATCATGCGGTGAAAAGTTCCAGTATCCCGTTGAATGGGGTTGTGACCTTATGACCGAACACGAGCGATATATTTCCGAAGTAATTTGTAAGAAACCTGTTTTCTTGACCGATTATCCAAAGGAAATTAAGTCTTTCTATATGAAACAAAATGCTGACGGTAAAACAGTTGCCGCAACGGATCTTTTGGTACCGGGTGTTGGCGAAATTATCGGTTGCAGTGAAAGAGAAGCTGATCTTAATAAATTACTCGAAGCCATGAAAACCCGCGGTATGTCACTTGATGAATACGAGCACTATATTGCGTTACGCAAATTCGGTTCAGTTCCGCACAGTGGCTTCGGCTTAGGACTTGAAAGAATTATTATGTATGTTACGGGCATACAAAATATTCGTGACGTAATTTTGTATCCTCGTACTGTTGGCAGTATTTGCTAAAAAGGAGAACTATGGAGCATTATTGTAGTTTAATTAATGAATATGATACACAAGCTGCAATTTCGTTAGTAAAACAGGTGTTTACCGATGAACTTTGCAAAGCCTTAACACTTTCCCGCGTTACTGCACCTTTGTTTTTAAAGCAAAACAGCGGTCTTAATGATGACCTTAACGGTGTTGAGCGTCCGGTTAGTTTTGATTTGCTTGAAACGGGCGAGATTGCCGAAGTTGTTCACAGTCTTGCAAAATGGAAACGAATGGCGCTGATGCAGTACGGTTTCCCGATGCATACAGGACTTTACACCGATATGAACGCTATTCGCAGAGATGAAACAACTGATAATATTCATTCAATTTATGTTGACCAGTGGGACTGGGAAAAGGTTATAAACATCAGCGACAGAACGCCCGATTATTTAAAAGCAACTGTTAATGACATTTACGGTGCAGTTTTAAAAACAGCTGCTGCCGTTCAGAAAAAATATCCGGTTTTAAAAAGTGATTTGCCTAAAAAAATTCATTTTGTAACAACCTATGAGCTTGAAGAAATGTATCCCGACTTATCGCCAAAACAAAGGGAAGATGAGATAACTAAAAAATACGGTGCCGTTTTCTTAATGCAGATTGGCGGTCGTTTGAAAAACGGCGAAAAACATGACGGGCGAGCACCCGACTATGATGATTGGAAACTAAATGGTGACATTTTAATTTACAACAATGTTTTAGAGCGTGCTTTTGAAATTTCTTCTATGGGTATTCGCGTTGATCGCGATAGTTTACTCAGTCAATTAAAAGCCGAAAACGCCGAAGACAGACTGCAATTTGAATTTCATAAGTTGCTTGTGGGCGGTGAATTACCGCTTACTATCGGTGGTGGCATCGGTCAATCAAGACTTTGTATGCTGTTGCTTAAAAAAGCACATATCGGCGAAGTTCAAGTATCAGTTTGGCCTAAGCGTGAAATTGATTTTTGCAAATCAAAGGGTATAAAATTGCTTTAAGAAATTTAGATTATTGTCAACGAAGGCGACTAAAATAAATTTGGAATATAAAAGGGGATTGTTATGAACAGATATTTAAAATTTGTATTGCAATTGTTTGCTGATGCAGTTTTAGCATTTGCCGCATTAGTAGTAACATTTTTACTACTAAAAACTCCTGAAAATCTTTCTTTAACAACTATTTTGATTTCTTACCCATGCATTATCGTTATTCTTTTGTATGTATTCAGATGCTATAACATCTTATGGCAATATGCCCATTATGGCGAAGTTTTGCATTTGGTTGCCGCTGTCGCTTCCTCGATTCCTGCAATAATAATTACGCAATCAGCAATTACCAGTCATTTTTTCGATGTTAAAGTATATATTGTTTTGTTTTTTGTAACATTTTTATTGATTTTTGCTGAAAAATGCTCTATTAAGATTTTATATGATATCAAACGAAAAAACAGCATTAGCGATGTCGGTCTTAATGGTAACGTTATGATTATCGGCGGTGGTAACGCCGCATCTGCGCTTGTTAAAGAAATAAACAGTAATAACAATAATAAGCGTTCACGTGTTAAGTGTATTATTGATGACGCGCCTAATAAAATTGGTGCTTATATCGGCGGTGTAAAAATTGTCGGTGACCGCAACAGTATTGTCGAAAATGCGAAAAAGTTTAATATTTCTACAATCATTTTTGCTATACCAAGTATGGAAGGCGAAGAAAAAGCAAAAATTTTGGAAATATGCCAAAAAACCGATTGCAATTTGAAAACTGTACCTCGCATTACGCAGTTCCTTGACGAAAACGATTTTGGCATGCATTATGTACGCAGTGTTGAAATTGAGGACTTGCTTGGCCGCGAGCCAATTAAAATCAACGCTTTTGACGAAAACAACTATGTAAAAGATAAGGTTGTTTTGGTAACCGGTGGCGGCGGTTCAATCGGCAGCGAAATTTGCCGTCAAGTTGCAGCGCATAAACCTAAACAGCTGATAATATTTGATATATATGAGAACAATGCGTATGACATTCAAAACGAGTTAATTAAGACTTACCCCGAACTTGATTTAGTTGCCCTTATAGGCTCGGTAAGAGATTCTAAAAGGCTTAATGAAGTCTTTACAAAATATCATCCGCAAATCGTTTACCACGCTGCAGCGCATAAGCATGTACCGCTTATGGAAACCAGTCCTAACGAAACAATTAAAAACAATGTTTTCGGCACCTACAAAACCGCAGAATGTGCAGGGAGATACCGTGTTGAAAAGTTTGTCTTAATTTCAACCGACAAAGCCGTTAATCCAACTAATATTATGGGTGCATCAAAACGCATTTGCGAAATGATAGTTCAAACATTCAATAATAAGTTTGACACGGAATTTGTTGCTGTTCGTTTTGGTAATGTATTAGGTAGTAACGGTAGTGTTATCCCGCTTTTTAAAAAGCAAATTGAAGAGGGCGGACCGGTTACTGTTACACATCCTGAGATTATCAGATACTTTATGACAATACCTGAGGCTGTTTCGCTTGTTATTCAAGCCGGCGCTACTGCCAAGGGTGGCGAAATATTTGTATTGGATATGGGTAAACCGGTTAAGATTTTAACATTGGCCGAAAACCTTATAAAGCTTTCAGGCTTAACACCTTATGTTGATATTGCAATAGAATTTACAGGACTTAGACCCGGTGAAAAGTTATATGAAGAATTGCTTATGTCAGAAGAAGGCTTGCAAGACACTGAAAATAAACTTATTCATATCGGCAAACCTATCAATATTGATGAGCAGGAATTATTAGAGACACTAAAAACTTTAAAAGAAGTTATGTATGATGATAATGCTGATATTAGAGGTCTCGTTAAAAAAATTGTGCCAACATATAAATATATTCACTAAAATTAAAAGGAGACATCGTTTTGATGTCTCCTTTTTTATTTAAAAATAAACCCCGTGATAATCACGGGGTTTTAACTTATGCCGAAATATAATATTTTACCAATGATTGCAAAAGTGTATCACGATCAATTTTTCTAATTAAATTACGGGCATTGTTATGAGTAGTAATATAAGTAGGATCTTCTGATAAAATATAACCGACAATTTGATTGATTGGATTATAACCTTTTTCTTTTAGCGCATCATAAACCGCAGTTAATATTGTGCGAATTTCAAGTTCGGTTTGATCGCCGATTGAAAAAGTCATTGTCTTATCATTCATATCAACACCTCTTTAAAAATATCTTAATGTTATTGTATAACTTTTTTTAGAAAAGTGCAAGTACTATTTTCTGATCTCGGCGCCAATTTTTTCAAGTTTTTCAACAATTTTAGTACAAATTGCGTCAATTTCGGTATCACTTAATGTACCTTCTGCCGAACGCAACCATATACTATAAGCAACACTCTTTTTACCTTCGGGAATTTGTGAGCCTTGATATACATCAAATAGTTTAACCGTTTCAAGCAGTCTTCCGGCACCCGAAGTAATTGCTTTTTCAATTTCGCCAACAGGAAGTTCTGCGTCGCAAAGCATAGCAAAGTCGCGTTCAACAGCAGGGAACTTCGGTAACGGTTTATATGTTGTTTTGCGCTTTTCAATAGTGTAAAGAACATCAAGCTTGATTTCCGCATAGTAAACACGGCAGTCAATATCAAAATTAGCGGCGGTATTAGGATGAACTTCACCAAACACGGCAACAGGTTTATTGTTGGCTTTAACTAAAGCTTGACGACCGGGGTGTAGATAAGGTTCATTACTTCTTTCATACATAGTATGTGCGCCGAATAATTTCATTATTGATTCAATAATGCCTTTTAATGTAAAGAAATCTTCGTTGTCACCGTAAATGCCGATTGACATTGTTTTCAACTCGTCAGGTTGTTCGGTTATTGGCGTTTGCTTTGCAACAAAGCGTTTGCTGATTTCAAAAAAACGACCGCTTTCAATTTTTTTGTTTATGTTGGTTGAAAGGACGGTTAGCATGCTGGTTGCAAGTTGTGTACGCATTACCGAGTATTCGTCACCTAATGGATTGATAATTTTAATCTGTTTACGGCGTTCATCATCTTCTGAAAGATTTAATGCGTCAATAGCTTTAGAAGCAATAAATGAGTATGTTGTGGCTTCATAAGCACCCATACCGCATAGTAACGATTTGATTTTATCATCTTTAATACGGTCGGGTAATTTTGTACCGCGAATAACATCACCACGCATTGGTGTTCCTACAATGTGGTCATAACCGTAAATGCGCATAATTTCTTCAGCTAAGTCAGCGCGACCTTCGATATCATCACGAATTGAGGGAACTTTACATTCAATTTCATCACCGTTTAAAGCAGCATTTAAGCCTAAACTGTTAAGAATAGTAAGCATAGTATCGGTAGGAACTTCAACTCCGATTAAATCAGTAATGCTTTTAGCGGTTGCTTTAACGGTTCTGAGATCCGGTAAGCCTTTGTTACAATCAATAACGCCTTCAACAATTTCACCGGCATTTAATTCGTAAATAAGACCTAATGCGCGTTCCATTGCATATTCCACATTGTTAATATCTATACCGCGCTCATATCTGCCACTTGCTTCTGTACGCATACCTAAAGAACGACCGGTATGTCGGATGTTATCGCGTTTAAATTTAGCAGATTCTAAGAATAAAGTTTTAGTTGAATCTTCAATTTCACTTTCGCGACCACCCATGATACCCGCAAGACAAGAAGGCTTTTCGCCGTCAGCAATAACAAGCATATTATTGTTTAATTTGTGTTGGTTGCCGTCAAGCGTGGTTATCATTTCACCGTCATCAGCATTGCGAACAATAATTTTTTTACCGGCAATTTCATCATAGTTAAATGCGTGCATTGGTTGACCGGTTTCAAGCATAACAAAGTTTGTAATATCAACAATGTTGTTAATTGGTCGCATACCCGAAGCAGTAATTGCTTTTTGCATCCAAGCAGGGGAAGGACCAATCTTTAAATTTTTAACAATTCTACCCATGTAGCGAGGGCATAGTTCAAAATTTTCAACGCTTATCTCAATATAATTTTTAATATCATCACCGTTAGCTTGATATTTTGGCACAGGAGCTTTAAATTCGGTTCCTAAAACAACGCTTATTTCCTTTGCAACACCTAAGAAACAGTTGCAATCCGGACGGTTTGCGGTGATTTTAAAGTCAACAATATAATCGTCTAAACCTAAAACCTCGCGCATATCGGTGCCGGGGGCGTGTGTATCTTTAAGAATTAGAATACCGTTAACCGAAGCGCCTTCATAATCTTCTTCTGTAAGGCAAAGTTCACTGCCGCTGCATAGCATACCGTTTGATTCAACACCACGCAGTTTGCCGGCTTTTATATGAGCACCGTTCGGTAAATAACTGTTGTCAAGTGCGGCAGGTACAAGGTCGTTAACTGCGATGTTTTGCGCACCGGTAACAATTTGTACCGGCTCATCTTTGCCAACATCCATTGAACAAATTTGTAAATGGTCGCTATCCTCATGCGGTTTAATATCTAAAATTCGAGCTGCAACAACGTTTACTAAATTGTCGCCCTGTTTTTCAATACTTTCAACTTCGAAACCGGCCATTACCATGCGTTCACACATTTCTTCAACCGGAACATTTATATCTACATAAGTTTTAAGTTGATTAACCGAAATTTTCATTTATCTTTCCTCCTTAAAACTGCTCTAAAAATCTCTTGTCGTTTTCGAATAACAAGCGAATATCACTGATTTTATAACGTGTCGTTGTTAATCTATCAAGACCGATACCAAATGCAAAGCCCGAATACTCTTCAGGGTCAATACCGCAACTTTTAAGAACACGCGGATGAACCATGCCTGCACCTAAGATTTCGATCCAACCGCTGCCTTTGCAAACGCGACAGCCTTTGCCACCACATTCACTGCAAGTAACATCAACTTCAACTGACGGCTCGGTGAAAGGGAAGAAGGAAGGACGGAATTTTACATTAGTTTCAGGCCCGTAAATTTCGTGCGCAAATTGTTCTAACACACCTTTTAAATCACACATTGTGATGCCTTTATCGACAACAAGACCTTCAATTTGATGGAAAACAGGTGAATGTGTTGCATCTACTTCATCTGCACGATATACGCGTCCCGGACAAATAACTCTTATAGGTGGTTTGCGATTTTCCATTGTGCGAATTTGTGCTGCAGAAGTTTGTGTGCGAAGTAATAAGTTTTCTGCTAAATAAAAGGTGTCTTGCATATCACGCGCAGGGTGATCTGCCGGAACATTCAAGCATTCAAAATTATAGTGGTCAGTTTCAACTTCGGGACCGTCAACAACGTCAAACCCCATTGATTGAAAAATGCCGATCATATCATCTAAAACGGTATTTAATGGATGTAAACGGCCCGTTTCTTTAACTTTTCCGGGCATTGTTATATCCAAAGTTTCTTCCTTTAATTTCAAGAGGGTTGCTTGTTCTGAAAGAACCTTTTTTTTGTTATTTATAAGCTCTTCAACCTCTTGCTTTGCCTCGTTAACAAGTTGACCCATTATCGGTCTTTCTTCGGGGCTTAATGAACCCATTTGTTTTAATATTGCGGTAAGTTCGCCTTTTTTACCTAAGTATTTTACGCGCAATTCTTCAATTTGCTTTTCATCACAAGCATCGTTGATTGTAGTTTTAGCAGCATTTCTAATTGCTTCTAAATTTTCCTTCATACTAAATCCTCCAAACAAAAAATAAACTTCGCCCCATAATAGGGACGAAGTAAAAATTACAAACTCCGCGGTACCACCCGTATTTTCGCTCAAAGAGCAAACACTCTCTCAACCGGTAACGGTGTTGCGCCGGCAACGCTTACTGTAAGTTCGGCATTGCTGCTCAAAAGGGAACTTCGGGTAAATTGATTACTATTACCGTTTTCAGCCTAAGGCGGTAATTCTCTTAAAGCTCAATAAACCTTACTTTTCTTTATCATAGCATTTACATATATTAGTATATCATAAACTTTGATTTTTGCAAGTGTTTTTTAAACAATTTGCTTGACAAAAATAATTACATTTGTTATTATAAGAAAAACAAATGCGTTGAAAAGAATAAGTAGGTAATTTCTTGCTTGTCAGAGAAGGGTGTTTTGGTGCAAATCCCACTTGAAGAATTACTGAAAGCTGTCTTGGAGCAGTGCCGTAATTGGTAACCGGTTTTCCTCCGTTAATGGGATGCGATTTAAATTATTTTTTAGATCGTGCTGAGTGCGCTTATTTTAGGCGAATTTGGGTGGTAACACGGATTTATTTATTCGTCCCGAACATATTTGTTCGGGACTTATTTTTTTAGGAGGTATTTTTATGAGATACGAAATTTTAAAATTATTAGCCAAAAACGCAAAATATTCATATAAGGATATAGCGACTATGCTTGCAATATCCGAAGCTGACGTTGAAAAAGAAGTAAAGGCGTTAGAAAAAGACGGCTTTATAAGAGGTTATAAGGCTGTTATTGACTGGGAAAAATTAGATAGCGCCTATGTTTCGGCAATAATTGAAATTAATGTTGTTCCAAAAGCCGGACTTGGTTTTGAAGAAGTTGCTGAAAAAATTATGAAATACCAAGAGGTTGAGTCGGTCTATTTAATGTCGGGTGTTTATGACCTTAATGTTGTTGTAAAAGGCAAAACATTACAGGATATTGCGCGCTTTGTTGCAAAGGAACTTTCTACAATAGATTCCGTAACATCAACAACAACACACTTTGTTTTAAGACGATATAAAGAGCTTGATATTGAGCTTATCAGTGAAGCTGCCGATGATAGGGGGCAATACCTATTATGATAGATTACGGTAAGATATTAAATCCTGCCGTTTGTGAAATAAAGCCTTCCGGTATTCGTAAATTTTTCGATATTGCCGCAACTATGGAGGATGTAATTTCTCTTGGTGTGGGCGAACCTGACTTTCAAACACCTTGGCAAATCAGAAAAGCCGGTATAAACTCGTTAGAGCGAGGTAAAACAAAATACAGTTCTAACGCCGGTCTTATGGAACTAAGGCAGGAAATAGCAAATTATGTCAGTCGTAAATATAATGTCAAATATGATGCAAAAGATAATGTTTTAATAACTGTTGGCGGTAGCGAAGCTATTGACGCATGTATCAGAGCAGTTGTGGCACCCGGTGATGAAGTTATTATTCCGCAACCCAGTTATGTTTGTTATGAGCCTATAACAACACTTGCCGGCGGTAAACCTGTTATCATTGAAACAAAATCCGAAGATGATTTTAAGTTGACACCAACTGACCTTAAAAATGCTATTACCGATAAAACAAAAGTTTTAATTTTGCCGTATCCGTGCAATCCTACTGGCGCAATTATGGAAAGAAAAGACCTTGAAGCAATCGCCGAAGTGTTAAAAGACACAAACATTTTGGTACTATCCGATGAAATATATTCGGAACTTTCTTTTAAGGAGCATCATGTTTCCATTGCATCTATTGATGGAATGAAAGAAAGAACGGTTTTAGTAAACGGTTTTTCAAAAGCATTTTCTATGACAGGTTGGCGCTTGGGTTATGCTTGCGGTCCTAAAGAAATTATTAAACAAATAACAAAGATACACCAATTTGCAATTATGTGTGCTCCTACAACATCACAATATGCAGCTATTGAGGCATTAAAAAATTGTGATGAAGAAGTTTTGGATATGATTGAAAAATATAATATGCGTCGAAGACTAATGGTTAAGGGCTTTAACGATATTGGTTTAACCTGTCGCGAGCCATTAGGCGCTTTTTACTGTTTCCCGTCAATTAAATCAACAGGACTTACAAGTGACGAATTTTGTGAACAGTTACTTTACAAAAAGCACGTTGCTGTTGTCCCCGGAACAGCATTCGGCAAGGGTGGCGAAGGATTTATCAGAGCTTCATATTGCTACTCACCCGAACATATTATTGAGGCGTTAAAACGAATTGGCAAATTTATTGACGAAATAAAGTAATAAAAAAGCAACTCCTTTTGGAGCTGCTTTTTTTACTATAAAACCTTACTTAAAAAATCTTTTAAACGCGGGCATTTTGGATTTTCAAATATTTCTTTCGGAGTTCCTTCTTCCATAATAACGCCTTCATCAATAAACAGAACTCTATCGGCAACTTCGCGTGCAAATCCCATTTCGTGTGTAACAATAGCCATTGTCATACCTTCTTTGGCGAGCTGTTTCATAACATCTAAAACTTCGCCAACCATTTCTGGGTCAAGTGCACTTGTCGGCTCATCAAACAGCATAACATCAGGTTGCATGCATAAAGCCCTAACAATTGCAACGCGTTGCTTTTGACCGCCTGAAAGTTGTGAAGGATAGGCGTTAGCACGGTCCGCAAGACCAACGCGTTCTAACAATTCCATTGCTTTCTTTTCGGCATCTTCCTTAGAAACTTTTAAAAGCTTCATTGGGGCTATTGTCATGTTTTTAAGAACAGTCATGTGAGGGAAAAGGTTAAATTGTTGGAAAACCATTCCCATTTTTTGACGGTGCAAGTCAATTTTTGTGCTTGGACTTGTAATGTCAACATCTTCAAATGTAATTTTGCCACCGGTTGGCATTTCTAAAAGGTTTAGTGTACGCAAAAAAGTTGATTTACCTGAGCCGGAAGGACCGATAATAACTACAACTTCACCTTTTTTAATTTCGGTATTTATACCTTTTAAAACCTTAATTTTGCCATTCATAAAGTTTTTTTCAAGGTTTTCTACTTTGATAAGTGTTTCCTTAGTGATCACTCTTACGCAACTTCCTTTCAAATATTTCTAAAAGCTTAGTCAGACCAATTACCATAATTAAATATATAATTGCCAAACTAATATACGGAACATATGGTTCGTATGTTTTTGTTATAATGTTTTGTGTTTGCTTTGTCAGGTCGCGTAATGCAATAACTGACACTAAGGAAGTGTCCTTTAAAAGTGTAATCATTTCATTTCCTAAAGCAGGTAAAATATTTTTAATTGCTTGCGGAATAACAATGTGCCACATTGTTTGTATGTAGTTAAAGCCCAAGCTTCTGCCGGCTTCTGATTGACCGGCAGGAACTGACATTAAGCCGGAACGTGCAATTTCTGCAACATAAGCACCTGAGTTAATTCCAAGAGTTAAAATACCGCAAACAATAGTTTCAATATCGGTCTTAGGCACCATAATTACAAATCCCATAATCAGCAACTGTACCATCATCGGTGTGCCGCGTATAACGGTCAAATATAACTTGCAAAGTGCGTTTAGCACTCTTAATACAAACGGTGGCTTTTTGTTGATAAAATTGTCATGTGACGATCTGATAACAGCAACAATCAAACCTAAAATTATACCGAGCAACAATGCAAAAACAGTTACTATTACCGTAATTTTAAGGCCTTCTGCAAAAAAGTTCCATCTGTCTTGGTAAACAAAGGTTTGATAAAGTTGATAGATTAAATTTTGAAACCAAGTAGGGCAGTGGGTTAGCCAATTTGGCGCTTTCTCTAACCAGCTTGAAAAGGTTAAAAACATCATTTTAAAACTCCTTATAACATCAAGAAAAAGAGCGGCTTAAATGTCGCTCTTTTTCAATAAAATTAACAAAAGAAATTATTCGGCTTTAATGTACTTAGCGATAATTTTATCAATTGTACCGTCAGCTTTCAGCTCTGCCATTGCATCGTTAACCTTCTTTAAAAGATCCTTATTTTCTTTAGCAATAGCGGCGGCATAATCTTCTTCAGCATAAGCAGTATCAAGAACCTTTAATCCGCTGTTAGCTGCAACATAAGCCTTAGCAGGTTCGTTATCAATAACAACTGCGTCAATTTGATCGTTAAGAAGTGCTTGAACTGCAAGAGGACCGTTTGAGAATTGCTTTACATTTTCTGCACCAAATTCATCTGAGCAATAAATGTCACCGGTTGTACCGGATTGAACACCGATTTTAACACCGTTTAAATCATCAGCAGAAGCAATGCTTGAGTTTTCCTTAACGATGATTGCCTGAACACCGGTTGCATATGTATTAGTAAAGTTTACAGCTTCCTTACGTTCATCAGTTACAGTCAAACCGGCAAATACTATATCAACAGAACCGCCTTGAACAGCAGGGAGTAGAGAATCAAATTCCATATCCTTGATTTCAAGCTCCATGCCAAGCTTATCAGCAACAGCTTTTGCAATATCAATATCAATACCGATAAAGTTGTTATCATCATCAATTGATTCATAAGGTGGGAATGCAGCATTAGTACCAAGAACTAATTTGTTGTCGGCTTTTTCTTCTTTTTTAGCGCCACAGCCTGCAAAGCAAGCAACTAACATAAGAATTGCCATAATTAGTGATAAAATTTTGAATGTTTTTTTCATTTTAAATTTCTCCTTTTTTTGTTTAAAAAGTTTTTTATGTGGATCCCTTTTGTTAACGATAATTAGTATAAAGCATAAAAATTCATTTGTCAAGTACTTTTTGCATAAAAATTTAAAATAATCTAAAATTTTATCAAAATATGCAAAAAATATGAGAATATGCATTAAATTTATGCATATTCTCAATAAAAGTTTTCGATTTTAAGTTGTTCTTCGCTACAAAAACTGTCAATTAGCTCTAATAATTCTTTGGAATTTAATTCAATATCGTTATTATTATTGAATTTTATACTGGTTTCAAGTGCCTCAATTTTATTTTGAATATTGTTAATTGTTTTACGATTTCCGTAAATATATAAAAAATTTTTATTTTTATTAAACTTTTTCTTAATGTTTTGAATATGAATTTCGGAATCTTCATTTGATAAGCATTTTTGTAATTCTTGTTTATTATAATTATAATACTTTTCAGAAGCGACATTTCCGAATATTGCAATTAAACCTACAAATATAACCAAAATTACTAATGCAATCAATCTTTTCATTGTTTATCCCTCTTAATGACAATATTTTTGTTATTATATCTATCCAAAGTCATTAAAAAAACATCCTTAACACTCAGATTTTCTTTGCTGAGTATGTTATATATGTCGTTTTTATTTATTTGCAAAGGGGATAACGATTCCTTTACAATCTCTCCGTCAGCGATAATCGGTAGTGGCAAACCGTTATTTGAGCCTTCAATTTTTAGGTCTTTAAGCGTTGCGTTTTGATTTTCCGGTTTTAACAGTACGCTTAAATCGCCGTTAACCTCCAAAACAGCAAAGTCAACTGTAGATATATCAAAAATATTCTGTCCGCGTAATAATTCTATTAAATCTACAACCGTCATTCTGACATTACGCATTGCGTGTTGGTCAACGACACCGTTTTTGATAACAACGACTGATTGCCCACAAAGCGCCTTTCTTATAGAAAAGCATTTCATACTTAAAATTGATACCAATATTTCTAAAATAACTAAAACAAAAATAGCTATTATACCATTTAAAATCGGTTGTGAAGAATCCTGTAACGGTATTGCGGCTATTTCAGAAATTAAAAGGGTAACTACTAACTCATTTGGCTGCATATCGCCAATTTGCCGTTTTCCCATAAGTCTTATTGCTATTGTAACAAAGATATACATTATAAATGTACGTATTATTGTTATTACCATATTATCACCAAAATTATTTTATCAATATTTTTGTTTAATATACAAAAAGAGCCGGCGGTTAGCCGACTCTTTTAATTTATATTGATTTAATTTTAGTTTTCATATAACCGGTAATTTCAATTTTTTTAAATTTTTTCGATAGGATTTCTTTTAACGGTTCGACCACAACATTTTCGGTAGCAAAATGCCCACAATCAAAAATAGGGAAATTCTTGTTTTCGGCTTCAATTAGTAGGTTATGCTTAACATCGGCAGTGATTAGTGCATCAAAGCCACCGCTGATTGCATCATTTAAAAAGTCACCGCCACTGCCGGAACAAACCAAAACTTTTTTTATTGGTTTTTCTATATTCGTGTATCTGATATTAAAACCAAGTGATTTTTTAATATGACTTGCCAGTTCGTCGGAATTTGAAAAATTACAAACGGCACTTCTTAAAACAAAACCATCATTACCTGTGAATTTCTTGATATTTTTAAGTCCAAGAGCTTTGCAAAGACAATCGTTAACACCGCCATTACCCATATCTAAATTTGTGTGCATAGAAATAACGTTGATATTATTATTTATGAGTTTATAAACAACAGTATCATCGTTTACACTTTTTATGCCGTTAAAAATAACGGGGTGGTGGGTAACAATTAAATTAGCACCTTTTTTAATAGCTGTATCAACGGCGCTAACTGTGCAATCAAGAGCAACTAAAATGCCCTTAACATCATCACCTGAATTTCCGACAAGCAAACCAACATTATCAAATTCGCACGCTGTGGAAGTCGGATAAAGTTTATCTAAAAATTTAAAAACATCTAATACAGTCATAAATTATGCCTTCTTTGCAAAGGAATCTTTTAAAGCAACTGTGCGGTTAAATACTAACATATTATCGGTTGAATCACTATCAACGCAGAAATAGCCTTGACGCATAAATTGAAAAACATCACCGTTTTTAACACCGGCAAGGCTCTTATCTAATTTACAACCGGTTAATGTAGTAAGGGAATCAGGGTTAAGGTTGTCTGCAAATGATTCGACGCCTTCTTCATCGCTCGGATTAGGTACATTGAATAAACGGTCATAAAGTCTGATTTCAGCATCAATAGAGTTTTTGGCATCAACCCAATGTAAAGTGCCTTTAACTTTTCTGCCGTCAGGTGTTTCGCCACCGAAGCTCTCGGGGTCATAAGTACAGTGAACAGCGGTAATTTTGCCGTTTTCATCGGTATCATGAGAAACATATTTAATGTAATATGCACCTTTTAGGCGGACTTCTTTTTGTGGGCATAAGCGGAAATATTTGCCCGGAGGGTCAAGCATAAAGTCGTCTTCTTCAATAAAGATTTCCTTTGAAAATGTAACCGCAGTTTTGCCGAGTTCAGGCTTATTAGGGTTAATATCAACTTCAATTTTTTCTGTTTTGCCTTCCGGATAGTTATCAATAATAACTTTTAAAGGACGCAAAACAGCCATTACTCGGTCGGCGTTTTCGTTTAAATAATCACGAACGCAAGATTCAAGTAATGCATAATCAATTACGCTATAAGCCTTGGAAACACCGATTTTATCGACAAAATTGCGTACTGCTTCGGCAGGATAACCGCGACGGCGCATACCGCAAATTGTAGCCATTCGAGGATCGTCCCAACCACTTACAAGACCGTCGTTAACAAGTTTTAAACACTTACGCTTACTTGTTAATGTATAGTTAACATTCATTCGTGCAAATTCAATTTGCCTTGGTGGCATTTTAATATCCAACGCCTCTAAGAACCAGTTATAAAGCGGTCTGTGATTTTCAAATTCAAGTGAACATAAAGAGTGGGTAACACCTTCTTTAGCATCACTTAAAGGATGTGCAAAATCATACATCGGGTAAACACACCATTTGTCGCCGGTGCGGTGGTGGGGAACCTTCATAATTCTGTATATAATCGGGTCGCGCATATTGATATTTGATGATGTCATATCAATTTTTGCACGAAGTACCATTGCACCGTTTTCAAACTCGCCATCGGTCATACGCTTAAATAAAACTTTAGTTTCTTCTAACGGTCTATTACGGTACGGGCTTTCGGTGCCGGCTTCGGTTAGAGTACCACGCATTTCGCGAATTTCATCAGGTGTTGACTCATCAACATAGGCAAGACCTTTGTCGATCAGTTTTAAAGCACATTCATAGATATAATCAAAATAATCCGACGCAAAATATACATTGTCCCAGTTAAAGCCTAACCATTTAATATCTTCTTTAATGGCATCAACATATTCAACGTCTTCTTTAGTCGGGTTGGTGTCATCGAGTCTTAAATTGCAGGTGCCACCATATTTTTCGGCTGTTGAAAAGTCAATATAAATTGCTTTTGCATGACCGATATGCAGGTAACCGTTTGGCTCGGGCGGAAAACGAGTTTGAATGTGATCATAAACACCTTTTTTTAGGTCTTCATCAATAAAATCATGTATAAAATTGTTTGTTGGTTCTATGGTGTTTAATATTTCTTCTGACATTGTTTTCTCCTACTGTTTTTTGAAAATTCTATTGCACGGTTAATGCGTGCTGAAACTTCATCTTTGCCTAAAATTTGCATTATTGTGTATAAATCAGGTGTATTGCTTCTTGAAGTAACAGCAATACGAATTACATTAGAAACATCACCGACATGGCCTTTAAATGCTTCCGGATTTTGTTTAAATTCCTTAACATTCGGGGTAAAGCCTAAAGGCGCACAAATATCCTTAATCCGGCTAAACCAAGCATCCTTATCATCATTTTCAGAATATATTTCTAAGTAATTTTCAAGAATTGATACTGCATCGGACTTGGCAATATTTTCGGGTAAATAAAAATTTTCTTTATAATAATCTTTAAAGAAATATGAGAAATAGTCTTTAACTTCATCCCATTTAGCAATATCCTTGCGAGGATTTTTGCCACCACGGTCAAGGCCGAGCATTTTAATTGTATTGTCTTTGTCTTGCTCCAAAAGTTTGGCAAAAGTCGGGTCATAAATTTTAGAATAGGACAACAATTCATCATAAACTTTTTCTGCAGTATAAAGTGAAATTATGTTTTTACTAATGTCGTTAAGCTTAGTAATATCAAACAAGGCACCGGAAACTGACATCTTTTTAAGATTATAAGGGAAATCGGTCAACGGGGACTGTTTATTTGCTTTTCGCCAATCTTCAAAGTTAGAATTCAAAAGTGTTAGCAAATATTCGTTAACGGCAAGGGCAGGGTAACCGCGCTCAATAAAGTATGTAACGGCAGCTTCCGGATCTTTGCGCTTTGAAAGTTTGCGTTTGCCACCGTCATCTTCTTTCATAACTGCGGCGGTATGTGCGTATTTCGGCGGTTTAAATCCACATGCTGCAAAGAGTTGCAGGTGAATAGGTGTGCTCGCAATCCATTCGTCACCGCGAATAACATGGGTTGTCCGCATCAAATGGTCGTCAACAACATGAGCAAAATGATATGTTGGAATGCCATCGGTTTTAAGCAAAACAACATCTTGCATATTTTCTTGCATTTCAATTTTTCCGCGAATCAAATCGTCAAAATAGCATTTTTTGTCTTCAACACCTTCAGAGCGGTATCTGACAACAAACGGCATGCCGTTTTTAATGTTATTTTCAATTTCTTTTAATGACAAATTACGGCATTTAGCCCAATTACCGTAGTAACCTTTATTAACGCCTTCGGCATCTTGATTATTTCTGATTTCTTCAAGCTCTTCAGGGGTGCAAAAACAAGGATAGGCCTTGCCTTGTCTTAATAATTCTTTAACATAACATTGGTAAATATCTTTGCGCTTACTTTGTACATATGGACCGTATTCACCAATTTCGCAATCATTAGCTACAACACCTTCATCAGGGGTTATACCAAAGGCTTTTAAACCTGTAATAATTGCTGAAATACCATCGTCAATTTCACGTTTTTTGTCGGTATCTTCAATTCTTAAAATAAACACACCGTTTGATGCACCGGCAACAAATTTATCTGCCGTTGCGCCAAACAAACCGCCAAGGTGTAAATAACCCGTCGGGCTTGGTGCAAAACGGGTTACACGCGCACCTTCTTTAAGGTTACGAGCAGGGTAGAGAGCTTCATAATAATCCGGAGTTTTATCAATATTTGGCAGTAAGAGCTCTGCAATTTTTTCGTTATCACTCATCATTTTGTAATCAGTTTCCCTTTAATAAATTATTTAATTCATCCATAAATGTTCCAATATCTTTGAATTGTCTGTAAACTGATGCAAAGCGAACATAAGCAACTTCATCAATGCTTTTTAGTTTTTCCATTGCAAGCTCACCAATTCGGTCACTTGAAACTTCACGATCAAGTGAGTTCTGAATTGTAACTTCGATTTCATCAATCAAACGGTCTAAGGTGTTAATTGAAACAGGACGTTTTTCGCAAGCTCGAAGCAGACCGTTTAGCAACTTTTCACGGTCAAAGGCTTCGCGTGATTTATCTTTCTTAATAACGATAATCGGCAGGCTTTCAATGATTTCGTATGTAGTGAAACGCTTGCTGCATTTTAAGCATTCGCGTCTTCTTCTGATACGCTCGCCTTCATCGGTCGGCCTTGAGTCAATTACCTTGCTTTCTTCATACGCACAAAATGGACATTTCATAATTCATACCCCTTATTGTAAATTTTTTGCTTTTAGATAGATTTATTATACAATATATAGTATGTAATTACAAGGAATTTTTGTGTAAAATTGTAATATTTTAGAAAATTACTATTATATATATAATTATTTATTAAATTCATATAAAAGTGTTGCTATGAACAGTTGTTTGTGATATAATATTCTATAAATGTTTTTAGGGGTGACAGTATGCGCATTTTGGGTATTGACCCAGGTTATGCAATAGTTGGATATGGCGTTGTTGAATATGACTTAAACCGCTTTAATATTGTTACTTGCGGTGCGGTTACAACTAAAGCACATACTGCTTTTCCCGAACGGTTAGCAGATATTTATAATGATATAAATTACATAATTGAAAAGTTTAAACCGGATGAGCTTTCGATTGAAAAGCTTTACTTTAATACTAACAGTACTACAGCTATTGATGTTGCACAAGCAAGAGGTGTTATTGTCTTGGCAGCGCAAAAGCATGGCATTCCTGTTTTTGAATATACACCTTTACAGGTTAAACAAGCCGTCACGGGATACGGTAGGGCGGAAAAACATCAAGTAATGGAAATGGTTAAAAGTTTGCTCGGACTGCCGGCCGTTCCTAAACCTGATGATACGGCTGATGCGTTAGCTTTGGCTATTTGCCACGGACATGCTAAGGGCAGTAACTACGGCAAACTTACAAAATAACGGAGGATATATATGATTTCTTCACTTAGAGGTAAACTTATTTTTTCTGACTACTCTTTTGCTGTAATTGAGTGTGGCGGTGTCGGTTTTAAATGTGCTGTTACTAAAAACACTTATCAATCATTACCGCAAGTAGGTTCCGAAGTTTTTTTAAATACATATTTTTCGGTTAGAGAAGATGCGTTAGACCTATACGGCTTTTCTACTACCGAAGAATTAGAGGCATTTAAACTTATTCTTTCGGTAAACGGTGTTGGTGCAAAAATCGGAATTGCCATTCTTTCGGATTTTTCTGCAGATGCTTTATTTACTGCTATTGCTTCGGGCGATTATAAAATGTTAACCCGCGCTGCCGGCGTTGGTGTCAAGTTGGCGCAAAGGATTGTTTTGGAGCTTAAAGATAAAATCGGCTCGGTTGCTACCGACAATTTGGATGTTATTACGAGCATTGGTAATGCTAATGCTTCTTCTAATACCGCTGAAGCAATCACTGCTCTCGTTTCACTTGGATATTCAAGAAGTGAAGCTTCGATGGCTGTTGGCAGACTTGATGCAACACTTTCAACCGAAGAACTTATAAAAGGTTCTCTAAAAATTCTTGCGAGGGGGCTTTAATTTATGATAGAAAATGAAATGGATTTTGAAAACAGAATAGTTTCCCCCGAATATACACAGGTTGAGGATGACAACGAATTATCTTTAAGACCTAAAACTTTAAGCGAATATATCGGTCAAGATAAGGTCAAAGAAAATCTAAGTATTTATATAAAAGCTGCTTTAATGCGAAAAGAATCGTTAGATCATGTTCTTTTATACGGCCCTCCCGGACTCGGTAAAACAACACTTTCGGGTATTATTGCAAAAGAAATGGGCGTAAATCTTCGTGTTACTTCCGGTCCTGCCATTGAAAAGCAAGGGGACTTGGTTGCAATTCTTACTTCACTTAACGAAGGCGACGTTTTATTTATTGATGAAATACATAGACTTTCAAGAAATGTTGAAGAAATTTTATATCCTGCTATGGAAGACTTTTCACTTGACATTATTTTAGGCAAAGGTCCTTCGGCAAGATCAATTAGATTAGATGTACCGCATTTTACTTTAGTCGGTGCCACCACTCGTTCGGGTCAATTAACCGCACCGCTTCGCGATAGGTTTGGCGTTCTTTTAAGATTAGAATTATATTCACCGGAACAGTTGTCTAAAATTATAATTCGTTCTGCCGGTATTTTAGGCATAGAAATTGATAGGGAAGGCGCTTTGGAAATCGCATCACGATCGCGCGGTACACCGCGTATTGCTAACCGTTTACTTAAACGCGTGCGCGATATTGCACAGGTTGAATTTGACGGTAAGATTACATTAGCAACCGCTCAACAAGCGCTATCAAAGTTTGAAATTGATGAACTTGGTCTTGATGATTTTGACCGAAGAATGTTATCTTTGATTATTACTACGTATGGTGGCGGACCGGTCGGTTTGGAAACATTGTCTGCCGCTTTAGGCGAAGAAGCTGTTACCATTGAAGATGTTTATGAACCGTATTTAATGCAAATTGGCTTTATTACTCGCACCCCGCGTGGCAGGTGTGTTACACAATTAGCTTATGAACATTTGGGTATTCCTTGCGGTAATACCACTCAACAAAGCCTACTTTAAAGGAAAGAATTTTTATGAGATTTGTTGAAAATTTTCCCGATTATGAACTTATTGATGCCGATTCAGGCGAACGTTTGGAGCGTTGGGGAGATATTATACTTATAAGACCCGATCCGCAAATTATTTGGTCGGGTAATCGCACAGATAAGCGTTGGAATAACCCACATGCTGTTTATCACCGTTCACAAAGCGGTGGCGGTTATTGGGAGCAATTAAGAAATGTACCGGACGTTTGGACAATCGGTTTTGAAGATTTAACTTTCAATTTAAAGCCGATGGGCTTTAAGCATACCGGCCTTTTTCCGGAACAGGCTGTCAACTGGCAATTAGCACGTAAACTTATCGAAGAACAAAAACGCGAAATTTCGGTTTTAAACTTGTTTGCTTATACAGGCGGTGCTACAGTTGCCTGCTTAAAGTCGGGTGCCAAGGTTACACATGTTGACGCTTCTAAAGGTATGGTCGGTTGGGCAAAAGAAAATGCGCAAAAAAGCGGTGTTGCCGATAAAAATGTGCGTTGGCTTGTTGATGACTGTCTGAAATTTGTAAAAAGAGAAATTAGGCGTGGCAATCATTATGATGCAATTATTATGGATCCGCCTTCTTACGGAAGAGGTCCTACCGGCGAAATTTGGAAGTTGGAACAAAACATTTCCGAATTACTAACCGAAACAGGTAAGCTTTTAAGTGATGATGCGGTTTTCTTTTTCTTAAATTCATACACCGGCGGACTTTCGCCGACAATTTTAAATTATATGCTGAAAAGTTGCGCCGTGAAAAATCGTGGCGGTAATGTTTTTACCGATGAAATAGGATTAAAGGTTACTGACAAAGGAATTATACTTCCTTGCGGTAATACTACAATTTGGACAAAGTGATGGATAATATTATTGAAATTAAAAATCTTTGTTATGAATATAGCGAGGATGATATTGATAAACAAGTTTTAAATAATATCAATTTAGACATTAAACGCGGAAGCTTTACTGTTATTTTAGGTCATAACGGATCGGGCAAGTCAACTCTTTCTAAACTTCTTAACGGATTATATAAGCCTACAAGCGGCTCGGTTTTAGTTGACGGTATTGATACTAAAAATGAAGAAACCGAAATTGAGATAAAAAGAAAAGTCGGACTTGTTTTTCAAAACCCCGACAATCAATTGGTTGCTTCTATTGTTGAAGAAGATGTTGCTTTTGGCCCCGAAAATTTAGGGTTAGAGCCGGACGAGATCAGAAAACGTGTTGATAATGCTTTAAAAGCTGTTGATATGTATGAATTTGCCCGTTCAACTCCGCACCATCTTTCGGGCGGTCAAAAACAGCGCATTGCTATTGCCGGAGTTATTGCTATGGAACCCAGTTGTATTGTTCTTGATGAACCGACTGCTATGTTAGATCCAAAGGGCAGAGCAGAAGTTATCAGCACAATTAAAAAGTTAAACCGTGAAAAGGGAATAACTATCGTACTTATAACGCATTTTATGGAAGAAGCAGCAGGCGCCGACCGAGTTATTGTTATGAATGACGGCGACATTATTGCAGACGGTACACCAAAAAAAGTTTTTAAAAATGTTGGTATGCTTAAACAAGTTGGTTTAAGTGTTCCGCAAACGACAGAACTTCTGTATAATTTAAAAAACAACGGTTGGAATTTGGCAACCGATGCGATTTCAGTAGAAGAAGCAGCCGAAGAAATTTTAAAGGCGCTTCATTTGGAGGAAAAATAATTTTGTCAATTTTGAGGGTAAATAATTTATCCCATTCCTATGGCGGAAATTCACCATTTATTTATGACGCCTTATCAAATGTTAATTTTACTGTTGAAAAAGGCGAAATTTTGGGAATTATCGGTCACACAGGTTCGGGTAAATCTACACTTGTACAGCACCTTAACGGTTTGTTAAAACCTACAAACGGTGAAATATTTTTTAACGGCGAAAATATTTGGGATAACCCTAAGGAAATCAAAAAAATCCGTTCAAAAGTCGGACTTGTTTTTCAGTATCCTGAATATCAGTTGTTTGAAGAAACCGTTTTTGCCGATATCGCTTACGGTCCAAAAAACATGGGGCTTGCCGGCGAAGAACTCCAAACAAGGGTTAAAGAAATTTGTAATATGATAGGCATTAAGCCCGAATATTATGAAAAGTCTCCCTTTGATCTTTCCGGCGGTGAAAAGCGCAGGGTTGCTATTGCCGGAGTCATGGCTATGAAACCCGAATTAATTGTTTTTGATGAACCAACGGCAGGTTTAGACCCTATCGGCCGTCAAACTGTAATGGAAATAATCGAAAATTACCGTGAAAACACGGGTGCTACTGTTATAATTATTTCACATAACATGGAAGACATGGCCGAAATTGCCGATAAACTTTTAGTTTTAAATAAGGGCGAAGTTGTTATGTTTGATAAAACCGAAAAGGTTTTTTCTAATAACGAACTGCTTGAAAGCATTGGTCTTAATGTTCCGATGGTTACTAAACTTTTTATTTTACTTAAAAAGCGCGGTGCCAAAATAAGTGAAAACATATTTACTGTTAACGACGCCATTAAAGCATTAAATAACCTGAAAGCAGGTGATAATAATGCTTAAGGATATTACATTCGGTCAATATTACAGCACCGTTTCGGTGTTACATAAAGCCGACCCGAGAAGTAAATTTATTTCACTTATTTTGCTGATAGTCTTCTTGCTTCTTTGTAATAATGTTTATTCGCTATTATTTGCTGTTTTATCTGTTATTACTATTCTATTTATTTCAAAAGTACCGATTAGCTTGTACCTTAAAAACTTAAAATCAATTTTACCGATAATTATTTTTACCGCAATAATCAACGTTTTCTATAACACCGAAGGAAATGTACTTTTAAGCTATTGGAAAATTACGGTTACAACCGGCGGTATTTATAAATCAATTTATATGGCGCTTAGAATTATAATGCTTATTTTTGTCAGCAGCGTTTTAACTTATACTACAACGCCGAATGATTTAACCGACGGTATTGAAAGGCTATTGTCACCGTTACGCGTTTTTGGCCTTCAAAATGCCGTACATGTACTTGTTATGATGATGACAATCGCGTTAAGATTTATACCGACTTTGGTTGATGAAACCGAAAAAATTATTAACGCACAAAAAGCTCGTGGCGCCGATATTGAAAACGGCAAGTTGATGGAAAGAATAAAGGCTTTAATTCCTATTCTGATTCCTTTATTCATTACTTCCGTTCGACACTCGTATGAATTGGCAGAAGCTATGGAAAGCCGTTGTTATAACGGTGGTGTCGGCAGAAAAAGAATGAAGCAACTAAAATATACTAAGTATGATTTGTTTGTTTTTGTTGGCACTATAATTATTTGTGCGTTAATTGTTATTTTTATTATTTTCATGGGGTGAGCTGGGCTTGAAAAGAGTTTTGCTTACAATTTCATATGACGGCACCGCTTATCACGGTTGGCAAGTTCAACCAAACGGTGTTACGGTTCAGTCGGTTTTGTCCGAAGCATGTGAAAAGGTTTTCGGGACAAAATTTTCGCTAACAGGATGTAGCAGAACCGATGCCGGCGTACACGCAAAAGAATTTTGTCTGCATATTGATTGCGATGAAACCTTGCCGGAAAAAGCATTTGTTAACGGTTTAAATTCGGCTTTACCAAATGATATATCCGTAAATAAATGTATAATTGTTCCTAACGATTTTCATGCAAGATATTCTGCCAAAGGTAAACAGTATGTTTATAATATTTACAATTCAAACTTACCCGATCCTTTTTTATCACGGTATTCTTGGCAGGTTGATTACAAATTGGATTTAGAAAAAATCAATGAATTTTTAAATTTAATTGTCGGGGAACATGATTTTATTGCTTTTTCTTCTTCGGGCAGAAGTGTTGACAACACAATAAGAACTATCACCGAAACCAAAGCTGAAATTACTGATGATTTTATTAAAATCACCGTTTCGGCAAATGGATTTTTATATAATATGGTTAGAATTATTGTCGGCACGGCGGTTGAATATTCGCAAGGCAGGGTCACTGCCGAAGACGTGTTAGACGCTTTAAGAACCGGAAAACGCGATAAGCTCGGTATTACTGCACCGCCACAAGGATTATTTTTGAATAAAGTTATTTATTAGGAGTTAAAAATGCCTCAATATAAAAAGAAAAAGTTCAGCAGAATTAAAAGACCAAAAAGTAAACTCAACAAATCAAGGTTTACAAAAAGAACAAAAAGTGATAATAATGCTGAATTTAATTCAAACGAAACTAAAAGCCGTAATAATAAATTCAAAATTATTAACGGAAATAGGATTGATAAAAAAATCCGCCTTAAAGTTACAATTGGATTTATAAGCGCCGTTTTACTGCTCTTAATACTTGTAAATGTTTGTTTACCAATAGGCATTGTCGAAAGTTTAGCAAATGCCATTGCAAAAACCGGCACCGGTAAATATCCGATTGATTTAGTCGGTACCGAAACTTTAAATGTGGTTTCAAAATCAAATTACTATTATGTTTTGACAAACAACAGAACCGAAGCATTTTCAAAAAGCGGAAAACGGATTTTTTCAATTCCGCACGGTTTTGAAAATCCTGTTTTGAAAACGAGCGAAACACGCGCTCTTGTATTTGATATTGGTGGTACAGGCTTTGAAATATTCAATCTTTCTTCGGTAAAAACAAACAAAAATTTAAAGCATAATATTATTACTGCCACTATTTGCCGAAACGGAACGTATGCTGTTGCAACTGAATCTGATGAATATGCAAGCGTTGTTACAGTATATAATAAAAATAACAAATTGCTTTACGAATGGCATTCAGCAAATGACATTGTCAACAATGTAGCGCTTTCTTCAAACGGCAAAAAATTAGCCGTCAGCACTATAAATTCCAAAAACGGTAATATTGTTTCTAATCTCTATGTTCTTAATTACAAAACAGCCACACCGCAGTTTTCCGAAACATTTGTTGGTAGTGCAATATATTCATTAGATGCACCGTTTTCTTCGGGTTTTTGGATTACTACACCTAACAAGCTTATGTTTGTAAAGTGGAGAAACTACAAATCCTTAACATATCAAAACGATTATAATGCTGTTTTAATCAGAAATTCGAATCGCGGTACGGCGTTCGTATTTAACCGCAGCAATGATAAAACTGATAATAAGGTTGTATATTTTAATAAATTCGGAAAGCTAAAATACGAAGTTTCCATTCACAAAACGGTCAGTGATTTAAAAACTAACGGCAATCATCTTTACAGCATTGGTGACAATACCGTTTATCTCTTTGACAAAAACGGCAAAATCACCCGTAAAGGTAAATGCGAATACGGCGGTAACAACATTGTCGTTTTAGATATTAATAATGTCGCTGTTATTTCTGACAGTAAGGTACAAAAAGTTAAATTGGAGGGTTAGTTAATGCATAACTTATACTCGGTTATAATTGACCTGATAATTATTGCTGTTATTGCTGTTTGTGCTGTTATATCATCAAAACAAGGCTTTGTTAAAACCTTAGTTGAAATTGTCGGGTTTATAGCTGCTTTTGCTATTGCTTTTTATATCAGCACTCCGTTGGCTGAATTTTCTTATAATAAAATAATTGGACCATCGGTTGAAAAAAGCATCACCACTACTACTGAAAAGACTGCCGAACAAGGTATAAACGGTGTATTTGACAGTTTACCCTCATTTGTAAAAAAATGCGGTGTTAATGCAGATAAAATAAACCGTTCGGTTAATGAAAAACTATCAAGTGGTATTAAAACGGCCGCAAAAGACACATCGAACACATTTATCAAGCCTTTAATTGTAAAAGTTTTAGGGTTGCTTTATTCGGTGCTTTTGATTGTTGTTTTGCTTATTGTTGTAAAATTTTCAGCTCGTTTTCTAAACAAAATATTTTCGTTTAGCATTATCGGAAGCATAAATCGTTTTTTAGGCGGTGTGTTAGGCGGCGCAAAAGGTGTAATTTTAGCTTTGCTTTTTTGCATGTTAGTAACAGTGCTGTTAACCTTTATTCCTAACGGCTTTTTGTTCTTTACTAAAGAAAATATTGATAAAACATATTTATTTAAACTGTTAGTTCAGTTTTCACCATTTAACTAATTTTTGGGAGATATCTTTTTAAAATGAAACTATGTTCAAAATGTAAAAAGCGTCCTGCCGTTGTTTTTGTGGCAGACGCTAATAATCCTGATGCCAATCCTAACGGACTTTGCCTTGTTTGCGCAAAAGAAATCGGATTAAAACCTATTGACAATTTGCTTGAAAAAATGAATATTTCGGATGATGATATTGAGCAAATGAGCGATCAATTTATGGAAATTATGTCGCTTAATGAAGACGGTATTGATGACGCATCCTTAAATGACGAAACATTTGATTTGGGTACAACGCCGGCTTTCCCGTTTATAAACAAAATTTTCGGAAATTTTGGCGGTAACGAAAATAAGGAAACCTCTACCGACGAAAAGTCTGCTAAGGGCGAATCCGTTAAAGATTCGAAGAAGAAAAAGAAGAGATTTATGGAGCAATATTGCACCAATCTTACCGAACGCGCAAGAGACGGGAAGTTAGATGCAATAATCGGTCGCGAAGATGAACTTTACAGAACAATTCAAATTCTTTCACGCCGTACTAAGAATAATCCATGCCTAATTGGTGAACCGGGTGTCGGCAAAACCGCTATTGCCGAAGGCTTGGCATTGAAAATCGCCAACGGCACCGCACCGGCAAGATTATTGGATAAGGAAATTTATCTTTTAGATTTAACAGGACTTGTTGCCGGCACACAGTTTAGAGGTCAATTTGAAAGTCGTGTTAAAGGCCTTGTTGAAGAAGTAAAAAAGGCCGGTAACATAATTTTATTTATTGACGAAATTCACAATTTGGTTGGCGCAGGTGATTCTGCCGAGGGCTCAATGAATGCGGCAAACATATTAAAGCCTGCACTTTCTCGTGGAGAAATTCAAGTAATCGGTGCTACTACTTTTAAGGAATATAGAAAATACATTGAAAAGGATGCAGCACTTGAACGCCGTTTTCAACCGGTTGTAATTGAAGAACAGTCCATTGAAGATACAATTAAGGTTTTAGAAGGTGTTAAGTGTTATTACGAAGGTTATCATAATGTAACTATTTCGGATGAAATTATCAGAAAAACCGTTCTTTTATCCGAAAGATATGTAACAGACCGTTATTTACCCGATAAAGCGATTGATTTGCTTGACGAAGCCTGTGCTTGCACAAGCCTTGCAAACAGCGCTATTGATGAGCTTTATGTAGCTAACAAAAAAGTTGCCGAGCTTTCAGTAGAGCTTGAAGAATTAAATGCAGTTGTTGAAAATCCTGATTATGAAAAATTGGCAAATGTTAAAGCTCAACTTGAAAAATATAAGCAACAAGCCGACAAACTTTGCGTTAAAGCTACAAATAATGTTGTTACCGATAATGAACTTGCAAAGGTTATTGAACTTTGGACCGGTATTCCGGCTTCAAAAGTAAAAGAAAGCGACCTTAAAAAATTAACGACATTAGAAGATAATCTGAAAAAACGTATTATCGGTCAAGATGAAGCTGTTTCGGTGGTAGCCGCCGCCGTTCGACGTTCAAGGGTTAAAACTAACGCTCAAAAGCGTCCGGCATCATTTATATTCGTCGGCCCAACGGGCGTTGGCAAAACTCAATTAGTTAAGGTTTTGTCTGAAGAATTATTTGATACACCCGAAACTATGATTAGGCTCGATATGTCCGAATATATGGAGAAGCACTCGGTATCACGTTTAATCGGTGCGCCTCCCGGATATGTTGGCTATGACGAGGCGGGGCAGTTAACTGAAAAAGTTCGCAGAAAACCTTACTCAGTTATTCTTTTTGATGAAATTGAAAAAGCTCACCCTGATGTTTTAAACATACTTTTACAAATATTAGACGACGGTCGTATTACCGATGCACAAGGAAGAACTGTTAATTTTGAAAACACAATTCTTGTAATGACTTCAAATGCCGGTAGCAACATTTCCGAAAACCTTTTAGGATTTGGTAAAACCGAAAAGGTTGCATCAAAAGAAAAAGCTTTAAAAGCACTTGAAGAATTTTTGCGACCGGAATTTTTGGGGCGTGTTGATGATATTGTTGCTTTTTCACCACTTGAATGCGAATCGCTTTCTAAAATCGCCGGAATAATGCTTAATGAATTAAACGATTCTTTAAGAGAAAAGGGAATAGATGTCATATTTAATAAAAAAGTTTGTGACTTTATTGCAGAAAAAGCCGATAGTAAAAAGCGCGGAGCAAGAGATTTAAGAAATATTATAAGAAAAGATATTGAAGACAAAATTGTTGATTTGATTATTAAAAACGGCGAAGGCGCTATAAATCAAATTAAATTGGATGTTAAGAATAACGAAATTGTTATTCTTTAATTTGATTGGAGTTAATTTTGAAAAACAGTTATTTAACTTACAAATTTCCGCAAGAACAAGTTGCATATTCTTTGCGTGCCAGAGAATTAGCACAAAAACTTTACGGAAAAGAATATAAAGCTTGTATTATTACTTACGGTTGTCAGCAAAATGTAAGCGATTCCGAACGCATTAAAGGTATGCTTGCCAATATAGGTTATACTTTTTGTGATGATCCGAGGGAAGCCGATTTTATTTTGTTTAACACCTGTGCCGTTCGCGGACATGCTGAAGATAGAGTATATGGCAACATTGGTGCTACAAAGCATTATAAACGAAGAAAACCCAATACAATAGTTGCTATTTGCGGTTGTATGGTGCAACAAGAATCGGTTAAAAATCGGATTAGAAGCAGTTATCCTTATGTGGATATACTTTTTGGCACCCATGTTCAGCACCGTTTACCTGAGTTTTTATATAAACGGCTTTCGGGTTCTAACAGAATCTTTGAAATTGACGACAAAGAGACAAGCATTGTTGAAGATATGCCAATTAAACGCGACGGCGATTTAAAAGGTTGGCTACCTATTATGTACGGTTGCAACAACTTTTGTACCTATTGTATCGTTCCGTATGTTAGAGGGCGCGAACGCTCGCGTCAACCTGAGCAAATTATTGCCGAAGCTAAACAAATGGTGGCTGATGGCTTTAAGGAAATCACCCTTTTGGGTCAAAATGTAAATTCTTACGGCAAGGATTGTGACTTTGATTTAGATTTTGCAGGACTTCTACGCGAGCTTAACAAAATAGATGGTGACTTCAGAATTAGGTTTATGACATCTCACCCGAAAGATTGCACTTTGGAATTGCTTGATGCAATTAGGGATTGTGAAAAGGTTGCAAAGCATTTACATTTGCCGTTTCAAAGTGGCAGTGACCGTATTTTAAAGTTAATGAATAGGCATTATGACAGAAAAACATACCTTTATTTAATTAAAGAAGCAAGGTCCCGTGTGCCTGATATATCGCTTACAACCGATATTATTGTCGGTTTTCCGGGTGAAACATATGAAGATTTTAAAGAAACACTATCACTCGTAGATGAAGTTAAATTTTCTTCATTATTTACTTTTATTTACTCACCGCGCGAAGGCACACCTGCTGCCGTTATGCCGGACAATATTACACGCGAAGAAAAAGGTAAATGGTTTAACGAATTACTTAAACTGCAAGAAAAAATCGCCGTTGAAAACGCAAAAAACTTTTTAGGAAATACATATCGAGTTATTTGTGATGATTACGGCAAGACCGATGGTACCTTATCCGGTCATACTACCGGTAATACATCGGTTGAATTTAAAGGTGACAACAGCCTTTTAGGACAATTTGTTAATATTAAAATTACCAATGTAGATAACGGTCTATTTGGTGAAATTATAAATAATTAAAAAGAGGTAATATAAAATGGATATTATTGAACAAACAAGAAAATTAGGTGTCGCTTTACAGCAAGATGAACGTTACATTAACTATGCAAAAGCAAAGCTTGCTAATGATAGCGATAAGGATTTGCAAGATTTAATCGGTAAATTTAATCTTATTCGAATGCAAATTGATACCGAACTTCAAAATGAAAACCGTGATGAAGAGAAGGTTAAAAAGTTAAACGAAGAATTAAGAGATGTTTACGGCAACATTATGTCAAGCAAGGCAATGGTTGAATATAATAATGCTAAAACTGCCCTTGACAGTCTTTTAAATGAGATAAATACACTGATTTCACAGTTCATTGAAGGTGATGATCCAATGACTTGCGAAATTCATCACGAATGTACAGGCTCTTGCTCTACCTGCGGTGGTTGTCACTAATTCATAGCAAAATTTCTTTGAGAGGATGTTAAACTTGGCTCAACTTTCACCTATGATGCGGCAGTATATGGAAATTAAGTCGCAATATGAAGACAGTATTTTATTTTTCCGTTTAGGTGACTTTTATGAAATGTTTTTTGAAGACGCTAAAATTGCGTCCGAAGAGCTTGACCTTACTTTAACCGGAAAAGATTGCGGTCTTGAAGAACGTGCGCCAATGTGCGGCATTCCTTATCATAGTTGCGAAAGTTATATTCAAAAGCTTATTGAACGCGGCTATAAGGTTTCTATTTGTGAGCAAACCGAGGACCCTGCAACCGCAAAAGGTATTGTTAAACGCGAAGTTATCAGGGTTATTACGCCCGGTACCGTTATTGAAAATACAATGCTTGAAGAAGGCAAAAATAACTATCTTGCCGCAATTAGTTTTGTTAATAAAAAGGTTGGTATTTGTTTTACGGATGCTTCAACGGGTGAAACATATTTAACCGGTATTGAAGGGGACAATCTTGAACAGCGTATTATAAATGAAATATATAGATTTAACCCTACCGAAGTTTTAATTGGCAGTGATATTGACTTATACAGTCAGTTAAAATCATTTTTACAAAGCGAAATTGATTGTACCGTAACTTTAAGAGAAAAAAGCACATTTGATACATCCGTTACAGAGCCTATAATTTTAAAACACTTTAATGTTATCAGTACCGAAAATATCGGCGTTGCTTCGGGCAGCGAAATGGCTTCGGCGTGCGGTGCTGTTATAAGTTATTTGCTTGATATGGGCAAAGGCGGCAATATTGCTGTAAATAAAGTCAATATTTATACTGAAAATCAATTTATGCGTCTTGATATGGTTGCAATTCGCAATCTTGAATTAGCTGAAACAATGCGCTCAAAATCTAAAAAAGGCACATTGCTTTGGGTAATTGACAAAACAAAAACCGCCATGGGTAAACGCCTATTACGCGCTTGGCTCGAAAAACCGTTACTTAGTATTACTGAAATAAACAATCGACAAAATGCGGTTGAAGAATTATGTAACGATGCTATTTTGCACGGCGAAGCAAGCGAATATTTAAGTGGTATTAAAGATGTTGGCCGTATTATCACAAAAGCAATCTACGGCACAGCCGTTCCTAAGGATTTAATAAGCTTAAGAGATACTGCATCTCGTTTTCCGTTAATCAAGCAACTTCTCGCAACCGCAAAAAGCGGTATGCTTGTAAATATTATGGAAGATATCGACACATTGGAAGATATTGCAGAGCTTATTACAAAGTCTATTCATAAAGAAGCCAACGTTAATGTAAAAGACGGCGATATTATTGCCGACGGATATAACGAAGAGATTGATTCGTTAAGATATAATATGAAAAACGCCTCTAAAATTATTTCTGAATTAGAAGCAAAAGAACGCGAAGAAACCGGAATTAAAACTTTAAGAATTCGTTATAATAAGGTTTTCGGCTATTATATCGAAGTTACGAATTCTTTTCTCGATAAGGTCCCCGAAGAACGTTATATCAGGCGTCAAACATTAACTAACTGTGAGCGATATATTACCGAAGAATTAAAAGATGTTGAAATGCGTGTTTTAACAGCTAAAGAGCGACTCTCTAAACTTGAATTTGAAATTTTTGACGGAATCAGGAATACCGTTGCTGACGCAGCTGTTCGTTTTCAAACTACCGCTGCCGCCATCGCAAGGCTTGATGTTCTGAATTCCTTTTGTACTGTTTCTATTGAAAATAATTATTCACGTCCCATTGTCAACAATAGTGGTAAAATAAGCATTACTGCGGGCCGACATCCGGTTGTTGAAAAAGTTATTTCCACACCGTTTGTTTCTAATGATACGTATTTGGATAGGGATTCAGACCGCTGCGCAATAATAACAGGTCCTAATATGGCAGGAAAATCGACATATATGCGACAAGTGGCACTTATAACAATTCTTGCACAAATCGGTTGTTTTGTTCCGGCTCAATCGGCAGAAATCGGCATTGTTGATGCTGTTTTCACCCGTGTCGGTGCTTCAGATGATTTAGCTTCGGGACAATCTACATTTATGGTAGAAATGAATGAAGTTTCCAATATTTTAAAATTTGCAACTAAAGAAAGCTTGCTTATTTTAGACGAAATCGGTCGCGGTACCGCCACTTTTGACGGAATGTCAATAGCTCGTGCCGTACTCGAATTTATCGCCAACAAACGCTCTTTGGGGGCAAAATCGCTGTTTGCCACACACTATCACGAACTGATTGCTTTGGAAGATGAAATGCAAGGCATTAAGAATTATAATATCGCCGTTAAAAAACGCGGTGATGATATTATCTTCTTGCGCCGAATTATACGTGGTGGCGCAGACGACAGTTACGGAATTGAGGTTGCTAAATTAAGCGGAATACCGAGTAATGTTATAAATCGTGCAAAAGCTATTTTAAAGCAAACTTTAAGCGAAGGCGTTACATATAACATTACTAATAAAACGGCACCGTCACAAATGTCACTTAATGATAATGTTGAATATAGTGAAGTTGTTGAAGAATTAAAAGCTATTGATGTTAATACACTAACACCTATAGAAGCAATGGACAAACTGTTTAATTTAGTTAATAAGGTTAAAGACTGATTGAAAGGAGCAAAAACATGCCAAAGGTAAATCTGTTACCAAAACAAGTTGCAGAACTTATAGCGGCAGGCGAAGTTGTCGAAAGGCCGGCTTCTGTTATTAAAGAACTTGTTGAAAACTCAATAGATGCGGGCGCTACTTCTGTTGCTGTTGAAATAATGCACGGCGGAATTACTTATATGCGCGTTACTGATGACGGTTGCGGCATAGAACACACCGATGTTCCTACGGCATTTTTGCGCCATGCTACAAGTAAAATCAACTCCGAAACTGACCTTAATAGTATTGCAACATTAGGCTTTCGTGGCGAAGCTTTAGCGGCGGTTAGCAGTGTTGCAAAAGTTGAACTTTATACTAAAACGGTTGATGAAGATTTTGGAAGTCATTATATAATTGAAAGCGGGGAAGAGTTTGCATTTGATAATGACGGTTGTCCGGACGGCACAACCATCATTATTCGTGATTTGTTCTTTAATACTCCTGCGAGAATGAAGTTCTTAAAGAAAGATGTTTCAGAGGGGAATGCTGTTTCAGCTGTTATTGATAGAATTGCACTATCTCACCCAGAAATATCATTTAAATATATTAAGGACGGAAAAACTATGTTGTCAACCGCAGGGGATAATGTCCTTAAAAATGCGGTTTATAGCGTCTTAGGGCGTGATTTCTCTGCAAATTTAACCGAAGTTGACTATAATGAAAACGGCATCACAGTAAACGGTCTTATCTGCAAGCCATTTGCATGCCATGCAACAAGAAATCATCAATTTACTTTTTTAAATGGCAGATTTGTTAAATCCGGAACTGTTATGGCGGCCGTAGAACAAGCTTACAAAAACAGTATAATGGTTGGTAAATATCCCGGTTTTGTTTTAAAAATCGGTGTACCTTATGAAACGGTTGATGTAAATGTACATCCGGCAAAAACAGAAGTTAGATTTTCAGATGAAAAGCGCATTTTTGATGCAGTCTATGCCGCTGTAAAATCTGCAATTATTAAAGGCGACACAAGACCCGAAATTAGCGTTAAACAAAAAGAGTTTCAGTCCTTTGACCGTATAACCTCCGAACAATACAGAGCTCAAATTATTACTGAAACCGCAAAAAAAGAACCTGTTATTACAAATAGCAATTATAAAACCGAAAGTAACAAAGTGGATTTTTTGCGTGCAGGCTCTTCAAACTTTTTAGATATAAAATTACCTGAAGTTGAAAATTCATCTTTACATAATGAGAAAATTGTTGAAGAAAAACCGATAATTAAAGAGCAAAATGATTTTGTTAAAGTTATCGGTCAAGTATTTTCAACCTATATTGTTGCCGAAAAGGGCAACAGCATATTTTTAATTGATAAGCATGCCGCACACGAAAGAATTAACTTCAATAATTTAAAAAATGGAGTAAAAGCGGGAATTCAAGAATTACTAACCCCTGCCCACATTACTCTGACCGCAACAGATTACGATACAATTATTGATAATATTGATTTACTTAATGATAACGGATTTGATGTTGAAGATTTCGGAAACCAAACCATTGTCGTTCGTTCAATGCCGTCGAATCTTTCTATTTCGGATGTTGACGGTTTGATAGAAGAAGTTGCATTTTCTCTTAGAAAAAGTGCAACTGTTCAAATTGAAAAGTTAGATAATTTGTATCATACTGTTGCTTGCAAAGCCGCTATTAAGGCAGGAAGCTCAACTTCACTTAGCGAGATGCAACAATTAGCTGAGCGCGTTTTAAATGATAACGATATTATGTACTGTCCTCATGGCAGACCGGTTGCATTTGAAATTAAAAAAGCCGAACTTGAAAAGAAATTTGGTAGAATTCAATGAGCAACAAAATCCTATTTATCGTTGGACCGACCGCTTCGGGCAAAACCGATATTTCCATAAAAACAGCTGAAAAATTTAACGGTGAAATTGTATCTGCAGATTCAATGCAAATTTATAAAGGCATTCATGTTGCTTCTGCCGCACCGTCAAATGAAGAAAAAGCCAAGGTTAAACATCATTTATTTGAATTTTTGAATTTAACAGATAGCTTTTCGGTTGCTGAGTATGTTAAACTTGCAACAAAAACGGCAAATGAAATAATTTCGCGCGGCAAATTGCCGATTTTTGTCGGTGGCACGGGACTATACTTTAAAAGCTTTACTGAGAATTTATCATTTGCAGATTGTGAAACCGATATAAAATTGCGAAAAGAACTTGAAGCAAAGTACGACAATTTTGGCGGTGCAGAAATGCTTAAAGAATTGTCAACATTTGATAGCGTTTCAGCACAAAAACTAAAACCAAATGATAAGAAAAGAATTGTTCGTGCTTTTGAAGTTTACCTGCAAAGCGGTGTTTCGGTATCTAAACAAAATGAACTTTCACATAAAAATCCAAGCCCGTTTAATTTTTTAAAAATCGGTATTAGTTACGAAAACCGTGATTTGCTTTATAACAAAATTAACGACCGTGTTGATTCTATGCTTAAAAACGGGTTAGTTAATGAAGCAAAAGCAACACTTAATTACGCAAACAACAAAGGCGCCTTTCAAGCAATAGGCCATAAAGAAATTTATCCTTATTTAAACGGTGAATGTAGTTTAGAAACTGCGACTGAAAACCTGAAAACGCAAACAAGAAGATACGCAAAACGCCAGCTTACTTGGTTTAGAAAAGACACCGATATTAACTGGTATTATCATGATACTAATGATAATTTTGAAAATGATATTTTTAACACAATAAATAATTTTTTAAAGGAGGAAGATTAAAGTGAAATCAGGAAAAGCATTACGTGTTTTTTTAGTAACACTTGTTTTTGTTTTTATTTTTCATCAATTATATTCTTCCTTCTATAAACCAATCACTACCGAAACCGCACTTTATTATACTATGACAGACGGTCTTGATATAAACGGTTATATAATCAGGCAAGAAACCGTTCTTGACAGTTCAGAGCGCGGTGTATTACACTTTGCAACAGCCGATGGTGAGCGTGTTTCAAAAGCCGGTGTAATTGCAACCGTTTATAGTGATGAAAACGCCTCAATTACCGTTTCACAAATTGACAGTTTAAAAAGCAAAATTGCCGATATTGAGGAAATTCAAAAATATAATAATTTAGAAGCTACCGATTTAGAACTAATCAATTCTAAAGTTAAAGATTCTGTTTTTGATTTGGTTAAGGATTGTTCTGCCGGTAATTTTACAAAAAGTGATGAGAGCGTTACTCATTTACTTTCTTATCTTAACAGAAGAAATGTTGTTACCGGTGTTGATTCCGATTTTAGCGCTCAATTACAAGCCTTAAATGAGCAACTTGCAAATTTGTCGGCAAATCTGCCTAACCCCATTGACAGCGTTAATGCACCGATTTCGGGCTATTTTGTATCAACAGTTGACGGATATGAAAATATTTTAAAACCGGAAAACATTGGTATATTATCTCCCGAAGATTTAGAAAATATAAAGCCGAGTGAAGAGACAAATGAAAAAATCGGAAAAATTGTATCAGATTACGAATGGTATGTTGCAGCCGAAATTTCGATTAGTCAAAGTCATAAATATACTTTAGGTGAAAATGTCAAAGTTTCAACTAACATCAAATCTAACCCTACAATTTCAGCAACTGTTGCATCTATAAATCCTTCTAAAGTCAACCAAACGGCAGTTATCGTTTTAAAATGTGATGAAATGAGCGCTGAATCAGCAAAAATTCGTAATGGACCTATGACAATTATCAGTAAACAATATAAAGGTTTAAAAATTAAAAAAAGCGCTTTAAGAGTTCTGAATTCTAAAACCGGTGTTTATGTTTTGACCGGCATTCAAATCAACTTTGTTCCTGTTAATGTGTTATATTCAAATGATGAATACATTATTTGCAAACAAGAGACAAGCGACGGGAATGTTTTAAGATTATATGATGATGTAGTTGTGAAAGGAAAGCGATTGTATGATAAAAAAGTCGTTAACTGATAATTTTTTAGGCAACTATGAAACAATAAAGGAAAATATCAAACTCGCCGCAAAACACAGCGGCAGAAAATTTGATGATATTATTATTCTTGCGGCAACAAAAACGGTTGATGCCGAACTGATTAACTTTGCAATTAAATCAGGCATTAAATATATTGGCGAAAACCGCGTTCAAGAGTTAATTTCTAAAGAAAACGATGTTATACCGGTCCACAAACATTTTATCGGTCATTTACAGACAAATAAAGTTAAAGATATTGTCGGAAGAGTCGAAATGATAGAATCGGTTGATTCTTACAAATTAGCAGAAGCGATTTCTAAGGAAGCACAAAAGAAAAATATTATTGTCAATATTTTACTTGAAGTTAATATAGGCGAGGAAGAAACTAAATACGGTTTTAAGCCAAACGAACTTGAAGAAAATTTAAGAAAGATTGCACTTTTGCCAAATATTTTGGTAAAAGGACTAATGGCTATACCGCCAATTTGCAATGAAAAAGAAAATAATCGCAAATATTTTAAGAAAATGTATAATCTATTTGTTGACATATCGGCCAAAAATATAGATAATATAAATATGGACATTCTCTCAATGGGTATGTCGTCGGATTATGATGTTGCAGTTAGTGAAGGTGCTAATCTTGTAAGAATCGGTACATCGCTATTTGGCGAACGCTTTTATCCACAAAAAAATTAATGGAGTGATAATATGGGATTATTTGATAGTATTAAAAATATTATGAGCATACCTGAAGAAGACGAGTATGACGATAACTTTGTTGATGATATTGAAGATCAACCAAAAAAGAAAGCCTTTTTTGAACGCAATGAAGATGAATCTTCCAAAAGAGAAAGCGCACATATTTTAGGTGGCGGTAAATCTAAAACCGTTAGTTTTAATCCTAACGCTATGCAGGTTGTACTTGTTAAACCTGAGAGGTTTGAAGATGTAACTTCAATCGCCGACCATTTAAACGATAAAAAAACAGTTGTGTTAAACCTTGAGGCTGCAAATCGCGAAACTTCACGTCGCATTATTGACTTTTTAAGCGGTGCTGCTTATGCTAACAACGGAAATATGCGTAAGGTAGCAAACAGCACTTTCATTATAGTTCCGCATAATGTTGATGTTATGGGCGAACTGATGCTTGATGAGTTTAATACAACAAAATCCTATTTTTAATGGATTCTAACTCTTTAATTCCGCGCATTGAAGACACTTTTAATCAATCGGTTTCTAAAAATAAGCCTTGCTTTTTAGGCTTTTTATCTGCCGAAGAAGCAAGTGTTGCTTTAAACCGTTTAGAGCATAAGACTAAAAACTTTTCTTTTTACGGCGGCTACGATAGCGCCCAAAGAACTTTGCTTTGTTGCTATCCTGATTGGTTTGAAAATCCAATTTATCCCATAACGACGATTTCTTTTAATTACAGAAATTGTGATAAGCTTTCTCATCGTGATTTTTTGGGGTCGTTAATGGCACTGGGGATTACACGTGAAAGCATTGGTGATATTTTAGTCGGCGAAGGTAAAGCCGTTGCATTCTTCAAAACTGATATTGCCAACTTTGTTTTAACACAAATTTCAAAAATCGGCAGAGTCGGAGTTACCTTAGAAAGCGATTATAAAGGTCCGTTACCGCAAACAGACAAATTTACTGAGCTTTCTGCAACCGTTTCTTCTAATAGGTTGGATTCAGTTGTTTCGGCTCTTGGTGGTGTATCAAGGGCAACGGCGCAGGAATTCATTAACGACGGGCGCGTAAATATCAACTCATTTTTAACTAAAAAATGCACCGTTTCAGTTCAAAACGGCGCTAATCTTTCAATAAGGGGCAAAGGTAAATTTACTATTATTAGTGTTGACAATACTACTAAAAAAGGCCGTATTGTTTTACAGTATAAAAAATACATATAAAGGGGACTAATAATTATGTTAAATTCTAATGAAATCAAGGACTATAAATTCACGCGAGCTGCACGCGGTTACAAACTTGAAGAAGTAGATGAATTATTAGACAGAATAGAAGAGGATTACGACCAGTATGAACGCGTTACTCTCGCCTTAAAAACAAAGGTTGAGGAGTTAACTGCTGAAAACGATGAACTGAAAAAATCACAAAACAGCATTCAATCGGTTTTATTAAGTGCGCAAAAATTGGCCGATGAAATTGTTGGCAAAGCAAAAGAAAAGGCCGAAGAGGTTTTAGCTGCTGCTAAAGCTGAAGCTGATTCTATTAACGCAGAAGGTAAGCGCGCTTTTGAAAACTTTGAAACTGATTTTGCAGCTCGCAAAGCCGAGGCTGAAAAACAACTTTTAAAGGATATTGAAAAATTAAAAAATAAAGCATCTGTCATTTCTGCCGGTACTGAAGATT
Organism: Acutalibacteraceae bacterium; assembly: GCA_045642065.1. Classification (GTDB taxonomy): domain Bacteria; phylum Bacillota; class Clostridia; order Oscillospirales; family Acutalibacteraceae; genus UBA737. The sequence goes on from JAZUID010000016.1 coordinate 172,730, forward strand.
CTATTAAACGCCAACAAATGCTTTTTGACAAATTAAAATTAGAAATTGTTGCTTTTAAATCTGAAATCAGTAAGCAGTATAAAGCTCATCTTGACATAATTAAAAATATTCCTGATGTTGTTCCCACAAATCCTGAAGAAATAGCTAAAATTTTAACATTTGATTTTGAAAAGCAACCCGATGCACAAGAATTTTTGACAAGCGATACTGCTAATACTGTCAAGAAAGAAACAGAAGCTTACGATGAACCTACTATCGAAGAAGATGTTGCGGAAGATATTAATGAAGCAGTAACCGAAGAGATTATCAATGAAGATTTAGATGATAATTTTGAAATCAACGACACAGGATTTGATATTAAAACCGAGCCTGTAACCGAAGACGAAGATCTCTGATTTTGGAGGGAATAATTTGCTGTCTTTTATTTTAGCAATTATTTGCAGTGTGGCTGTTATAATTGCAGACCAATATTCAAAAATTTTTGTAATGACTCATTATACATTAGGTGAGTCCTCAAAACTATTAAGCGGAATAATTGATTTAACATATATTCATAACCGTGGCGGTGCTTGGGGCATGCTATCGGGTTATACTTGGGCGCTGTTGTCAATTACACTCGTAATAATGCTTGTTTGCATTGCACTGCTTATTAAATACGGTCTGAAAAACAAACTTATTTTTTGGTCGATTTCGTTAATGCTTGCCGGCGGTATTGGAAATATGATAGACCGCATTTTCAGAGGCGGTAATGTTGTTGACTTTTTACAATTTGCTTTCTTTAAACAATTTCCGGTATTTAATGTTGCGGATATTGCTGTTTGTATCGGTGCCGGATTATTAGTATTGTACTTTATAATTGATACTCTGCAGGAGTCAATTAAAAAACGCAAAAAATTGCAAGAAAACGAAAATGAAAAAATATGAAAGTATGTATCAAGGCAGCAGTAAATGCCGCCTTGATGTTTTTGTATCTGAAATTTGCAATATAAGCCGTTCTCATGCCGTTAAAGTCATTAACGAAGGTTTTGTATTGCTAAATGGTGAAAAAGCCGTTAAAAAGGCAAATTTAGTTAATGGAGACAGGGTAGAGGTAACACTGCCGGATCCTGTTTCCGCTACTATTGAGCCGGAAAACATTCCGCTTAATATTGTTTATGAAGATAACGACCTTTTAGTTGTTGACAAACCTAAAGGTATGGTTGTTCATCCGGCCCCCGGTAATTATAGCGGTACTCTTGTAAATGCTTTAATGTGGCATTGCGGGAAATCACTCTCCGGCATAAACGGTGTTTTGCGCCCCGGTATTTTACATAGAATTGATAAAAATACAAGCGGACTTTTGATTGTTGCAAAAAACGATTCTGCACATAATTTTTTAGCCGAACAAATTGCCGCGCATTCTTTTACGCGGGAGTATGAAGCGATAGTTTATGGTGGATTCAATCAAGCCTGCGGTACCGTTGATGCTCCAATTGGCCGCCATCCTATTAAGCGCAAGCAAATGGCTGTTATAAACACTAACAGCAAACCTGCCGTTACGCATTATGAAGTAATAAATGATTACGGTAAATTTTCGCATTTGTTATTAAAGCTTGAAACAGGTCGAACTCATCAAATCAGAGTTCACATGGCGTATATAGGCCATCCGGTTGCCGGCGATGATGTTTACGGTCCCAAAAAGGTTATTACTAAGCTTAACGGACAATGCTTACACGCTAAAAAAATCGGATTCATTCATCCTACCACAAAAAAATATATTGAATTTTCTTCTGAACTTCCTGAGTATTTTACCGACTTTTTAGAAGAAATTAAAAATAATTAATGTCTTAGAAAGGAACTGAAAAATGGACAAATTATTAAAAAAAGACCTTGAAATAATTGCCACAAAAGTCAGAATTGGGATTATTGAAGGTGTTTACAATGCAAAATCAGGTCACCCGGGAGGATCGCTTTCTTGTACTGATATTTTAACCTATCTTTACTTTAAAGAAATGAATATTGATCCTGCTAATCCTAAAATGGATAATAGAGATAGATTTGTTCTTTCTAAAGGCCATTGTGCGCCGGCACTTTATTCTGTATTGGCACATCGCGGATATTTTGACGTTTCTTTACTGAAGACTTTAAGAAAAATCGGTTCAATTTTACAAGGTCACCCCGATATGAAACATATTCCGGGTGTTGATATGTCTTCTGGCTCTTTAGGTCAAGGCATATCCGCTGCTTGCGGTATGGCGCTTTCTTCAAAGCATTATAATAGTGGCTTTAATGTTTATACAATTTTAGGTGACGGTGAGTTAGAAGAAGGTCAAGTTTGGGAAGCTGCAATGTTTGCCGGAAATAAAGGACTTTCAAATTTAACCGCTATTATTGATAATAATAATCTGCAGATTGACGGTACATTAGATGAAGTTAACTCAGCACAACCGATTGATAAAAAGTTCCAAGCTTTTAATTGGCACACAATTGTTATTGACGGAAACGATTTTGATGAAATTGAAGCCGCATTTAATGAAGCAAAATCCGTTAATAAGCCGGTTGCAATTATTGCAAAAACCGTTAAGGGTAAAGGCGTATCATATATGGAAAACGCCGTTAACTGGCACGGTGCCGCACCAAATGAAGAATTATACAATCAAGCAATGCAAGAATTAAAAGCTCATCTTGCAAAATTAGAAGCATAAGGGAGGATAATGTATTATGGCTGAAATAAAAAAAGTTGCTACTCGTGTTGGCTATGGTAATGCATTAGCTGAACTTGGCACTAAAAGAGATGATTTTATTGTAATGGATGCGGACCTTGCAGCTGCTACTCAAACGGGCATGTTTAAAAAAGCATTTCCCGAAAGATTTTACGACTGCGGTATTGCAGAACAAAACTTAATGGGTATTGCTGCCGGTGTTGCAGCTACGGGCAAAAAGGTCGTTGTCAGTACCTTTGCAATGTTTGCGGCCGGTCGCGCATTCGAACAAGTTAGAAATGCTATCGGATATCCACATCTAAATGTTGTTATCGGTGCTACTCACGCCGGTATTTCGGTAGGTGAAGACGGTGCAACCCACCAATGTTGCGAAGATATTGCACTAATGCGTACAATACCTAATATGACTATTATTAACCCTGCCGACGAAACCGAGGCAAAAAAAGCTGTATTTGCAGCACTTGATAATGACGGCCCTGTTTATATGAGATTTGGCCGTTTAGCTGTTCCCGTTATATTTGACGAAGATTATGATTTTAAAATCGGTAAAGGTGTAGAACTTAAAGAGGGTAGTGATTTAACAATTATTGCTACCGGACTTATGGTTAACGAAGCACTCATAGCCCATGATATTTTGAAAGAGCAGGGAATAAGCTCACGCGTTATCAATATGGCAACAATTAAACCGCTCGATAATGAAATTGTATTAAAAGCCGCAAAAGAAACCGGCGCTATCGTTACTGCCGAAGAACACTCGGTTATCGGTGGCCTTGGTGGCGCTGTTAGCGAATTGTTGAGCGAAAATTATCCTGTACCCGTTGTTAAAGTTGGTGTATATGATACATTCGGTCATTCCGGCCCCGCTAATGACCTTTTAGACGAGTTTGGCCTTAGAGGTAAGGATATTGCCGAAAAAGCACTAAAAGCTCTAAAACTTAAAAAATAAGCAAAATAAAAGGATGCACAATAAAGTGCATCCTTTTTATTATAATTTAATTTTTGATTTTAAACCAATAACAACAATTCCAAAAATTGTTGAAACAATCAATGTTATCGGTAATCTAACAACAAGTGTAATTATCAGACCTTGATAATAATAGCCGATTATTCTGCAAATCTCATCAATCGCAGTATTTGCAAACGTCAATATAATACCTGCAATAGGCGCCGCAAAATATTTCAAATATTTCCTTTTAGGAAAAGCCCAAATACAAAGTGTGAAGATTACCGGTGGAATTGCCCATAAAATGCTGTCAACTGCAAAACCGTACGATAATACTTGAAACAATATTGAACCGCAAAATGAGCCCAATAGCGACCAAGTAAGGGGCATGTAGAAAGCCAAAACAATTAAAGGAAATAATGCAGTACTGATTTTTAACGATCCAAAGTTTATTGAACCAAATAGTTGAAGTACAACATTAAGCGAGATCATAATACCGGTAAAACAAATTTTAAATACTTTATCATTTTTCATAAAAAAATACCTCCCTCATCCAAACTAACGAATAATAGGGAAGTATAACACTTTAGCTATTATGTCAGCGGGATGCAACACCTGTACCGCGCAATAAAGCTTCGTCCAAACAGCAACTCCCCGTCCATTTGGCACTTCACGCACAAGCGTTTACTCTGATTTACCTTTGTATTATAAACACAAATTTTAAAGTTGTCAATATTTTTTTAAAACTTGTGTTATATTGTTGACTTTTAATTATTATTATGTTAAAATATTTAGGTCGCCTATGGAGAGGTGTCCGAGCGGTTTAAGGAGCTGGTCTTGAAAACCAGTGACTCGCAAGAGCCAAGGGTTCGAATCCCTTCCTCTCCGCCATTTAATCAATTTAACAGTTTTACACCGTATATCAATTTGGAGAAGTACTCAAGTTGGTGACGAGGCGCCCCTGCTAAGGGCGTAGGCCGGCTAAACCCCGGTGCAGGAGTTCGAGTCTCCTCTTCTCCGCCAAAAAAGGTAGTAGATTTTAAATAAATCTGCTACCTTTTCTTTTTATTTAATAAGAATATCTACTAATAGTAGGTTGCAAACATTTTTTATATCTTTTATACTTGTTTTATAAACTTAAAAGGTGAGAAACTATGGATCAATATGTAACCGGTGCTATAATTAAAGAATATCGCGAAAATTCTAAATTAACACAATTAGAGCTTGCCCAAAAGCTTGGCGTTAGTGATAAAACGATATCTAAATGGGAAACGGGAAGGGGATACCCCGATATTACCATTTTAGAAACTTTGGGTAAAGCACTTGGTCTATCTGTTTCTGAACTAATGCTGGGTAAAAGTATTACTAATACTAATAAATCGGCAAATATAAAACGTATTAAATTATATGTTTGTCCTATTTGTGGCAATGTTATTACTTCGGTAGGAGAAGCCGTTGTTACTTGTTGTGGCATTGTTTTGCCGAATATATTGCCCGAAGAAGCAGATAAAAATCATGCGCTTAATATTGAAAGTGTTGAAGACGAATTTTATTGTTATCTTACGCATCCTATGCAAAAAGATCATTACATTTCGTTCATAATAGCGGTAAAGGATGACGGTTTTGAGATAAAAAAACTCTATCCCGAAGGTCCGGCTCAGGCGTTATTTAAAAAGAACAGAACAGAGTATATATATTATTATTGTAACAAACATGGTTTATTTAAAATAAAAGCATCTATGTAATAAAAAAGTGCTTGCTTTTATTGAGTTATTGTTGTATAATATGTGAGTCATATCTTTGCCGGTGTGATGGAATTGGCAGACGTAGTGGACTCAAAATCCACCGGTAGCGATACCGTGCCGGTTCGAGTCCGGCCACCGGCACCAAATGATAAAAGTCGGCATTTTTGTAAATCAAAGATGCCGACTTTTTTTACTGACAAATTTGTTTTGTCGTGATAATCGAAATCCAAAAGAGGAATAATATATGTCAAATTATAAAGTAATAGACAAAGAAAATTACTACCGAAAAGGTGTTTTTAAGCATTTTTCGGAAGACTGCAAATGCTCCGTTTCCATGACTTCGAGAATTGATGTCACGGCACTCTTTGAGTATTCAAAAGAAACGAACACAAAATTTTATATAAACTTTTTGTATATTCTATCAAAGGTTTTAAATTCTCGGGACGATTACAAGATGGGATATTTGTGGCAAACCGATACACTTATTTGCTATGATGTAATCAATCCGACTCATTATGTTTTCCACGAGGACACTGAAACTTGCACGCCTGTTTATTCGGTGTATGACGAAAATTATGAACTGTTTTATAAAAACGCAACGGGGGACATCGAAAAAGCGAAACAAACGAGAGAATACGGGCTTGATGCGGGAAATCACCCGAACTGGTTTGATGCTTCCTATATTTCGTGGCTTTCTTACGATTCTTTAAATATCGAATTGCCTGACGGGTATTTATACTTTTCGCCTATTATCAATTGGGGAAGATACAGAGAAGAAAACGGACGGCTTTTGATGCCGGTTACCGTACGACTTAATCACGCCATAGCAGACGGGTTCTTGTCGCAAATGTTTTTAAACTCTTGGAAAAGGAAATTGCGGCATTTACCAAACGATAAATCATAATTTGTAGGGACGAAAACAAAATGGCATCAAGTAAAGAATACTTAGATTTTTTATTAGAACAATTGTCAGAACTAAATGACATTACACATAAAGCAATGATGGGAGAATACATCATTTATTATCGTGGCAAAATTATTGGTGGTGTTTACGATGAT